>NZ_RJLN01000063.1 GCF_003725545.1 Micromonospora solifontis | reverse complement strand
ACCGGTGACGGCGCAGGGCACGGACCCGAGCCCGGAATCGAGGCCTGCGCCGCGCCGGTCCCGCTCGCGGCCGCGAGGTACGAATGACCGACCGGGCAGCGGAAAGCAGCAGCCCGACCGGCCCGGAGCGCCACCTGCCCACGGCAGAGCCCGCGACGTGGTGCAGCCAACCGCCCGCCATCTGGCATCGGCCGAGCGAAACAAGGGATTCAGCGGAGCCGAAAGTCGGACGAGCGCCCACCCGCGTCCGCGCCGTTCCGTGGTTGCGACCCCGAACCAGGCGTGCCATCCTGAGGTCAGGCGATGGGGCTCGCCGAAACCGCGGAAAGATCCACTCCGCTGATGGCCTCTACCAACTGTCGATTGAAGGCTGATGCCGGAGCGATGGTGGGAGGCGCCGATGAGCGGAGCGGCAAGCCCGATCCTCCCGATCCCGCTCGTGCAGGCGGCCCAGGTCTTCACCATCCTGCTCGCGGCTCCCGGCATCAGCGGCGTCATCGCCCGGGTGGAGGCGCGGCTGCAGGGCCGGCGCGGTCCGCGGGTGATGCAGCCGTACTTCGATCTGGCGAAGCTGTTCGCGAAGGAGTCCCTCGCGCCGGAGGGCGCTAGCGGTTTCTTCCTCGTGGCACCACTGCTGGCCCTGGCCTGCTACCTGACGGTGCCGCTGCTCATCCCGGTGCTGACCGCGTTTCCGCTACCACTGGGTTACATGGCCGACATCCTGGGCGGCGGGTTCATCCTCTCGCTCGCGGGATTCGCGGTCGCGGTGGCGGCGGCCGAGTCCGGCGGCCCGTACGCCCAGCTCGGGTCGAGCCGGGCGAAGACCTTCGCGGCGATCACCGAACCGGTGGTGCTGTTCGTGGTGCTCTCGGTCGCGCTGGTCACCGCCACGGACCTGCCGTACGCGATGGCGGCGACGGTGCGCTCCGACATCACCCAGGTGATCCGGCCGGCGCACCTGTTGGCCGCGGGCGCGCTGTTCATGGTGATCCTCGCCGAGACCGGCCGGATCCCGGTGGAGACCCACACCGGCACCAACGAGTTCGGGATGATCGAGGAGGCCCGGGGCTTCGAGCACTCCGGGCCGTACTTCGCCGCACTCCGCTGGGGTTCGGCGATGAAGCAGCTGATCCTCTACACCATCCTGATCAATGTGTTCCTCGCCCCGTGGGGGCTGGCCGCGACCCCCGCACTCGCGGCGGTGGGGCTGGCCGTCGTGGCGCTGCTGGTCAAGGCGAGCCTCGTTGGCGCTGGCGTGACGTTGATCGACAACTCGTTCGCGAAGCTGCGCCTGTTCAAGATCACAGATTTCGTGGCGGCCGCGTTCCTGCTCGCCGTCCTGGCGGTGCTCACCCTCTACCTGGGAGGTGGCTGATGCATCCCGCGCCGGCGCCCGGCGTCTTCGCCGGCACCGCGAACGTGATCGCCGTCCTGGTCCTGCTCCTGGAGTTCTGGATGCTGCGGCAGGCACTGCTGCGCGACCAGGTCCGTCTGTACGCCGCACAGTCGCTGGTGGTGTCCGTCCTGGCGGCGGTGGTCGCCGCCACCCACCACCTGCCCGAACTGTACGTGCTGGCGGTGCTGTCGTTCGCGCTGAAGGTGGTCGTCGTGCCGCTGGTGGTGCTGCGGTTGATGCACGACACCAGCGAGGAGATCGCCGGCTCCGCCACCCTCGGCACCGCGTCGGCGGTGCTGGTGTCGATCGTGGTGGCCGGTTTCGGGTTCTTCACCATCGGCGTGCTGCACCTGCCCAGCGCGGTGCTGCCGACCACCGCCCTGTCCGTGTCGATCGGCGTGGTGCTGATCGCCTTCGTGCTGATGGCGGTGCGCCGCGACGTGGTGTCGCAGGCCATCGGGTTCTTCTCGCTGGAGAACGGGGTCTCCCTGGCCAGTCTGGTCGTGGCGGCCGAACTGCCGTTGATCCTCGAGGTGGCGTTCCTGTTCGACCTGCTGGTGGCCGTGGTGGTGTTCGGGGTGCTGATGCGGGTGCACCACGTGCGAACGGCGTCGCTGTCCACCGCGGCGCTGAACCGGTTGCGGGGGTGAGGACATGTCGGCCGTGCTCGTGGCCCTGGTGCTCGTACCGCTGGTCCCGGCGGCGCTGGCGGCGTTCGCGCCGGTGCGTGCGGTCAAGGCCGCCAGCCTGGGGGCCGGGCTGGTCTGCTTCGCGCTGACCCTGGCGCTGGTCCCGGCGGCGGTCGGGCCCGGCGTGCAGGTCGGGTTCCTGCGCGTCGACGCGCTGTCGGCGGTGTTCCTGCTGGCCACCGGCTTCCTGTATCCGGCCACCGCGGGCTACGCCATCGGCTACCTGCACGGCGGGCACTCGGAGGCCTACCTCCGCCGCTTCTACCTCGGCCTCAACGTGTTCGCCTGGTCGATGCTGTGCGCGCCGGCGGTCAACGGCCTGGCGCTGCTGTGGATCGCCATCGAGATCACCACCGTGGTCTCCGCGCTGCTGGTGGCCATCGAGGACACCGACGGCGCCGTCGAGGCGTCCTGGAAGTATCTGCTGCTGGCCTCGGCCGGGCTGGGCATCGCCCTGCTCGCCACGATCTTCCTCTACTACGCGGGTTCCACCGTGCTGGGCAACTCCTACGACCTGGCGTTCCCGCCGCTGCTGGCCGCCGCCCCCGAGTTGCCGCACACGGCGGTGCGCCTGGCGTTCGTGCTGGCCGTGCTGGGCTTCGGCACCAAGGTGGGGCTGTTTCCGGTGCACACCTGGCTGCCCGACGCCCACTCCGAGGCACCTACCCCGATCTCGGCGGTGCTGTCCGGGTCGCTGCTGGCGACCAGCTTCTACGCCGTGCTGCGCTTCCACCAGATCGCGGTGGCCACGCTCGGGCCGCGCTTCCCGCAGACCGTACTGCTGATCTTCGGGGTCGGGTCGCTGGCACTCGCGGCGCTGTACCTGCTCGACCAGCACGACATCAAACGAATGCTCGCCTACTCATCGGTCGAGCACATGGGCATCCTGGCCATCGCCGTCAGCTTCGGCGCCCCGCTGGCGCTGTTCGGGGCCATGCTGCATGTCCTCGCCCACGCGGCGGCCAAGGGAAACGCGTTCTTCGGCGCCGGGGTGCTGGTGCGCAAGTACGGGGCAAAGCGGCTCAGCCGCATCCGCGGCGCCCGAGGCGTCCTGCCCTGGAGCGCCCCGCTGTTCCTGCTCGCCATCCTCGCCCTGGCGGCGATGCCACCGTTCGGGATCTTCCGCAGCGAGTTCGCAATCGTCGCCGGCGGCGTGCAGGCCTCCCGCAACGTCGCCGCCGTGGCCCTGGTCGCCCTGGTCACCGTCGCGTTTCTCGGCCTGTCCGCGGCCACCACCCGCATGATCTTCTCGCCCGATCCGCCACCGGACCCGGCCGGGGAACTGGTCCGCGGGGAGGTGTCGGCGTGGATGGTGGCTCCGATGGTGGCCGGCCTCGCCGTACTGCTGCTCCTCGGCCTGTATCTGCCAGGCCCACTGGCCGACCTGTTGACGCACGCCGCCGCGCAACTCCAGGGGGCGCCATGACCACGTCCTGGACCGAAACGAGCCCTACCGCCCTCGCCGAGCGGCTGCGCGCCGGCCGGGACGCCGGACGGCGGTTCGCCGGGCTGTACGCCACCGCGGTCGACGCGTCCCACCTGCGACTGACCGCGCTCATGGCGACCCCGGGCGGCGGCATCGACGCCGTCGACGCGCTCGCCCCGGCGGCACGCTACCCGGCGCTGACCCCGCGGCTGCCGGCGGCGTTCTGGTACGAGCGCGTCATCCACGACCTGTTCGGGACGATCCCCGACGGCCACCCCCGGCTGGACCCGCTGATCCTGCCGCTGCCCGACGACGCGACCCGCCCCCGGCCGGGCGGCGCACCCTGCCCGGCCGCGCTCGACCCCGACGACCACGTCCTCGCCCGCCGCGTGCTCGGCACCGGACTGTGCACCATCCCGCACGGCCCGGTCCGCTCCGGGGTGATGGAATCGGTGGAGTATCTCGTCGAAACCCCCGGCGAGGACATACCGCATCTGCAGATCCGGCCCTACTACAAGCACCGCGGCGTGGAGAAACGCTTCGAGGGCCTGGACTTGGCCGGCGGGCTGCTGGTCGCCGAACGCGTCGAGGGCGTCGCCACCGTCGCGCACGCCCTCGCCTACGCCCACGCCGTCGAGGCGCTGTGCGGCGTGCCGGTGCCGCCCGCGGCCGGGCTCATCCGCGTGTTGCACGCCGAACTGGAACGGATCGCCAACCACCTGGACGTGGTGCTGCGGCTGTGCGACGCCGCCGGACTGGGAGTCGCGGTGGCCCGCTTCGGCTGGCACAAGGAACGCATCCTGCGTCTGGTCGGCCGGTTGTGCGGTAGCCGCTTCGGCCGCGGCGTGGTGATCCCCGGCGGGGTGTCCGGCCCACCGCGGCTGTCCCACACCGCCCTGGGCGCCGAACTGGACCGCATCCGGGCAGCACTCGACCCGGACCTGAGGCTGCTGCTGGTCACCTCGTCGTTCCTGGACCGGCTGCGCGGCACCGGGCCGCTACCGCCGGCGCGGGCCGACGAGCACGGGGCGCTGGGCCCGGTCGGCCGGGCCAGCGGATGCCGCGACGACGACCGGGTCAGCCGCGGCTACGACGCCTACCCCCTACTGGGCCCGGCCATGGTCGATGATGTCGACACCGGTGACGCGCTGGCCCGACTGCGCGTGCGGGTCCGCGAGATCGACGAGTCGTTCCGGCTGATCCGCGCCGCCGCCGACAGACTGGACACCACCGGCCCGCTGGCGGCCCCCTGCACACCCGACGACGGGCGGGGCATCGGGTGGGCCGAGGCGGCGCAGGGCGAGGTGCTCTACGCCGTGCACGTCACCGGCGGACGGATCACCCGCTGCGCGCCCCGCTCGGCGTCCTTTCACAACCTCGCCCTGTTCGGCGAGGTCTTCACCGGCGACATCCTCACCGACTTCCCCTTCGTCGAAGCCAGCTTCGGCCTGTCGATCGCGGGGGTGGCGCTGTGACCGGCGAGCGCGCGCGTGCGCGCAGACGGGAGGCGGCATCATGATGTGGCTGCTACGCGGCCTGCGCAACGGGGTGCTCACCACCCGCTACCCAGCCCGGCCCGACCCGTACCAGAACAGCTTCCCCGCCGCAGTCGCGGTCACCGACGCCGGGCGCCAGCCGGACGCCGAGCAGGTCGCCGACGGGTGCCCGACCGGCGCCATTCAGGCCGCCCCGGACGGGCGGCTGTTCGTCGACCGCGGCCGCTGCATCCTCTGCGGCGCCTGCGTCCGGGCCCGTCCCGACCTGTTCGCCTGGCAGCCCGGCGCGGCCACCGCCACCGCCCACCGCGGCACCCTCGTGGTGCCCGAGAGCACCGAGACCGACGAGAGCCTGGCCGCGCTGCGCGCCGCGCTGGCCGCCCGGGTACGGCGCCTCCGCCGGTCGGTGCACGTGCGCCACGTCGACGCCGGCTCCGACGGCAGCGACGAGTGGGAGGTGAACGCGCTGTTCAACCCGGTCTACGACGTCGCCCGGCTGGGCATCTTCCTCACCGCCAGCCCACGGCACGCGGACCTGCTGCTGGTCACCGGCGCCGGAGCGCGCGGCATGACCGAGCCACTGCGGCGCACCCTCGACGCGATGCCCCGCCCGATCGTGGTCATCGCCGCCGGCACCGATGCGATCAGCGGCGGACTGTTCGCCGGCTCCTACGCCACCCTGCCCGGAGTGGGCGACACGCTGCCGGTCGACGTGTGGGCACCCGGCAACCCGGCCAGCCCCTTCACGCTGCTGCACGCCATCCTGCTCGCCCTGGGCAGGGCACCGACCGACGCGGGGGTACGACGATGAACGCGCTGCTCGCCGCCGCCTTCGCCGTGCTCACGGTCGCCGCCGCCACTGACCTGCTGGCGGCGCCGCGGCGGCGAGCGCCGTGGCTGCCCTCCGCCCTGTGCGGGGTGGCCAGCGCCGACCTGGCGCTGGTCGGTGCGATGGCTGTCGGCGGGCACCCGGCCCGGTTGGGTCTGGACGGCTGGGTCGGGCTCGGCCCCGCCGCCCTGACCGCCGACCGGCTGTCCGGGCTGTTCCTGCTGCTGTCGTTCGCCGTCGCCACGCCCGTCTGCGCGACAGCCGCCGACTGGGCCCGTGCGCGCCGGGCCGACGCCGGCGGACTCGGCGCGGCCACCGCCCTGCTGCTCGGCGCCACGGCGCTGATCCTCACCGCCGACCACGTGTTCGTCTTCCTGTTCGGCTGGGAGAGCCTTACCCTGGCCTTCTACCTGGTCACCGCCTACCGCCGGCGGACCGACACGGTCGCGCCGAGCCTGCTGACCCTGGTGTTCGGCAAGGCCAGCGGCCAGCTGGCCATGCTCGGGCTGCTGCTGGCCGCGGCACGCGCCGGCACGTTCCACCTGCCCGGCCTGCAAGTCCTGCACGGGCACGCCGGAGCCGCCGCGTACGTGCTGCTCGTCGCCGGGTTCGCGGTCAAGGTGGGCCTGATCCCGGGCCAGATCTGGATGCCGCCCGGCTACGCCGCCGCGCCCGGACCGGTGCGGGCACTCATGGCGGGCGTCGCGGTCAACGTCGGCTTCTACGGCCTGTGGCGCACCGCCGCCCTGCTCGGTCCGCCGCCTGGCTGGCTGCCGCTGGTGCTGCTGATCGTCGGCGGCGTGACCGCGCTCGGCGGCATCGCGCACGCCACCGTGCAGCAGCGCCTGCACCGGGTCATCGCCTACTCCAGCATCGAGAACGCCGGCCTGATCATCGTCGGGTACGCGATCGCCCTGATCGGCCTGGACCTGCGCCAGCCGGCCCTGACCGCGGTCGGGCTCCTGGCGGCCAGCCTGCAGGTGGTCGCCCACGCCATCGCCAAGTCGGCGCTGTTCGCCGCCGCCGGGGTCATCGGCTCCGCGCACGGCACCGACGACATGGAACGGCTGCGCGGGGTGGCGCGCCGGATGCCGTACAGCGGCACCGCCCTGGCGGTGGGCGCGCTGACACTGGCCGGCCTGCCGCCGACCGTCGGGTTCGTGTCGGAGTGGTTCCTGCTGGAGGCCATCGCCCAGCAGTTCCGCGTCGACCCCCTGCCGACCCGGCTGGCGCTGGCGGTCGCCGGGGCGCTGGTCGCGCTCACCGCGGGCTTCGCCGGGGTGGCGTTCGTGCGGGTGCTCGGCTTCACCGTCCTCGGCTCCCCCGTCGCCGCCCGCCGGACGGGCCGCGAGGCCGGCGTCGCCGGGCGGGCCGGTCTGCTGACGCTGGCCGCCGGCTGCCTGGCCGTGGCCGCCGCCACGCCGGCCGAGATCCGCGTCCTGGCCGCCGGACTGACCCCGGTCGTGCCCGCCGACGTCACCCTCGGAGCGCTGAAATCACCCTGGGTGCTGCAGCCGGTCTACCCGGACTTCTCCATCCTCTCCCCGTCCTGGCTGTGGATCATGATGCCCGTGCTGTTCGCCGCCGCCCTGCTCGGCCTTTGGACCCTGTCCAAAGGCGGGCTGACGCGGGTGCGGCGCGTTCCCGCCTGGCGTTCGGCCACCGCCGGGGTGGAGGGCGCCGACCAGTACACCCCGTTCGGCTACTCGCACCCCACCCGGAAGATCCTGGCCGCGCTGCTGCTGACCCGCAACGAACTGGCGGAGGTGGAGGCGGCCACCGGCGGGCGGGCCGGCGACGAGACACGCGGCGCCGCCGGCAGCCATCTGGGCTACGCCACCGACATCGTCGAGGTGGTGGAGGAGTATCTGTACCGGCCGCTGCGGCGGCCCACGATGATCGCGGTACGCCTGGTCAAACGGCTGCAGTCCGGCCGGCTGGACGCGTACCTCGCCTACATGTTGATCGCCCTCGTCGCCGTCCTGGCCGTCGTGGCCGCGACCGTGTGACAGGCAGACCGGCGGCCGGCGCCGGATGAGCGGAGGTGGGGACATGCACCTGCAGGGCAGCGCGCAGCGGCTCACGATCGTGGTGGACGAAGCCGACCAGTGGCACCACCGGCCGCTGTACGTCGAGATCGTGCACCGCGCCCACCGGCAGGGTCTGGCCGGGGCCACCGTGCTGCGCGGGATCGAAGGCTTCGCCGCCGGGTCCACCATCCACGCCGCCCACCTGTTCGCCCTCGGCGAGCACCTGCCGGCCGTCATCGTCATCGTCGACGATCACCAGCGCATCGCCCAGTTCCTTCCCACTCTGGACGAGATACTGCACAAGGGAGTCGTCCTCCTCGACGACGTCGAGGTCATCCGCTACGTCGCCGCGCCCCGGCAGCGGCCCGCGGCCGACGGGCTGCGACGGCGGTGGCAGCAGACCAGCGAGCCCTGACCGGCCCGCGCTACCCTGGGAGGTGCACGGCGGAGGGGCTCGCCGACCATTGCGGACAGCCGCCAACGGTCCCTACCTGGTCACAAGGTAGGAGGCCGCCATGCCCCGCTCCGCCGTTCCCGACCCCGCGACAGCAGGCCGGCCGGCCCTCCCGCCGGCAGCTCGGGTGGGCACGGTGGCCGGTCTGCTCACTGTCACGGCCATCGGGGTACGCAGCCTCGCGGTGGTGCGGCTGTCCGTTCGTGGTCCACTTGCCGGGCACGGACGCGTCGTGTCCGCGGTGGTCACCGCGGTCACCGTCGCGCTGATCGGCGCGCTGGTCCTCGCCGTCGTCGGGCTGCTGGCGCACGCCCACCGCCGGCGCCGGCCCGACGAGGCCGACCACGCGCCGACCCGCTCGCCGGCACCCGCCGGCTGGCCAGCCGTCATCGTGGTGGCGCTGCTGGCCGCGTCCGTGGCGCTGCTGTGGCCCGGCATCGTCGCCCCGCATCCGCTACCCGCCACCACGCCCGCCCCGGAAGTCCCCACGACCAGCGCGCCGTCGGCGGGCCGACCCGACGCGCCGACGCTCACCTCCCCCGCCTGGCCCACGCCCGGCTGGCTGATCGCGGTCGTACCGGTGCTGCTGGCCGTCGCCGCCGGCCTGGCGGCGGCCATCGCCCTGCGGCGGGCGGGCAACCCGCCGGTACCGGCCGAGGAGCCACCGGACCGGGAGCGGTTGGCAACCGTGATCGGCGCCGCGGCGCAGGAGATCGCCGCGGCGGATCCGGCGGACGCCCGGGCCGCCGTCATCGCCTGCTACACCGCGATGGAGCGGACGTTGCGCACCACCGAGGCCGCTCCCCGCCCGGCCGACACCCCCGAACAGGTGCTCCACCGGGCCATCGCGGCCGGGCTGCTGACCGGGCCGGCGGCGGGACGACTGGCGGCGCTGTTCGTCGAGGCCCGGTACAGCCGTCACCCCTTCACCGACGCCCAGCGCCGGGCGGCGGCCGAGGCGCTGGCTGCCGTCCGGGCCGAACTCGCCGCCGATGCCGACCGGCCGGACCGGGCGGACGGGCCATGAGGCCCACCACCGCGATCGCCGTGACCGGTGCGGTCGCCGTACTGGCAGCGACCGGCGCCGGCCTGCTGCTCGGCACCGCCGGACTGGTGGTCGGTGCCGCGCTCGGCGCCGGCCTGACGCTCGTCGCCATCCGGGCCGTCTTCCTGCCGGTCACCCCACCACCCGCCGCCGCGGCACCCCGCCCCTCCCGCCCCAGCCCCCGGTTCCACCGGTTCGAGGCGATCGACTCGATGGTGGCCTGGGCGCAGGTGAGCGGCCGGCAGTTCGACTACGGCGCCCGGCGACTGATCCGGCAACTGCTGGCCCAGCGGCTGGCCGAACGGCACGGCATCGACCTGAACACCGACCCGGACGCCGCCCGGACGCTCGTTGGAGCACGCCATTGGGCACTGCTCGCCCCGGACGCCGCGCCCAGCCGCGACGAGGGCGTCGACCAGCGGACCCTCGACGACCTGATCACCATGCTGGAGGAGCGATGACCACCACGACCGCGCCGACGGCCGCCACGGCCCAGCGGATCCTCGACGAGGTCAGCCGGGTCGTGGTCGGCAAGCGGGACGTCGTCGAGTCGGTGCTGCAGGGCATCGTGGCCGGCGGGCACATCCTCATCGAGGACCTGCCGGGCCTGGGCAAGACCTTGATCGCCCGGTCCCTGGCCGCGGCCACCGGGCTGGACTGCACCCGGGTGCAGTTCACCCCGGACCTGCTGCCCACCGACCTGCTCGGGGCCACCGTCTACGACCCACGCACCGCCGAACTGACCTTCCGGCCCGGGCCGGTCTTCGCCAACCTGCTGCTCGCCGACGAGATCAACCGCACCCCGCCGAAAACCCAGGCGGCGCTGCTGGAAGCCATGGCGGAGCGGCAGGTCACCGTCGACGGGCACACCCGCCCGCTGCCCGACCCGTTCGTGGTGCTGGCCACCGACAACCCGATCGAGTACGAGGGCACCTACCCGCTTCCCGAAGCCCAGCTGGACCGGTTCCTGCTGCGAGTACGCATCGGCTACCTGCCGCGGCAGCAAGAGATCGCGCTGCTGGCCCGCCGAGTCGCCACCGCCCCGTCGCAGGTGCGCGTCGACCAGGTCGCCACCCCGGCCGACCTGCTGGCGCTGCGCGCCGCCGCCGACCGGGTCACCGTCGACACCGACCTGCTCGGCTACCTGGTCGACCTGCTGGCCGCCACCCGCACGCACGCCTCGGTCGCGGTCGGCGCCAGCCCTCGCGGTGGCCTGGCGCTGCTGCAACTCGCCCGCGCCCAGGCCGTGCTGCGCGGACGCGACTACGTGACCCCGCACGACCTCAAGGAGCTTGCCGTGCCGACCCTGGCGCACCGGTTGACCCTGCGCCCGGAGATGTGGGTCCGCCGCGTCACCGCCGAGGAGATCGTGACCCGGATCCTCGACTCCCTGCCGGTGCCCCGCACCGGGAGCCGGCCGTGAACCACGCGCCGACCAGCACCGCGGACGCCCCGCTGGCGTGGGGTCCGGCGCCGGCCGCCGCCCGCGCCGGCACCATCGCCCTCCTCGCCCTCCTCACCGCCCTGGCGCTGCGCCGGGCCGAGCTGGTCATCCTCGCCGCGGCGCCGCTGGCCCTGCTGGCCGCCGCGTCGCGCCGGACGCCACCGCCGACCGTGACGGTGGCCGCCGGCGCCGGCACCGGCCGGGCGGTGGAAGGCCAGGAGCTGACGGTCACCGTCGCCGTCACCGTTCCGGCGCCGGTCGACCTGCTGGCGGTGCGGCTGCGGCCCCTGCTGCCGCTGGCCGCGCCCCTGACCCCCGACGTCTGGCGGGCCCGCGCGACCGACCGGATCGAGGCACGCTACCCGCTGCGACCGGCCCGCTGGGGTCGCTGGCCCGTCGGCCACCTCGAGATCACCGCGTACGCGGCCGGCGGCACCCGGCGCGCGGTGGCCCAGGTGTCGCTGCCAGAGCTGATCGTCAGTCCGAACCTGCCCGCCTGGGCGTACCTGCCCCGCCCGTGGCGACTGCCCCGCCTGGCCGGCGACCACGTCGCCGGCACGCTCGGCAGCGGGACGGAGTTCGCCGAGCTGCGCCCGTACCAGGCCGGTGATCCCGCCCGTCTGGTGCACGCGGCGGCGTCCGCCCGACGTGGCCGCCTGCAGGTCACCTCCCGGCACGCCGAGCACCTCGCCGACGTGGTGATCTGCCTGGACGCGTACTCCGACGTGGGCCAACCGCCACGCAGCAGCCTCGACACCGCGGTCCGCGGCGCGGCCGGCCTGGCCGCCGGATACCTGCGCGCCGGCGACCGGGTCGGTGCCATGCTGCTGGGCGCCGGCGCACCGCTGACCGTGCCGGCCGGCCTCGGCCGCGCCCAGCTGCCGCGGATCGTGGACCTGCTGATGCGGGCCCGCGACGCCTACGGAGTGGTCGACCCGGACCTGCGGCGGGTGCCGGGCACGGCGTTGCCTCCCGGCGCGCTGGTCGTGCTCTGCAGCCCGCTGCTGGACGAACGGGTGCTGGATGTCCTCACCCAGCTGCAGGAGCGCGCCTTGACGCCGGTGGTGCTCGACGTCCTCGGCGACGAGCCGCCGGCGCGGGGCCGCACCGGTGAGCTGGCGTTGCGGCTGTGGCGGCTGGACCGCGCCGCGCTGCACCGCCGGCTGGCCCGGCTCGGGATCGTGGTCGCGCCCGCCGCCGACCTCGGCCTGGCGGGCGAACGGCTGGCCGTACTGCGGGCCCATCACCCGACCGGAGTACGACCATGACGCCGCTGCCCCGGCGGCGTCCCGGGGCTGCGGCGCCGGGCGGCCGGGTCAGTGCCCGCGGCCTGCCGGCGGTGGGACTGGCGGTGGCCGGCCTGCTCCTCGCCACCGCGTCAGCCCCCGCACCGGCCCGGCTGCTCCTCGCGACCGGTACGGCGGCGGCGCTTCTCGCGGCCCGGGCCGGTGGTGGGACGGCCGCCACCCTCACCGGGGCGCACCTGATGGGGGCCACGGCGTGGGCACTGACGCGCCTGACCGGAGTCGCCGCGGTGGGCCTGGCGGTGGTTGAAGGGCTGCTGCTCGCCGGCTATCTGCTGGTCGTCGACGACGGCCCCGCCGGCGCGTGCGCAGACCATGGTTCCCGGGCGTATCTGCGGCGGGCCGGCAGTCGGTGGAGCGTGGCGGCGGCGGCGACCGGGACCGTGGCGGTGGCCGCCCTGCTGCCGGCCATGCCGCTGCTGCCACTGGTCCTGGCCGGGCTGGCGGCGGCTGTCGCGGCCTTGCTCGTCGCGGTGCGACATCCGTCGGACTCGTCCGGTCGCCGGTGACCGATGGTTCACAACCAGTTCCGGCGTTTGAAGGCGAGATAGAGGCCCCCGCAGACCAGCGCCATTAGAAGGATGGCGAACAGGTAGCCAAAATGCTCGACGGCCAGGTCGTGCAGCCGGAATTCTCCCGCAAGGGACATGATCAGGTCCGCATTTGGCCGATACAGCCCCTACCCCTTCGGTGGACCGCCATGCGGCAACCGTGGCGTCTCCGCGCCGAGTGAGCACCGCCGGTTCTGATCCATCGGTGAGAAGCGATCAAGGGCAGCACCCGCATCGCACACGGAGATCCGGCGTCGGCTAGGGTGCGGTGCGGGACGCGCAACCGTCCCTCGGCGGTGGGGCCCGCCGGCCCGGATCCGGTCCGGGAAGCCCGTGGCGGTGCCACCAACGGTCCCTACCGGTGACGTGGATTCCGCTGGTGGGAGAAAGCTGTGCGAATGCATGACCGTATGACGTCTGGTGCCCGAGGTGCGCGCCGGTGAGCGTGATCAGTCCGCTGGACGCCGTCCTGCTCGGGGTGGTGGAGGGCGTCACCGAGTTCCTGCCCATCTCATCCACCGGCCACCTGAAGATCACCGAAGGGTTGCTGGGTGTGCCGGTGACCGATCCGTCGGTCGTCGGATTCACCGCCGTGATCCAGATCGGGGCGATCGCTGCGGTCCTGGTCTACTTCTTCACCGACATCGTCCGCTTCCTCACCGCGTGGTGGCGTGGCCTGTTCAACCCAGGGCTACGGGCGTCCCACGACTACCGGTTCGCCTGGTGGATCCTCTATGCCACGCTGCCGGTGGTGGTGGTCGGCCTGCTCGCCAAGCCGCTGATCGACGGACCGCTGGCGTCGTTGTGGGTGGTGGCGGCCTCACTCGTCGTCGGCAGCCTGATCATGTGGCTCGCCGACCGTAGAGGCCGACACGCGCGCGGCGAGGCGGACGTGACGCTGGTCGACGCGATGCTCGTCGGCGCCTCACAGATCCTGGCGCTGCTGTTCGCCGGATTCTCCCGCTCCGGGGCGACGATGTCCGTCGGGCTGCTGCGCGACCTGGACCGGGTGGCCGCGACCCGGCTGTCATTCTTCCTGTCGATCCCGGCGCTGACCGGCGCCGGGATCTACGAGCTGAAGGACGCCGCCGGCGGCACCGTCGGGGTGTGGCCGCTGGTGATCGGCACGGTGGTGTCGTTCGTGGTGGCGTACGCGTCGATCGCCTGGCTGCTGCGGTTCATCGCCCGGCACTCGTTCACCACCTTCGTGGTCTACCGCCTCGTGGTCGCGGCCGCGCTGTTCGCCCTGCTCGGCACCGGGGCGCTGCACTCCTGAGCGCCGCCCGCCGCTCGCCGGCATCGAGCGGCAGCGGGTCGGCCGGGGTAGGCTCGAACCGTGCCCCGGCTTGCTGGGGCGCAGGCGATGAGGCTCGCCGTCAACCGCCTGTGCGCTGATGGCCTCTACCCCGGGTCGGACCGGACCAGGTCCGGCCGTCTGGTGCCGAGGCCTGCGCCCGCCGGTCTCGCGTTGCGACCGGAGGTGCGGATGACCGACCGACCAGCGGCAACCACCGGCCAGGCCGACGGTGGGAACTTCCACAGCATCCTGTTCCTCGACCAGCGGGACCTGGCGACGGTCGACGACGCACCGGCACCGCGATGCTTCCCCGACCTGAATCTGGACCAGCTCGTCGCGTCGATCCTGCGCGGCCGGGACGGGTACCGGCTGGCCGCGATCTTTCACACCCCTCTGCGGGACCTCGACGCGATCGCCTACCGCCACGAGGTGTTCGCCGACCTGGCCGCAGAGCCGGTGCACGCCGCGCTCGCGGCGTTCGGCGAGGGAATGCGGTCGGTGCGCTCAGCCCTGGCTCAGTCCTCCCGTGAGCGCTACCGGGTGCCACGGCAGTGGTGGTTCGCCCAGGCCGCCGCCCGGTACCGGAGCACCGTCACCGAGGCCGCCGACGCCCTCGACAATTTCCCCGCGACGTCCCGGGCCCTGCGTGGCCTGCGCGGTCACCTGGGCGCCTACCGGAACTCGGCCGGCTTCGCGGCGCTGGCACACGACGTCGACGACCTGCTGCGGGCACTCGGCGAGGTCCGCTACACCATGCACATCCACGGCGACCGGGTGCGGGTGGCCCGGTACGCCGAGCAGCCGGACTACACCACCGAGGTGCTGGAGGCCTTCTCCCGATTTCGGCAGGGCCCGGTCGGCGACCACCGCATGAACGTGCGCGACACCAACGGCATGAACCACGTCGAGGCCGCGATCACGGGCCTGGTGGCGAAGCTGTTCCCGGACACCTTCGCCCGCCTGGCGGACTTTCCCGACCGGCATGCCGACTTCCTCGACCCGGTGCTGGTCGACGTTGACCGGGAGGCGCAGTTCTACCTCGCCGTCGCCGGGCACGTCGCCACGTTGCGCGACGCCGGGCTGCCGTTCTGCCTGCCCGAGGTCTCCGCCGACGACAAACGCCTCCACGTGGTCGACGCGTTCGACATGGCGCTGGCGGACAAGCTCGTCGCCGACGGCCGGCCGGTGGTCGGCAACGACGTCGACCTGGACGGGCCGGAACGGATCCTGGTGGTCACCGGACCCAACCAGGGCGGCAAGACCACGTACGCGCGGATGGTCGGCCAACTGCACCACCTCGCCCGGCTCGGCTGCCCGGTGCCCGGACGGGTGGCCCGGCTGAAACTCTGCGACGAGGTGTTCACCCACTTCGAACGGGAGGAACACGCCACCGACCTGCACGGCAAGCTCGAGGACGACCTGCTGCGCATCCACGACATCCTGCGCCGGGCCACCCCCGACAGCCTGCTGATCATGAATGAGATCTTCACCTCCACCACCGCCCGGGACGCGCTGCACCTCAGCACCGAGGTGCTCCGGCAGGTCATCGACCGGGACATGGTGGGCGTGTGCGTGACGTTCCTCGACGAGCTGTCCCGCCTCGACGCGGCCACGGTCAGCATGGTCGGCACCGTCGCGCCCGACGACCCGAGCCACCGCACCTACCGGCTGGTGCGTCGGCCGGCGGACGGCCGGTCGTACGCGCTCACCCTCGCCGAACGGTACGGCCTCACCTACCAGCAGCTGAGGGAGCGGATCGGACGATGAAGGTAGCGCTGATGCACCGCAAGCCGGAGTTCGAGCCGGCGCCGCTGCCGCCGACGGCCGACCACGTGATCCGGGATCTGCACCTGCCGGTGCTGTTCGAGGCGATGAGCCGCGGCGACACGGTCGTGGCCGAGACGGTACCGCCCGCGGTGCTGTCCGGGCTCACCGAGATCGAGGACATCACCTACCGGCAGGAGGTCCTCGCCGACTGCCTGCGCCACCCGGACGTGATCCGCGGCCTGTACGCGGTGGCGTCGGAGGCCGTCGAGGGCCGCAGGAGGGACGTCCTGGGCTACCTGCATCCCACGCCGCACCTGGTGCTGCACGACGCCGTGCGGGCGGTCGCCGACTTCGTCACGAAGCTGCGGCAGGTGCGCCGGCTCGCCGACCGGCACGCCCACACGTTCCGCTCCGACGGGTTCACCGCGTTCTTCGCCCGTCTGGCCGACGAACTGGACGACGACTACCTCGACCGGATCGAGGCGTACACCCGGGAGCTGGACTTTCCCCGGGGGGTGCTGCTCGACGCGCGCCTCGGCGCCGGCGCCCGCGGGGTGGATCTGGTCCTGCGCCGGTCGGGTGAGCAGCCGGGGTGGTGGGAGCGGTTGACCGGCGGCGGACCGGAGACGTACACCTGGCGGCTGCCCGAACGCGACGAGGCCGGCGCGCAGGCGTTGGGCGACCTGCGTGACCGGGGCATCGCGGCGGCGGCGACCGCGCTGGCCGAATCCGCCGACCACATCCGGGGCTTCTTCACCGCGCTGCGCACCGAGCTGGCCTTCTACGTCGGCTGTCTCAACCTGTACGAGGACCTGCGGGCCAAGGGCGAGCCGGTGTGCTGGCCCACTCCCCTGCCGACGGGCGGCCCGGGTCTGGTGGCGGAAGGGCTCTACGACCCGGCGTTGAGCCTGCGCCTGGGCGACGGCCGGGCCGTCGGCAACGACATCGACGCCGCCGGGGCCGGCCTGGTCGTGATCACCGGCGCCAACCAGGGCGGAAAGTCCACCCTGCTGCGCGGGCTCGGGGTGGCCTGGCTGATGGCCGGGTGCGGCATGTTCGCCCCGGCACGGTCGCTGCGGATCGCCGTGGGCACCGGCGTGTTCACCCACTTCCGGCGGGAGGAGGACGCCGGCATGGACAGCGGCAAGCTGGACGAGGAGCTGACCCGGATGGCGCAGATCGCCGCCCAGCTGCGCGAAGGTGGTGTGGTGCTGCTCAACGAGAGCTTCGCCGCGACCAACGAACGCGAGGGCGCCGAGATCGGCCAGCAGATCATCCGCGCCCTGGTCGACCGGGGCGTCCAGGTGGTGTGCGTGACCCACCTGTACGAGCTGGCGCACGGCCTGGCGCAGGATCCGCCGGGCCGGGCGTTGTTCCTGCGTGCCGAACGGCGCGACGACGGGCGGCGCACCTTCGTCCTCCGGCCGGGCGCGCCGGAGCCGACCAGCCACGGGGTCGACCTCTACCGGCGCATCTTCGGTGCGGCGCCGGGCGCGGCGACGTCATGACGGTGCTGCTGGAGGTGCCCGGCCGTCCGGTCCGTCGGCTGGAGCACCTGCTGCTGGACGTCAACGGCACGCTGACCCGGCACGGTCTCCTGCTGCCCGGGATCGCCGAGCGGGTGCGCCGGCTGCGGAACCGGCTGTCGGTACGGCTGCTCACCGCGGACACCTACGGCACCGCCACCGAGGTGGCCCGGCAGCTCGGCGTCGGACTGGAGCGGGTCGCCGCCGGCGCCGACAAGGCCGCGGTCGCCGACCGGCTCGGCCCGGCGGCATGCGCGGCGGTCGGCAATGGCGCGAACGACGAGGCGCTGCTGCGCACCGTGGCGCTGGGCATCGCCGTGCTCGGCCCGGAGGGCAGCAGCCCGCGCGCGCTGCTCGCCGCCGACGTGGTCTGCCCGTCCGCGCTGGTCGCCCTGGACCTGCTGGCCGACGAGCGGGCGCTGGCGGCGACCCTGCGGCCCTGACCCACCGCCCGGGTCAGCCGGCCGCAGGGCGGGTCAGGGCGGCCAGGTGCCGGCGGGCCCGTTCCCGGTCGCCGTCGGTCGCGTCGGTGATGTCCAGGAAGATCTGCGTCAGCTGCGGCAGCCGGCGGCTCAGCTCGGACTTGATCCGGCCGCTGACCGCCTCGACGCCGTCGCTGTCCAGGCCGTCGGCGAGGTCGACCCGGGCGGCCAGCAGCACCTCGTCCGGGCCGAGCTGCATGGTCAGCACGGTCAGCACGGTGTCGATCTCCGGCTGCTCGGACAGCCACCGGTGGGCGGTGTCGGTCAGCCGGGTGTCGGCCTCGCCGATGAGCAGCCCCATGGTGTCCCGGCCCAGCCGGTAGGCGACGAACGCCAGCAACCCGGCGATGGCCAGCGACGCGGCCCCCTCGGCCGCCGCCGACCCGGTCAGCTGGTGCATCACCACGCCGACGGCGGCCAGCACCACCCCGACCACCGCGGTGCCGTCCTCGGCGGTCACCGTCCGTACCGTCGGGTCGCTGTGGTCACGCACCTGGTCGCGCAGCCGGCGGCCGGTGGCCCGCGCGGTTCGCCGTAGCTGCCGCAGCGCCCGGGCCAGCGAAACCGACTCGGCCACGAACGCGACGCCGAGCACCGCGTAGACCACCGGGAACGCCTCGCGCTCCGCGTGGCCGGAGGTGAGTGCCTGCCAGCCCTGGAGGGCGCTGAAGCAGGCGCCGGTGACGAAGATGCCGACCGCGGCCAGCAGCGACCAGAAGAACCGCTCCTTGCCGTACCCGAAGGGATGGGTCCGGTCGGCACGCCGCCGGCTGCGGCGCAGCGCGGTCAGCAGGAAGACCTCGTTGAGGCTGTCGGCGACCGAGTGGGCGGCCTCCGACAGCAACGCCGGCGACCCGGACACCGCCCCGCCGGCCGCCTTCGCCACGGCGATGACCAGGTTCGCGGCCAGGGCCACCAGCACGGTGGTACGGGTCTCGCCGCCGGCCGGCGGCGTCGGGGCGTCGGGCCGCAACAGCGCGCCGTCAACCGTCATCGCGTTCTCCTCAGCGATCGGCCGGCGCCTCGGCGGCGCGACGGCGAGCGGCGTCCAGCACCCGGCCGGCCTCGGCGCTGCCCTGCCAGCCAGCCGTGTCGGCGTGCTTGCCGGGTTCGAGGGTTTTGTAGATGTCGAAGAAGTGACCGATCTCGTCGCGCACGTGCGGGCTCACGTCCGTGATGTCGCGCACCTGGGCCCAGCGGGGGTCGTCGCTGGGCACGCAGAGCAGCTTCGCGTCGCGGCCGTGCTCGTCGCGCATCCAGAACACACCGATCGGGCGGACCCGGATCGCGCAGCCGGGAAAGGTGGGCGCGGCGAGCAGCACCAGGGCGTCCAGCGGATCGTCGTCCTCCGCCAGGGTGCCGGTGACGTAGCCGTAATCCGCCGGGTACGCCGTGGCGGTGAACAGGGTGCGGTCGAGGCGGATCCGGCCGAGCCGGTGGTCCATCTCGTACTTGTTCCGGGATCCGGCCGGGATCTCGACGATCATCTCGACGTCCATCACACACCCTTGTTCTCGTCACGGAGGGAACTGCTGTCGGTTCGGGCCGGCAGGGCGGCCACGGCCAGGTCCGCCGCCAGCGCCGCGAGCTCGGCGATACGGGCGTCGAGGGCGCGCATCAGCGCGGCGGTGTCGGCGTCGTCGGCCGTCGCGCGGGCGGCGGCCAGTGCGGTGCGCAGCCCGCCGGTGGCCTCGCCGACCCGGTCGTCGATCGCCGCACCGAGCGCGTCGGTGCTCGCCCGCAACGCCTGCTGCAGCGCGGAACGGACCCGACCGAGCTGCTTGCCGAGCAGCGGGTCCACCTCGTCGAGCAGGTGGGCGCGGACCGCCGACCGGCCCCACCTGCCCGGCAGGTGCCGACGCAGGGCCGCCGACCAGGCGACGGTGGTGCCGATCGGCTCGGCGAAGTCGTAGCTCACCCGCACCGGGGGCAGCAGTGGTCCGGCCGGCGCCGGCATCACGAGGTCCAGGTCGAGCAGCTCCCGCGCGGCGTCGCGGACCGCCGCCAGGTGCGCCGCGATCGCCCCGGCCAGCCGCTCGTCGAGCGCCGCCAACTCGGCGGTGATCACCCGCTCCCGCTGGTCCCGCCAGCGGTCGACCTCGGCGCGGATCAGCTGGACCGTGTGGGCCCGGCAGCGGTCCTCCAACTCGGCGGCCCGCGCCGCCGGCTGGGCGTCAACGTGGCGGGCCACCGCCCGCCGCAGCCGGCCGGCCAGTCGTACGGTGTCCGCCGCGGCGGCGGCGTTGAGCTCGCCGAGCATCCGGGCGACGGTCGCCGCGGCGATGTCGAGATCGTCGCGGCGCTGCTGGGCCACCGCGTCGAGACGCTGGGCGAACAGCTCGACCCGGTCCCCGGCCTGCGCGGCGGTCAGCTCGGCGGCCCGGCGGCGAAGCAGCGCCGCGTCGTGCAGCCGGCCGACGATCCGGGCGGTGTGTCCGGCCACCGAGGCGGCGAGATCGTGTCCACGCCGGGCCCGCAGGTCCTCGGTCAGCCACCGGCGCAGCGCACCGATCCCACTGTCGCCGCCGGCGAGGGCCTGCCGGGCGGAGACGGGGAAGACCGGCACCTCCCGGTGCACCGTCTCGGTGACCACCCCGGTGGTGAACGCGACCACCTCGTCCCGGTCCGCGGCCAGGACGTTGTCGATCTTGTTGATCACACAGGCCAGCGCCACCGAGCGGTCCCGCACCTCGGTCAGGAAGGCCCGTTCGTTGCCAGAGATCGGCGGGTCCGCCGAGACGACGAACACCGCCGCGTCCATGGTGTCCAGTGCGGTCGTCGTCGCCGCAGCGGAGCGGGCGAACACCGACCCGACGCCCGGCGTGTCCACCAGGTCGAGGTCGTCGAGCAGCACCGCGTCGAGGTGCACGACCAGGTCGGCGACGCCCCGGATGTTGTCCGGGTTGCCGGTCTCGGTGACCAGGTCGGGTAGGTCCGCCAGCGGGTGCTGCGCGGTATGCCCGTCGAGGTGGTCGACCTGCAGGCGTTCCGGCCGCCCGCGCCGCACGATGGTCGGCAGTGCGGTGACCGGCGTCACGCCGGTCGGCACGACGGGCCGTCCGAGCAGCGCGTTGACCAGGGTGCTCTTGCCTCGCTTCGCCTCGCCGACGACCAGCACCCGCAGGCGCCGCTCACGCCAGCGGCGGCGCAGCGCCGCCAGGCGTACGTGGTCGTCGCCGTCGGCGACGGCGAGCGCCCGCGCGAGCAAGCCGTCGAGATCGGTCCGCACACACGCCTCCCCATTCCGCGTACCGGAACAGGGACCGTTGGCGGACGGGTGTCCGCGGTTGACGGCGGGCCCCACCGCCTGTGCCGCCGACGATAATCGGTGATCGCGCCGCCCGCCAGCCGAGAGACCGGGCTCAGCCACCGGCCGGGGCTGGCCGCGCCTGCCGCGGCAGGCGGCGGCGGGTCAGCAGCAGCAGCGGGATCGCCGCCAGCTGGACGACGACCGAGAACGCCACCAGCGCCGGCAGCGACCACTGGTACAGCAGGCCGAGCACCACACTGCCGAGAAACCACAGCACACCGAACCCGGTGTCGAACAGCCCGTACGCCGACGCCCGCCGGGTGGCCGGCACCATGCCGGTGATCGCCGCCTTGACCACCGACTCCTGCGCCGCCATACCCACGCCCCACAGCACCACGCCGGCCACCGCCAGCACCGGCCCGCCGAGGAACACCAACGGGGCGAACATCGCGGTCAGCACGGTGGCGGCGACCACGGTCAGCAGACCGATCCGGTCGAACAGCCGGCCGAGGACCAGCGCGCCGACCGCCTCGGTGGCCATCGCGGCCGCGTACAGCACCGGGATCAGGTGCGGCGACAGCACCCGGGCGGCCCCGAAGTGGTAGGCGATCAGCGGGTAGTCGGCGTAGCCCATCGCGATCAGGCCCATCGCCGCGAGGTAGGTCCAGAACGCCACCGGCAGGCCGGTCCCCTCGGGCAGCCCCTCGGTCACCTCCAGCCGGGCCGGCACCGGATACCACCGCCAGGTCAGCAGCAGCACCACCAGCGTCAGGACCGCCGGCACCAGCAGCACCGCGAACCCGACCCGGTAGCCGCCGCGCCACCAGATCGCCGCAGCCACCAGCAGCGGGCCGAGCATCGCGCCGAAGGCGTCCAGGGCCTCCCGTACGCCGAACACCCACCCCCGGCCGAGCTCGCCGGTGGCGTGGGCGAGCATGGCGTCGCGGGCCGGGTTGCGGATCGCCCGGCCGGTGCGTTCGGCGATGATCAGCACCGCCGCGACCTGCCAGCTACCGGCAAGCGCCAGCATCGGCACCACGGCCATCTGCACGACGTAGCCGAACAGCGTGATCGGCCAGTACCGGCCGGTGCGGTCGGCCGCGTAGCCGAAGACGAACCGCAACGCGTAGCCGAGCAGCTCGCCGAAACCGGCGACGATCGCGACGGTGGCGGCGGAGGCGCCGAGAGTGGCCAGGAACGGGCCGGTGATACCGCGCGCGCCCTCGTGGGCCATGTCGGAGAACATGCTGACCACGCCGATGAGCAGCACGAACCGCAGCGCGGCGCGCCGAGATCCGGCGGCTGCGGCCACCCGCCGAGGATCGTCACCGGACATGTCGGCCTCCTACCAGCGCACGCGACGCACCAGTAGGGACCGTTGGCGGCGGGTCGCCGCGGTTCTCCCCGGTCGGGAACGGCGGGCCCCACCGCCGTGAGCGTGGCCCACGGTAGCCGATCGGGCGGCGCCGGGTGAAGACGTGGCGGCGGGTCCGGGCCCTGTCGACGACTGTTCACGTCCGCCCCGCACGCCCGCTACCGGGCGTTCGTTGCCTGCCGCAAACGTCCCGGGGCGGAACGTTTGGCATTCGAGCCGAGGAGCGGCAGTCGATGGGACACGACCACCAGCACAGCCACCAGCACCCGCACACCCACCCGCACGAGCCGGCCGGGGAGATCCCAGCCGTGCTTGATGCCGCGATCCCGGACAGCGAGCTGTCCCCCGGTGAGGTGTCCCGGCGCGGATTCCTGCGCCGGGCCGGCCTGCTCGGCGCCGGCGCGGCGGCGGCCGGCGTCGTCGGCGGCGGCGCCGCGGACCTGCTCGCCGGATCCGCGTCGGCGCAGGCCAAGGGTGTGGACCCGCGCGGCGACCGGACCGGCCGTTACGCCTGGCTGGCCGGCGACCACCACATCCACACCCAGTTCAGCCCGGACGGGGTGTACCGGGTCGCCGACCAGGTACGGCACGCCAGTGCGTACGGCCTGGACTGGATGGTGATCACCGACCACGGCACCGAGCAGCACGCGAAGGTCGGCGTCGAGAAGGTCAACCCGGACATCCGCCGGGCAAGGGATCTACACCGCGACATGCTCGTCTTCCAGGGCCTGGAGTGGAACATCCCCGCCGCCGAGCACGGCACCGTGTTCGTCCACCCCGGCAGCAACGAGGTCGCGGTGCTCAAGGAGTTCGAGAACTCCTTCGACGGCACCGTCACCAAGACCACCGCGTCCACCCCCGCCAACGAGGCGCTGGCGATCGCCGGGGTGAACTTCCTCGCCGACGCGGTGCGCCGCAAGCGCATCCCGGACGCGCTGTTCCTGGCCAACCACCCCTCCCGCAAGGGCATCGACTCCCCGCACGAGATCCGCGGCTGGCGCGACGCCCAGCCGCACATCGCCGTGGGCATGGAAGGCGCCCCCGGTCATCAGGCCGCCGGCATCAAGGCGCCGCTGGGCCCCGGGTCCGGTCGCGGCTACTACGACAGCAAGCCCGGCCCCGACTCGTTCCCCGGCTATCCCCTGGAGAGCTACGTGACCTGGGGCGGGTTCGACTGGATGACCGCCACCGTGGGTGGGCTGTGGGACAGCCTCCTGGCCGAGGGCAAGCCGTGGTGGATCACCGCGAACTCCGACTCGCACACCGTCTACGCCGACTCGGCCACCCGCGGGCCGGGCAGTGACTTCGCCGGCAACGGCTACTACAACGACCCGGTCTACGGTGGCGGGGTCAACCTCGGCAACGGGGACTTCTGGCCCGGCTACTACAGCCGCACCCACGTCGGCGCGGCCACCCGCTCGTACGCGGCGGTGATGGCCGGCATCCGTGACGGGCGGGTCTGGGTCGACCACGGCCGGCTGCTCGACGACCTGGACGTGTGGCTGCGCGCCGCCGGCGGTCAGGTCACCCTCGGCGGCACCCTGCTGGTGCGCCGCGGCGACGACGTCGAACTGCGCATCCGCGTGGGCCTGCCCGCCGAGGCCAACTGGGCCGGGTTCGTGCCGCAGCTGGCCCGCATCGACGTCATCGTCGGTGATGTCACCGGCCCGGTGTCCGACCGGGACGTCTTCACCACCCCCAACACCCGGGTGGTGAAGTCGTTCGAGGTGACCGCCGCCGACAACCACCGCGAATTCGTGTTCCGGCTGCCCAAGCTGGACGGGCCGAAGTATCTGCGGATCCGCGGCACCGACGGCCGGCGCAGCGCACCCGGCCTGCTCGGCGCGGCGGTCGACCCGCACGGCCCGGCCGCCGACGTGCTCGGCGACGCCGACCCGTGGCAGGACCTTTGGTTCTACAGCAACCCGATGTGGGTGCTGACCCGCTGATGAACCACACCATCGTGGGCCTGGACCTGGACCACGGCACAGTGGAGGTGGCCGAGCACTGGCTGCACGAACTCGTGCACCGGCTCGGCCACCCGGCCGGCCTGATCGCCTGCACCCACCTGGTCCACGAGCCGCACCCGCACGTCGCGGTGTCTCTGTCTGCCACCGATCCGCGGCAACTGGCCGACCTGCCCGCCGGAGACGCGCAGGCCACGCCCGGCGCGCGCCGGGCGGCGGCCGAACATCGGTCCCGCACCGCCGGGCGGGCGATCCACTACCCGGGCCAGGAACAGCTCACCGGCACCCTCACCGTCGCCGACGTCATCCGGCACAGCGCCATCGAACAGGTCGTCATCCTCGGCGGCGCCCCGGCCACCCCGGGCACCGTGCTGCACACCCTCGACTACGTCCGCCCCCAATGGCGTGAGGGACGCCTCACCCTGGTCACCCGACCCGCCCCCGGCGGCTCCCTCGCCCCCTTCGAACTGCAGCGCTCCACTCCCTGCTGCGCCGACCACTGACCCACTGTCGCCGGGGAACGGCTTGCGCAACTTCCCGCGAGGGGCAGACTGAACACCGGCCACGACAGACAAACACGCTCGGGAGGCATTCGGATGGCACGGATCGCGTCGGTGCAGGCGGTGGAGATCCTCGACTCGCGGGGCCGGCCCACCCTGTCGGTCACCCTGACCACCGCCGACGGGCAGACCGCATGGGCAGGAGTGCCGTCGGGGGCGTCCACCGGCAGCGGCGAGGCCGTCGAGCTGCGCGACGGCGACAAGGACCGCTACGGCGGCAAGGGCGTGCTGACCGCCGTCGGGCACGTCAACGGCGAGATCCGCGACGCGCTGACCGGCCGCGAGTTCCCCGACCTGGCGACCCTGGACGAGGCGCTGGTCAACCTCGACGGCACCGAGAACAAGTCCCGGCTGGGCGCCAACGCGATCGTGGGCGTGTCGATGGCCGCGGCGCGGGCGTTCGCCGGTGCGGCGGCCAAGCCCCTGTGGCGGTACCTGACTCCCGACGGCGTGGCGCCTCGCCTGCCGGTGCCGCACTTCAACGTGGTCAACGGCGGCGCGCACGCCCCGAACCGCCTCGACTTCCAGGAGTTCATGATCGCCCCCGTCGGCGCGCCCACCCTCGCCGAGGCGGTCCGCGCCGGCGCGGAGGTGTACGCGGCGCTGCGCGCCCGCCTCGCCGACGCCGGCTTCGCCACCGGCCTCGGCGACGAGGGCGGCTTCGCCCCCGACATCGAACAGCCCGAGCAGGTGCTCGACACCCTGGTCGCGGCGATCGGCGACGCCGGCTACACCGCCGGAAGCGACGGCGTGGCGATCGCGCTGGACCCGGCGGCCAGCGAGTTCCACCGCGACGGCCGCTACCACGTCGCCGGGGAGGCGCTCACCGCCGACGAGATGATCGACCGGTACGCCGCGATCGTCGACCGGTACCCGGTGTGGAGCATCGAGGACGGCCTGGCCGAGGACGACTGGGACGGCTGGACCCGCCTGACCGAGCGGCTCGCCGAGCGGGTGCAGCTCGTCGGGGACGACCTGCTGGTCACCAACCCGGTCATCGTGTCCCGGGCCATCGAACGGCGCGCCGGCACCGCCGCCCTGATCAAGGTCAATCAGATCGGCACCGTCACCGAAACCCTCGACACCATGCGGATCTGCCGGCAGGCCGGCTGGGCGCAGATGGTGTCGCACCGCTCCGGCGAGACCGCCGACGCGTTCATCGCCGACCTGGCCACCGGCGCCGGCTGCGGGCAGCTCAAGACCGGCGCCCCGGCCCGGGGGGAGCGGGTCGCCAAGTACAACCGGCTCATCGAGATCGAAGCCGCCGACCGGCTGCCGTACGGCCGGTAGCCAGCCCGCCGGGCCGGGCGCGTACTCGACGTACGGACCGGGTGAGGTGTGCCATGAGTCACACCAGCGTGCATGACACGGGCGGTGCTCTGCCGGGGCCAGGCCACCACGCCCATCCCTGGCAGGGCTCCCGCCTGGCCGAACTCGTCGCCGCCCTGCCCGGCGGCCGGTGGACCGACCACCCCACCGGCGCTGACCCGATGCTGGCGGCGCTCGCCCGAGCCGTCAACGACGGTTGCGCCGACGAGGGCCGATGGACCTGCTGGCGCTGCTGCCCTGGCTGCCCCGGCCGGTTCCCGGCCCCGCCCCACCGACCGGGGCGCGGATCGTGGGCACGGCCGGGCGGAGGGGCCTCGCCGTGGCCGACGCCGCGCTGGCCGCGCGACTGGCCCGGGAGCGTCCGGGCGCTGTCCCGATGCGACGACGCCGACCAGCGACTCTGGTGGCTGCTGCACGACGCGATCAACCTCACCCGCGCCGCCGACGGCCTTCCCGCCCTGCCCGACCGCGCCGACATGCGACTGCCCGACCGGTGGCCACACCGGCTGCCGGTACGGGTGCACATCCGCGTCCCCGACGGCGCCCAGTCCACCTACTACCACTGCACCCCGGTATGGGAGGGCTGGCCGGCCCGGCTGCAACACGACTGGGCCGCCCGGGAGGCCGAACTGCGCCTGCTCACCGACGTCGACCCACCCCGACCGGCGGGCTGACCCGCCGGCGGTAGACTTGGCGCCGGGCGTACGCCCGCGGCGGTGGGGCCCGCCGCCCCCGGCCACAGGCACGGGGACAACCGCGGACACCGCCAACGGTCCCTGCCAGCGGCCACACGTGTCGTCTACTGGTAGGGAGGTGACCACCGTGCGACCCGAACAGCTGCCCACCGACCCCGATGTCGACCTGCACGTAGCCCGGCAACGTGTCGAGCTGCGCCGGGGCACCGCCAGCCTGCTGGCCACCATCGCCGCCGGCGGCGTCATCGGCGCCACCGCCCGCTACACGCTGAGCCTGGCCTGGCCCCACCAGCCCGGCGAGTTCCCCTGGTCCACGTTCGTCACCAACGTCTCCGGCTGCCTGCTCATCGGCGTGCTCATGGTGCTGATCACCGAGGCGTGGACCGCGCACCGGCTCATCCGCCCGTTCCTCGGCGTCGGCATGCTCGGCGGCTACACCACCTTCTCCACCTACGCGGTCGACATCCAGCAGGCCGTCGCCGCCGGTCACCCCCGGGTGGCGTTGCTCTACCTCGCCGGCACCCTGGCCGCCGCCCTCGCCGCGGTCTACACCGGCATCATCATCGCCCGCCTGCTCACCGGGCTGCACCCCCGGCGAAAGGAGCACCGGTGAAACTCGAAGGCCCCGCCGCCCGGCTCACCATCTTCGTCGGTGAGGACGACACCTGGCAGCACAAGCCGCTCTACCACGAGATCGTCCACCGCGCCCACGCCGCCGGGCTCGCCGGCGCGAGCGTGCTGCGTGGCATCGAAGGGTACGGCGCGTCCTCCCGGGTGCACACCACCCGCATCCTGTCGCTGTCGGAAGACCTGCCCATCGCGGTGATCATCGTCGACGCCGAGGACCGCATCCGCGCGTTCCTGCCGCAACTCGACGAGCTCATCACCGAGGGCCTCGTGATCATCGACCCCGTCGAGGTGATCCGCTACACCGGCCGGACCGCCGGATGACCCTCGTCCTCGTCGCGCTCGGCGCCGCGTTCGGCGCGCCGCTGCGCTACATGGCCGACCGGGCCGTGCAGGCCCGCCACGACTCCGTCTTCCCCTGGGGCACCTTCACCGTCAACGTGCTCGGCTCGTTCATCCTCGGCGTGCTCATCGGCGGGGCCGCCGCCGGCGCGGTTCCCGCTCCCCTGGTCACCCTGCTCGGCACCGGCCTGTGCGGGGCGTTAAGCACCTACTCGACCTTCGGCTACGAGACCATCCGCCTGTTCGAGGACGGTGCCCGCTTCTACAGCCTGCTCAACGCCGGCATCAGCGTCGCCGCCGGCCTCGGCGCCGCGTTCGTCGGCGTCAGCGTCGCCCAGGCCGTGTGGCCCTGACCGCCCACGTCTCACCGCACACGGGCTCGGGCAGCCGAGCCGAAGATCGGCCGGTACGGACGATGGGCACCAGGGTCGCCCGGGCCTATTGTGGCCGTCACAGCCGTGCAGCTCTCCGGCGGCACAGGGCGGCAGCGTCCGGTCGCCGGTGCAGGATTGACCGCTGGAGGCGGTGACGGCACATGCGCGACGACGCCGACCGATTCGACGAGCTCGTGGCCAACCTCACCACCGACGACCCCGAGTTCGTGGAGAGTTTCCGCCGGGGCAGACCGGCGCCACCCCGGGAATACCGGCAGGCCAGACGGCACCGAGGCCTGCTGCTCCTGGGCTCCGCCAGCAGCGTCGTGCTCAGCGCGGCCCAGCACAGCCGGCCGCTGCTGTCCGGCGCGCTGCTTCTCCTCGCCCTCGCATCCGCGCTCGCCAGCGCCCTGGTCACCTGCCCGCACCTCGACGCGCCCACCTAGCCAGGCACACGGGGCACGACCGTCCCAGACGACTCCGGCGATGCGGGAAACCCGCTCGGCGAATCTCACCCGGCCAGCGGCGGATCACGCTGACGTCGATGACACCACATCGCGGTCTCCCACGAGCTTCCCGGAGCTGATCCGGAGCGGCAGGCCCCGCCGCCGGTGCCACGGGTTTTCGCCGCCGCCGGGTTACGGGTGTGGGGCTGTCTCGCCCGTGGCCGGCGCCGCCGCAGGTAGGGTCCGGTCCGGCGCCCTCCGGGCGACGCCGCCCGCGCGCCCGCGGGACAGCGCCCACCGGACGCCGGTTAGCCACCCGATCGCGAGCAACCAACTGCCTATCACGTCGGTGGGCCAGTGCACGCCCAGCCACACCCGCGACCAGCCGACGGCCAGCGCGTAGCCGGCGGCGCCCGCCCAGATCACCACACGAGTGAGCGGATCGTCCCACCGGCGGGTCAACGCCCAGGCGATGACCCCGGCGCCGAGCGTCGCGATGGTGGTGTGGCCGGACGGGAACGCGTACCCGGACGCCGGACCGATCCACTCGACCCGAGGCGGTCGCGGCCGGGCGATGGTCTCCGCCACCGCCCAGCGCACCAGCGTCCCGGCGGTGAACACCGCGACGAGACCGGCCGCCGCACGCAGCCGCCGACCGGCGCCGCCGCACGCCGCGCCGAACCCGACCGCGAGGACCACCGGAAGCAACAGTGTGAACTGGCCGCCGCGGGTCACGTGCGCCGCCACGGCCGCCACCACGCCACCGCGGTGCGCCAGCGCCCACCGGTGCCCGTACAGGTCGGCGCCCACCAGCATCGGGTACGTGATCGCCAGCGTGACGAAGGTCGCGACGGCAACCACCGCCCACCGCCACGACGTGGTGGCACCGCCCGGCCTCGCCTTGACCCGCAGGGCCGGCCGGACCACTGATTCGTTCACTGAACACTCCCTGCGTAACGTCGCCATGACCGCCGTGGCCGGGGTGGTCCGGCGGCGGGCCGGCGCAGCCGGCCCCGGGCGGCCAGCTCAACGGTCACCACCACCGCGATCGCCTCCACGGCGAGCAGACCGACGAGCACGAACAGTTGGGTCGCTCCGGCGGCCAGCGGACTGCCCCCACCGAGCAGCACCCCGACGAAAGCGCCGGGGAGAGTGACCAACCCGACCGTGCGGGTCTGGTCCAGCGCCGGCACCAGGGCCTGACCCGCGGCCGGCCGGCAGATCTCCAGGGCCGCCTCCCGGTCACCCATACCCAGCGCGAGGGCGGCCTCGACCTCGCCACGACGGCCGACCAGCTCATCCACGGCACGCCGGCCGGCCAGAGAAGTGGCGGTCATCGCCCCGCCGATCAGGATCCCCGCCACCGGAATGACCGCGATCCCCCGCGCCGGAACCAGCCCCACCGCGACCACAGCGACCACAACCGGAACACTGCCGGCCGCGATCGGCAGCGCCGCCCACCACTGGCCGCCCCGACCGGTGATCCGCCTGCCCGACGTCCACGCCGCGACCACACACATCAGCACCACGAACGCCGCGGTGAACCACGCCGACGCGACGATCGCACCGATCAGCAGGGACACCGCCGCCAACTGCCCGGCAGCGCGCACCGCCGCGACACCGATCTGCCGGGCATGACCCAGCCGGCCGAACCAGGCCACCACAGCGGCCACCGCCGTCAACACCAACAGCACCACCGCCAGCCGCGGCCCCGCCGTCACCGCCGCACCCGACACGGTCACCAGGCCCGCCCCCGCACGCAGCCCGGCCGCAGCATGCAGACGGCTGGCCCGGCTACCGGGATCGGATCCATCACGTCGGGCACAGTCACTCCTACCAGCACAGGCGTCCACTGGTAGGGACCGTTGGCGGTCGACCGCGGTTCTCCCGACCGCACGCCGGGACGGCGGGCCCCACCGCCGAGGACGGCCAACCCGCGACCGTACGGCCCGACGCTACAGCAACCCGCCCCACCGCGCTCGGATCCCCACCGCCCCTCCAGCCCACGGCAGTCGGCCAAGCGGCGATTCCCACCCCGGTATGCCCCCGCTCCGCCGGTCGACCGACCCCGCCCCACCTCCGACGGCACTCCCACGTCCAGGCTGGGGTGTCCTCGGGTGAACGGCTCCACCCCACCGCCGTGATCCCGATGCGGCGGGACGGCGTACCGTCGGGCCGTACCGTTCCAGATGCCGCCGTCTGGTCCGCTACGTGACACCTGCACCAGCCTGAGACGAAGGGAGCACCCCGAAGTGGGCCCCGTGATCTCTCTCCCGGCCCCTTGTGCCGACACCGGCACGACGTCCACCCCTGTCGGGCTCGGATGAACGGCGACCTTCTCGGCACGCTCGCCGCGGCGTCAGCGGCGGCGTTCGCGCTGGCCTGGCTGTCCGCCGTCGCCGGATTCGGCGGCGGAGTCCTGCTGCTGCCGGTGTTCACCGCCCTGTTCGGGCTGCGAGCGGCGGTGCCGATGCTGACCCTCACCCAACTGTCCAGCAACGGCGCCCGGGTGTGGTTCAACCGGAAGGACCTGAACTGGCCGCTTGTGGGCTGGTTCGCCCTCGGGGCGGTGCCCTGCGCCGTCACCGGC
>NZ_RJLN01000062.1 GCF_003725545.1 Micromonospora solifontis | reverse complement strand
CGGCGAGCTGCCCACCGGTCTCGGTGCTAACCGTGGTGATCCGGTACTTGCGCGGCTGCGCCATCGTGCCGTTCGGGTCGTAGTCAGCCCGCTGATCAAACCGGGTACCGCCGAACGTCACCGACGGCAGAGCGATTGACCCGCCGTTGGCCTTACCGGTATGGGTGATCGATGCCAGCCACAGCACCGGCGAGGTGCCGTTGCCGGTGGACGGAAACTGGTGGGTGAAATCCCACTGATCCACCGTGTTGTACGTCGTCCCCGACCCGGACCAGACCTGGGTGGTGACACCGGTCAGCCGACGGCTGGTCCAGAACGACGGCGACAGGTTCGAGCTGCACGGCGCGGCGGTGCAGTCAAGGTCCCACGGGGTGTCCGGCCAGTTCGCCGTCGTCGGGCTCGACGCCCACGTCGTGCCCGACCAACAGGAGGACAGGCACCGCTCCGCGTAAGAGAAGGTCACCTGCGCCGGCGGGGTCGTGGTGGCCAACTCACTGCCGGCGCGCATGCCGTACTCGACTCGCACCAGCCGCCCACCGCGGTCGTAGTCACTGACCGTCGAGGCGTTGCCGTTGAGCCCGACCTTGGCCCGCTCCCGGTCATAGAAGTAGGCCATCGAGTTGCCGTGGCGGTCCACCACATAGTCCAGGTTCCACCGCCACGCCTGATTGCAGTACGAGCTGGCGAACCCCGCCGTGGTGAAACACGGCTCGCCGGAGTGGTTGGCGAACACGGGCACCGTCCACTGCGACAGCGTCTCCCGCTTGCCAGACGTCCAGCTCGGCAGCCGCGAACGGCCGAAGAAGTACTGGGTGCCGTCGGTGGTCGTCACCTTCCAGTACTCATCATCCCCCGTGCCGGTGCGCACCGGCGCGGTAACGTTGACTGACTGGCCAGTCTTCCATCCGCCAATTCCATTGCCAGCGAGCAGGAACACGTCCTTGCTCGATGCCTGCCTCCACAGCACATCGGGCTTGCCGTCGCCGTCGAAGTCCCCACCGGAAAAGATGATGTCCGCCGACGCCGGCCCGGACGCGATCTGGGCCCCGGAGCCCGACAGCCAGCCCCCGGAACCGTTGCCCTTGTACAGGTACAGGTTGTGGGTGGAGGCGTTACGGGAGATCACGTCAGACTTCCCGTCGCCGTCGAAGTCGCCCGGGGAGAAGATCTGGTCCATACCGTTCCAGCCGGTACCGATCTGCACCGACGACCCGGTCTTCCAACCACCCGTCCCATTACCCGCGATCAGCCACATCGTGCCATCGGAGGCCTTACGCCACAGCAGATCCGGCTTGCCGTCACCGTCCCAGTCGCCTGGGGAGAAGATCGTCGCTGCAGAGGTGAAGCTGCCGATCTGTACCGCAGCACCGCCGTTGAGGAAGCCACCCGCTCCGTCGCCGCGGACCATGAACAACTTGCCGTCGCTGGACCGCCGATACAGCACGTCAGCCTTGCCGTCGCCGTTCCAATCCCCCGGCGAGAACATCAGATTCGCCGTTAACCAGTCCGCCGTGACCTTCTCCACCCGCAGGCCATCGTCATCCGCGGCGTGCCACGCCCCGGTCGCGTCGTCCGGCACCAGCTCGGTCGACTTGCCGCCCCACACCAGCCGCGCGTTCGGCAACCGCCAACACTGATCAGCAGTCGCATTGGTGTAGTACGGAGAGTTCGCGGTGTCATCGGCGCAGGTGCGGTACGACCGCTCGATGAAACCCGCCGAGAGGTCCCAGCCCTCGCCCACCGCGCCCGGCTGCACGTTCTTACCCGCCGTCTGTCCGTCCACCGCCCCCGACGAGTAGCCCAGCGAAATCTCCGGATCCAGCTCACCCGGCACGGGTGGCACGTCCATGTCATACGACCACGAGAACCCTGCCCCGGAGTTACCCGCTTGCCACTGGTAGGAGGCAGCGAAGGGTGTCTTGGTGAAATCACCCGTGTCCGACGACGCACCCGCTGCCATCACCGCGAACACATCGGGCTCCGCCGTCGGCACCCCGTCAAGCCGCGCCATCTTCCGCTCAACCGGATCCGATGTGACCAGCGCCTCCGGCCCCACATCAACCTGCGCCGACAACACCCCGGTGCGGTTGTTCACCGCAGAGGTGGAGACCAGAGTCGGATTCCCGCAGCCAGCCGCGCCAGGAGTGGTCCTCACACACGCCGGGAAACGGAACAACCGAAGACGCGACGCCCAGTCACCACCGAACGCCGCCGCGAACCCCGACGCGTCGACGTCGATCGACACCGGCCCAGGCGTGAGATCACCATCAACCCGGTACACCCGCAACAGAAGCCCAGCCACTCCAGCCTTCTGCGCCACCGCCCGATCCAGCACCTCCACCCGCACCCGCGCCGGCTGCGACACCCCCACATTTCGAGCCGCATCCAGCCCGCCGCGGCCCACCGAAACCGGACTCGCCCCCGCCCGTACCAGCCGACCCGCCACCCCACGCCCTGCCGCAGGAAGATCAACCACCACGGACGCCGCCGACGGCCACGACACCGACGGACGAGACCACACCGCCGTCTCCGACTGCGCCACTCCCGGACTACGCCGCTTCACCTCGCCGACCGGCACCGACGTCGCTTTCGAAGGCGTGCCACCCGGCCCGCCCTTGCTCGGTCCAGCGGAAGCCGGCGGCGCCCACAACAACGACGCCACCAAAGCCGACGACGTGACGCAGGCAAGCCATGACATGAGTACCCGACTGCGCGAGCGGGATCGCAGCGCGATGGATGCGGACGGGCGAGTAAACCGGGCGGGGGTGAACATCCAGCAACTCACGCAGGGAAGTCAGCTGATCTTACGAGCTTCGATCAACGGCACGCAAGATACGTAGCGCAGAAGAGCAGCTTCAGAAAGTAACTGGCGCGGGTTTCAACGAGCCGCAGGAGAGACGCCGCCCAGGGTTGGACCGGCATTCAGGGCGAACCAGACGCTGACAGAGGCCCCCTGCGGCCGACAGGCTTGCGGAATGCTCTTGGCACGATCCCGCGGCAGAGCCGTGACCAGGCCATCGACGCTCACCAATCACTATGGTTCGCGCACTGCCACCTATCGAAGCTGCCTTCCTGCACCCGAACCGCAAAAGCGCAGGTCAACAACGAGATCAAGCCATGGAGTGGGGCGGGCGGGACTCGAACCCGCGACCGAGGGATTATGAGTCCCCTGCTCTAACCCGCTGAGCTACCGCCCCGCTACCGCGCCGGATCGTAACCCGCCCAGCGGATCACCGGCCACCACCGAACGGGCCGGGCGTGATGATCGGCCCGACACGATGGGCAACGCGAGGATAACAGCGCGCAGCAGGCCGGCCACCGCTACCGCCCGCGGGCGAGGGGTCACCGCCCAGGGTCCAGCAAGGTGGCGGACAGCCAGGCGGTGACGGTGTTGCCGGTCTCCCGTACCGAGCGCACCATGCGGCTGAGGCGACCCACCTCCGGGGGCGGTGGCGGGATCGCGTCGTCGGGCCGGGCCGGCAGGGTGACGTGGCGGTCCGCGGCCACCGCCTGATCGACCACGGCGAGGTCCGGCACGGGTTCGAACAGGTTCGGCTCGACGTGTACGACGATGCCGTCGTGGCCGATGAGCCGGCGGGCCCCGTCGGGCCAGACGAGCAGGGCCGCGCAGTCGGCGTACCGGACGGTGGCCACGGCCTCACCGTCGGCGACGGTGACGCCGTCGTCCCCGACGATCAGCTGGCTGTGGTCGTCCCGCCCCTGGTGCGCCTTGCCTTCGACGGAGTCCTCGGAGAAGGTGGGCGCCGCGCTGAAGCCGGCCCAGTCGGCCCGGAGCCCGGCCGGCACCAGCAGCAGCGCGGAGGCCGCCGCCTCGCGGGCCACCTCCCGCAGGTCGTCGACGGTGACGGCGGCGAGTTCGGCCCTCAGCTCGTCGAGGTCGCGGACGGGCGCGCCGGTCAGCAGATCCCGGGCGCACTGCGGGAGCCGGTCGGCGTCCGCCTCGGGGTGGGCGAGCGCCTCGAGGCGCCGGGCCACCGCGACGTCCCGGTCGGCCCGCGCGATCCGGCCCACCCGGAGGGTGGCCAGCGTGTCGACGAAGCCGCCGAGCAGGGCGTCCTGCCGGTCCGGGGACGAGTCGGCAAACGCCCGCAGGCTCGCCGTCGCGTCGCCGAGCGGCTGATAGCCGGTGGCGACCTGATAGGACAGCCCTTCCTCCTGCCGCAGGGCGCGGAACAGCTCCCGTTCCAGCACGCCCGCGTAGACGACGGCGGCGGCCCGCCGCGCGACCACCGCGTCGAGGGCGACCAGCCCGGCCCCGTCCGAGAAGTACGCCGGTGTGTGCGGCAGTGCCGACGACGGCGTGGGCACGGGCCGCCGTTCGCCCTCGGGCAGCGGCAGCCGCAGCCCGCGCGGCACCTCGTCGCCGGTGAGGAAGAGGACCGCGTTGCCCCGGGTGAACCGGCTCGCGGCCCATTCCCGCACGTCGTCCCCGGTGATCCCGGGCAGGCCGTACTCGGGGTAGCTGACCAGCCCGTGGTCCCGCGCGCCGTGTCGCCACAGGGGCAGCCGGCCGAGGCTGCCGCGCGGCCGGCCGCTCTCCTCCACGCCGAGGATCTCGCGCTCCACGTCAATCCGGTCCGTGGGCGGTTCGCACAGGTTGCCGCAGACGGTGTTCAGGAACGCGACGACCTCCTCCGGGCCGCCACGTACCACGAAGCTGCTGAACAGCGCCTCGGTCATGCCGTTGGCGTCGTGGTCGAGCAGACCGAGCGGGGCGAGCGCCAGGTGCTCCAGCAGGTGGGTGACACCGCGCCGGGCCAGTGTCTCGTCGGCGACGCCGACCCGGAACACGAGCCCGGCCCGGACCGGCCCGGCCGCCGGCGCGAGCAGCGTGGGCACCCCGTCGACCTCGAGCTGCCGGATCACCGGTCCCCGCCCTTCGCGTACGCCTCCGTGCGGGCCTGCCCGAGGCGGGCCACCGGGTCGCCGAGGTAGCGGAAGACGGACGGGGTGCCGTACGGACCGAGGGCGTCGAACTGTTCCCGGGCCGCGCGGTGCTCGGCCATCAGGTGGAAGACCAACGCGAAGGTGCTCCGCACGCTCACCCAACCGACGGTGTGGGTGAAGTCGGGATGCCGCACGGACCGGTCGGCGGCGGCGTGAATCTCCTCGGCGACGTCCGGCGACCGCAGGTGGTCGCCGATGCCGCGCAGGTCGCCGTACTCCACGATCCGCTCCAGGTGGCCCTGCGCGACGAGGACCGCCTGCGGGGCGCCGGGCGGCGCCGCCTCGGTGCAGCTGCGGGCGAACGTGTCGACCGCCGACCAGTCGCCGCCCCACTTCGGGCAGAGTTGTTGCAGCAGTGCCAACTGCGCGGGCAGGTGGTGCGGCCGGTGCCGGGCGAGTCGCTGGTACCGGCGGCGGGCCTCCGCCTGCCCGAGTTCCAGCCCTCGCGCGGTGCTGATCCGCTGCGTCCAGGCCGTCACGTCGTCGGGCCACTGCGCGGTCACGTCGATCAGGATCTGTTCGGCGCGGCGCAAATGGTCGTGGAATCGACTGAACCGGTCGGAGCTGACCCGGTCGGCCGTCGCTCCCGTCCGGATCCGCCAGCCGGCCCGCACCAGGGCCGCGCCGAGCAGGGTACGGGCGAGCTGGCACTCCGGGTCCGCCCGCAGCCGCAGCTGCAGGAAGCTCTCCACCCCGCCCCACTCCCCCGCGACATCCGCCAGGTGGCTCGCGGTCGCGGCGTCCGCGTCGGCGAAGAGCGCCCGCAGCGCCGGCCAGTCGTGGTCGCGCAGCGCCACGCGCAGGGCCGCGACCTCGGGATAGGCGGCTTCCGGGTCACGGTTGAGCGGCGGCGGGAGGGGCACCGCCGGATCTTAGATGATCAACCCGCCGCTGGTTGTCCCGCTCAGCCCGCGGCGCGCAGCTCGGCCAGCACGACGCCGGCCGTGCGCCAGCCGCTGGCCAGCGCCCCCTGGATGGACGGGGTGTCCCGGTGGTCCCCGGCGACGAAGAGCCCGTCGCCGAGCGCGACCGGCTTGCGCAGCCGGCCCTGCGGGGGCGGCGCGGCGGGCAGCGCCGCCGGCACGGAGACGGTGGTGAGGTGCGTCCAGTCTGCGGTGGAGCGCCCGTAGAGCCGGTCCAGTTCGCGCCGGATCAGCGGCTCGGGCGGGGCCTGGGGGCCCACCACCGAGGTCGCCACCAGGTGCCGCCCGGCCGGCGCGTACGTGGGTGCGGCGTTGCTCGGCACCACCGTGTTCGCGACCATCTCCCGGCGATCCCCGTCGAGCAGCAGGATCGGCTCGGCCAGGGGTGGGGTGTCGGTGCTGTGGTAGTAGGTCGTGTAGCTGTGCATGCGTACCCGGTGGAGTCTGGGCAGCAGCGTGGTCGCCGCCGGCGGGTCCACCGCGACCACGACGGCGCGGCAGGCGAGGTCGCGGTCCCGGGTGCGGACCCGGCCGGGCGCGACCTCGGTGACGGCGGTGTGCAGCTCGATCAGGTCGGCCGGCAGCGGGTCGGCGATGGCCCGCGGCAGCGCGGCCATGCCCCGGGCGGGCAGGCCGATCCGGCCGCGGGCGAAGGCCCGCAGCAGCACCGCGAGCACGCGGCTGGAGGTCGCCAGCTCCCGGTCGAGGAGTACGCCGGACAGGAACGGCCGGAGCAGCTCCTCGATGATCGCGTCGGAGAGCCCGGCCCGGCGCAGCGCGGCCTCGCTGGTGGTCTCCGGCGCGGTGAGCAACCGGCCGACGGGCAGGGTGGCGCAGCCGGCGGCCAGGGCCGCGAAGCGCAGCCGGTCGAGGACCGAGCCGATCCCGGCGCTGACCGAGCCGACCGCCCCGGCCGGCTCGCGCAGCGGGTTGACCAGCCGCTCCAGGCGGTCGCCGCGCCGGACGAGCACGCCGGCGGTGAACCAGCCGAGGTCGAGCGCTTTGAGGTCGACCAGGCCGCCCAGCCGGGGGTAGGCGCTGTTGAGCACCTGGAAACCCCGATCCAGCAGGTAGCCGTCGACCTCGTCGGTGGCCACCCGACCGCCGAGCCGGTCGGCGGCCTCCAGCAGCCGCCACGGCACGCCGGCGCGGTGCAGCCGGCGGGCGGCGGCCAGGCCGGCCAGGCCGCCGCCGACGATCACGACGTCGGTCTCACCGGGCACGCGCCACCTCCGCGCCGGTCCGATCGCCGTCCCGCCGGGAGCGGGACAGCCGGCTGGGCCACCAGATCCGCGGCCCGATGTCGTACGCGAGCGCGGGCACCAGCAGCGACCGGACGACGACGGTGTCGAGCAGCACCCCGGCGGCGACGGCGACGCCCAGCTCGACGAGCACCACCAGCGGCAGCACGGCGAGCGCCGAGAACGTCGCGGCGAGCACGATGCCGGCGGAGGTGATCACGCCGCCGGTGACGGCGAGCCCGGTGAGCACGCCGGCCCGGGTGCCCCGCCGGATCGACTCCTCACGGACCCGGCTCATCAGGAAGATGTTGTAGTCGATGCCGAGGGCGACCAGGAAGACGAAGGCGAAGAGCGGGAACGACTGGTCGACGCCGGGGAAGTCGAGGACGTACCGGAAGATCAGCGCGCAGAGGCCGAGCGTCGCCAGAAACGACAGCACCACGGTGGCGATCAGCAGGACCGGGGCGACCAGGGCGCGCAGCAGCAGGGCCAGGATGACCGCGATGACCAGCAGCACCACCGGGATGATGACGTTGCGGTCCCGGGTGGCGGCGTCTGCGGTGTCCACGTTGATGGCGGTGAAGCCGCCGACGACGCTGTCGGAGCCGGGCACCCGGTGCACCGCCGCCCGCAGGTCGCGGATGGTCCGCTCGGCGCCGTTGCTGTCCGGCGGGTCGGCGAGCGTGACGTTGAGCTGCACCCGCCCGTCGACGACCTTGGGGGGCGCGTTCGGGTCCGGCGGCCCGGCCGCGCCCTGCGCGGTGAGGGGCAGGACCGAGGACACCCCGGGTACGCCCTGGGCCGCCTGGGCGACCTGCCGGGCGGCGGCCTGGTTGGTGAAGATGGTGGCCGGGCTGCCGGTGCCGGCCGGGTAGTGCCGGGCGATCACCTCCTGCCCGGCCACCGAGTCGGTGCGGTTGGTGAACAGGTCGGACTGGCCGAGGGTGGTGGCGCCGAGCTGGGTGACCCCGACGGCGAGCGCGGCCAGGACGACCGCGGTGACCAGCCAGACGGTCCGGGCCCGCCGGGCCACGAAGCCCGCGATCCGCCCCCAGACGCCGTGCTCGGTCTGCGGGTCGGCGTGGTCGAAGCGGGGCCGGCGCGGCCAGAACGCCCACCGCCCGCCGAGCAGCAGCAGGGCCGGCAGGAAGGTGAGCATCACCAGCAGAGTGGCGGCGATGCCGACGGCGGCGACCGGGCCGAGCGCCCGGTTGGAGTTGAGGCTGGACAGCAGCAGGCAGAGCAGGCTGACGATGACCGTGGCGCCGGAGGCGAAGATGGCCGGGGCGGCTCCCCGCCAGGCGGTGCGGATCGCGTCCCGCGGCCGCTCGTGCCGGTGCAGTTCCTCGCGGTAGCGGGCGATGAGCAGCAGCGCGTAGTCGGTGCCGGCGCCGAAGACCAGCACGGTGAGGATGCCCTGCGCCTGCCCGTTGAGCTTGATCACGTCGTTGTCGGCGAGGTGGTAGACGACGAGCGAGGCCAACCCGTACGACATGCCGGCGGCGAGCAGCGGGAAGATCCAGAGCACCGGGCTGCGGTACACGATCAGCAGGATGATCAGGACCACGACCAGGGTGACCAGCAGTAGCGGCCCGTCGATGGCGGTGAAGACCTGGATCAGGTCGGCGAGCAGCCCCGCCGGTCCGGCCACGTCGACGGTGAGCCCGTCCCGGTTCGTACCGGCGATCTCCCGCAGTTTGTCGACGACCGCGCGGATCTGCTCGCCCTCGGAGCTGTCGATCGGGACGATCACCTGCACCGCCTGGCGGTCCTCGCTGACGATCGGCGGCGGCAGCGGGCCGACCACGCCCGGGACCTGGGCGAAGCGGGCGGCGTCGGCCTGGACGCGCTGCTGGTCGGCGGGGGTGATGCCGGCGGTGCGCTCGTAGACGACGAGCGCCGGGGTGGTCTCCCGCTCGACGAAGCCGGCGGAGAGGTCCTGGGCCCGGGTCGCCTCGGCGTCGGCCGGCAGGAAGGAGGCGTTGTCGTTGGTGGCGACGTCGCCGAGCTTTCCGGAGTAGGGCCCGGCGATCCCGCCGATCACCAGCCAGGCCAGTACGACCGCCAGCGCGATCAGCGTGGCCGTCCAGCGGTTCCGTCCTCCGGCCATCTCCACCCAACCTTGAATCGACGCACGAATCGACGCATTGGGAGTCTAAGTCGACAGCGACCATCCTGCCGGGCGGACGGGCGCCCCGGGGCGGAAACCGCCCCCGGACGACACCGGGGCGGACAACGCGAAACGCCCGCCGGCGTGGCCGACGGGCGTCCTGTGAAGCGAAGCTCCCCCGATTGGACTCGAACCAATAACCTGCCGGTTAACAGCCGGCTGCTCTGCCAATTGAGCTACAGGGGACCGTGCACCGCTCGGCTGCCGGATCTCTCCGCGCCGTGCGACGGGGACAAGAGTACAGGACATCGGGGGGTGGCGCGCCAGGGGGATACCCGATCGGCCGGGAGGTTCCGGCAGCGGCGACCGGCCCGCCAGAAATTCAGGCAAATCGTCATCTCGGCACATGGAGGCATGAGCAGAGAGCAGGATGGGTAGTTAGCCGCCGACAGAGGACGCAGGCGCGAGATGGTCGCTCCCGCCGGGAAACACCCGGTGGGGACGGCGGCGCGTCAGGTACGAAAGGAGCCGCCATGCGCGGAAAGATCATGTTCCTTGGCGGGCTGGCTGCGGGATTCGTCCTGGGCGCCCGTGCCGGCCGGGAGAAGTACGAGGAACTGGTGGTCCGGGGCCGCAAGGTGCTCGACCACCCCACCGTCCAGGAGGCGGCGGGGGTCGCGCAGGCCCAGGCGACCCGGCTCTACGCCGAGGGCAAGGACAAGCTGGGGCAGACCAAGCTCGGCGAGAAGCTGGGCAGCGGCAACGGCAGCAAGCCGGGGCTGACCGCGGCCGACAAGCCGTTCGCCGGCACGCCGGCGTCGGTCGGTGCCAAGTCCGGCTCGACCGGCACCGGCTCCACCAGCGCGACCGGCTCGACCACCACCAGCACGAGCACCAAGTCGTCCGGCACGAGCACCAACGGCAGCACCCTCTGACACATCCGGCAGCGGGCCGGTCGCCATCGGGCGGCCGGCCCGCTGCCGTCTGTCCGCCAAAGCAGGCCCGCGATCCTTCTCCCACCGGACCAGCGCGCGAAGAGCCCAGGCCCGCACCCGATCTGGCGCAAGCGTCGCGGCGAAGCCGACCGCAGACCACCGAGCCGGAGACTACAAACTTGATGACGCAGGTGGATCGCCGCCGCCCGGCCAGGCGGCCCGGTCAGGCGGCCGGCCAAGCGGACAGCGGCCCGGCGACCAGCCGGCCGAGCGGATCGGTGCCGCCGACCGCTGGTCGACCGGCCAGGCCGCTGGTCGACCAGCGGGCCGGACCGATCGATGCCACCGGCGGCGAATCGTTCACGTCATCAAGCTCGTAGCGGGTGGCAAGGTCAGTCCCGGCCGCTGCTGAAGGCGGCGTCGAAGGCGGCCGCCGGGGCGTCGAAGGCGAGCCGGCGGACGAACTGGAGCGCCTCGGGCGCGCCGACCAACCGGTCCATCCCGGCGTCCTCCCACTCGATCGAGATCGGGCCGTCGTAGCCGATCGCGTTCAACGCGCGGAAGCAGTCCTCCCACGGCACGTCCCCGTGGCCCGTGGAGACGAAATCCCAGCCACGCCGCAGGTCCGCCCAGGGCAGGTGGGAGGAGAGCCGCCCGCGGCGGCCGTCGCCGGTGCGGACCTTCGCGTCCTTGCAGTCGACGTGGTAGATCCGGTCGGCGAAGTCGAAGATGAAGTTGACCGGGTCCAGCTCCTGCCAGACGAAGTGCGACGGGTCCCAGTTCAGCCCGAACGCGGGCCGGTGACCGATCGCCTCCAGGGCCCGCCTGGTGGTCCAGTAGTCGTACGCGATCTCGCTCGGGTGCACCTCGTGGGCGAAGCGGACGCCCACCTCGTCGAAGACGTCGAGGATCGGGTTCCACCGGTCGGCGAAGTCCTGGTAGCCGCGCTCGATCATCGCCGGCGGCACCGGCGGGAACATGGCCAGGGTGTGCCAGATCGACGAGCCGGTGAAGCCGACGACAGTCCGTACGCCGAGCTTCGCCGCCGCCCGCGCGGTGTCCTTCATCTCCTCGGCGGCGCGGCGGCGGACGCCCTCCGGCTCACCGTCGCCCCAGATCCGGGCCGGGAGGATGTCCCGGTGCCGCTCGTCGATCGGGTGGTCGCAGACCGCCTGGCCGACCAGGTGGTTGGAGATGGCGAAGACCTTCAGGTTGTGCTTGGCGAGGGTGGCCCGCTTCCGGTCCACGTACGAGTCGTCGGCGAGCGCCTTGTCGACCTCGAAGTGATCGCCCCAGCAGGCGATCTCCAGCCCGTCGTACCCCCACTCGGCGGCCAGCCGGCAGACCTCGTCGAACGGAAGATCGGCCCACTGGCCGGTGAAGAGCGTGATGGGTCGCGCCATAGTCCTTCTCCCCTGTCGTGATGGGGGATTCCGTAGCGGACCGGGGCGAGGGCGACCGGGTGCGGGGCGACCCGTCGGAGCACCGGTGGGCGCGGTCGCGCCTGAGCCCGTCGGGTTGCGCCTCCCGGCGGGTCACCGGCCACCTCGCGGTCGCCGCCCCCACTCTACGGTCGACCGGGGCCGGCACGGAAGGGCTCAGTGCCGGCGGTGGGCGGCCCGGACGGTCAGCTCGGCCAACGCCGACCGTGCCGGCTCGACCAGCGGCAGCCGGTCCAGCGCCGCGCGGGCCTCCTCGACCCGGGCCCGGATCATCCCCTCGACCCGCTCCCGCGCGCCGGTGGCCTCGATGATCCCGCGGACCTCGGCGGCGCCCGTCTGGTCCAGGCCCGGGTCGCCGACCAGCGCTCGCAGCCGGGCCGCCCGTCCCGGTCCGGCCTCGGCCCGGGCCAGCGCCAGCAGCACCGTCGACTTCCCCTCGCGCAGGTCGTCCAGGTTGGACTTGCCGGTGACCGCCGGGTCGCCGAAGACGCCGAGCAGATCGTCGCGGAGCTGGAACGCCTCGCCCAGCGGGTCGCCGAAGTCCGCGAGCGCCGCCACCACGTCCGGGTCGGCACCGGCGAGGACGGCGCCGATCTGCACCGGTCGGGTCACCGTGTAGCGGGCCGTCTTCAACCGGATCACGGTGAGGGCGTCGGCCACCGAGCCCGCGCCGGCCGCGCCCACCACGTCCAGGTACTCCCCCGCGATCACCTCGGCGCGCATCCGGGCGAAGAGGGCGTACCCCCGGCGGATCCGCTCCTGGTCGAGGCCGCAGCCGTGGAACATCTGCCCGGACCAGGCGGCGCAGAGGTCGCCGCAGAGCAGCGCCGCGTCCCGGCCGTACGCCTCGGGATCGCCGTGCCACCCGGAGCGGGCGTGCAGGTCAGCGAAGATCCGGTGCACCGAGGGCTGCCCGCGCCGGCGGTCGCTGCCGTCGAGGATGTCGTCGTGGATCAACGCGAAGGCGTGGAACAGTTCCAGCGCCGCCGCCGCGACCACGATCGGCGGGCCGTCGAGGCCGCCCGAGCCCCGCCAGCCCCAGTAGCAGAAGAGCGGCCGCAGCCGCTTGCCGCCGGCGAGGACGAACTGCCGGAGCACGGCGTGGACGACCAGGCTGCCGTCGTCCGACCGGCCGGGCCGCCGCTCCCGCAGGAACGCGGCGAGCGCGGCGTCGAAGCGGTCCCGCAGCAGCGTCGGGTCGGTCGGTGCGACGGTGAGGGTCATGGCGCCTCCCGGGCGGGCGCGCGTCGCGGGCGGCGGCCGGTCGGTATCCATGGTTGACAATACCTCGCGGGCCGGGCACACCCGGTCGGCGCCGGTGCGGCCGGGGAATCCCGGTCCGGCCGCACCGGACAGCCGTACTGGTCGTGCCGGCCGGGTACGCCGGCGGCACGCCCCCCCGGGTCGACCTCGTTCCCGCCGCGGGGCGCAACCGCGGCGGGCCCTCGCCGGTCGACTCCGGAAAGCCGGTCGGGCGGCGCCGAGCGCCGCGGAAGGGGTGTTAACAGGGGGCCCCGCCTATACCGAATGCGTTAGGAAGGGGCCCTTCCTTACACGGCCAGTTCGGCCGGCGCGGGCTCCACCTCCGTCCACGCGGCCAGGTCCGCCGAGCGGGTCACCGCGTCCAGCACGAGCTGGACCTGCAACGCGTCGGCGAACGACGGCGTCGGGTCGGTGCCGGTGGCGACCGCCTCGACGAAGTCGCGCATCTCGTGGGTGAAGGAGTGCTCGTAGCCGATGATGTGGCCGGGCGGCCACCAGGCCGACATGTACGGGTGCTCCGCCTCGGTCACCAGGATCCGGGTGAAGCCCTGCTCGGCCGCGGGCCGGGTGGCGTCGTAGAACTCCAGCTCGTTCAGGCGTTCCAGGTCGAACACCAGGCTGCCGAGCGAACCGTTGATCTCCACGCGGAGGGCGTTCTTGCGGCCGGTGGCGAACCGGCTCGCCTCGTACGTGGCCAGCGCGCCCCCGTCGAGCCGGGCCAGGAAGACCGCCGCGTCGTCCACGGTGACCCGGCCCATCGCCTGGCCGTTGCCCTCGACCTGCGCGGCCAGGCCGCTCGATCCGGCCGGCAGCGGCCGTTCCCGGACGAAGGTCTCGGTCGCCGCGCTGACCCCGGTGATCAGCTGCCCGGTGACGAACTGGGTGAGGTCGATGATGTGCGCGCCGATGTCACCCAGCGCGCCGGAGCCCGCCCTGTCCTTCTGCAACCGCCAGACCAGCGGGAACTGCGGGTCGACGATCCAGTCCTGCAGGTACACCGCCCGGACGTGCCGGATCTCGCCGAGCCGCCCGTCGGCGACGAGCTGCCGCATCATGCTGACCGCGGGCACCCGGCGGTAGTTGAACCCGCACATCGCGCGTACCCCGGTGGTCCGGGCGTGGGCGGCGGCCGCCGCCATCTCCCGGGCCTCCGCCACGGTGTTCGCGAGGGGCTTCTCGCAGAGCACGTGCTTGCCCGCCGCCAACGCGGCGAGCGCGATCTCGTGGTGGCTGTCCCCGGGTGTGCAGATGTCGACCACGTCGATCTCGTCGGACTCGACCAGCCGGCGCCAGTCCGTGGTGTGCCCCGCCCAGCCGAGCCGGTCGGCGGCCTCGGCCACCTTCCCGCCGTCCCGGCCGCAGATGAGCGCCATCCGGACCTGCGCCGGCAGGTCGTAGACCCGGTTCACGGTGCGCCACGCCTGGGAGTGCGCGGCGCCCATGAACGCGTAGCCGACCATGCCGACCCGCAGGAGGTTGTCGTGAGTGGACAAGGTGGGTCTCTCCCCCCGGTTGTGTCAGAACCCGAGCTTCAGGTAGTCGCTCGCGTTCTCCTTGGTGATCGTCTCGGAGGCGAGCACGATCTCCTTCGGAACCTGCAGCTCCACCAGGTCGGACATGCCCTTCCCCTGGCCGATCAGGCGGGCCAGGGAGATGGCCGACGAGGCCATCGACGGGCTGTAGGTGACGGTCGCCTTCAGGACGGTGTTGTCGGCCTTGATGTCCTCCATGGCCTTCTTCGAGCCGGCGCCGCCGACCATGAGGAACTCCTTGCGGTTGGCCTGGTTGACCGCGGCGAGGACGCCGATGCCCTGGTCGTCGTCGTGGTTCCAGACCGCGTCGATCCGGGGCAGCGCCTGGAACAGGCCGGTGGCCGCCTGCTGCCCGGAGTCGGCGGTGAACTCCGCCGCCCGGCGGTTGGCCACCTTCAGCCCGTACTGGGCGAGGGTGTCGGCGAAACCCTTCGAGCGTTCCTGGGTCAACTCCAGGGAGTCGATGCCGGCGATCTCGCCGATGACCGGATTGCTGACCCCCTTGGCCTTGAGCTGCTCGGCGATGAAGGTGGCGGCGGCCACCCCCATGCCGTAGTTGTCGCCCTTGATCTGCAACCGGTACGCCTTGGCGTCGGGGAAGGCCCGGTCCAGGTTGACCACCGGGATGCCGGCCTTCATCGCCTCCAGGCCGAACGCGTTGAGCTCCTTGCCGTCGTGCGGCAGCAGCACGATCACGTCGGGCTTCTGGGAGAGCAGGGTGGACAGCGCCGCGCGCTGGGCCGCCGCGTCCGCGCCGGCCTCCACCGACTTGAGCTCCACGTCCGGGTACGCGCCGGCCTGCGCCTTGGCGTTGTTGGTGATGGCGGCGATCCAGCCGTGGTCGGCGGCCGGGGCGGAGAAGCCGATCGTCACCTTTTTGCCCGGCTCGTTGTTGCCGCCGGTGGCCGCCGCCTTGGTCTGCGCGGCGGTGGGGGCCTGCTCGTTGCTGGTGCAGCCGGCGAGCAGTGCGCCGGCGCCGAGCGCGGCCCCGCCGAAGAGCAGCCGGCGGCGCGACAGGTCGCGACCCTGCGTTGTCATGACGGCCTCCTGGATGAGGTGGGAAGCGGGTTTTCGGGTGCGGCGGGCCGGACCACCGTCGGTGCGACGGCGGCCTGGCGGGACGCGATGGGATCAGGTGGTGGTGGCCCGGTTACGGGCGAGGAACTGCGTGAGACTGCCGAACTGCACCTGCTGGACGAGGACGGCGGCGACGATGATGCCGCCCTTGACCATGTTCTGGGCCTCGGTGGAGAGGCCGTTGATGGCGAAGAGGTTGGTGATGGTGGAGAAGATGACCACCCCGAGCAGGGAACCGATGATGGTGCCCCGCCCGCCGCTGAGCAGCGTGCCGCCGATGATCGCGGCGGCGATCGCGTCCAGCTCGTAGAGGTTCGCCATCGCCGCCTGGGCGGAGGTGGCCTGCGCGGTCAGCATGATCGCGGCGATGCCGCAGCAGAGGCCGGAGAGCGCGTAGAGCAGCAGCGTGTGCCGGCGGACGTTGATGCCGGCGAGCCGGGCCGCCTCCGGGTTGCCGCCGACCGCCACGGTGCGGCCGAAGGTGGTCCGGTTCAGCAGCACCCAGCCGGCGAGCACCACCGCGGCGAGGATGTAGACCAGCAGCGGGATGCCGAGCACGTCGGTGCTGGCGATGCCGTTGATGAACTGGTTGTTCGAGACCTGGGTCTGCTTGTCGGAGATCTCGGCGGCGAGACCGCGGGCGGCCACCATCATGGCCAGGGTGGCGATGAACGGCACCAGCCGCCCGTACGAGATGAGCAGGCCGTTGACCACGCCGACGGCCAGCCCGACGGTCAACGCGCTGAAGATCATGCCGCCGGCGCCGTAGCTCTGGGTGGCGACCGTGGTGCACCAGACCCCGGCGAGCGCGACGATCGCACCGACCGACAGGTCGATGCCGCCGCCGATGATCACGAAGGTCATCCCGACGGTGACCACGCCGACCACCGAGGCGAGCTTGAGGATGGTGAGCGTGTTGCCCCACACCCAGCTCGCGTCGCCGTAGAGGTCGGGTCGGGTGAGGACGCCGATCACGACCAGCACCGCCAGGGTGGCCAGCAGGCCCAGGTTGCGCTTGGCGCCCTCCCCGCCGTCGCCGCGCCACCAGGAGAGCCGGGCCTTCGCCGTACCGGCCGGGTCGGCCGGCGGCGACTGGGCGGGCAGCGTGGTCGGAGTGGTCTCGGTCATGCCGGCGCGCCTTCCATCAGGGACCCCGCCATGACGAGGTCGAGCACGGTGTTCTCGTCGAGGTCGCCCGCCGGGGCCTCCCGGACCACCCGGCCCTCCCGCATCACCAGCACCCGGTCGGCCAGGCCGAGCACCTCAGGTACCTCGCTGGAGACCAGCAGCACCCCGACGCCGCGCGCGGCCAGTTCCCGGACCACCTGGTAGAGCTCGGCCCGGGCGCCCACGTCGACGCCCCGGGTCGGTTCGTCGAGCAGCAGCAGCCGGGTGTCCCCGAGCAGCCACCGGCCGACCACCACCTTCTGCTGGTTGCCGCCGGAGAGGGTGCGCACCGGCCGGCGTACGTCGCGGGGGCGCAGGTCGAGCGCCGCGGCCATCCGCCCCGCCGCGGCGCGTTCCCGGCCGGCGTCGGTGAAGCCGAGGCGGGCGTACCGGCCGAAGGTGGCCAGCGTGACGTTGCGGTAGATCGGCTCGCCGAGCAGCAGCGCCTGGCTCTTGCGCTCCTCCGGGGCCATGCCCATGCCGGCTTTCACGGCCGCGCCCACGCTGCCCGGGCGCAGCGTGCGGCCGCCCATCCGGACCGTGCCGGCCTGCGACCGCCGCGCGCCGTAGATGGTCTCCAGCAGCTCCGACCGGCCGGAGCCGACCAGGCCGGCGATGCCGACGATCTCCCCGGCGCGCACGGTCAGCGAGACGTCGGCGAACTCGCCGTGCCGGGTCAGCCCGTCGACCCGCAGCAGCTCCGGCCGGGGCGGCGCGTCGGCCGGGCGGTCGGGGAAGACGTACTCGATGGTCCGGCCGGTCATCCGGGCGACCAGATCGCGGGTCGGGGTGTCGCGGGCCGGCAGGTTCGCCGCGGTGGTCCGACCGTCCTTGAGTACGGTGACCCGGTCGCCGATCTCGCGGATCTCCTCGAGCCGGTGTGAGATGTAGATGACCGCGATGCCCTGCGCGGTGAGTTCCCGGATGATCCGGAACAGGTTGCCCACCTCGTCGTGGGCGAGCACGGCGCTCGGCTCGTCCATGATGATCAGTCGGGCCTCGTGGGAGAGCGCCCGGGCCATGCTGACGATCTGCTTGCCCGCGGCGGGCAGGTGCCGGACCAGCCGGCCGGGCGGGATCTCCGGGTGGCCGAGCCGGGCCAGGATCTGCCGGGTCCGCCGGGCCGTGTGGCCGCGGCGGACGAAGCCGAGCCGCCCCGGTTCGTGGCCGAGGAAGGCGTTCTCCGCCACCGACAGGTCCTCGACCAGGTCGAGTTCCTGGTAGATGGTGGCGATGCCGGCCCGCATCGCGGCCTGCGGGTTGGCGAACGCGGCGGGCCGGCCGCGCCACTCCAGCTCGCCGGAGTCCGGGCGGTGCACCCCGGCGAGCACCTTGATCAGGGTGGACTTGCCGGCGCCGTTCTGCCCGAGCAGGCAGTGCACCTCGCCGGCGCGCACCTCCAGCTGCACCCCGTCCAGTGCCCGTACCCCGGGGAAGGTCTTGACCACGTCGGTGAGGCGCAGGACCACCTCGCCGGCGACGGCGTCGGCGGGGGCGCTCATGACGCCTCCACGAAGGCCAGCTCGCTGGCGAGCACGGCGGCGCCGGCGACGCCGGCGCGCGGGCCCAGCTCGGAGAGGACGACCGGCAGGTTGCCGGTGGCCAGTGGCAGCGAGCGGCGGTAGACCACGCTGCGGATCTCGGCGAGCAGGATGTGGCCGAGCTGGGCCAGCCCGCCGCCGATCACGATCATCGACGGGTTGGTGAAGCTGACCAGCCCGGCCAGCACGCTGCCCACCCGGCGGCCGCCGTCGCGGATCAGCTGGATGCAGGTGACGTCCCCCTCGGCCGCCCCCTGCGCCACGTCCAGGGCGGTCACCGCGCCGCGGCCCGCCAGCCGCTCGGCGAGCGCCGGGGAGACCTCGGCGCGGGCCGCGGCGGTGGCCTCCCGGGCCAGCGCGGCGCCGCTGAAGACGGCTTCCAGGCAGCCGAGGTTCCCGCAGGAGCACATCGGACCGTTCGGGTCGACCTGGATGTGGCCGATGTCGCCGGCGCATCCGTCGGTGCCCCGGTAGACCTCGCCGTTGAGGTAGATGCCGCAGCCGATGCCGGTGCCGATCTTGATGAAGAGGAAGTTGTCCACCGAGTGGGCGACCCCGCCGTGCCGCTCGCCGACCGCCATGATGTTCACGTCGTTGTCGACCACCGCCGGGCAGCCGTGCTCCCGGGTGAGCAGCTCGCGGACGGGGAAGCGGTCCCACCCGGGCATGATCGGCGGCGAGACCGGCACCCCGTCCCGGAAGCTCACCGGCCCCGGCACGCCGATGCCCACCGCGTCGAGCCGCTCATACGCCCCGTCCACCCGGGCCTTGTGCAGCAGCTCGTTGACCCGCTGCAGGGTCACCTTCGGCCCGGAGCGGATGTCCGCGGGCTCGGTGTACGCGGCCACCGGTTCCAGCCGGCCGTTCACCACCTCGACGTCGATCGAGCTGGCGCCCAGGTCCACCGCGGCGAAGCGCAGGCGCGGGCTCAACTCGACCAGCGTGGAGCGCCGGCCGCCCCGGGAGGCGGCCAGGCCGGCCTCGGCGACGTAGCCGAGGCCGACCAGGCGTTCCAGCTCGGCGAGCAGGCGCGGGCGGGGCATCTGCAACCGGTCGCCGAGCTCGGCGCGGGAGACCGGGCCCTCGTCCCGGAGCAGTCGCAGGAGCCGTACGTGCAGGGGGTCGACCGTCCGCACCGGGACTCACCTCCGCATCGGAGCCGGTCACATCGACGCGATGGCGATGTGTCGTGCCCGACACAGTAGGAGGCTTCAGGCCGAGGTGTCCATAGCTTCAGAACATCCAGACCAAACTTTTGTCAGTTTGAGCAAAAGAAGGGGTCAGCGGCGGGTGGCGTTGTGCTTCTTCTTCAGCTTGCGGTCGTCGCGAAGCTCGACGTAGGGCTCCTTGTCGGCGGGGTGGCCCGCCTGGATCGCCCGGCTGCGCTCCAGCTCGGCGTCGAACTCCGCGCCGAGCAGGATGGCGATGTTGCTCAGCCAGAGCCAGATCAGAAAGATGATCACGCCGGCCAGCGCGCCGTACGTCTTGTTGTACGAGCCGAAGTTGCCCACGTAGAGGGCGAAGAGGCCGGAGATCACCAGCCAGATCACCACGGCCAGCACGCCGCCGGGGCTGACCCAGCGGAAGCCGCCGTGCCGGGCGTTCGGCGAGGCCCAGTAGAGGATCGCGAACATCAGGCTGACCAGCACCAGCAGCACCGGCCACTTGGCGATGTTCCACACCGTCACCGCCGTGGAACCCAGCCCGATCGCGTTGCCCGCCTTCTCGGCGAGACCGCCGGTGAACACCACGATCACGGCGCTGGCCAGCAACATCACGCCGATCACCGCGGTGACACCGAGCCGGATCGGCAGGGTCTTCCAGATCGGCCGGCCCTCCGGGACGTCGTAGATGCTGTTCGAGGCGCGCATGAACGCGCCGACGTAGCCGGAGGCGGACCAGAAGGCGGCGAGCAGACCGATGATCGCCGCGATGCTGGCCAGACCGCCGGACCTGCCGGCCTGCTCGATCGCCGCGTCGATGATCTGCTGGATGTTCGGCTGCGGCACCGCCTGGTCGACGGTGTCCTTGACCCCCTGGGTGGCCCGCTCGCCGAGCAGGCCGAGCACCGAGATGAGCACCAGCAGGCCCGGGAAGATGGAGAGCACGCCGTAGTAGGTGAGCGCGGCGGCCCAGTCGGTCAGGCTGTCGTCCTGGAACTCCCGTACCGTCCGCTTCAGCGTCGCCACCCAACCGGCGCCCGGCAGCTCGGTGGGGCTGTCCGGCCCCTCGTCCGGCCCGACCGGCCGGGTGCGGTCGTACCCGTTTCGGGCGTGTTCCGCCCGGTCGCGCCCGTCCCGGGCGGAAGACTCGTCGGCGGCCATCGCCCCTCCCTCGTCGTCGGCTTCGTCCCACGAGATGCCCCGACAAGGCTGGCGGTAATCACCTACTTGTAGAGCATCCGCCCCATCCGCCGGGAGGCGAGCGCCAGCATCCCGGCGGTCAGCACCAGCAGGTAGGCCAGGTCCAGCAGCCACGACCAACTGGAGGACCCCACGCAGATGCCCCGGATCAGGTGCACCGACCGGTAGAGCGGGGTCAGCTCGACCACCCAGCGCAGCACCGCCGGGTACGCCTCGGCCGGCACGAACGTGCCGGAGAAGAGGAAGAGGGTGAACTGGGCCGAGCCCATCAGGTCGAAGTCCTGCCAGCTGCGCATCAGGGTGGAGACGGTCATGCCGAGCGCGCCGAACGCGAAGCCGACCAGCACCGCGGCCGGGAAGGCGGTGGCCGCCCGCACCGCCGTGGTCAGGTCCATCGCCACCATGATCACCAGGAAGGCCGCCGAGTAGAGGCTGCCCCGGATCATCGCCCAGCCCAGCTCCCCGAGGGCGATCTCGAACGGCCGCACCGGGGTCGCGATGACCCCGTCGTACAGCTTCATGTACTTCATCTTCCCGAAGAAGTTGAAGGTGGTCTCCGACAGCGCCCCGCTCATCGCCGACGAGGCGAGCATCGCCGGGGCCACGAACGCCGCGTACGACACGACCTGCCCGCCGGGCAGGGTGAGGTCGCCGACCAGCGCGCCCACCCCGATGCCGATCGAGAAGAGGTAGAGCACCGGCTCCAGGAAGCCGGAGAGCAGCACCAGCCAGTACGCGCTGCGCAGCGCGGTGAGGTTGCGCTCGGCCACCGAGGCGGAGCGGCGCACCCCCGCGGCACCGACCAGCCGGGGCAGGACGAGAGCGACCACGGTTTTCTCCCCTAGACGACGAGCGTGCGGCGGAACACCCGCCGGGCCAACAGCCAGCCGGCGGCGGCCCAGGCGGCGAGGTAGAGCAGGTGACCGGTGACCGACCACTGCGGAGGCACGCCCAGCGTGGCGGCCCGGCACAGGTCCACGCCGTGCCAGAGCGGGGTCACGTACGCGAGCTGGCGCAGCCCGCCCGGGAGCTGCTCCACCGGGAAGAACACCCCGGCGAACAGCGTCATCGGGATCACCGCGAACCGGAAGAACAGCGCCAGGTAGCTGTCGCTGGGCACGGCGGCGCTGAACGCGAAGGTCGGCGCGGCCACCGCCAGGCCGAGCAGCACGACCACCGCCGGCACAGTCAGCGCCCACGGCGAACGCAGCGCCCCGAACAGCGCCGTCACCAGCAGGAACGCCAGCACACTGGTGAACACCCGGAACAGCACGAAGGCGAGGTGGCCGCCGACGATGTCGCCGACCCGCAGCGGCGCGGCGACCTGTGCGTGATAGGTCCGGATCCACTTGAAGTTGCTGTGCACCGGCCAGGTCGACTCGGCCACCGCGACCTGCAGCGCGGTGGACGCGATCAGGCCCGGGACCAGCCATTCCAGGTAGGGCACCCCGCCGACGCCCCGGTCCACGTACGCCCCGACGCCGACCCCGAAGCCGAGCACGGTGAGCACCGGCAGCAGGAAGGACGAGAAGACGCCGGCCCGCCAGGTGCGCCGGTAGCCGACCAGGTAGTGCGCGAGCACCGCCAGCGCCGGCACCCGGGGCACCGCCGCCCCGGCCCGCTCCGCCACGCTCACGTCGACCACCCCCGCTCTCCGCCCACGTCGGCCTTCCTACCCCGCGGGTACGACAGCCGCCGGCCACCCTACGACGGGCCGCCGAGGCCGTCGCGCCGTTTTCCCCCGCCCGCCGGGGCATCCCCCACCTCCGGCGGCCACCGGGAAAGCTCGGGGCCCGGACATCGACCACGAAACTCCTCGCCGCGCGCCCGACCGCTGAGGTCTGGCGGGCGCACCCGCCGGCCGACCTCGGGTCGACCACCGGCAGCGCGGCGAAGGGCAGCCACCAGGACGATCAGGGATCGGGGTCGCGGACCGTCACCTGTCCCCCGACGGCCGCCGCCCTGTGCCGTTCACTTTGCGCTGTGAGGGGGCGTGGCGGGTGGGCGGAGGGTGGGATGAAAGACCAGCTCATCCGCTGCTTGGAGGCCGAGTGGTCGGGAGAAGCGGGAGGCCCGGCCGGGCGCGCCGACACTCTTCGTGTCAGGAGGCTGGATCGTCGACGTGTCACTGTCCGTAAGCGTCGCGACGGTCGAGCGCCTCCGTGCGCGGGGGCGCGGACGGGCCGTCGCTATGACCGCCCGACGACCCGGGCGACGAACGCGCGCCAGGCGTCCGGACCGAAGGCCAGCACCGGCCCGTGCGGGTCCTTGGAATCGCGTACGGCCACCACGCCGGGGAGGTTGTCGGCCACCTCCACGCAGTTGCCGCCCTGGCCGTTGCTACGGGTGCTCTTGCGCCACCGGGCGCCGCTCAGGTCCATGTCTCCGCCACTTCCGCTATCAGTTGAAGGGACTGCTGCTGCGATAGTGCCTCACCACGGATGGACTCCCACACCTCGACCATCTGCCGCACGTACTCGGGACGGTCGATCACCTGCCCGTGGAGTTGCCCCTCCACGTAGACGACGTCCTCGCCGCTGGGCAAGGTGGCGATCACGAAGGGGCCGCCGAGCCCAGCGTAAGCTCCGGCGGAGAGCGGCACGACCTGGATTCGGACCCGAGGCAGCGTGGAGCCGAGCTTCACCAGATGAAGCAACTGTTCGCGCATCACCTCCGGCCCACCGATCCGCCGGCGCAGCACAAACTCGTCGATGACCACGGTGAGCAGCGGCGGTCGATCGCGGGTCAGCGTGGCTTGGCGATCCAGCCGAGTCACCACCTGCTGCTCGATTTCGTCCAGCGCAAACAACCCGCCGTTGGCGTGGATGGCGCGGGCATATGCCCCGGTCTGCAACAGCCCGGGCACATAGAGCGGCTCGAACGAGCGAAGCGCGGTGGCCTCCTGCTCGATGCCGGCCCAGTCGCGGAACCAGGGCACCACGGTCTCCCGGCTGATCCGCCGCTGGATGCGCTCGAACCGGCCGTCGGAGCCGAACACGGTGTCGCAGCGGCGGGCGAAGTCGAGGCTGGGGCGGCGCTCGCAGGTCTCCACCTTGGCCACCAGGGCGCCGGAGTAGCTCAGCGCCTCGGCCAGCGCCGTCTGCGACATGCCGCTGGTCGCCCGGGCGAGCCGTAGCTCCTCCGCGAAGTGGTCCAACATGGACGACAGTTCCACGGACAGCCTCCGTACATCTTCGTACCGCAGGGTTTCGGCCGCCATACGCGCTGGTCGTCGGCGCGCGGGACCTCCCAGCGTAGTCAGCTCCTCAGCAGACTGTCACGCAGCGGAACCGCTCCCGGGATCGGACGGCGGGCGGAACCAGGCCGGGGGCGTCGGCGCACAACGAGGTGCGTGGGCGCCCCCATCCCAACCTGCGACGGAGGCCCCACCTCATGCGACTCAGATTCTGGCGCTGCCACCGGCCGGCACCCCCCGCCCCGCTCCCCCGGCGTACGCCCAACGAGCGACCGACGTGGGCGACCGCCCCGACGGAGGTCTTCCCGCTCGACGGCCCGGGGCGCCCGGGGCGGCTGACCCGCGCCCAGGAGTGGCGGGCGAACGGCGGGGGCCGGCTGCCGGCGCCGCGCAGGGGCGAGGACGGCGGACGCTGATGCCCCGCTACCGCCCGCACGTCGCGGCGCGCCCGTCCTGGCGCTGCCGGGTGTGCGGGGCCGCGTGGCCGTGCTCCCCGGCGCGGCTGGCGCTGCTCGGCGAGTATCGGGAGAACCGGGCGGGCCTGCTCATTTACCTCGCCACACTCATGCAGGACGCCACGGCCGACCTGGTCGACCTGAACGGCCGGCCCACGCCCGTGGGATTGGCCGACCGCTTCCTGAACTGGGCACGGGCCCGCTGAGCAGTGCGGCCACGACGGGCTGTACAGCCTTAATCTACATAGGTAGGTTAAGGGAATGGAGCCTCTCGGACGGATCGGGGGCGCCACCGTCGACGTGCTACGCGTCCTGCTCGAAGAGGGGCGGCCACGGTGGGGCCTGGAGATCATCAAGGTGACCGGACGCCCGTCCGGCAGCGTCTACCCGCTACTGGAACGCCTGGAACGGCACGGCTGGGTCACGTCCTCCTGGGAGGAGGAGACGGATCGGCGCGGGCCCCGGCGACGCATGTACGAGCTGACCACCGACGGTGCCCGGGAAGCGCAGCGGGTGTGCTCCCGGGCGGCCGCGCGGGCCACCCCTGCCACCCGACTGCGAGAAGCCTGATGGGTCAGCCGGCCGTCGCACTCGCCCTGGTCCGCTGCGCCACGGCGCTGCTGCCTCCGCCGCACCGTGCCCGCTACTTCGAACAGCGGCAGGCCGACGTGCAAGGAGCCGCCGAACTGGGCCTGTCGCCCCTGCGCCTCGCGGCGGGAACCGCCGTCGCCGCCGTCCGCATCACCGTTGTCACCCGGAAGGAAACATCCGCCATGCAACCCGTCGGCCCGCTCGCCCTCGCTCTCCGCCTCGTCGGCGGCACCGGCACTCGCCGCCGCGCCGCGACCCTTGCCGCGCTGTTCACCCTCACCCTGCTGGCCGGCGTCGGACTGCTCCTCACCCGCTGACAGTCAGTCCACCAACCTGCGGCCGGTGAGGTGGAGGAAGACGTCCTCCAGCGAGCTGCGCCGGACCAGGACGCTGGCCGGGACGAGCCCGCGCGCGGCCACGTCGGCGACCGCCGCGTCGCCGTCGGCCACGTAGAGCAGGATGCGGTCGGGCAGCACCTCGACCCGCTCCCCCAGCCCGCCGAGCTTGCCGGCGAACGGCTCCTGCGAGTCGGCGGCGAAGCGCAGCTCGACCACCTCGCGAGTGGAGTGCTCCTCGATCAGCGCGCGCGGCGAGCCCTCGGCCACGATCCGGCCGCCGTCCATCACCACCAGGCGGTCGCAGAGCTGCTCCGCCTCGTCCATGTAGTGCGTGGTGAGGACCAGCGTGACGCCCTGCTGCTTGAGCCGGAACAGCCGCTCCCAGACCAGGTGCCGGGCCTGCGGGTCGAGCCCGGTGGTGGGTTCGTCGAGGAGCACGATCTCCGGGTTGTTGACCAGCGCGCGGGCGATGGTCAGTCGCCGTTTCATGCCGCCGGAGAGCGGCTCCACCTTGCTGTCGGCGCGCTCGGTGAGCTGGACGAAGTCGAGCAGCTCGGCGGCCCGCTCCCGGGCCACCCGGCGGGGGATGCCGAAGTAGCGGGCGTAGGTGGTCAGGTTTTCCCGAACGGTCAGCTCGGGGTCGAGGTTGTCGAGCTGCGGGCAGACGCCGAGTCGGGCCCGGATCGCGGGGCCGTCGTGGACCGGGTCCAGACCGAGGATGCGCAGCTCGCCGCCGGAGGGCGGGGAGATGCAGCCGATCATCCGCATCGTGGAGGACTTGCCGGCGCCGTTCGGCCCGAGGAAGCCGAACGCCTCACCGGGGCGCACCTCGACATCGATGCCGTTGACGGCGGTGAAGTCGCCGAACCGCTTCACCAGCCCACGGGCCCGGATGAGTGGCTGAGCTGTGGTCACCGGCCGACCCTAGCCGTCCGGTCCGACAGCCTCGACCGGTTAACCGCGACGACCACAGCCACACACTGAGAGTAACTCCGATCACGTTCGGTAATCACGAGCGGACCGCCGTCGCACCGACACCAACCGGGCATCACGGACAGATCCGTTTCGGACGCGGCGTGATTCATTAAGTGAACGCCCCCTTTCCCCGACGCATTGCGAAAACCGCTCTGAATACGAGTGCGCTGAGTAATGAGAGCGCTATTTCCGTCACGTACCGCAATCGCAATCGCCAATGTTCCCATCGTGTACGCGATTCGCGTATCGTGCCCCCTCGTGTCGCCCGTTCGTTCCCCCGACGGTTCCCCTCCGACGCCCCACCACACCGGCGGGCCGCCCCCGGCGTCTGATGTGGACGAGTCACCGGTGCCGCTCCCGCCCGACGACGGTGCGGTCGGTGACCCGGTCTGGGCGGACGACGGGCCGGTCAGCGCGCACCACGACACCCGGGAACTGGCCGCCCGGTTCGAGGACGAGAAACCGGGGCGGGTCCTGTCCGGACCGGTCGGGCTGCTGTTCACCGGCGCCACCGTCGGCATCGCACTGCTCGCCCTCTGGCAGGTCTTCTTTCCGCTTTCCCAGGGCAGCAAGTACTACCTGATCATTTTTCTGGCCGGCGTGCTCCCGATGGTCTTTCTGGCGTACCCCTCGGGGGTGCGACTGCCCCGGCTCCGGCGGACGGCGACCACGCCGACGGCGGCGGCAGCGGCGGCGGACGCCGACGGCCCGGCGCACCGGGGCGGGCCCACCCCGCTCGACTGGGCGCTGGCCCTCGCCGCGCTGCTGAGCTGCCTCTATCCGGTGCTGCCGGTGACCATCGGCGCCGCCGGCGGCGGCTACGACGCGTTCCTCGACCGGCAGGGCCTGCTCGACCCGCTGGACGTGGCGATGGGCACCGTGCTGCTGCTCCTGCTGCTGGAGGCGTGCCGGCGCACCACCGGCTGGATCCTCCCGGCGGTCTGCCTGCTGTTCCTCGGCTACGGCTACTACGGCGGGCTGCTGCCGCAGTCCTGGCCGGTCGCCCACGCCGGGCTCGACTTCGACCAACTTGTCGACGCCTTCTACAACTCCGACAGCGGCTTCTACGGCACCCCGCTGGACGTGGCCGCCTCGTACATCGTGCTGTTCACCATCTACGGCGCGGTGCTGGACCTCTCCGGGGCGGGCCGGTTCTTCGTCGAGCTGTCCGCCGCCGCGTTCCGCCGCTCCCGGACCGCCCCCGGCCGGACGGCGGTCGCCTCCGGCTTCCTGCTCGGCACCGTCTCCGGCTCGGGCGCGGCCACCACGGTCAGCATCGGCGCGGTCACCTGGCCGATCCTGCGCCGCGCCGGATATCCGCCGGAGCGGGCCGGCGGCATGCTCGCCGCCGCGGGCGTCGGCGCGATCCTCTCCCCGCCGACGTTGGGCGCGGCGGCCTTCATCATCGCCGAGTACCTGGGGGTGTCCTACCTCCAGGTCCTGGGCTGGGCCACCGTGCCGACGATCCTCTACTACCTGGGCATCCTGCTCTCGGTGGAGATCGACGCCCGGCGCTCCGGGGTGCGCCCCGTGGTGCTCGCCACCGGCTCGGCGTGGCGGCTGCTGGGCCGCTTCGGCTACCACTTCCTCTCGCTCATCGTGATCATCGTGGTGCTCGCCACGGGCGCCTCGGCGGTCCGGGCCGTGGTGATCGCGACCGCGCTGGCCGCCGCGCTGTCCTTCCTGGACCGGCGGCACCGGCTCACCCCGGCCCGGCTGGTCGAGGCGCTCAGCGGCGGCGTACGCGGCGTGCTGGCGGTGAGCGCGGTGTGCGCCGCGGCCGGCATCATCACCGCCACCACCACCAAGACCGGACTCGGCCCGCAGGCCGCCGCGCTGCTGGTGAGCGGGGCCCAGGCGGTCAGCTCCGAGCCGGCCGTGGTGCTGGCGCTCACCGCGCTGCTGGCCGCCGTCGCGCTCACCCTGCTCGGCCTGGCCGTGCCGGTCACCGCCTCCTTCGTGATCGGTTGGGTGATCATCGGCCCGGCGCTGCTCAACCTCGGCGTCGCCGCGCCCGCCGCGGCGATGTTCGTCTTCTACTTCGCGGTGCTGTCCGAGGTCTCCCCGCCGACCGCGCTCGCCGCGGTGGCCGCCGCCGCCCTGACCGGCGGCCGGCTCGTCCCGACCATGTGGCAGACCCTGCGGTACGCGCTGCCCGCGTACCTCATCCCCATCGCCTTCGTGCTCACGCCGACCGGCCTGGGGCTGCTCGGCATCGGCGGGCCGGCCCGGATCGCGGTGGCCGGGGTGGTCTCGGCGGTCGGGGTGGCCCTGCTGGCGGTGGCGGCGGGCGGCTGGCTGCCCGGCGTCGGGCCGGCCGGCGTACCGGAGCGGATCGGCGGCGCGGTCGCCGGGCTGGTGCTGCTCCGCCTCGAACCCGTACCCGTCACGATCGGCGCCGTCCTGGCCGCGCTGGCGGTGGCGGGTGTGCTGTTCCGACGCGTCTCGGCCGGACAGGTCGCCGGCGCGTCGCCCCAACTGGTGGACCATCGGAGGGAGACAGAGTGAGACGGATCAACGTGCGGATCGCCGCGGGGGTCGGGGCGCTGGCCCTGGTCGCGGCCGGCACCGCCGGATGCGGGGGCCGTCAGGACAGCGCGTCGACGGACGACGCCGCCAGCGAGATCACCTGCAAGGTCACCAAGGACACCCGGGTCGGCATCGCCACCGGCAACGCCACCGGCGTCTACTACGTGGTCGGCAACGCCCTGGCCGGTCAGCTCTCCGGCGCCACCGACGGCAAGCTCACCGGGACGGCCGCCGAGACCGGCGCCTCGGTGCAGAACATCGAGCAGCTCGTCGCCGGCCAGTATGACGTCGCCTTCTCGCTCTTCGACACCGCGGTCAACGCCGTGCAGGGCAAGGGCAGCTTCGGCTCGCCGCAGCCGGTGCGGGCGCTCGCCCGGATCTACGACAACTACACCCAGGTGGTCGTCCGGGCCGACGCGGGGATCACCTCGGTCGCCGACATGAAGGGCAAGAAGATCTCCACCGGCTCGCCGAAGTCCGGCACCGAGGTGATCGCCAACCGGCTGCTCACCGCCGCCGGCCTCGACCCGGCCAAGGACATCCAGGCGCAGCGCCTCGACCTGACCAAGACCGTCGACGGCATGAAGGACGGCAGCATCGACGGCTTCTTCTGGTCCGGCGGCGTGCCCACCGGCGGGGTCACCGACCTGTTCACCACCGCCGGCGACAAGGTCAAGTTCATCGACATCAGCCCGCTGCTGCCGAAGATGGCCGAGCTGAACCCGGCGTACCAGGCCGGCACCATCGGCAAGGACGTGTACCAGACAGCCGCCGACACGCCGACCATCGTGGTGCCGAACGTGCTGCTGGTGCGGGACAACCTGGACGCCAACGTGGCCTGCGCCATCACCCGGACGGTCTTCGAGAAGAAGGACGCCCTCGCCCAGGCCAACCCGGCCGCCAAGGGCATCAGCCTGGAGAACGCCCGCAACACCGACCCCGTGAAGCTGCACCGGGGGGCGGAGAAGGCGCTCAAGGACCTGGGCGCCGCCTGATCCCACGACGCCGGGCCCGGACGACCCGTCCGGGCCCGGCACCCCGACCCCGATCCGGGAGGCCCCGTGCCGCTCCCCCGCCCGGCCCGCGTACGCCGGCACCACCGCACCCCGAACCGCGCCGAACACCTCTGGTCGGTACGTACGCAGCTGCTCGCGCCGATCCTGGTGGCCACCGTCGGCCTGGTCGTGCTCGGCGCCACCCAGACCAGCGCCGCGCACTACGCCGCCCGGGACGCCGACCGGGCCCGGGTGCTCGCCGACACCGCCACCGCCACCGTCCGGCTGGTGCACGAGCTGGAACGCGAGCTGGGCGAGACGGCGGCGCTGCGCCAGCGCGGCGGCACCGCCGGCCGGCCGCTGGTGGACGCCCAGCGGCGCCGGGTGGACACCGCCGTCGAGCGGTACCGCACGGCCAGCGCGGCGGCCGGCCGGGCCGCACCCGACCTGACGCCGGTGCTGAACGACGCCGCCGGCCAGCTCGACCTGCTCGGCGCCAACCGCCGGCTCGCACTCAGCGGCGACAGCGCCGACCCGACGTACGGGTCGCTGGTCGAGTCGCTGCTCGCCGTCGCCGACGCGCTCCCGGCCCAGCTGCGCGACGCCGACCTCGCCAACGGGGCCCGGGAGGTGGCGGCCGTGGCCGCCCAGGAGCACCTGGCCGCCCTGGAGCGGGACCTGCTGCGCGGCGTCTTCGCCCGGGGCAGCCTCGCCCCGGGCGAGCTGGCCGGGCTCGGCCGGCTGCGCGGTGCCCGGGAACAACGCCAGGCCGAATTCCTGCGGATCGCCACCGGCGCGGCCAACACCGCCTGGTACCGGCTGGTGACCGGCGGCGACGTGGAGACCGCCCGCCGGATGCGGGACGCGGTGCTGGACAGTGACGGCGCGGCGGAGTCGCTGAAGACCGACGGCGACGCCTGGTACGTGGCGCAGAGCGGCACGATCCGCCGGTACAACCTGCTCGGCCGGGAACTGTCCGAGGACCTCGACGAGGACGCCGCCGCACTCGCCCGCACCGCCCGGCAGCAGGCCCTGCTCACCGCCGCCGCGACCAGCACGGTCGCGCTCGGCTCGCTGACCGCCGCCGTGCTGCTGGCGGTGCGGACCAGCCGACGGCTACGCCGGCTGCGGGTCGCCGCGCTCACCATGGCCAACCGGGAGCTGCCGGACCGGATCACCGCGATCGCGGCCGGCGACGGCTGCCCGGGGGACGGTACGGCGACCCGGCTGACCGCCGGGATCCGCCGGGGGCGGGACGAGGTGGCGCAGGTGGCCGAGGCGTTCGACACGGTCAACAAGGCCGCGCTGCGGCTGGCCGGCGAGCAGGCCGAACTGCGGCTGGACGTGACCCGGATGGCGGAGGCGCTGGCCCGGCGGATCCGTACCCTGATCACCCGCCAGCTCCGGCTGCTCGACGAGTTCGAGCGGGAGGAGACCGACCCGGACGCGCTGGCCCGCTTCTTCGCGCTGGACCACCTCGCCGCCCGGCTGCGCCGCAACGGAGAGAACCTGCTGGTCCTCGCCGGTGGTGAGCCGGGCCGGGGACACGAGGGCGCGCTCCTGCTCGACGACGTGATCCGGGCCGCCGCCTCGGAGATCGAGGACTATCCCCGGGTCGAGGTGGACGTGCCGACCGCGGCGGTGCACGGCGCGGCCGTCGGCAACCTGGTGCACCTGCTGGCCGAGCTGCTGGAGAACGCCACCGTCTACTCCCCACCCGACTCGGTGGTGCTGGTGGACGGCCGGCGTACCGTCGACGGGCTCACCCTGCGGGTGCACGACCAGGGCATCGGCATCAGCGAAAGCCGGTTGGCGACCATCAACGAGCGGCTCGCCTCCCCGGCCACCCTCTCCAGCGCCGCGGCCGGCAGCATGGGCCTGCACGTGGTGGCGCACCTGGCCGCCCGGCACGGGATCCGGGTGCAGCTGCACCACACCGGCAGCGGCACCGTCGCCCAGGTGGAGGTGCCCGAGGCCGTGCTGACCCGGGTCGAGTCGGCCACCCGGCGGCCCGGCGCCGCGCGCCGCCAGCTCGCCGGCCGCG
>NZ_RJLN01000061.1 GCF_003725545.1 Micromonospora solifontis | reverse complement strand
TGGAGAGCTGCTTTACGTCGGCCCGCCGACGGACACCGGGCTGAGCCTGCACGGCGGGGACCTGCTGCTGATCGCCGGCGGGACCGGGCTGGCGCCGCTGCGCGCGATCGTCGAGCAGGTCGGCGCCGACCCGGACGGCCGGCGGGTGACGGTGGTCGCGGGCAGCCGGGACGTGGCGAGCCTCTACGACGCGATCACCCTCGACAGGCTCCAGCAGGCGAATGACTGGCTGACCGTCGTGCCGGCGTTCTCCCACGCCCCCCTCGCCGAGCCGCGGGAGCGCGGCGACGCGCTGACCGTCGCAATCGACCACCTGCACGGTGAGCAGCAGGTCTACGTCTGCGGGCCGCCGGCGATGCTGGCGGGCTTGAGGTTGCGGCTGCTCGCCGCCGGGTGCCCGCCGACCGGATCCACCTGCCGGAGCGGATCCCGTGGCGATGACCGTCTACCGCAGCCGACACGCCCTGCGCGGCCCGCTCACCCCGGACCGGATCGCCGCGCTGCGGCTACCGACGGCCCGGCGCGGCTACCGCCCCGAGGACGTCGACGCGCTACTGCACCGCCTCGCCTACGAACTGCGGGAACGGGCCCGCGAGCGGGATGAGGCTCGGGCCGAGAACCGTCGCATCAAGGACGCCCTGCGCCGCTGGCAGTCCGCGGAGGCAGCACGCCGGCACGCAGGCTGACCGTCGGCGGTACAACGCTCAGCGGCTCCCGCTTGTGACCAACAGGGTGCCCTCGCGGTACGTCAGCGTTGGGCTCGGGCCAGCATCGTGCCGCCGACCAGCTCGGGCGGCCCGGCGGCTACCGACCACGGAGCCCGTTCCCCAGCGGTCCCAGCGTGACGGCAAGTACGAAAGGAGATTGCACAAATAATTTAGAATATCTATCGTCAGATCATGGCAGCACGCCGGATCAAAGACGCAAGCGAACTTCGAGTCTTCGCCCATCCGCTGCGGGTGCGGCTGTTCTACGCGCTGACCACCGAGCAGGAAGCTACCGCCTCTCGGCTGGCCGAACTCGTCGACGAGTCGGTGTCGCTGGTCAGCTACCACCTGCGCGAACTTGCCGCACACGGCTTCATCGAGGCGGCCGAGAGCCGCTCCGGCGACCGCCGGGAGCGCTGGTGGCGCGCAAGCGGGAAGGGGTTCAGCTGGACCGCCTCACAATTTATCGATGACCCCGAGTCCCGTTCCCTCGCGGTCGCCGCCAGGCGGCAGATGCTGGCTCATCAGCTCAGCCGGCTGGAGCGGTTCATCGACGAGGAACCGGCCTGGGGTGTCGCCTGGTCCGACGCCGCGTTCTCCAGTGACGCCCTGCTGCAATTGACGGCGTCCGAACTCGATCAGATGCATGCCGAGCTGCAGAGCGTTGTCACGCGCTGGCACGAACACGGGCGGGCCGCCGCACAACAGAGGGACAGGGAGAAGACGTCGGTCGAGCCCCGTGAACATGTCATGCTGATCATGCACGGCTTCCCCTTCACGCCATGAGCGCGGAGGGTGCCGTGCGGCCCCCGGCCGACGCGGCCGCGTACGGTGTGCCGTCGTACCGGGACCTCAACGTACTGCGCTGGCTAACCGGCTTCGGGGTGTCCCTGCTGGGTGACCAGGTCTACTTCGTCGCGCTTGCCTGGGCGGCGGTGCAGAGCACCGGGGCCCGCGGGACCGGCCTGGTCCTCGCCGTCGGTTCGGTGCCCCGGCTGGTGCTGCTCCTGGTCGGTGGGGCATTCGTCGACCGGTGGGGCGCACGGCGCCTGATGCTCGGCAGCGACATGCTCCGCGGCGCGGTCATGGCCGCCGCCGCGCTCATCATCGCGACGTCCAGCCCCTCGCTGCTCGTGCTGGTGTCCGTGGCGGTGGTCTTCGGCGTGGTCGACGCGATGTTCCTGCCCGCGGTCGGTGCCCTGCCGCAACGGCTCGTGGCCGCCGAAGAGCTGGCCCGACTGCAGGGCATGCGGATGCTCGTACAGCGCGCGGCCATCGTCGTCGGCGCTCCCCTGGGCGGTGCCACCGTGGCCGCCTTCGGTGTGGCGGCGGCGTTCGCCGTCAACGCGGTCAGCTTCGGCGTCTCGGTCCTCGCGCTGGCGTCGGTCCGCCTCCGTCCCAACCCCCACCTGGCCGGCGGTGCCGAGCAGCGAAACCACGCTCTGCTGACCGACGTCCGCGACGGGCTCCGGGTGGTCCGCCGGTCCGCGTTGCTGCGTACCGCACTGCTCACCGCGGCGGTCTCCGAACTCGGCTTCAGCGGACCCATCAACGTCGGCGTGCCTCTGTTGGTGCGGGACCGTGGCTGGCAGGCCGCCGGCGTCGGCCTGATCATCGGCGGGTTCGGTGCCGGCGCCGCGCTGGCCGCCCTGGCACTGGTCGTGATCGGCCGGCTTCCCCGGACCGGACTCGCGTACGCGGTGCTGAGTCTCGCCATGGCCGCCGCCCTCGCCGGGATCGGGTACGGGCCATCACGGCTGTGGGCGGTAACCGCCGCGGTGCTGCTCGGCGCGGGCGGCGGCGTGGCCAGCGCCATCCTGCTCGCCCTCGTGCAGGCGTACACCCCGGCCGCCTATCTCGGGCGGGCGTTCAGCCTGAGCAGCCTGGCCAGCTTTGGCGGCATCCCCGTCAGCTACGCGATGACCGGATTCGCCGTCGACGCGCTCGACCCTCGGGCGGCCTTCGCGGGCGGTGCGGCGCTGGCGGCCTGCGGTGGGCTGATCAGCCTGCTGACACCGGCGCTGCGCCGGGCCGAGTTACCCGACCGGAAACGGCCGGGTCGACACCCACCCGGGCGTGAGTGACCGGTGCCCGGCGCGGAATGGTCCGCGCCGGGCACCGGGCTGTCTGTCGTGACCTACGGGGTGACGGAGAGCAGGTGGGCCTTGAAGCCTTCGCCGTAGGTGCTGGTCGGAGTGCCGTTGTAGTCCTGGATGAGGACGTTGCCGCCGCTGCATCCCCAGGGGTTCCAGGTCCAGGCGGTGTAGCCGAGACGGTGCTGGTCCAGCCAGGCCGTCACCTTGTCGATGTAGTCGTGGGCGCAGGTGTCCTGGCCGATCTCGCCGGCGTGCACCGGCACCTGGGCGGCGACCGCGCCGATCTGGCTGTCCCAGCAGGCGGTGTCGACGCAGGCGTTGAAGTTGTACGAGTGCCAGGACGCCACGATGTTGTTGAGGGGGTCGTTCGGCTTGTAGGTCAGCCACTGGCTCAGGTCGTTGGTCCAGGTCAGACCGGGAACCAGCAGGACGTTCCCGGCGCCGGTCGCCCGTACGGCGTCGACGAGTTCCTGCATGCCGGCCACCGGGTAGCTGATGCCGGTGCAGGTGCCGCCGTCGCGCAGGCAACGCCACGCGGCGGTCATGTCCGACCAGTTGTTGGCCGCGTCCGGGTAGGGCTCGTTGAACAGGTCGAACAGCACGGCGTTGTTGCCTTTGAACGCGGTGGCCACCCCGGTCCAGAACTGCGGCGTGTACTGCCGGCTCGGCATCGGCTTCTGGCAGGTCGCGTTGACGTCCGAGCAGGCTGAGATGTTGCCGGTGTACTGGCCGTGGGTCCAGTGCAGGTCGAGGATCGGGTTGATCCCGTTGGCCACGAGCAGGTTCGCGTAGTCCTTGACCGCCTGCTGGTAGGTGGCGCCGCTGGGGGAACCAGACAGCCCGAGCCAGCAGTCCTCGTTGAGCGGGATCCGCACGGCGCGGATGTTCCATGCCTTCATCGCGTCGACCGAGGCCTGGTCGACGGGGCCGCTGTCCCACATGCCCTTGCCCTGCACACAGGCGAACTCGCCGCTGGACCGGTTGACGCCGAGCAGCCGGTAGGTCGCCCCGCTCGCGGTCACCAGCTTGTTCCCGGAGACCCGGACGGCGGGTGCCGGGCCGGTGGGCGGCGGGGTGGTCGGTGACGCGGTCGGCGAGGCCGTTGGTGACCCGGTCGGGCTGGTGGTCGGTGAGGTGACCGCACCGGTGCAGGTGGTGCCGTTGAGCGCGAACGAGGACGGCACCGGGTTGGCGCCGCTCCAGGACCCGTTGAAGCCGATCGAGGTGGATCCGCCCGTACCCAGGACGCCGTTCCAGCTCATGCTGGCCGCCGTGACCCGGCTGCCGGTCTGTGACCAGGTGGCGCTCCACCCCTGGGTGACCTTCTGGTTCGCGTCTGGGAAGTCGAAGGTCAAAGTCCAGTTGGTGACGGCGGAGCCGAGGTTGGTGAGGGAGATGGCGCCGGTGAATCCACCGGTCCACTGGCTCTGCACGGTGTAGGTGACCGCGCAGCCGGTGGTTGCGGCGGTGGCGGGGAAGGCGAGCCCGACCAGGCCGGCGGCGACCACTGTGGTGGTGGTGCCGGCGGCCAGCAGGGCGTGACGATGTCTCATCGGATCTCCTCGGTAGTGAGAGGTGATCGTCGATGGGAGCGCGTGGACGAGCTTTGTTTATTCGCCTCACTAAGTCAAGTCAGTGGACGGCGGCGCGGTGGTCTGCCGGACCACGACCGTCTCCGTAGGACACCACCGCTCCCGCACCGGCTCGCCGTCGAGCAACGCGAGCACGGACCGGGCAACCAGTTCGCCGAACCGGTGCACGTCGAGGCTCATCGTGGTCAGCGGCGGGGAGGCCAGGCGACACAGGCTGGAGTCGTCCCAGGCGAGCAGGCTCAGGTCGCGGGGAATTCGCAGCCCCAGCTCCTTGGCCAGGTTCAGGCCGGCGACCGCCATCAGGTCGTTGTCGTAGATGATCGCGCTCGGCGGCGCGGCGCTGTCCAACAACCGGGCGGTCAATGCCGCGCCCGACTCGGCGGAATAGTCGCCGGCCAGCACCACGGCGTCGATGCCGGCCGGGCCCGCAGCCGCCAGCAGGGCGGCGGTGCGGGTGCGGGTGTGCCGCAGAGTGTCCGGTCCGCTGACCCGCGCGATCCGCCGATGCCCGAGACCGGCCAGGTGCGCGACCGCCGCCCGGACCGAGCCGACGTCGTCACGACGGACGGCCGGAGTGTCGCCGTCGGGGTCGCCCGCCACCACGACGGGAAGGCCGAGTTCGTGCAGGACCTGCGGTCGGGAGTCCTCGGCGGTGGGGTTCACCAGCACCACGGCGTCGACCAGCCGCTGCCGCGCCCACCGCCGGTAGGCCGCGACCTCGGCTGCGTGGTCGGCGACGATGTGCAGCAGCACCGAGCGGCCCCGCTCGGCGAGCCGTTCCTCAATGCCGGCGATGAACTCCATGAAGAACGGCTCGGCCCCGAGCAGGCGGGGTGCCCGGGCGAGCACCAGCCCCACCGCGGACGTCGCGCTCATTTCGTCACCGTCCCGGCTCATCCGGACGATCCGGTCAGCGGCGCGAGTTCGCCGCCGAGACTCTCCGACACCCGCAGCCCGCGGCTGAGCGGAACCAGTTCGGACTCCAGGACGAGGGCGGCGGCGCCGACGGCGGATGCCGTGGCAGCGGACCGGGACAGCCGTACGTCGACGGGGTGCGCGGTGCGGGAGAAGACGGCGTGCAGCTCCTGCCGCACCACGGGCAGGTACACCGAGCCGGCGACGGCGAAGCCCGGTCCGGTCAGGACGATGACCTCGAGGTCCATCACGTTGGCCAGGGTGCGCGCGGCCGCCGCGACATAGCGGGCGGACTCCTCGCACAGGGCCAGCGCCCGGCCCTCTCCCCGGCGGGCGGCGCGACCGATCGCCGCGAAGTCGCGGGCCACCGCCGCCGCTCCCCCGCCGGCCGAGAGGCCGATCGCCCTGGCCAGCCCGGGGTCCGCCCGCGCCGCCGCCACCACGGTCGCGGGCCCGGCGACCGCCTCCACACACCCTCGGGCCCCACACCAGCAGCGCGGGCCGTCCGCCTGCACGCAGACGTGCCCCAACTCGCCGGCGTTGCCACTGGGACCGCGGTAGGTGATCCCGTTGATGACCAGCCCGGCGCCGATGCCGCTGCCCAGATACAGGGCGGCGGCGGCACTCGCCGTACCGAAGCCGCCGGCCCAGTGCTCGCCCAGCGCGGCGGCGGTGGCGTCGTTGTCCACCACCACCGGCAGGGCGGTCGTCTGCTCCAGCGCCGCGCCGAGCGGGAACCCCCGCCATTGGCGCGATTCCGATTCGGCACCGGCGTCGACCGTACCGGTGATCCCCCGGCCGGTGAGCGGGCCCGGAAAGACCAGCCCGACCCCGACCAGCCGGGCCCGGTCCACGCCGACGCTGTCGATCAGGGTCGGGATCTCGGCGGCGATCCGGGACACGACCGTCGAGGGCTCCTCGGCGCGGGCGCCCGGCCGGCAGATCCGGGCCACCACGACGCCGGCCAGGTCGGTCAGGACGTACGTCACGACACCGTGGTCGAGGTGCACCCCCACCGCGTACCGGGCAGCGTGGTTGAGCTGGAGCAGAACCCGCCGCTTGCCGCCGGTCGACTCCGCGTGGCCGGTCTCGACGACCAGACCCTCATCGATGAGCTTACGGACCAGGTTGGAGATCGTGGGCGCGGTGAAGCCGGTCGCGTCGATCAGCCCCACCCGGCTGATCGTGCCGGCCGCCCGGATGGCATCCAGCACGGCGGCCTTGCTACTGGCGTGTGGCGCCTTGTTCGCTCGTGGTCCGCTCACTGCTCCCCGGTAACGCCGTCCGATCGCCCCGCCGAGCATAGCGGAACGCCACGACGCGGCGAACATCCTCGTGGTCCACGCCCGTCAGGGCCCGCACACCGGTGGCGGGTCGTCCGCGCCGCCCTCGTCACCGGCCACCCCGGCGAGCATGTCGGCGGTGGTGTGGGCCCGAATGGTGGGCTGCACGCCGTCGGCGAACCGCGCGACGACGGCCCGGACGTGGCGCTCGGCGGGTTCGGCCAGGCCGTCGTAGATCGCCGCGAACAATTCCCGGGCCGACCGCCGGGGCCATCCCGCCGGGAGCAGTTCCGCGGGCAGTTGCGGGTCGAGGAGGGGAAAGCGCCGGAAGGTGTCCATGACCTCGGTACGTGTCCGCACCGCGGCCGCGCCGACGACCCGCCCCGATGTCACGCGGGGCAGCAGCCGCCGCCAGCGCCGGAGGAACGCCTGGTAGTGCCGGGCGATCCCGGCGATGTCCCAGGCGTCGACGGGAGCACGGTGGCCGAGGGCGTCGAGTTCGGTGTGCCGCCCCCGAAACACCGTGACGGCGCCGGGGCTGAGCTGGGCGAGCTGCGCCCGGGCCGGCGGGGTCAGTTCGTGCGGCGAGATCCACAGCCCGTCGTACAACGGCGCGTACCCGAGCCAGCGGAGCTGACCGCGCAGGGCCCGCCGTTGCGCGGCGCGGTCCTGCGGCAGCGAGAAGGCGACCAGCGTCCAGCACCCGTCCCACGGCACGGCCGTGCCGGTGGCGGCGAGGATCCAGTTGCCTCCGGCGGAGAGGTTCGCGGCGGCCGCGCGGCTGAGCCGGTAGGAGCTGCGCCGTCCCTGCCGGCTGCCCTCCAGTACGCCCCGACGGGCCAGCCGGCTGATCGCGGTACGGGCACCGGCCGCGCTCACCCCGGACTCGGCGAGCAGCGCGACGATGGCGGCGGACGGGAGCGCCGCGCGGGTCCGCAGGGTGTAGTCCGCCAGCAGGGTCACCGTGACCCCCTGCGGCGAGTTCCCGACCTGTCGCCGGGGCAGCCGGAGCGGGCGACCCCCGTCGTCCGGATAGATCTCCTCGATGTCGAAGGGGCTTGCCACGGGCGCTCCGGCTCGGCTCAGGGACGGTGCAGACACTGTAACCGCATCAGGACGACCCATGATCGAGGTCTGTCGATTGACACTTGTCGGTCCGACGGGAACACTATCCGCCAAGTGACATCCCACGGAGCCGGGCCGGGCGAGCCATGTCGTGGGCGATGCGCGATCACCGCGGGCAGCCGGGCGTACCCGCGACCGGATCGCGCGTGCCCGATCTCAGCCTGCACAGGTGACCGAAGGAGTCGTCCCCGTGAGAATCAGAAGGAAACTGCTGCTCGTCCTGGCCGCGTCGCTGGCGGCGGCCGGCCTGGTGGTCCCCACGATCCGACCCGCGTACGCGGCGTCGCTGACCGAGGTGACCAACTTCGGCGACAACCCGGGCGGGATGCGCATGCACATCTACGTGCCGGACTCCCGCCCGGCCAGGCCCGCGACCGTGGTGGCCATGCACGGCTGCGGCGGATCCGGCCCCGGCTTCTACTCCGGTAGCGAGTTCGCCAGCCTCGCCGACCGGTACGGATTCATCGTGATCTACCCGACCGCGACCCAGCAGGCCGGGTTCGGCAACTGCTTCGACGTCTGGTCGGATGCCGCCAAGCGCCGCGGCGGCGGCAGCGACCCGGTGTCCATCATCTCGATGGTCCGCTACGCCCAGCAGCAGTACGGCGCCGACCCCGACCGGGTCTACGCCACCGGCAGCTCGTCCGGCGGCATGATGACCAACCACATGCTGGCCCTCTATCCCGACGTGTTCAAGGCGGGCGCCGCGTTCATGGGCGTGCCCTTCAACTGCTTCGCCAACGCGGCGGACTACCCGCCGGGGACCAGCCAGTGCACCGGCGGGACCATGAACCGGACGCCGCAGCAGTGGGGTGACGCGGTCCGTCAGGCCTACCCCGGCTACTCCGGCCCCCGCCCCCGGGTGCAGCTCTGGCACGGCACCAGCGACACGCTCGTGCCGTACTCGCTGCTCCAGGAGACGATCGAACAGTGGACCAACGTGTTCGGGCTCAGCCAGACACCCACCTCCTCCGACACGCCGCAGACCAACTGGAACCGGCGCCGGTACGCCGACGCCAACGGCACCGTCCAGGTCGAGGCGTACAGCATCCAGGGCGCCGGGCACACCCTGCCCGCCAGCGGCATGGCCGCCGCCGCCATCCAGTTCTTCGGCCTGACCAGCGCCCCGAGCCCGACCACGACGCCGAGCCCGACGACGTCGCCCAGCCCCACCACGTCGCCGAGCCCGACCGGCCCGCCCGGCACCCCCGCCTGCCGGGTGAGCGTCGACCTCAACGCCTGGAACACCGGGCTGACCGAGAACATCACCATCACCAACACCGGCGCCAGCGCCGTCAACGGGTGGTCCCTGGGCTTCACCCTGCCCGGCGGGCAGACCATCACCTCGGGCTGGAACGCCACCTACTCCCCCAGCTCGGGCCAGGTGACGGCCAGGAACCTCGCCTACAACGCCGCCATCCCCGGCAACGGATCGACCACCATCGGCTTCCAGGCCACCCACACCGGTAACACCGCCAAGCCGAGCTCGTTCACCCTCAACGGCGCGGCCTGCGCGGTCAGCTGACACCGCCGACCGCGCCGCACCCTGGTAGTCGCCCGCCCGGCGGCTCCGGCACCTTCCGTCGGGGCCACCGGGCGGGCGCGTGGCGTCGCACACCTTCCCCCTCCAGTCGGGTTCGGCCAGAATCCAGGACGCGCCCGCACGTTCGAGGGCCGAGAGCGAGGAATCAGGTGGCCCGGCAGTGGCGGTACGGGACGGTCGGCGACGTCGAGATCGCGCGGACGATCGGCACGGGGCCGCTCTCGATCAGGCCCCACTTCCACGAGACGGTGCAGGTCACGATCGTCACGTCCGGCACGCGCGCGTTCCGTACCCGTGCGGGGGTCGTGCGGGCGCACGCCGGACACGCGATCGTCATCCCGGCGAACCTGCCGCACGCCGCCTTCCCGCTCGCCGGGGAGGACGACAGTGTCAACGTGTACCTGCCACCCGGCGCGCTCGCCGGCCTTCCCGGTGGCCGTCCGATCAAGGTGGCGACGCCCGCCGGCGCCGAGCGGTTCCCTCCACACCGGCTGGCGTCCGACCTGCGCGCACTGCTGGCGGCGGCGCCGGTGTCCCGCCGCGAACCCGCACCCACCGCCCTCGCCGCCGCCGTCATGGACACGAGCGCGGACCTGCCCACCCTCGCTGCCCGGTTCGCGGTGTCCCGGGAGGCGGTGATCCGCCGGTTCACCCGCGAGACCGGGCTCACGCCGCACGCCTTCCGCGTCATCGCCCGGCTGAACGTCGCCCGGCGCCTGCTGCGTGCCGGCGTCGCCCCGGCCGAGGCGGCGGCCCGGGCCGGCTTCGCCGACCAGAGCCACCTGGGCCGACGGTTCCGGGCCGCGTTCGGCACGACGCCCGGACGGTACCGGGGCCAGACGTACGGGCCGGAGGACGTCACTTTCGTTCCAGACAGCCGGGGGTGATCGCGCCAGGATCAGCGGCATGGCACTGCTCGCCCTCCTGGCGGCGGGTCTGCTCGGCGGCGTCGTCAACGCGCTGGCCGGCGGCGCGACGCTGCTGACCTTCCCGGCCCTGATGGCCACGGGGCTGTCTCCGGTCACCGCCAACGCGACCAACGCCGTGGCGCTCGCCCCCAGCCACCTCGTCGCGGCCGTGGCCGCCGGGGAGAGCCGTCCGGCAGCCGATCGCCGGCTTCGCGGCGAGGTTGCCGTCGCGGCCGTCGGTGGCGCCGCCGGGTCGATCCTGTTGCTGATGCTGCCCGCGCGGCACGTTCAGACCCTGGTGCCGCTGCTGATCGGCGCCGCCACGGTCCTGTTCGCCGCCGCGCCCCGGCTGCGGGTGCGCGGCACGGGTGTGCGAACCGGCCCGGGCCTGCTGCTCGCGTGCACCTACGGCGGTTTCTTCGGCGCCGGTCTCGGCGTCATTCTCGCCGCCCTGCTCTCGCTGGGCTCCGACACCGACCCTCGGCGCGTCAACGCCCGCAAGAACGTCCTCGCCACGGGCGCGAACCTGGCCGCGGTCACCGTCTTCGTCGCGAAGGGAGTGGTGATGTGGCCGGCCGCCGCGGTGATGCTGACCGGCGCCCTGGCGGGCGGGTGGCTCGGCGGACGCGCCAGCGGCATCCTCCCGCCCGGCGTCGTACGCGCGACGGTGATCGCCGGCGGCGGCGCCCTGACGATGGTCTACGCACTCCGGTTCTGGTGACCACTCCAGGCGTCGAAGGCTGGCGGGCCGGCGCGGTCGCCGCGTCCACGATGGACCCCGCCGACCTCCGGGCGCTACGGTACGGGCGCGCAGCGTCGCCATCGCAGGCCCTGACTCCTGCTCATGCCCTGCCGACCACGGGGAGGTCCGATGCGGCCTGACGAGATCGCCCAAGCGCTCTCCGCGCTGCCGGGGGTGCGCTCCGATCTGACGGGCGACCTTCTCGAGGTCGTGGTGCCGGCGATCGACGACCGGCTGCGCCTGCGACCCGAGGCGGTACGGCGCGGCCGGCGGATCTCCGCACCGAACGGCGACCCGGCCGTGGAGTTCGCGGTGTCCGACGGGACGGACGAGTGGCCGCTGATCGTCACGCCCGATGACGTGGTGTTCGCGCCGGTCCCCGCGGCGGGCCTGCTCGACTCCGCCGTGCCGTTCGTGGTGTCGAACATGCCGCCGCTGGTGGCGTACTCGGAGATGGTTCGCGACGCCGAGGCGGTGACCCGGCGCCTCGCCGGGCCGGACGCGCGGGTGTCGAACCTGGACGAGGTCGGCGCGACGTTCCTGATGCTGCGCGCCTTCGTCGCGGGCGCGGTCCGGTTCGGGCTGCGGCCGGTGCGCGCCGTCGCCTGGTGGGAGCAGGGGTGGGCGGTCGTGCGGGACCGCGTGTTCCTCCCGCCGTTCCGGGCCGATCCGGCCTGGGACGAGTTGGCCCGCGAGGCGACCCGGGTCCCGCCGCCGGCGCCACGCCCGCCGGCCGAGCCGGCGGTGGCAGCCGGGCGACCGGTGACCGCGGCGGAGTTCGACGCGCTGGCCCCGCTGCTGACCGCCCTGCGGCCGGACGAGGAGTTCCGGGCCGCCTGGGCCCGCTGGATCCGGGTGCCGCCCGACGCCTTCGCGCGGGCCCTGACCGACCAGGTGGCGGGTGCCCAGGCCGCCCTGTCGCTCTATCCGGAGGGCACCGGCAGCGTCGACCTGCGGGTGTACGACGGCGACCGGCTGTCCGCCCTGTTGCAGCTGCGCTTCTCGGTTCCCGGGAGGACGATGGCGGTCGACGAGATCCGGATCGCCGAGACGGCCCGGTCCACCGGCCTGTTCGCCCGGCTGATGTTCAACGCCGAAGCGCTGGCCCGGCTGCTCGGTCTGACCCGGATGACCGCGCACGCCACCGACATGGGCAGCTACGCGCTGGCCACCGCGGGCGTCTACCTGCGAGATCCCGAGCTGTACCGGCGTAGCCGCCGGCAGCCGTAGCCGGCGCGGACGTCGCGGTCGTAAGGGCTGGCGCGGGACGCCGGCTCACCGGGTCGCGAGCCGCCGGCGCAGCCGGGCCAGCGCCTCCGGGCCGACCGCCGCCACCACCGAGTCGGAGAGCTGGGTGCAGAGGGCCTTGGCCCGGTGCAGGTCGGAGCGGGCCGCCTCGAGCTCGCCGCGGATCCGTCCCGCCTCGCGGGCGGCGGGCAGCCGGATGTCGCGCAGCTCGTGGGCGCGTACCTCACGCAGGCTGTCCGCGAACGCCAGAAGATACGCGGTCCGCTCGCTGCCCAGCCCGCCTCCGTCGGCGTGTTCCCGGCCGACGGCGAGCACCCGGCGCAGCTCAGCGGCCGGCAGGAAGAACAGCGTCGTGGTCGAGTACCGGCTCTGCTCGACCTGCTGCGTCCACCGGGTGAGCAGCCCGGACTTGACGTCCAGGAACGGCACGAGGTCGAGCTGGAAGCCGGGGTCGACGGTGGCGAGCAGGAGTTGGGAGTCACCGAGCCGGGTGCGCAGCTCGTCCACGGCGGCGACCTGGGTACGCAGCAACCGCTCGAACTCGGTGGACCGCTCGGCCTCGAACGACGCCGGCCGGCCCGGGTCGCCGTCGTCGGCGGCGGCGAGGACCCCGTCGACGTGGCTGAGCAGCCGGTCGCCGCGTACGCAGAGCTCCTGCACCGCGAGCACGATTTCCAGCAGGTGTTCGGCCACCTCGCTGTCCCGGGCCGTCCGGCGGCCGTCGAAGAGCCGGCCGGCGTGCGCCGAGACGACCTCCAGCAGCGTCGACAGCAGCGCGAACATGCCTCACCTTCCGCCGGCCGTGGGAGTGCCGTCAACGTTACGGCCTCCCCATCGGACACTGCCCGGCAGCCCGTGCCGGGCCGGCCGGGGCGACGCCCGCGACGGCTCGGGCCGCCGCTGTCCGGCGAGCGGGTCACGCGGTATCGGCGCGGCCGAGTCGCCAGTAGCCCATGAACGCCACCGCGCGGCGGTCGAGGCCCCGCTCCCCGACCAGGTGCCGGCGCAGGCCACGGATGACGCCCGCCTCCCCGGCGAGCCACGCGTACAGCGGCGTCGGTGGCACCTGGTCGGGCACCTCCCAGAGGATCTCGACGTCCACGTCCACGTCCACGTCGGCGACCGGCTGCGCGTCGACGCGGGGCCGACCGCCGAGCAGTTCCGCCGCCGCCGCGGCGAGGGCCGGGGCGAGCCGGCTGCCGTGGCCGCCGGCACCCCGGGGCAGCCAGGTCAGCGCCACGCCGGGCGGTGCCACCAGCGGCAGCACGTCCTCGGCGCCGGGCACTTCGAGCAGCGCCCGGCCGCGGGCGTCGGGCGGGAGCCGCTCCAGGATCGCCGCGATCGCCGGCACGGCGGTCTCGTCCCCGGCCAGCAGCAGGTGCCCGGTCGACGGCGGCCGGAACTCCACGCCGCCGTGCTCGCCGGGGTAGCCGGCGTCGGGGCCGAGGATGGCGATCCGGTCACCGGCGCGGGCGCGCCGCGCCCACCGGGTCGCCGGCCCGCTGTCGCCGTGCAGGACCAGGTCGACGTCGACCTCCGCGAGGTGCGGACGAACGGCCCGGACGGTGTAGGTACGCACCGGGTTACGCCGGTGCTCCGGCAGTGCCCGCCACCGCGCGTACCAGTCGGGGCCCTCCGGCATCCGCACGGCGTGCTGGCCGGGCAGCGGCAGGGCGAGCTTGATCCGCTGGTCGTAGCCGTTGTCGGCGAACCGGTCCAGGTCGGGTCCGGTGAAGGTGACCCGCAGGAACGACGGGCTGAGCCGGCGTACCGCCCGCACCTCGACGGTGAACAGGCGCCACGGCGCGACGGGCAGGGTCTCGGTCATGGTCTCTTCCTGTCTCGGCCGGGCTACCGGGCCGTGGTCGCCAGGGCGCGGGAGCGCCACAGCAGCCATACGAAGTACGGGGTGCCGATCATGGCGGTGACCAGGCCGGCGGGGATCTGGGCGGGGGCGATGACGGTGCGGCCGAGGGTGTCGGCGATGCTGACCAGCGCGGCGCCGAGCAGTGCGGCGACCGGGAGCACCCGGGCGTGCCGGCCACCGACGAGCGCGCGGGCGATGTGCGGGGCCACCAGGCCGACGAAGCCGATCACGCCGACCGCGGAGACCGCGGTGGAGGTGAGTACCGCCGCCGCGCCGAGGGCGACCAGCCGGGTGCGTTCCAGCCGGACGCCGAGCACCCGGGGGGTGTCGTCGTCAAGCGCGAGCAGGTCGAGTTCCCGCCGGGCCGCGGCCACGGCCGGGGTGAGCACCGCCAGGGCGATCGCCACCGGCAGCACCTGGGTGGCGGTGCGGCCGTAGGTGGAGCCGGAGAGCCAGGTCAGGGCCTTGCCGGTGTTCCACGGGTCGTACGCGACGATGAGAAAGGTGATCACGGCCATGCCGCCCTGCCAGGCGCCGAATCCGATGAGGACGAGCCGGTCGGAGCTGAGGCCGCCGCGCCAGGCCGCGCCGTAGACGAGGGCGAAGGCGAGGATCGCGCCGAGCCCGGCGATGCCGGAGACCGCCCACACGCCGGCCAGCGGGACGAAGGTGAGCAGGGCGACCGCGCCCAGGCCGGCGCCGGCGGTGATGCCGAGGATGCCGGGTTCGGCGAGCGGGTTGCGGCAGACCGCCTGCACGGTGGTGCCGGCGACCGCGAGCGCCGCGCCGGCCAGCACGGCGGCCGTGACCCGCGGCCACCGCTGGTCCAGCACGAACGTGTACGCGGGCCCGGTGCTCCCGTACAGCCAGTTGACGACGTCGCCGAAGAGCATCCAGGTGTCGCCGGCGAGCATGCCGACGAGCACCGCGCCGGCGGTGACCGTGGCGGCCACGGCGACGACGGTGCGGTGGAACGCCGCGCTGCGGACCGCGGCGTGCCCGCCGGGCGGACGGCGGGTGGGGCCGGCGTCGCGGTGCCGCCGCGCGAGCCAGATCAGCACGGCGGCGCCGAGCAGGGTGGTGACCACGCCGGTGGGGATGTCGACGCCGGCCTGGCCGCCCATGACGGCGCGGAGCAGAACGTCGGAGCCGAGCACGACGAGCACCCCGGCGATGCCGGAGAGCGGCAGCAGGATCCGGTGCCGGTGCACGGCGGGCAGCACCGGGGCGAGCAGCCGGACGATCACCGGGGCGCACAGGCCGACGAAGCCGACCGGACCGGTGAGGGTGACCGCGGCGGCGGAGAGCAGCACGGCCAGCAGGGTCACGATCAGCCGGGTGCGGCGCACGTCGAGGCCGAGCACGGTGGCGGTGTCGTCGCCGAGGGCGAGCACGTCGAGGCGGTGTCCGAGCAGGATCAGTGCCACCACGGCGGCGCCGATGACCGGGGCGAGCTGGCTCAGCGCGGTCAGGTCGCTCTGCACGAGCGAGCCGTTGCCCCAGGCGAACAGCCCGATGGTGGCCTGCTCGAACAGCAGCAGGAGCAGGGTGGTGACCGAACTGAGCGCCAGGGCGGTGGCCGAGCCGGCGAGGATGAGCCGGGTGGTGCTGGCCTGCCCGCCGGCGGACATGGCCAGCACCAGCGCCGCCGCCGCGAGACCGCCGCAGAAGGCGAGGCCCCCGGCGGGCAGCGCGGGCAGCGAGATACCGAACGCGGCGACGGCGACGATGGCCAGGTGGGCTCCCGCGTTCACCGCGAGGGTGTCCGGGGAGGCGAGCGGGTTGCGGGCGATCGACTGCAGGGCGGCGCCGGCGAAGCCGAGCGCCACGCCGATGGCGAGCCCGGCGAGCAGCCGGGGCAGCCGGGCGGCGACCAGCACCCGGGCCGCCTCGTCGTCGGCGCCGGTGACCAGCCGCAGCAGGTCGAGGGCGCCGACCGACGAGGTGCCCTGGGTGAGGTGCACCGCCGCGACGAGGAGCAGGAGCAGCGCCGCGGCGACGAACACCGCGACGACGCGGGGCGCGGGGCGCCCGCCCGGAGCCGGCGCGACGGCCGGCTCCGGGCGCGGGGGTGCGGTCAGCACGGTCACACCGTGTAGGTCTTCACGAGCTGGTCGAGGTACTGCTTGCCGGAGAGCGGACCGCCGAAGGTCCAGATGCCGTCGGGCATGCGGTGCAGGTTGCCCTTCTGGACGAAGGGGAGCGACTTCCAGATGGCGTTGCCGGCGAGGCCGTCGGCGAACACGTCGGTGCCGTCGGAGGCGTTGTAGAAGAAGTGCAGGTTCGGATCCTTGAGCCCGGTGAGGCCCTCGACGTCGGTCTGGCCCAGGCCCCACACCTCGTCGGTCTTGCCGGTCCAGGCGTTCGTCAGTCCGAGCTGGAGGCCGATCTGGGACACCAGCGCGCCCTGCCCGAACATCCGGATGCTGACGGTGCTGCCTTCCTTCCACCCGTCGGCGATGGCGAACGGGCGGCCGGCCGCGCCGGCGTCGGCGATCTTCTTCCTGCCGTCGGCGAGGGCGGCGTCGAAGTCGGCGAGCAACTTGTCCGCCTCGACCGTCCGGCCGACCGCGGTGGCGATCATCTTCAGGTCCGTACGCATCCGGCCGAGGTTGTCCGACGCGTCGCTGCCCTTGGTGACCAGCACCGGGACGTACTTCTCCAGCTGGCTGACCAGCGCGGCGCCGCGGTCGTCCGCCATCACGACGAGGTCGGGCTGGAGGGCGACGATCGAGTCGACGCTGGGTTCGCCGCGGGTGCCGACGTCCTTGACGCCCGAGTCGAGCTTGGCGGCGGTGACCCAGGTGGCGTAGCCCTTCGGGTCGGCGACGCCGACGGGCATGACGCCGAGGCTGACGAGCATCTCGACCTCACCCCATTCCAGGCCGACCACCCTGGTCGCCGGAGCCTTGAGGGTGACCGCCTTGCCGCGGCTGTCGGTGACCGTGACCGGCCCGGCCGACGAGGCGGAGGTCTCGGGTGCGGCGGCGCCGTTCTCGGTGGTGCCGCAGGCACTGAGCAGCAGCGCGGCCACCCCGGTGAGGAGGGCGGTGACACGGGTACGAGTCATGTCGTTCTTTCTGTCGAGTGTTGTCGATGGTCGGTTCAGACCTGGGCGCGGGTCAGGTGCCGCCCCACGGGTCGGGTGGTCACCAGCCCGGTGAGCGGGTCGGTGGTCACCTCGATCCGGATGCCGTACGTGTCGGTCAGCGCCTGCTCGGTGAAGACCTCGGCCGGGCTGCCGGTGGCGCGGACCCGGCCACCGTGCAGCAGGACCACCTCGTCGGCCACGGCGGCGGCCTGGTTGAGGTCGTGCAGCACCACGCCGACCGCGACGTCGTGGTCGTCGGCGAGGTCCCGCATCAGGTCGAGGATCTCCACCTGGTAGCGCAGGTCGAGGAACGTGGTGGGCTCGTCGAGCAGCAGCACCTGCGTCTCCTGCGCCAGGCAGGTGGCCAGCCACACCCGCTGCAATTCGCCGCCGGACAGTTCATCCACCGGACGGTCAGCCATCGCGGCCACCCCCGTGACGTCCATCGCCCGGCTGACCGCCGCCGGCCCCTGCGGGTCGTCGGCCCGCCACCGCCCGCGGTACGGGTGGCGGCCGTAGCCGACGACGTCCCGGACGGTGACCCCGCTGGGTACCGGCCGGCTCTGGGCGAGCAGGGTGACCCGGCGGGCGAACTCCCGGGCCGGCAGGCCCGCCGCGGCGACGTCACCGGCCAGGTGGACGGCGCCGCCGGCGATCGGGTGCAGCCGGGCCAGGGCCCGCAGCAGGGTGGACTTGCCGCTGCCGTTGGGGCCGACCAGAGCGATCACCGCGCCCGCGCGGAGGGCGATCGCCGCCCCGTGCACCACGAGCGCCCCGTGGTAACCCAGGTCGAGGTCGGTGCCCCGCAGGCTCTGCTCGCTGCTGGCCGACTCCGGTCCGCTGTTCATGAGGTTAGGCTAACCTAACCAAAATTTCGAATGGCAGGGCCCCCTACCGGTCCGGATGGCCTGCTCGAACCGGGCGCGGGTCAGGAACGCGAGCCGGGCACGCTTGTCCGGGCAGCAGTGGCTTCCGGGCCAGCATCCTCGAGGACGAGAAGATCCTGCCGATCTTCACCGACGTCTTTGATTGCTTCTTCCGCCACCTGGCACATCCCCGGACCGCTCCGCCCCGGCGGTCGCCGTCCCCCGTGCTGCTGTTCTTCCCGCCGCGAGCATGCCCCCGGCGGCGAGCAGGCACGCCACCGCCAGCGCGGCCGGAAGAGACTGGTAGCCGCCGCGGTGGAGAAGGGCGGCGGCGGCCACGGGTGCCACGGCTCTGGCCGTGGTGACGGGCGCGGCCAGTCGCCCGGCGACGGTGGCGTAGGCGGTGGTGCCGTACCGGTCGGTGAGGATGGCGGGGGTGGCGAGGCTGGCGATACCGAAGCCGAGCCCGAATCCGGTGACGGTGATGACCGCGCCCGGCCGGCTGCCTGCCAGCAGGGGCATCGCGAGGGCGGCGGCGCCCTGGATGGCGACGACCGTGGCGACGATGGTGGTGACCGGGAGTCGGCGTCGGGCGCCGGTGAGGACGAGTCGTCCGGTGACGGACAGGACGCCCAGCAGGCCGGCGGCCGCGGCGGCGAACGTCGCGGGGTGGCCCCGGCTGATCAGGTAGCCGACGAGGTGGACGCCGATGGTGCTGGTCGCTGCCCCGTGCGCGGTCAGGGCGGCGGCGAGGATCCAGAACCGCCGGTCGCGCATCGCGGCGCGGGCCGCCGCCCGCCGCCGGGCATGGTCCGGTCTCGCCCCGGTGCCGGGGGTCCTGACGTGCGGCGGTTTGCGGATGGTGAGGACGTGCAGCGGCACGGTCACGATGCCGTGAACGGCGGCGAGCGCGAGCAGCGCGCCTCGCCAGCCGAGCTGCGCGACGAGCAGGCCGGTGAGCGGCATGAAGATGGTGCTGGCGAACCCGGCGACCACGGTGACCGCGAGCAGGGCGGTGGGCCGTCGGTCGGGGGTGAACCAGGAGACGATGACGGCGAAGGCGGGTTCGTAGAGGACCATCGCGCCGGTGATCCCGATGCCGATCATGACGGCGTAGAGCTGCGGGGTGGTCCGGACCTGCGACCAGGCGATCAGCAGTGCGGTGGCGATGATCGAGCCGACGGTCATGAGAGCGCGCCCGCCGTGCCGGTCGAGCCACCTGCCGACCGGGATGGCCATCAGGGCGCCGGCGAGGACGCTGGCGGTCAGCGCCCCGGTGACGGCGGTGGTGGAGGCGCCGAGGCTGGTCGTCATGGGGCCGAGCAGGACCGCGTAGGCGTAGTAGAGGCTGCCGTATCCGACGGTCGAGGTGACCGCGAGGGCGGCGATGATGCGCCATCCGTGGCGCCCGCCGACGGTCGGGTCGGCGGGCGCCACCGTGGAGATCGTCATCAGCCGGCGCAGCAGCCGCCGGTCTGGCCGCTCGCCGGGGCGTCGAGGCTGATGAGGTTCAGCGGCGTGGACAGCAGCCCTCCGGAGATGCCGGTGGCCAGCCCCTTGGCGGCCGGCGGTGCGGCCGGGGTGGGGCCGCAGCAGCTGTCGGTGCCGGTGGAGTCGGCCGGGTCGCTGTTGCAGACGCCGGTCTCGGGCAGGTCGAGCTGGACGTCGCGGGCGGCGGTCCAGTCACCGGCAAGGGCGGCGACGACGGAGCGGACCTGCTCGTAGCCGGTGGCCATGAGGAAGGTCGGCGCCCGGCCGTAGCTCTTCATGCCGACGGCGTAGTACCCGGACTCGGGGTGGGCCAGCTCGTCGACGCCGTGCGGCGGCACGGTGCCGCAGGAGTGCTCGTTCGGGTCGATCAGCGGTGCGAGGGCGCGGGTGGCGCCCATGACCGGGTCGAGGTCCAGGCGTAGTTCGGCGGCGATGCTGTGGTCGGGGCGGAAGCCGGTGGCGGCCACGATCCGGTCCACCACGACCTGCTCGTCGGTGCCGTCGGCGTGACGGACGACGACCGCCACCCGACCGTCGACCGGGCTGAGGGCGTGGATGGAGAAGCCGGTGAGCAGGCGGATGCGGCCGGCGCCGACGTGGTCGCGCAGCCGGGAACCGAGTGCCCCACGCGCCGGGAGGGCGTCGGCGTCCCCGCCGCCGTAGGTGCGGGCCGGGGAGGGCGAGCGGATCGCCCAGGTGACCTCGGTGCCGGGCACCTGCGCGGCGAGGTCGGCGAGGGACAGCAGGGTGTTGGCGGCGGAGTGGCCCGCCCCGACGACCAGCGTGTGCCGGCCGGCGAACCGGTCCCGGTCGGCGCCGAGCACGTCCGGCAGCGCATGCTCCAGGAAGGCGGCGGCGTCCTTCTCGCCTCGTGCGGGCAGGCCGGAGGCGCCCAGGACGTTGGGGGTGCCCCAGGTGCCGGAGGCGTCGATGACCGCGCGGGCCTGAATCTCCTCACCGGTGGTGAGGCGGATCAGGAACGGGGCCTGCTCGCGCCCGGCGGTGCGCAGCCGGTCGTAGCCGAGGCGGCTGATCGCGGCGACCCGGGCGCCGTAGCGCAGGTGCGGCTTGAGCTGCGGCAGCTCCGCGAGGGGCCGCAGGTAGTCGGCGACGAGTTCCGCGCCGGTGGGCAGGGCGTCGAGGTCGGGGGCGACCCAGCCGGCGTCGTCGAGCAGCCGCCGGGCGGCCGGGTCGATGTTGTACCGCCACGGGGAGAAGACGCGCACGTGGCCCCACTGCCGTACGGCGGCGCCGGCGGTGTCGCCAGCTTCGAGGACGGTGCAGGGCAGGCCGCGCTCACGCAGGTGGGCGGCGGCGGCGAGGCCGACCGGGCCGGCGCCGATGACGGCGACGGGCAGCTGGTCCAGGGCACTCATCGGATGACTCCTTATGTTGAGGTTCATCGAAACAGCGGAATGTGGGAGGCCGCCGGTTTCCGGCGGCTCTGGCCGTCAGGTGATGGTCCGGCTGCGGCGTTCCAGGAGGATGACGTCGCGCCAGCGGCCGTGGTGCCGGCCGACGCGTTCGCGGGTGCCGATGACCCGGAAGCCGGCGCGCTCGTGCAGGGCGAGACTGGCCTCGTTCTCGGGGAAGACGCCGGACTGGATGGTCCAGATGCCGGCGGCCTCGGTGGAGGCGATCAACGCGTCGAGAAGCAGCCGGCCGACGCCGCGGCCCTGGGCGGCGGGGTCGATGTAGACGGAGTGCTCGACCACGCCGGCGTAGACCGCGCGGGTCGATGTCGGTGACACGGCGACCCAGCCGATGACGGCCCCGTCCTCGTCGACGGCCACGAGCCGGTGCGCGGCCAGCTTGCCGGCGTCGAACGCCGCCCAGGTGGGGGCGGTGGTCTCGAAGCTGGCGTTGCCGCCGTCGAGGCCGGCCTGGTAGATCGCCAGCACCCGGGCGGCGTCGCCCGCGGTCATGGGGCGGACGGTGATGTCGGCCATCAGCAGGCTCCCTTCGGCTGCGGGGCCGGGCGGCCCATGACCACGTCGGCGGCGGAGGGGAAGCAGCCGACGCAGGCGTCGTTGATGCGGTAGAGGCGAGCGGTGCCGACCGGGTCGACGAGCACGAACCGCACCTCGGTGAGGATCTTCAGGTGTTGCGAGACGGTGGACTGGGCCAGCCCGACGGCGGCGACGATCTCCCCCACGCTCATCGGCCGGTCGTGCCGGGCGAGGTACGCCACGATCTGCACCCGGGTCGGGTCCGCGAGAGCCCGGAACCACGAGGCGTACGTCTGCGCCGTGTCCCGGTCCAGGAGGTCGCTCACCACCCGCTCCTTCTATCGTTTATCGCCGATTGACGATGAAAGTGTAGCGGGTGCCGCCGCGGCGAGGTGGACGGTGGCGACGACGAGGCGGGCGATCAGGGCCAGGGTGCCGGGGTCGACCTTGTCGGGGGTGTCGGCGGGGCTGTGGTAGCCGCCCATTCCGGCGCCGATGCCAACCGCGGCGAGGCCCGCTCGGCCGTAGCGGCGGTTGTCGGACGCGACCGGCCCGGCCGTCAGGGGGACGCCGGTGTGCCGGCCCGCCTGATCGAGCAGGGCCAGCAGCCGGTGGGCCGGTCCGCCGGCCTCCACCGCCGCCGCCCCGTCCAGGCGGCCGGCGCCGTCGACATTGACGACCAGCGGCGCGGCTCCTTCCGCCCGGAGCCGGGTGGCGTGGTGGGCGGAGCCGAGCGCCCCGACCTCCTCGCGGTCGAGCAGCGCCACGGACAGTCCCACGCCGGCGGGGAGACCGGCTGCGAGGACGCGGGCGGCTTCGAGGACCACCGCGACGCCGGTGGCGTTGTCCGAGGCCCCCGGCAGGCGGAGACCGGGATGGTCCCCGACGCCGTCGTAGTGCGCGGTCAACAGCAGGTCTCCGGCACCGGAAGCAGGTTGGCGGAGCCTGGCGTGGATGTTGACGCCGGTGACATCGTCGCGGCGCAGCGGCGTCGCCCCGGACAGCCAGCCGTCGCGGGCGGTCGCGGCGGCGAGGACCGCGGAGTGGGTGTCCGGGTCGAGGGTCAGCACCGGCAGCGGCCCGGGGTCCGGTCCGGCGAGCATGGTGAACTGCCAGCCGTCGGCGTCGACCGGGCGGCGGAGCAGCAGTCCAGCGGCGCCCTGGGTGTCGCGATAGGCGTCGAACAGGTTCAGCTCGGCCGGCACGACCAGCCACCGCCCCGCCGGGTCGTCCCGTCCGGCCACACCGAGCGCGCCGCGACGGAGGTCGGGCCGGTCGGCGGAAGCCGGATGGATCGCCACCTGCCGCCCGAACGCCAGCGGGGCGGAGCCGCTCCGGCCGCCCCAGGCGACCGTCGGCGCGGCGTACACCTGGGGCACCGCGCGGACCGGGAAATGCTCCGTGCGGACGGTGGCGCCGAGGGCGGCAAGCCGGTCGACCAGCCAGGCACGGGCTGCCGCGCCGCCGGTCGAGCCGACGCGCCGGCCCGTCATGGGGTCCGAGGCGAGAACGGCGACGGTGGCGGTCATCCGGTCGGCACTGACCCGCCGGAGCCGGGTTGCCAGGTCGTTCGCGCCGGTCATGAGCAGCATCCCTGACCGGTGGCGACGGCGTCGGCCCTGGCCCGGGTGCCGCAGCACGAGTCGGCGGCGCGGGCGGCCTCCCGGGTACCGCAGCACGGCTCGTCGCCGTCGGCCCGGCCGGCGGGCGGGCGGATGTCACCGACGGCCTGGGCGGGGCTGCCGCAGCAGTCGCCGGAGCCGGTGATCTGGAGGGCGGCGGCGGGGTCGCCGGTGAAGCCGCCGGTGCTGGGCTCGTCTGCACTCATCTCGGGTCCTCCTCAGCGCGGGTTGATCAGCGGGTAGGTGGTGGCGCGGGTGGCGGCGTAGCGGCGCTCGGCGCGCTGCGCGGGGGTGGACACCTCGGCACAGGAGTCGCAGAACCGGACTCCGGCCAGGGAGGTCCGGGGGCGGCGGATGGAGCCGAACATGGTGGTCCCTTCTCTCCGAACGCCTGTCTTGACGTCCATCGAATCAGAGACTTGCACGCTGATTAGAGAGATGTCAACCTAGAGACATGCCGAAACAACAGGCGTCGCCCCCCGTCGTCGACCTCAACGCCGACACGCCGTGCTGCCCTCCGCTGGCGCAGCGCCGGGTCCCGGCCGAGACGGCCGCGGCGCTCGCGCCCGCGTTCAAGGCCCTCGGCGACCCGGTACGACTGCAGCTGATGTCCATGATCGCCTCCGCCGAAGGCGGGGAGGCGTGCGTGTGCGACCTGACGCCCGCGTTCGACCTGACCGGGCCGACGATCTCGCACCACCTCAAGACGCTGCGCGAGGCGGGCCTGGTGGACGCCGAACGGCGGGGCACCTGGGTCTACTACCGGGCCCGCCCGCAGATCCTGCGCCAGCTCGCCGCACTGCTGTCAATCGAGCCCGCGCCCCGAGCCTGACCGCCTCCCGATCACCTCATCTTCCGTCCACGGCTCGATCCAGCCGCCGGGGGCGAGGTCGACCGCGGGTGGCCGGCGAGCATCCGACGCCCCTGGCGGAACACGCGGGGAGGGCGCCTTGCGGCGAGCGCGGCCATGACGTGCACAGCGTCTCGTCCCACGCCGCGCAGCGTGTTCGAGGCGAAGGTTCGCTGGAACTCCAGACCGAGGTGGACCAGGCCGGGATGAGTGGTGGAGATCCCGCCGACCTGCTGTGGCATGCCGTGGTCGAGAGTGGCGAGGGGTGCGAGGTAGTCAAGGTCCGGCCGGTAGCCGGTGGCGAAGATGACCGCATCGACCGCTTCGTGCGTCCCGTCGCTCCAGACGACGCCGTCGGGGGCGAAGCGGGTGAACATGTCTCGCCGGGCAAGTTCGCCTGAGGTGATGGCGTTGCGGTAGCGGCCGGTGTCGAGCACGGTGGCGTGCCCCACGAGCCGGGTGGTTACCGCGCGCGAAAGGCGGTCGGCGCCGGTGACGTGCAGCCAGTGGTGCAGGTCCCGGCCCCGGATGCGCTGCGGCAGGAACCGCACCGGTTCGCGGGTCGCCAGGGTCACCCGGGCACGCGCGGTGAGTTCGTAGGCGACCTGGACGGCAGAGTTGCCGCCGCCCACGACGACGACCCGCTTGGCGTCGTACGCGTCGGGCCGGCGGTAGTCGGCGACGTGCCGCAGGTCGCCGCCGTACTCGCTCTGTCCGGGCAGGGCAGGCAGGTACGGGTTGCCGAAGGAGCCGGTCGCGGCGACGACCCCGATCCCGGCCAGTTCGTCGTCCGTGTCGGTGCGGATGACATATCCCCCGCCCGGACGGCTGTGCACGGCGACGGCGCGGGTGCGGGTACGGACCTCGATGTCGAGGGAGTCCGCGTAGCGGCGGAGGTAGGCGACCACCTCGTCCCGGCGGGGGTAGCGGTCCGGGTCGCCGTCGAAGGGCATGCCGGGCAGGGCGCTGTAGCGGGCGGGCGAGAAGAGGGTGAGGCTGTCGTAGTAGTCAGGCCACGAGCCCGTTGGTTCGGTGCCGGCGTGCAGAACGACGGGTCGCAGACCGGCGTCCCGGGCGGCGCGGGCGGCGGCGAGGCCGGACTGCCCGCCGCCAACGATGATCACGGGATCAGCTTGAGTCACGCCACAATCATATCGTTGTTTTGTTGAATGACAATATGATGATGACGAGGAAGGGTGTGACCATGAGCCACACCGCCGACCGGCCGCCCGGGCCGCAGAGCGCCCCCACCCCGGGTCTCGCGCCGCAGACGCAGGAGTTCCTCAAGGCCCTCGGCAGTCCCACCCGGCAGCGGATCATGATGCTGTTCGCTCACGGCGCCGAGATGTCCGTGGGTGAGGTGGCCGAGCGGGTCGGCATCAGCCAGGCCACGGCGTCGCAGCAGTTGACCCTGCTACGACGCGGCGGCGTGGTCACGTCGCGGCGGGACGGCAAGACGGTGTTCTACCGGGCCGACCGCGACGGAACCCTCGCCGCCCTGTCCGACCTGCAGTCCTACCTGGCAACCTGCTGCTGACTCCCCCCGTTTCCCCATCGACGCCCGAAGGTTGCCGACGGCAGCGCGGGCTTGACGAACAGATTTTACTCAGCGGCCATTGAGTCAATGGCCATTGAGCTTTCTTCTCTCGCGAGACGCGCCCGGATCCACGCCGCACTCGGCGACCCGGCACGCCTGGCGATCGTGGACGCACTCACCCTTGGCGACGCTTCCCCCGGAGAGATCGCCAACACGCCCTCGACATGCCGACCAACCTGGTCGCCCGCCATGTCAACGCCGACCGGGTCGACCGGCTCCTCCCCGCCGTCCTGCCCGGACGTCCCCGATGACCGCAACGAAACCATCGAGCGGTTCCTGCACAGCAGCTACGACCAGTACGCCACTTCCGCCACCGTCCCCAACCACCTGCCACTGCTCGCCGAGCGGTTCGCCCGCCAGCGGCTGCGCGCCCTCGCCCGGGTCGTGGGCCACCACCGCGACGGCCGTCCCGGCACCCGGTACGAGAGCTGGAACGTGGACGATCCCGCCGCGCTCGACCTGGTCGACGTGCGACCGATCCGCGACGAGATCGAACGCCGCGTCCGTCGCCTGCTCGACCAACTGAACGTACCCGCCACCCGACAACCAACCACTGCCCGACGATCCGGGACAGCGACATCACAGGGGCGAACAGACTGATGACCATCCCACTCCGGCGGCGCCTGCTGGCCGAGTTCGTCGGCACCGCCCTGCTGGTCGCCGCCGTGGTCGGCTCCGGCCGCGCCGCCGTCGCGCCCGCGGCCGTCGGCGCCTACATCGGCGCCGCCTACTGGTTCACCTCCTCGACCTCGTTCGCCAACCCGGCGGTGACCATCGGGCGCGCCTTCACCGACACGTTCGCCGGCATCGCCCCCGCCTCAGTGCCCGGCTTCGTCCTGGCCCAACTCGTCGGCCTCGCCGTCGGCGTCGGCCTGCTCGCGGCCCTCTACCCCGACGCCGGCACCGCCGCCGACCAGGTCGTCGTCCCTACCGACGAGGACGCGGCCGCCGGCCGGCGGTCATGACCACACCGCAGCCGTACGACGCCAGCGAGGCTCGGCCCGACAACACCCCGGACCACCCGTTCCACGACCTCGACCACGAGCCGGCCGACCGGCCCTCGCACCGCACGGAAGGAACCCGATGAGCGACAAGCCCAGTGTCCTGTTCGTCTGCGTCCACAACGCCGGCCGTTCCCAGATGGCCGCCGGTTGGCTGCGCCACCTCGCCGGCGACACGGTCGAGGTCCGCTCCGCCGGCAGCGCACCCGCCGACCGGATCAACCCCGCCGCGGTCGAGGCCATGCGCGAGGTCGGCATCGACATCACCCACCAGACGCCCAGACTGCTCGAGTACGCCACCGCCGAGTCCTCCGACGTCATCGTCACCATGGGCTGCGGCGACGCCTGCCCGGTCTTCCCGGGCAAGCGCTACGAGGACTGGAAGCTCGAAGACCCCGCCGGCAAGGGCATCGAGGCCGTCCGCCCGATCCGGGACGAGATCCGGGCCCGGGTGGTGAAGCTGCTCGCCGAGCTGCGCCCCACCACCTGAACCGTCTGCGCCCGCGCCGCCGAGCGGAGGTGTCCGGTCAGCGGAGCCCGGCGAACAGGTCGTCCTCCGGCGTCGCCGCACCGGTGGTGTCGCGGACCCGGACGAAGGTCTCCACGCCCATGAGCTCGGTGAACCGCTCCTGACCGAGCTGCAGGAAGAAGATGTTCTCGGCCTGGCTGGCGTGGGCGGCCAGGGACTCGAACTTCTGGCCGCCGTAGGCGCCGATGTCCACCCAGGTGGTGATCTCGTCGTCCGGCAGGCCGAGCTCCGGCATCTCCGACGACTCGTCCGGCTCCGGAAACTCGACGCCTATCTCCTTCATGACCCGACCGAACTCCTGGAACGCGCTGCGCGGCACGGTGGTCCAGTAGACCTTGGCGGGGATGTCCGTCCGTTCGACCGCGGCCATGGTGATGCGGTGGGCCTGGATGTGGTCCGGGTGGCCGTAGAAGCCGTTCTCGTCATAGGTGACGACGACGTCGGGCCGGTACCGCCGGATCAACTCGGCGAGCCGGTCGGCCGCCTCCGCCACCGGGGTGTTCCAGAACGCGCCGGGCGCGTCGTTGGCCGCCCAGCCCATCATGCCGGAGTCGGCGTAGTCGAGCGTCTCCAGGTGCGTGACCTTCAGCGCCGCGCAACTGGCCGTCAACTCGGCCTGGCGCATCGCCACCACGGCCTGCGGGTCGTGCCCCGGGTCGCCCGGCTTGACCCCGCCAGGCCCGTCGCCGCACCGCCCATCGGTGCAGGTCACGAGGACCGTCGTGATCCCCTCCGCCGCGTACCGGGCGAGGACGCCGCCCGTGCTGGTCGCTTCGTCGTCGGGGTGGGCGTGCACCGCCATCAAGGTCAGGGAGCGCTCAGTCACCCCACCACCTTACGAGGGAGGTCCGACACGGTGGCTTCACCGCATCCCAGGGCGGCCGCGGCGGCGAGGGGTCGGGCGAACGCGGGGCCCACCTCCCGGCAGCGGGCCCGGTCACTTGACCGGCTGTGCTTCCCGGGCCGGCTCGCGGCGCCCGTCGCCGGCCCGGACGACCCGGGCGTGCCACCAGACGACGAGCGGCAGCGCGACGAGTTCCAACACCATCGCGGTGCCGAACACCGGCGTCGGCCAGCCGACGGACAGGACCGATGTCAGGCGGCCGATCCCGCCGACGACCGCGATCACGAGGATCGCCCGGGTGACGATCGCCCGCTCCTCGAGCCGGAACAGTGACCACCAGAGGCCGACGCCGGCCGCGAACCAGTAGGCGTCGATGAAGCGGTAGTTGTTGTCGACGCTGACCGGGGTCGACGTGCCACCGGGTATGAAGGTCGGCCCGACGAGGAGCCCGGCCAGCCCGGACACGATCGGGACCGCGCCGAGTACCACCAGCACGACCATGAGTGCTCTCCGCCCCACCAGCGCCCCCGCCGTCGTGATCCTGGCAACGCAATGACGATCGCCCTCACTGTATGGCGGCGCTCCGCCGGCGTGCCAGGCCGCCGGCGCCCGGTGCCGCGACCCCTAGCCGCGGTACGGGCGGCTTCGTGGTGCGCTCCGGTCGCTTCTGGGGTCGCGGCCGCCTCCGTACGCGGGGGCCGCCCTGACCGGCGGCATCTCGGCAACGGCACTGTCCGTGCTGGTCACGGCCCATCCGGAGCACCAGGGGGCGGGCCGGAGCGGCGCTCCCCCGCCGGCCGGCGCCAACGCAGCAATTTGAGCGAAGACAGGGCCGGGGTGCCTCACCATGCTGGGTCCGGTGCCCGGGCCGGGGCGTACGGGCTGACGGCGACGAGCATCCCGAGCCTCTGGAGGAGACGAGTGATCAAACTGATGCGGCGGGCCGGTGTCGTGCTGGTCGCCGCCGCCGTGGCGATCGGCGTCGCGGCGGTGCCGGCCAGCGCCCACGTGATAGCCACGCCCTACACGGCGGAGACGAAGTTCTTCCACACGGCCTTCCGGGTGACGCACGGCTGCGCCGGCTCGGCGACCACCGCCGTGCGGATGCAGATTCCCGACGGCGTGCACCTCGTCATCCCAGACGCCGTGCCGGGCTGGCAGCTCCAGGTGACCCGCGCGTATGGCCAGGGCCAGGGCTTCGGCCGGGTCGTCGAGGTGGCGTGGCTGGGCGGACCGCTGCCCGACCACCAGGAGCAGCTCTTCGGCATGGGCTTCCTGATCGACCGGAAGGCGCCGGACATCCTGTGGTTCCCGACCGTCCAGCAGTGCGAGGTGGGCGAGAACCGCTGGGTGGAGATCCCCCCGAGCCTGGAGGAGTGGCACGACCACAACTCCGCGCCCTTCGTGATCAACGCCGCCTGGTAGTCGGCGCATTGCGGGCGAGCCCCGGTCGATCGCGCAGCGATCGACCGGGGCTCGTCGGTTTGGCGCCGGATCAGGCGAGGTCGAACCGGTCGAGTTCCATCACCTTGGTCCAGGCCGCGACGAAGTCGGTCACGAACTTCTCGCGCGCGTCCTCGCTGGCGTAGACCTCGGCGAGGGCCCGCAGCTGGGAATTGGAGCCGAAGATGAGGTCGACCGCGGTGGCGGTCCACTTCACCTCGTCGGTGGCCAGGTCCCGGATCTCGTACACGTGCTCGTCGGACTCCGACGCCTTCCACCGGGTGCCTGGGGAGAGCAGGTTGCTGAAGAAGTCGTTGGTGAGCACGCCGGGCCGGTCGGTGAGGACGCCGTGCCGCGCGCCGCCGACGTTGGCCCCGAGCGAGCGCAGGCCGCCGACCAGGACGGTCATCTCCGGCGCGGTCAGGTTGAGCAGGTACGCGCGGTCGACGAGCAGCACCTCCGGCTGGGTCTTCTCGCCGGGGCGCAGGTAGTTGCGGAACCCGTCGGCGCGCGGCTCGAGGACCCGGAACGACTCGACGTCGGTCTGCTCCTGCGAGGCGTCGGTGCGACCCGGGTGGAAGGGCACCGTGACCTCGACGCCGGCGTCCCGCGCCGCCTTCTCGACGGCGGCCGAGCCGGCCAGCACGATCAGGTCGGCGAGGGAGATCTTCGCGCCGCCGGCGGTGTTGAACTCCCGCTGGATGCCCTCGAGGGTGGCCAGGACCGTCGCGAGCTGCTCGGGCTGGTTGACCTCCCAGCTGCGCTGCGGCTCGAGGCGGATCCGCGCGCCGTTGGCGCCGCCGCGCTTGTCGGTGGACCGGTAGCTGGCGGCCGACGCCCAGGCGGTGGCGACCAGTTGCGCGGTCGTCAGGCCGGACTCCAGGACCTTCGCCTTGAGGGCGGCGACGTCGGCGTCACCCACGAGCTCGTGGTCGACCGCCGGCACCGGGTCCTGCCACAGCTGAGGCTCCGGGATCCACGGCCCGAGGAAGCGGCTGACCGGACCCATGTCCCGGTGCAGCAGCTTGTACCAGGCCTTGGCGAACGCCAGCGCGAACTCGTCGGGGTTCTCCAGGAACCGGCGCGAGATCTTCTCGTACGCCGGGTCGACGCGCAGCGACAGGTCGGTCGTGAGCATCGTCGGCTTGTGCTTCTTCGACGGGTCGTGGGCGTCCGGAATGATCGCCTCGGCGTCCTTGGCGACCCACTGCTTCGCGCCGCCGGGGCTCGTGGTGAGTTCCCACTCGTAGCCGAAGAGGATCTCGAAGAACCGGTTGCTCCACTGCGTCGGCCGGTCGGTCCAGGTCACCTCGAGGCCACTGGTGATCGTGTCCCCACCCTTGCCGGTGCCGTAGGTGCTGAGCCAGCCCAGGCCCTGCGCCTCCAACGGCGCACCCTCGGGCTCGGGGCCGACATGGTCGTCGGCGACGGCGGCGCCGTGGGTCTTGCCGAAGGTGTGGCCGCCGGCGATGAGGGCGACGGTCTCCTCGTCGTTCATCGCCATCCGGCGGAACGTCTCGCGGATGAAGTGCGCCGCCGCGGCCGGGTCCGCGTTGCCGCGGGGGCCCTCCGGGTTGACGTAGATCAGACCCATCTCGGTCGCGCCGACGGTCGGCGACATCTCCTTCTCGGAGACGTAGCGCTCGTCGCCGAGCCAGGTGTCCTCGGGGCCCCAGAAGATCTCCTCGGGCTCCCAGACGTCCTCCCGGCCGAAGCCGAAGCCGAAGGTCTTGAAGCCCATCGACTCCAGGGCGACGTTGCCGGCGAGCACGAGCAGGTCGGCCCACGAGATCTTCTGGCCGTACTTCTGCTTGACCGGCCAGAGCAGCCGGCGGGCCTTGTCCAGGTTGGCGTTGTCCGGCCAGCTGTTGAGCGGGGCGAACCGCTGGCCGCCGTCGCCGGCCCCGCCGCGGCCGTCATCGATCCGGTAGGTCCCGGCGGCGTGCCAGCTCATCCGGATCATCAGGCCGCCGTAGTGACCGAAGTCGGCCGGCCACCAGTCCTGCGAGGTGGTGAGGACCTTGACGATGTCCTGCTTGAGCGCCTCGACGTCGAGCTTGGCGAACTCCCTGGCGTAGCTGAAGTTCGGCCCCAGCGGGTTGCTCTTGGACGAGTGGGCGGCGAGAACGGAGAGGTCGAGCTGGTTGGGCCACCAGTCGCGGTTGGTGCGCGGACGCCCGCCGGTCTTCGGGGTCGGCGAGTCGATCGCCGGGTTCTCGCTCTCGCTGCCGTGCGCGGTCACGGAGTCGTGCGCGACCGGGCACCCGGCCGCCGCCTTCTTGTCCACGCCCTGCGCACTCACCGGGGCGTTGTCCTGGGTGTCGCTCATGCGTTTCCTTCCGAACTGGCGGATCACTGGGACGTGCGTTCGGTCGCGCAGCCGGGGCAAGTGCCCCAGTAGACGACCTCCGCCTCGTCGACCACGAACCCGTGGTTGTCGGAGGCGGTGAGACAGGGAGCGTGGCCGACGGCGCAGTCGACGTCGGCGATCGCGCCGCAGGAGCGGCACACGACATGGTGGTGGTTGTCCCCCACCCGCAACTCGTAGCGGGCGGTCGCCCGGGCCGGTTGGATGCGCCGCACCAGCCCGGCGTCGGTGAGCGCCCGCAGCACGTCGTACACCGCCTGGTGGGAGACCGTGGGATGGCCCGCCCGGACCAGGGCGATCACCTGGTCGGTGTCGACGTGCGGGTGGTCGCGCAGCGCGGCGAGCACCGCCAACCGGGGACGGGTCACGCGCAACGAGACCGCCCGCAGGTGAGTCTCGAAGTCGGACGCCATGTCACGAACATAGTCCAGTCTTCTGGAATGAATCAAGTTTTTGCCAGGTTGGCTCGGCCGGCGCACCATCGAC
>NZ_RJLN01000060.1 GCF_003725545.1 Micromonospora solifontis | reverse complement strand
CCGACCCGGACGCCCCCTCGACGTCCGGCCCGGATCCGGCCGGCGGGTGCAGGTCCAGCGCGGGCGCGAAGGTGACCACCCCGGAGGCCCGGTCGACCAGGTACACCTTGGCCTGCGGGCCGACCCCGGCGAAGCTGTCCACCGGGCGCCAGATCTCGTACGTGCGCCCCTCGTGCTCGCGGGCGGCGGCGCCCAGCTCCACCGAACCGGCCGGCACCTCCACGCCGAGCAACAGGTCCAGCGCCTCGGCGGTCCGCGCGAGCGGCGCCCGGGCCGCCCGGAACACCTGGCCGGCCTGGCCGGTGCCGGTGCCGAGCAGCTCCGCCTCGACCGGCTCGCAGTGGTGCATGCGTACGGTCACCTCGGTCTCACCGGCGGGCAGCAGGGCCGGCTCGGTGGTGACGAACACGACCGGTCGGGGGTCGGCGCCCCGGGCGGCGGCGACCCGGGTGCCGGCGGGGATGCGGACCTCGCCCCGGTCCGGGCTGGTCCGGCTGAACCGGACGTCCGCCCAGGCCGCGGCGGGCGGGTGCCGGGTGACCCCGAGCAGGTTGAGGAAGGCCACGTACGCCTTCTCCGGCAACTGGTTCAGCCGGTAGATCATCACCTCGGTGAGGTACGCGAACGCCTCCAGCAGCGCCATGCCCGGGTCGTGCGCGGACAGGTCCGTCCAGTCGGGGCAGGACCGGCGGATCCGCTCCCGGGCCTCGGTGACCAGGTCGAGGAAGGCACGGTCGTCGAGATGCGGCACCGGCAGGGTCATGACGTGGCCTCCTCGGTGGGGTCGTCCGGGGCGTCCTCGGGCAGCAGGTCGACGGAGAAGACCAGCTGGCCGGGGGAGAGGCTGGCCCGCACCCGGTAGTCCAGCCGGATCACCAGCCGCCACGGGTCGTCCGGGTCGGGGCCGGCGTCCACGCCGATCACCTCGACCCGGGGCTCCCACCGCCGGATCGCCTGCCGTACGTAGTGGATGGCCAGACCGGCGGTGGTGTCGTCGTTCGGGGCGAAGACCAGCCGGTGCAGCCGGGAGCCGTAGCCGGGGCGCATCAGCCGCTCCCCGGGGGTGGTCGACAGCAGCAGGAACAGCGCCTGGCGTACCGTCTCGTCGCCGTCGGTCATCGCGAGCCCGCCGGCGGCGGTCAGCGCGAGGCCGCCGGTGCGACCCGCGTCGAAGCCGGCGCCGACGAAGCGGAAGGCCCTCATGCGTCCGCCCCCAGGAAGGTCTGCCGCGGGTCGCGGACGGTGTGGTGGACCAGCCCGGGCGGGGTGCCGTCGGTGAGGCCGTCCAGATTCGACAGCACCACCCGGTGCCCGTCCACCCGCAGCCAGGCGCTGTAGCCGACGGTCACCGTCAGCGTCTTGGCGCAGGGTTTGATGGTCGGGCCGTAGTTCGGGCAGGCGGTGATGTCCCGCCCTTCCGGGTCGGTCGCCACCAGCACCGGTACGCCGGACACGGTCACCCACCGCTGGGAGGGGCGGTTGGCGACCCGGCCGTCGTGGTCGCAGGTGATCAGCGAGTCCCGGTGGATCCAGCGCATCAGCCACCTCCGTGGGCGCGGGCGAGGGAGCGGGCCTGGGCGGCGGCGGTGTCGGCGTCCTCGGTCGCCGTCGCCTGCAGGAAGTCGACGGTGCGGGCGCGGACCACCATGGCCCGGCCGGGTGCGGAGAGCACCAGGTCGCCGGCGGCGTGCACGGTGGTCAGCTCGGGGCGCAGCTCGACGAAGCTGCCCGCGTCGGTGGCCAGCCGCAGGGTGCGCGCGTCGTCGTCGATGACGATCGACTGGCCGGTGCCGGTCCGCATCGACCAGCGCCGGGACCGCCCGGACACGATCCCCGCGTCGTACGGCTCGACCGCGCCGAAGAGCGAGCCGAGCACGATGCCGGACGCCGGCTCGCCGCCGGGGAGCGCCACCAGCACGGTGTCCTCCGGGTCGGGCAGCGCGACGATGCCCTTGCCCCGGCCGGCGCCCGGGCAGACCACCGCGAGCCAGCCCGCGTCCAGGTCCCCGTACGCGGGCAGGGTCACCCGGGCCCGGCCCAGCCGGTCGGGGTCGTCGACGTCGGTGACCGTGCCGAGCGTGACGGTGGCCGGGGCGGGCGCGGCGGCCGGCGGTGGCGGCGGCGGGACGGTGGAGAAACGGGTCAGGTGGCCGTTGCCGTCGACGGTGTGCACCACCTCGGTGAGCACGTACACGCCCGCGTACGGTTCCGGGACGCCGGCCAGGGCGATCCGCCGGCCGGGGCGCAGCGCCGGGTCACCCTCGGCCGTCCCCTCGGCGGTGACCAGGGCGGCGACCCGGGCGTCCAGCCCGGCCTGGGCGAGGGCGGCGAGTTCGTCGTCGCTGCGCCCCGGCTGGTCCACGGCGGTGCGGGCCCCGGCCGCGCCGACCCCGGCGGGGTCCGGGCGCAGCGGCACCCGCCGGCCGGAGCGGGCCTCGTCGGCCTGCTGGCGCAGCGGCTCGGCGCGCTGCGGGTGCCAGCCCAGCGCCACGGCCTCCCCGCCGGCCCGGTCCAGGTTCTCCGCGAGACGCAGGGCGTGCACGGTCTCGCCGAGGGCGAGCGGGACCGGGTCGCCGTAGCCGTCGAGGGTGAGCAGCCGCAGCCGCTCGCCGTCCACCGCCAGGTGCAGCCCGGCCCGTCCGGTGACCTCGCGCAGCAGCTCCAGGTCGGTGTGCCGGTGCTGGAGCAGCCGGTCCAGCCGCGGCCCGTCGGTGTCCGCGTCGACGGTGAGGCCGAGGTCGGTGCAGAGCACGCCGGCCAGGTCGGCTGCGGTCACCGACTCGAACACCCGCAGCTCCTGCCGCTTGCGCAGCCGGTGCAACGGGTCGTACGCCCGGACCCGCAGCAGGGCCGCGCCGTCGGCGGCGTACTCCACCTCGACGCCGGTCACCTCGCCGGCGAACAGGGCCTCCGGCTGGCCGTCGAGGCGGACGTCGACGGTGGCGCCGGGGCGTACCGGCGGGTCGAGGGCGGCGGCGCCGGGCGCGGCGGCGAGGGTGAGCTCGCACTGAGTCGGCAGGTCCAGGCGGGCGGCGACCCGGACGCCGCGCAGCCGGCGCGGGTCGGCGAGCGGGGTCCCGTCGAGGATCACGGTGGTGGCCCGGTTCACGGCGCACCTCCCGTCCCACCCGGCACCGGGGCGGTGAGCGGCGGCACGGCGAGGGCGGTGCCCGCCGGCACGGTCAGCGGGTCGCTGATCCGGTTGTGCTCGGCGAGCAGCCGCCAGCGCAGCGGCGAGCCGAGCGCGTCGTGGGCGAGCAGGTCGAACCGCACCCCGGAGAAGCCCGGTTCGGCCGCGCCGTCCGCGGCGGCGACCACCGCCGACCCGGGTGGCACGGCCGGGGTGGCGGCGGTGGCCAGCTCCTCCTCGAAGCCCGCCTGGGCGGCCTCGGCGTTCTCGGCCACCCGGACCAGCTTCAGCCGCAGCCAGGAACGCCGGGGTGTGCCGGTGAGGGTGAACGCGTCGAACCGTTCCGCGATCGCCACGATGACCCCGGGGACGTTCCAGGTCTTGCCCCAGACCAGCCGGACCAGCGGCGGCCGCAGCCAGCCGTGCTCGGCGGTGGAGTTCTCCGCCAGCAGCCACAGCGGACGGGTGAGGGCGCGGACGTCCTCCGGGCGGACCTGGGTCTCCACGAAGTCGACGTCGAAGAGCAGGTCCAGCACCAGCTCGGTACGGCCGCCGCCGGTGAACAGCAGCGGATCGTCGGCCAGGCCGGTCCCGGTGAGCTGGCCGTCCGGGGCGCCCCGGGGGCGTACCCCGGCCAGCCGGGTGACCTGCACGGTCTCCGGGTTGAGCAGGCAGTCCACCCGGACGCCGGTCTCGTCCACCAGGAAGGCGACCCGCTCCATCACTCACCCGCCTGTTCCCGGTCGAGCCGGCGCAGCCGCATGGTGTCGGTCGGGTCCGCCCAGGGCCGCCACAGCTCCCGGTCGTCGGGCAGCGCCGGCCACGGATCCCGGGGTCGGTGCGTCCCGTCGGGGACGGCGGGGCCGGGGGCGTCGGTCTCCCCGGGCAGCGCCGGCCAGGGTGCGCCGAGCGTGCCGCTCCACTCCGGACCGTGGTCGGCAGAGCTGGCCGGGAGCGGGTTCGAGTGCGTTTGTTGCGCCCCCGGCGACAACAACCGCACCCGAAGGCCGGCGGCCGGCGTCCGCTCCCACCGCTGCTCGGCGGTGCCGGGTCGGCGGCCGTCCCGCTGCCGGTCGCTCCGGGTCGTGCCGTCCGGCCACGCCGGGTGGTCCACCCGGGGGCTTCCGTCGGCCCGCGGCGCCTCACGTCCCGGCCACTCCGGCCGGCCGCGGTCGGTGGCACGGTCGGCCGGGCCGGGAACGGACGCGGCGGCTCCGGACGCGAGCCGGGGTCGGGTGGGTGGGGCGCCGGGGGTGGTCCGGGGGGACGCCGCGCCGCCGGCGGCCGGAGCACGGTCATCGGCCCGCCCCGGGGTGCGCCGTCCACCGGTACGACCGGCGCCGGTCCGCCCGGTGACACCGCCGGGCCGGTCGCCGCTCCCGGGCCCGCCCGGGTCCGGGCCCTCCCCGTCGGTGCGGCGCCCCTCAACGGCGCGGCTCCGGCCGGCGGCACCGGGTCGGGCGGTGTCCGCGTCCCGGCTCCGCCCGGGGGTGCCCGGCCCGGCGGTGCCCGTGTCCCGGCTCCGCCCGGGGGTGCCCGGCCCGGCGGAGCCCGTGTCCCGGCCGCGTCCGGACGCAGCCGGCCCGCCGGAGGCCGCATCTCCCATGGCACCCGGCCGAACGACGTTCTCGGCGCCGCTTTCGGGCCGCCCGCCGCTGTCCGTCCCCGCCCACCCCGGTTCCGCCTCCACCTGGCCCGCCCGGTCGTCCCGGCGGGCGGAACGCCACCGCGATCGCGCCCAGCGCGCCCATCGCCCACCGCCCTCCGCCAACCCACCGTCACCGCCGAGCCCACCGTCGCTGTCGTGCCCGCCGTCGCTGTTGATCAAGGGGTTTGCGTCGTCGAACGGCACGGATCCGACGCGAACTCCTTGATCAACGGGGGAGGGCGTCGGGTGGAGAAGGCCGGGGGCGTGGGCGGCGACGAGGCGCAGCCAGTGCTCCGGGGGCTCGCCGGGGCGGCGGGTTAGCGGCGGGGCCGGATCGACCGCCGCGGGTGGCCGGCCGGCGGGAGCGGGCGGCGGGGCGAGGCGGTCGGCGGCGGCCCGCAGCGCCCGGGCCAGCCGGTCACGCTGAGGTCGGGGCGGCCGCACTGCCCGACTCCAGTTCCAGCCCCTCGTACGCCAGGGTCAGCGCCTCGATGGCGATCTCCTGCGCGAGGGTGTTGAGGTGCGCGCCCCGCCACCGGGTCGGCCACGCGTTGATCATGTTCCAGCGCAGCACCTCGGTGGTGCCGGCCGGGTCCAGCAGCACCACCGACACGTTGCGCCGGCTGACCGTGCCCTTCGCCGCCGCGTTCACCCAGTCCCAGAGTTCCCGCGACTGGGTGAGGCCGAAGTGGAGGGTGACCGGGGCGTACTCGGCCTGGCCGGGCACCGCCCGGATCCGCTCGTTGCCGGCCTCCTTGTACGTCACCGACGGGATGTGCACCTCCAGGCCGCTGACCTCCGTGAAGTGCCCGTTGGTGATCCCATTGATGAGCAGCTTGAAGTGGTAGGCCCGGTACGGGTCGACGGGCGCGCCCGGCTGCGGGGTGGCCGTGGTCGGCATGTCAGCCTCCGATCGTCTCGGTCTCGGTGCCGCCGGCCCACTGGCTCAGCTTGAACACCACGAACTCGGCGGGCTTGACCACCGCGATGCCGATGTGCGCGACCACCATCCCGGCGTCGCGGACGTCGGCCGGGTTGGTCTCCTCGTCGCACTTGACGAAGAACGCCTCCTCCGGCGTCCGCCCGAGCAGCGCGCCGTCCCGCCACACCCGGGTCAGGAACGCCCCGATGTCCCGGCGGATCGACCGCCAGAGCGTGTAGTCGTTCGGTTCGAAGACCATCCACCGGGTGCCGTTGGCGATGGCCTGCTCGATGGCGATGGAGAGCCGCCGGACGTTGAGGTACCGCCACTCGCTGGCCTCGGCGGCGAGGGTGCGGGCGCCCCAGAGCCGGATCCCCTCGCCGGCGAAGTAGCGGATGACGTTGACCCCCTTGGGGTTGAGCACGTCGTGCTCGGGGCGGGTGACCAGGTACGCCAGGTCGACGGCGCCGCGTACCGGCTCGTTGGCGGGGGCCTTGTGCACCCCGCGCAGCGCGTCGGTGCGGGCCCAGATGCCGGCCACGTGCCCGCTCGGCGGGGTGAGCACCAGGTCGCCGCCGAGCGGGTCGCGTACCTTGATCCACGGGTAGTAGAAGGCGGCGAAACTGGACTCCCGGGGCCGGTCGCCGTCGGTCCGGTCGTCGTCGGCGGGCTTCGCCGGGCCGTCGCCGGGCTTGCCGGTGGGCTTGCCGTCGTCCGGCCGGGCCACCCGGGTCAGCCGGGAGATGTCGGGCACGTCCGGCGGCGGGTCGCAGATGGCGACCATGGTGCGCAGCCGTTCGGCCATGCTGATCAGCGCCTCGTGCGACACCGGGTCGTGGTAGCCGGGGGCGGCCAGGATGGAGATCTCGTCGATCGCCTCCAGCACCTGCAGCCCGCCGCGCCGCCCGCCGGTGCCCATGAGCCGGCCGCCCTCGCCGACGTTGACCACCCAGCACCGGGTGCCCCCGTTGTCGAGGAAGCCGAAGACCGCCCGGGCCAGCGGCGTGCTCTCCAGGTGGTCCCCGTCGGCGTACAGCCGGAGGAACTCCGACCAGCTGTTCACCGCGAGGGCCTGGTCGACGTGCGCGGTGCGGTCCGGCGCGACGCCGACGAAGGCGGCGGTGCTGGTGCCGACCGGGCCGATCGGGCGGGCGCCGCTGGGGACCTCCTCGACGTAGATGCCGGGGGAGAAGTAGTTGGGCATCGGTCCCTCCTCGGGGAGACGGCTCAGTCGGGGGCGCAGACGATGACGAGGTCGGGGTCGGCGGGGTCGAGGTCGGCGGTGAGGGTGCGGCCCCGCCCGATCAGGCGTACCCGGACCGGCCGGTCCGGGGCCTGCGGGTCGTGCGGGACACCGACCAGCCGGAACCGCCCGCCGTGGTCGGTCTCCGTGGCGTACGGGGTGCCCACGAGTTCGACCCGCATGGCCGCCAGGGGCTGCTGTTCCGGCCCGACCACCCGCCCGTCGAGGGTGCGCAGGTCCAGCTGCCGCAGTTGCAGCGGGTGCCGCACCGGGGGCGCGGCCGGCAGCGGCCGGGCGATCCGCGCCGGCACGTCGACCAGCAGCGCCGGCCGGGGCGCGACCCCGAAGGCCCGCCACAGGTCGGGGTCACCGGCGGCGAGCACCACCTCCGGCTCGCCGGCGGTGGTGGCGGCGGCGAGCACCCGGTCCAGCGCGGGGAGCGCGGCCGGTCCGGCGCCGGCGACCAGGAGCCGGACCACGAACCGGTACGGCTCCCGGGTCCCGCCGCTGCCGGCGGTCTGCCGGGCCGGTCGTAGCTCCAGCGGCCAGACGGTGAGGCCGCCCTCCGGGTCGTCGCGGGGCGGGGCGACCGGGACGGCGTGGCCCGCCGCCCCGGTCAGCCAGGTCGCGAGGTCCGCGACGGCGGCCTCGATCGCGCCGGTCATCGCGGCGGGGTCCCCTGGATCCGGTACGCGATGGCCTCGTTCCACACGTGCGGGTAGACGCCGATCTCGAAGTACCGGGTGAACCGGTTGATCGGCGCGTTGCTGTGGTCGTGCCAGAGCAGCCACACCGGGGCGATGGTGAACAGCACGTAGTTCAGCACCACCAGCGGCAGGTAGAGCGGGCCGAGCAGGCGGGCTTGGAGGATGTGCACGTCCTCGTGCCGCTGGATGCCGGGGCTGGAGCCGGCGCAGACCGTGCCGATGGTGGTGGCGTAGCGGGGCGAGACCCCCTCGACCACGTTGACCCGGCCGCTGGCCTGGGAGACCACCCGGTCGAGCTGGTGCCCGAAGACCAGGTGCAGGGCCAGGTAGAGCGCGCCGACCACGGTGTTGAGCAGGCTCCAGGTGTGGTCGACCACGAAGAGGAAGATCCCCTTCGGGTCGGCGCCGTACGTGCCGGCCGAGGCGACCGCCCAGCCGAAGGGTGCGCCGACCAGCAGCCCGACGACGGCGCCGACGAGCAGGCCGACGACGCCGCCGGCCAGCTGGCCGAGCAGGGCGCCCAGGACGATGTGGACGGCGGCGCTGATGATGCCGAAGACCATGGGGGTCACCTCTCTCAGACCCACGAGCGGAGGTAGCGGGGCTCGCGTCCCTGCGCGAGCTGGGTCGGCGACGCCTGCGTCGCCTGCCGGTTGCCCGGCGGCAGCTGGTTGATACCGAGGGCGGCGGAGAAGATGACCAGGCCGTTGAAGAACGCGATGATCCACTTCTCCGGACCGGCGTCGTCGGCGAACGCCGCCGTCAGGTACGACAGCGCGAGGGCGATGCCCAGCGCGATCCACTTGCGGGCCTTGTCGCCGCTCGGGCCGAGCAGCCCGCCGATGACGTTGGTGGCCAGGAGGGTGGCGGCGCTGGCGCCGGTCAGGCTGCCCAGCGCGGCCCAGGTGAAGAGATCGTTCACGGCGATCTCCCTTCGGTTGGTGCGGTGGTGCGATCGGGGTGAGGTGCGGCGCCTGGGCCGGTGGGCCCGCTCGCCCGGGTTGCGGTGCCGCGCCGGTCAGGCCGGACGGTCGGTCCGGGGTGCCGGCGCGGGGCTGGTGGTGGCCGGCGCGGTGGGGGCCGGGCCGGTGGCCGGTGCGGGGCCGGCCGATCCGGGGGTGGCCGGTGCGGGACCGGCCGGGCCGCGGGGACGGCGGAGCAGCAGGACGACGACCACGGCGACCAGCAGCAGGACGACCACGCCGCCGACCACCAGCAGCCAGGGGAAGCCGCCGCCGGAGGGGGTCGGGTCGGCGGTAGCGCCGGCCGACGCCTGCGCGGGGGCCTCCGCCTCGGCGACCAGTTCCGCGGGCTTGGGCTTGTTGCTGTCCACCTTCCAGGTGACCGACCGGCCGTTGACCGTGCCGTTGGTGGAAAGCACCCGGCCCGGGAACGTCACCGATATCTCGAACGACATCAAGGTCACGAATGCGCGGCGGGTTCCCGGATCTTTCTCGGCCACCTTGCCCGCGTATTTATCGGGGTCCAGCGGAAATGTGAACCGGTAGCGGTCGCCGGTGCGAACCAGATTCACGCTGTCGCTGGTGAATTGCGCCAGCGGCTTTTTCCGGTACGCCACCTGCACCCCGTAGAACTGGGCGTCCTCGTACCGGCTCTCGTCGCCGGCGGGCAGCGTGGGCAGTTGCCGGCGCATGTCGGCGAAGGCGACCTGGACGTCGGGGTTCCGCTGCTTGAGCAGGTTCTTGTCCGCGGTGACCAGGAGTTGCCCGCTGACCGTGTCGTCGGCGTTCACGGTCAACCCGAGATTGAGTTGCATGCAGCCGCTCAGCGCCGCCACGAGGACGAGACACACCGCGACGCGAAATGCCCGGCTGCGGCGGAGTCCCGTATTCATGCGGACAGTGTGTGTGATCGCTTTCACACACCGCAGTCAGCGATCGGTCACAGGCTTGTCGCCGATCTTACCGGCCACCCCTCCCATTCGGCCGAGCCGGAAAAGAAGGGCGATCGATATTCTGAAGGGTTGACCATTTCCGGTTCCCGGCCATGATCCGGCCGGGCCCGAAATCGGCCGCCACCGGCCGGTGCGGCCTCGCCGCGCTGCACCCGGCACCGCCTGGTCCGGGCCGCCGGTCCGGTTGCACGGCGACGCCGCCGCCTGGCCGTCGCCGGGACGGTGCCGTCCGAGGCGGCGCTGGCCTTCACCGCAGCGCGGGCCGTCACCGCAGCGCTGGCCTACAACGCAGCGCCGGCCTCGATCGGGGGCGCCGGCGTGGTCGGGGCTTCGGACCGGTTGGGGCTTCGGACCGGTTGGGGCTTCGGACCGGTCACGTGCCTGGACGGCAGCAGACTTTTCAGCGGTATGTCTCTCCGACATAACTATGTCGGAGAGACATACCGCTCTCAGGGGCTGGCCAGGGCCCCACGACACACGCCGGGCCGGCGGTGCCGGGACCGCGCGACGCGGAGCGCGCGTTCGGCGAGCCGGACCGCGCCAGCGCCGTGGCGGGCCGCCACCTGGTCGAGGCGGTCCTGGCCGGGTACTACGCGTTCACCGGGCGGATGATCGCCGGGCGCACCCGGCTCACCCGGCCCGCCGGTCGGTCGGGCCAGCGGTCGGGCCGGCGGGCCCGTCCGGGAGGACCCGGAAGACCGGGAGGCCGGCGGCGACCCGGGCGAACTCCGCGAGGGGCGCGTGCCGGTCCACCGGCACATGGGCCCGCGCGCCGGGGGCGAGGGCGAGGTGCCGGCGCAGGATCGGCGACCGGTCGGCCACCGGCACCTCGACCAGCCGGACCGGCTCCCGCCGGCCGTGGCGCAGCACCGCCCGGCCGCCGGCGGCGCGGACGTTGGCCACCCAGTTGGCCCGCTCGCCAAGCATCGCCACCAGGTAGCGCCCGCCGTCGTGGTCGACGACGACCAGCGGTACGGAGACCGTCCGCCCGCTCCGCCGCCCCGGCACCTCGAGCGTCACCCAGTTGCCGGGGGCGATGCCGGCCGCGTACTGCCGGGCGGAGACGAGGTTCAGGAACCGGGCGAGGCCGTTCGGCCGGCCGGTGCGGTACATCCACCGCAGGTGCCGGTACCAGAGGTCGGTGGTCATGGCAGCCTCCTTCCTCCTCCATTGGGGACCGGACCCGGGGCGGCCGGAAGGGCAGGAAGTCCCGCCCAGGCGGGCCGCCCGGCCGCGGGCGGTCGGGGCGAGGGTGAGCCGCGCCACCGGCGGACAGTGGCCCCGACCGCTGCCGGCCCGGCCGGCCACGGCGCAGGATGTGGTGGGGCGCGGTGACGGGAGGCGACGATGGCGTGGTGGCGCAGGGCACGGCCCGGCCGGCCGGGCGGGTCCGACGCCCGCCCGCGAGCCGCCGCCGCGGCCCGGGACGCCGCCGGGCGGCTGCGGCGGGGGTGGCTGCCCGTCGTGGAGGCCACCCTCGCGGCCACCGTCGCCTGGATCCTCGCCACCCGGCTGGTCGGCCACCCGCAGCCGTTCTTCGCCCCGGCCGCCGCCCTGATCGTGCTGGGCCAGGCCCGGGGCCAGCGGATGCGCCGGGCCGTCGAGGTGGTGCTCGGGGTGGCCGCCGGAGTGCTCGTCGCCGATCTGGTGGTGCAGGCGCTCGGCCCGCGGACCAGCTGGACGGTCTTCACCGTCATCCTGCTCACCGTGGCCCTGGCGGTGGCGATCGGCGCCAGTTCGGTGACCGCGGTGCAGGCCGCCGTCTCCGCCCTCTACCTGGTGGTCGTCGCGCCGCCGACGGAGGGCCTGGTCCCGTTCCGGTTCGTCGACGCGCTGATCGGCGGCGGTGTCGCCCTGGTCGCGAGCCAGCTCATCGACGCCCGCCGGCCGTTCGCCCCGCTGGTCGCCGAGTTCCGGCACACCTTCGAGGAACTGGCCGGGGTGCTCGACGAGATCGCCGCCGCGCTCGACCGCGCCGACGACGCGGCGGCGCTGGCCGCGCTGGAGCGGGCGCGGCACGCCGACGCCAGGGTGGAGCGGCTGCGCGGCGCGGTGCGGGCCGCGGGCGAGGCGCTCCGGCTCAACCTGCGCCGCCGGGAGCACCTGGGCCGGCTCCGCTCGGTGGAGGGCTCGATCCGGCAGATCGACTACGCGGTCCGCAACGTGCGCGTCCTCGCCCGCGCCGCGGTCACCCTCACCCGCGGCGCCGCGCCGGTCCCGGCCGACCTGGGCGGCGCCGTGCGTACCCTCGGCGCGGCGGTTCGGTCGGCCGGGGACGCGCTCGCCGCCGACCTCGCCGGCCAGGACGAGATCGCCGACACCCACGCCGCGCGGGCGGACGTCGCCGCGCTGGAGGCGGTCCGGGCCGCGGGCCGGCTCTTCACCCCGGGCCAGACCCTGCCCCTCGCGATGATCATCGGACAGATCCGGGCCGCCGCCATCGACCTGCTGCGCGGGGTCGGCGTGGACGACGACGCGACCGTGCTCAGCCGGGTCGACGCGGCGGTCACCGGTCCCGACGCCTGAGCCGGTCAGCCGACCAGCCAGTCCACCGCGCGCCGCCGGATCTCCGCCGGCACCTCGTGTCCGTCGGGGAACTCGGCGTACTCCACCGGGTAGCCGAGGGTGTGCAGGCGGGGGACCAGCCGCCGACTGCACACGTCCACCGGCAGCACCCGGTCGGCCGCGCCGTGCGAGACGAACACGCGCGGCCGGCCGTGGGTGACCAGGGGCGCCGCGAAGCCGGGGGAGAAGGCCACCACCGCGTCGACCAGGTCGCCGTTGGTCAGCCCCAGGGAGAGGGCGTACGAGGCGCCGTCGGAGAAGCCGCCGAACGTCACCCCGTGCACCGGGTAGGTGCCGAGGGCCTCCGCCAGCAGCGCGTCGATCCGGGCGACGTCCGGGCCGTAGCCCTCGGCGATCAGGTCCCAGGTGCTCGCGGTGGCCTGCGGGGCGAGCAGCAGCAGCCGGTGCGCGTCGGCGAGCGGCAGCAGCAGGTCCAGGCCCTGCTCGGCCGACCCGCCCGCGCCGTGCAGCAGCACCACCAGCCGGTACGGCCCGTCGCCCGGCGGGACGTGCCGCAGCCCCGGCCGACCGCCCCACGGGTCGGCCAGCGGGGACGTTCCGGGGGGAGCGGCCTGCGCCACCACGGTCGCGCGGGCGCTCAGCCGACCGTGCCGGTGCCCCTCCTCGGGCCGCCGGTGCGGTGCCGCGGGCTCGGTCATCCCGTCCTCGCCCCCTCGTCGTCGGTCGGGCAGTCGGCAACCACCCGGGTGCGGCTGTCGGGTCGCCGGCGCTTACCCGGCTCCCGCCACTCCAACCGCACCGGTCAGGCGCTCTCCCGGGCGACCAGCGTCGAGGGGAAGAAGGTGACGGGTTCCGCCCGGCGCTCGTGCAGCACGGCGGTGGCCGCGGCGGTGGCGATCCGGGCGACCGGGTGGGTGGCGGTGGTCAGCGGCGGGCTGCTCACCGCCGCGTACGGGATGTCGTCGAAACCGGCGACCGCCACGTCGTGCGGCACCTGGACACCGCGCCCGCGCAGCGCGGCGATCGCGCCCAGCGCGGTGGCGTCACTGGCCGCGTAGATGGCGTCGGTGTCGGGCCAGCGGTCGAGCACCTCCAGGGCGGCCCGGCCGCCCCGGGCGGCGGTGAAGTCGCCCCGCACCACGCGCACCGGCAGCCCGGCCGCCCGCATCAACGACCGGTACGCGGTCACCGACCGCTCGGCGCAGGTGAGCCAGCGCGGGCCGGTGATCATGGCGATCCGCCGGTGCCCGCCGGCGTGCAGGTGCCGCAGCACCGCCTCGGCGCCGCCGGCGTTGTCCACGTCGAAGGAGGGGACGGCGGGCGAGCCGATGCCGATCGAGGCGACCCGGCCCCGCATCGAGGCGGGCACCGCGTCGAGCGCCTCCTGCGTGGTGTTGACCAGCAGCATCCCGGCCACGCTCCGGTCGTCGCCGAGCCGCCGCAGCTCGGACAGGGCCCGCCGGGACAGCCATTCGAGGGTCACGCCGAACCCGTGCGGGGCGCAGACCCGGGCCGCCGCGCTGACCACCCGGTCCACGTACGGGTCGTCGAAGAGGCTGTCGTCGCGGCCCACGACGGCCACCACGAGGCGGACGCCGCCGCCGCGTACGAGGGCCCGGGCGGCGGTGTTCGGCACGTAGCCGAGCCGGTCGGCGGCGGCCGCGACCCGGTCCCGGGCGTCCGGGGAGGCGAAGCCGTAGCCGCCGAGCACCCGGGACGCGGTGGCGCGGGACACCCCGGCGGCCCGGGCGACGTCGTCGAGGGTGGCGGATCGTGTCGTCGGCGTGCCCATGTCCGCATCATGCCCGGTACGGCCCGGTCAAGGTAAGGGGTGGCCGGTCTTGTGCTGATAGCGCTCTCAGGTGTGCGATGGCTGCCGGATCATTCGGGGGAGAGGACCGCGACACGGTGAGCAGCACCATCGACACGCCGGCCGTCGACCGGCCGGCCGTGCCGCGGCCGGTCCTGACCGCCCGCAACGGCGTGACCGCGGTCTTCGCCCTCAACGGGCTCGCCGTGGCCACCTGGTTCTCCCGGGTGCCCGCGGTCCGTGAGGCGCTCGGGCTCAGCGCCGGGCGGCTCGGCCTGCTGCTGCTGGCCATGTCGGCCGGCGCCCTGGTGGCCATGTCCACCGCCGGCCTGGTCACCCTGCGGCTCGGCCCCGCCCGGACGGTGGCGGTGTCGACCGTGCTGGTCGCGCTCGGCCTCACCGGCGCCGGCCTCTCCGCCGGACTGGCCGGCTCGCTGGTCGGCGTGGCGGTGGGGCTCTTCGCCCTCGGGTACGGCTCCGGCGCCTGCGACGTGGCGATGAACGTCGAGGGCGCGGCGGTGGAGAAGCGGCTCGGCCGCACGATCATGCCCCGGTTCCACGCCGCCTGGAGTCTCGGCTCGGTGGCCGGGGCCGGCCTCGGCGCCGGAGCGGCCCGGCTGGGCGTACCGGTGGGGTGGCACCTGTCCACGGTCGCGGCGGTGGTCCTGGCCGGCACGCTGCTCGGCGTCCGGGCCTTCCTGCCCGCCCCGGCCGAGCCGGCCGGTCCGGCCGACCCGGCGGCCGGCCGGCGCGCGCTGCTGGCCACCTGGCGCGAACCGCGCACCCTGCTGATCGGCCTGTTCGTGCTGGTGATGGCGTTCACCGAGGGCAGCGCCAACGACTGGCTGGCGGTCGCGTTCGTCGACGGGTACGGGGTGAGCGAGGCGGTCGGCGCCGCCGTCTTCGGCGTCTTCGTGGTCGGCATGACGCTCGGGCGCACCGCCGGCACCGTGGCCATCGACCGCTGGGGGCGGGTACGGGTGCTGTTCGGCACCATCGGGCTGGCCGCCGTCGGGGCCACCCTCGCGGTGCTGGCCGGCTCCGGCCCGGTCGCGGTGGTCGGCGTGGCGCTGTGGGGGATCGGGGCGTCGCTCGGCTTCCCGGTGGGCATGAGTGCCGCCGCCGACGACGAGGACCGGGCGCCGGCCCGGGTCAGCGTCGTCGCGATGATCGGCTACACCGCCTTCCTCGGCGGCCCGCCGCTGCTCGGCTTCCTCGGCGACCGCCTGGGCATCCTGTCCGCCCTCGGGCTGGTGCCGCTGCTCCTGCTGCCCACCCTCGCCCTGGTCCCGGTGCTCCGCCCACCGGCCCGCTGACCCGCCGGCCCTCGCGGCCCCCGGCCCCAGCCGTCTCCCACCCGGCTCGCAGCCGGTTGCCAGGTACGGGTGGTGCACTGGGAGGACGCCGAGGAGAGGAGGCGGCCATGGGCTGGTTCAGCCGCCGGGCCACCGACCCGACCACCCCGACCAAGCTCGACCGCGAGGCGAACCGGGACGACCTCGCCGCCCTGGAGACCTTCGTGACCAGCCGCCGGGGGGTCGAGTTCTACCTGGAACCGGAGACCACGGCGACCGACACCACCGTCGTCGCCATCGCCCACGACGGCGAGTGGATCCGCCGCCGTACCGGCTCGCCCCGGACCGCGGCCAAGATCGCCCACCGGCACGCGGTGCCGCTGTACGAGGCCGCCCGCACCGGCTACCCGGAGCGGATGCGGGCCTGGAACCGGGCCCACCCGGAGCGGCGCGCCCGCTGACCCCGGGCCGGGGCGGTCAACCGAACGCGGCGGCGAGCTCGTCGTCGTACACGGCGAGCGGGCGGCCGTCCGTGCCGTACGCGACCAGCCGGCCGTGGCTCATCGTCGCCGACCGGAACGAGAAGATGCGGGATCCGGGGAAGGCGGAGAGCAGCGGGATGCCCCGGGGCGCCCCGCCGGGCGCGGAGTAGTACTCCAGGCGGGCCACCCGCGGCGAGACCACCCCGTTGACCCGTACCTTGGTCGCCTCGACGGCCGTGCCGAAGGTGACCGGGCCATCCCCGCCGTACGCGGCGCACGCCGCCGGCGAACGGCAGACGAAGAAGTACCGGGGGTTGGCCACGTCCGCCAGGGAGTAGGCCTTGAAGGTGGATCGGCACCGGCCGGCAGCGGCTGCACGGCGAAGAACGCCAGCGTCGCGGCGGCCGCCACGCCCACCCGCAGCCAGGCCCGCCCGACGCCGGGTCGCCGGGTCGCGGCCACCGCGACGCCGCCGAACCCGGCCAGGCAGAGCGCGCAGACCCCGAGGGCGCGGGCGTTCTCCAGCAGGAACTGCACGCCGGGGCGGCGGTCCCGCATCGACCGAGGATAGGCCCGCCGGTCGGGGCGCGGGGGGCGGTCCGGTCCCCGCCGGGCGGCCGCCGGCCGGCTGCCGCCCGGGTCGGCCGCCCGTTGGGCGGTGGCCGCATCGTCGGCCGGTGCCGGCGGGCGCCCCGGCCGGGTTCCGCCCCCCTGACCTGGCAGGAGAGCCGGTACGGGCGTACGGTGTGCGGCATCGCCCGGCGCGACGCGGCGTCGGGAGGAGTCGCGCAGGAGGCACCCGTGCAGGACCGCACCCCTCGTCCCGAGGAGCTGGAGCCCGTCGAGCGGATCAGCGTCGACGAGTTGCGGGCCCGGCAACTGGAGCGGCTGCGCTGGTCCCTGCGGCACGCGTACGACAACGTGCCGCACTACCGAAGCGCGTTCGCCGCGGCCGACGTGCACCCCGACGACCTGCGCGAGCTGGCCGACCTGGCCCGCTTCCCGTTCACCGGCAAGGCCGAGCTGCGGGAGAACTACCCGTTCGGGATGTTCGCGGTGCCCCGGGAGCGGATCGCCCGGCTGCACGCCTCCTCCGGCACCACCGGCCGGCCCACCGTGGTCGGCTACACCCGGGACGACGTGCGGACCTGGGCCCGGCTGATGGCCCGGTCGATCCGGGCCGCCGGCGGCCGGCCCGGCGACCGGGTGCACGTGGCGTACGGCTACGGCCTCTTCACCGGCGGACTCGGCGCGCACTACGGCGCCGAGGAGCTCGGCTGCACCGTCATCCCGGTCTCCGGTGGCATGACCGAGCGGCAGGCCATGCTGATCCGCGACTTCGCGCCGGAGGTCATCATGGTCACCCCCAGCTACATGCTGGCCATCGTGGACGAGCTGGAACGCCAGGGCATCGACCCGAAGACCACCTCGCTCCAGGTGGGCATCTTCGGCGCCGAGCCGTGGACCGAGGACATGCGCCGCGAGATGGAGCAGCGCCTGGACATGCACGCGGTGGACATCTACGGGCTGTCCGAGGTGATGGGCCCCGGGGTGGCGGTCGAGTGCGTGGAGACCAAGGACGGCCTGCACCTGTGGGAGGACCACTTCTATCCGGAGATCATCGACCCGGTGACCGGCGCGGTGCTGCCCGACGGCGAGCAGGGCGAACTGGTGCTCACCTCGCTCACCAAGGAGGCGATGCCGGTGGTCCGCTACCGCACCCGCGACCTGACCCGGCTGCTGCCCGGCACCGCCCGGACCATGCGCCGGATCGAGAAGATCACCGGCCGGACCGACGACATGATGATCGTGCGCGGGGTGAACGTCTTCCCCACCCAGATCGAGGAGCTGATCCTGCGTACCCCGGCGCTGTCGCCGCACTTCCAGTGCGTGCTGGACCGGCAGGGCCGGATGGACACCCTCACCGTCAAGGTGGAGCGCCGGCCCGGCGTCGCCGAGGACGAGGCGGAGCGCGCCGGGGCGGCCCTGGTGCAGCAGGTCAAGAGCACCATCGGGGTGAGCGTGGCGGTGCAGGTCATCGAACCGGACGGGGTGGAACGGTCGATGGGCAAGATGCGCCGGATCGTGGACCAGCGGCGGGGGCGCTGAGGTGGGGGAGCGCGACGGCCGCCGTACCGCGGCGCACGACATGTTCGACGCCGACGTGGCGTCCAAGGGGCTCGGCATCGAGCTGGTCTCGGCCGCTGACGGCGCGGCGGTGGCCCGGATGCGGGTCACCCCGGCCATGCTGAACGGCCACGCCATCGGTCACGGCGGCTTCGTCTTCCTGCTCGCCGACACCGCCTTCGCGCTGGCCTGCAACAGCCACGGCCCGGCCGCCGTCGCCGCCGGCGGCGAGATCAGCTTCCTCCGCCCGGTCCGCGAGGGTGACCTGCTGGAGGCCCGGGCCGCCGAGCGGGTCCGCTACGGCCGCAGCGGCATCTACGACGTCACGGTCTGGCGGGACGACGAGGTGGTCGCCGAGTTCCGCGGCCGCAGCCGCACCATCGCCCGCGACTGACCCCGGGTCCGGCGCGCCCGGTCGGCCCTGTCGGTGGGGTGCGTCAGGATCGCACGATGGCACACATCCTGCTGTTGCACTCGGTCTACGGGCTGCGGCCCGCCGTGCTCGCCGCCGCCGAGCGGTTCCGCGCCGTCGGCCATCAGGTCACCACCCCCGACCTGTACGGCGTGCCCGCCACGGACTCCGTGGAGCAGGGCTTCGCCCTGTTCGAGAAGGTCGGCCGGGACACCGTCCTCGACCGGGCCCGCGCCGCGGCGGCGGAGCTGCCCGCCGAGACCGTGCTGGCCGGCTTCTCGATGGGCGCCGGGGTGGCCGGGGCGCTGCTCGCCGAGCGCCCGGCGGCGGCCGCCCTGCTCCTGCTGCACGGCACCGGTGGAGCGCCGGAGTCGGTCCGGCCCGGGCTGCCGGTCCAGCTGCACCTCGCCGACCCCGACGAGTACGAGCCGGACGACGAGGTCGCGCAGTGGCGGCAGGCGATGACCGCCGCAGGCGCGGAAATGTCCGTGCACCGCTACCCGGGCCCCGGGCACCTCTACACCGACCCCGACCTGCCCGACCACCAGGCGCTGGCGGCCGCGCTGACCTGGGACCGGGCGCTGGCCTTTCTGGCCGGCCGCTGACCGGCGCCGGCCGTTCTCGCCGGCCGCTGACCGGCGGCGGCTCGACGCCGTGGCCGGAGTGGCCCCGTGCCCGCTCCGGCCACGGCGTCGGGTCAGGCCGCGGCGAGCGCCGGCGGCCCGGTCTCGGATGTCCGGGCTGATCGACCTCCCCGCGGAAGCCTCGCGAGCGCGGGTCCCGCTCTCCGCTCCCGGCGCGCGGCTGGACCGGCCGGCGCACCCGCGATCGGCCCGGCCGGGCCGCCTTGCTGGACCCGCTCTGCCGCAGGTCGTGCCGACCCGTGCCGGGGACGGGCCGGGTTGCCGCACGTCGCGTCGCTCGGAGTCGGCGATGGGCCGGGCTGCGGCACGTCCGGCCGTCGCGCCCCCGCGGGCAGCGCCGACCCGGTCATGTCCTGTCCGGCCGGGCCGGTCCGGCGGGGACCGGGGATCTCGACCGGGTGCCCCGGCCGGACCGACCCGGGCGGTGCCGGGTCGGGGGCGCGCGGCGCCAGGGGGCGACGGTGCGCCTCGACGAGCGGCGGCCGGTCCGGTCGACCGCGGACCGGACAGCTCGGCCGATCCGGCGGACCGCCGACCGGCACGGGGGCCGGGCCACGACCGTGCGGCGCGAGCAGCACCAGCGAGACCTCTCCGTGGTCACCGGCACGTCGGCGCGGCACCGGCGCCGGTCCGCGGTGGCGACGCGTCCGGCCGCCGTCAACCGCCGCGCCGAGCGGGAGAGGCAGGACGGTGCCGGCCGGTCCCGGCGTCGCGGTGACTCCGGCCGGATCCGGCCCGACGGCTGCCGCCGTCGTGCCGACGACCGCCGGGTGCGCGCCGGCGGCCGGGTGCGTGCTGGTGGCGGGGTGCGTGCCGGCGGCAAGGTGCGCGCTGGTGGTGGGGTCCGCCGTCGGGCGAGTGCCGGCGACGGTCGGGTGCCCGGTCGCGCCGGCCCGGGGGATGCCCGTGGCGGCCGGGTGGGTCTGCCCCGCGAGCGGACGCGGGCGGGTGCTGCCGTCCATGCCGGACGGGTGCGTGCCGGGCTGCTGCCGGGCCGCGCGGGTCGCCATGGACGGCCGGGCCCGGCGGGTGAATTCCGCCCGCAGCGTCCGGGGCAGCCGGTGCCGCGCCACCCGGGCCACGGTGGGCTCGGTGACGGCGTACCGGTCGCGTCCGGTCCGGCGCAACACGCCGACCTCGACCAGGCCGCGCAGCACCGGCTCGGCCCGGCCCGCCGCCCAGCCCAGCAGCCGCTCGACGGTGTCGGCGGTGAAGTCCGTTCCGTGCGCCGCGCCGGCCATCAGCACGGCCCGTTGCGGCCCGTCCAACCGGTCCAGCCGGGCGTCGACCATCTGGCGGACCACGTCGGGCACCGGCCCGGCCGGGTCGCCGCCGGCGTTCACGGCCCGCACGTACGCCCGGGCGACGGCCGGGTTGCCGGCGGTCAGCGGCAGCAGCTCCCGGGCCAGCGCGGCCGGCCGGCCGGCCCGGTCCAGCAGGTGCCGCAGCAGCCGTCCGGTGTCCACCGTGCTCAGCGGGGCCAGCGGTACCCGGCGGCGTCGGCCGGCGGCCCCGGCCAGCAGGTCGGCCCAGCCGGGACCGTGGGTCGCCACCACCGCGAGGGGCAGCTGTCGCTCGGTCGCGGCGGCGAAGAGCCGGTGCAGGAACCGGTTCAGCGGTGGGGCCGCCCGGTCCAGGTCGTCCACGGCCACCACCAGCGGCCGGCCGGCCGCCAGGTCGAGGAGGACCTCCCGCCACACCTCGGCCCCGCGGGCCGCCGCCCCGGCGTCCTCGGGCGCCGCCACGAAGTCGGCCAGGGCGTGCGCCGCCGCGCCGCGCCGGGCCGGCGGCAGCAGCCCGTCCAGCGCGGTGGCCAGCCGCCGCCGTACCGTGCCGGCGGGGTCCGTGTCGTGGACCCCGGCGAAGGCGCGGACCATCTGCGCCAGCGGTGCCAACTCCCCACGGGGGTACGGCGGGCACTGCGCCACGCACCAGCGCACCGCGACACCGTCCACGGTCGACACCGCGCGGGCCAGCTCGTGCAGCAGCCGGCTGCGCCCACTGCCCGCCGGGCCGGCGAGCGACACCCAGCGGGGCCGGCGCTCCCGTACCGCGCGGGCGATCTCGCCGCCGGCGGTGGCCAGCTCCCGCCGCCGGCCGACGAACGGACCCTGGTGGCCGGCCGGCCCGGGCCGGCCCAGGCCGGTGACCCGCCAGACATCCAGCGGCTGCGCCTTGCCGGCCACCGACATCGCGGCGAGGGGGCGCAGCTCGAGCAGGCCGGCGACAGCCTGCCGGGTGGCCGCGCAGACCACCACCCCACCCGCCGGGGCGTATGCCTGCAACCGGGCCGCGGTGGTGATCACCGCGCCGCTGGCCGCGCCGTGCCCCCCGTCCCGGGTGGCGGCCAGCTCCACCAGGGCCTCCCCGGTCGCCACCCCGACCCGGACCCGCAGCCGGGGCCCGGCCGGCGCCCGCCGGTCCAGCGCCTCCTGGATCTCCAGCCCGGCCCGCACCGCCCGGTACGCGTCGAAGCCGTCCGAGTGCTGGGCCCCGAACAGGGCCATTACCGCGTCGCCGATGTACTTCTCCACCACGCCGTTCCACCGGCGCAGCACCCCCGCCACGGTGCTGAAGTACCCGCGCTGCAGCGCCCGGACGTCCTCCGGGTCGAGCCGCTCGACCAAGCCGGTCGAGCCGACGATGTCGACGAAGAGCACGCTGAGCGTCCGTCTCTCCTCCGGCACCGGCCAGCGCGCGACTGCTTCCCGACTCCCCACGGTCGTGGTCACTGGCATCGCACCCACCCTTTCCCCCGGTCCGGTGCCTGACGACCTCTGGAGACTTGCACCACCGGTACGTCGGGGGATCGGTAGGACGACGTATGTCGACCATGCGCAACCTTTAGTCGCAATGTCGACGCGAGGAGTACCACTAGGGCCCTGAGGCCGTAGAACGGTGCGGGAACCTGTGGCTAGGCTGCGTGCCATGGCCAGCGATGTGGACACCGCGCCGCTCGTCGGCCGTGCCGACACCATGGCGGCGCTCCGGTCGGCACTCCTCGACGACGTGGCCCCCGGGCACACCGCGGCGGTCTTCCTCACCGGCGAGAGCGGGGTGGGCAAGACCCGGCTGCTGGCCGAGCTGAGCGGCCGGCTGCGGCGCGTCGGCGCCCTGGTGCTGACCGGCTCCTGCCTGGACATCGGCGACGCCTCCCCGCTGCACCCGGTGCGGCAGGCGCTGCGCCGTCTCGACGCCGAGCTGACCGAGGCCCGCACCTCCTCGGTCGTCCGCGGCCTGCTCCAGGTCTTCGACCAGGAGACCCCGGGGCCGGACGGCGCAGGCGCGCTGCTGGAGCGGGTCTCCCAGGGGTTGCACCTGGTCGCGGCCGGGCGGCCGCTGGTCCTGGTCCTGGACGACCTCCAGTGGGTCGACCGCAGCACCCGCCAGCTCCTGCTCTATCTGCTGGCCGGCCTCGGCGACCTGCAACTGTCGGTGCTCGCCGCGGTGCGCGCCGAGTCGTTGCAGGGCGCGCACCCGCTGCGCCGGGTGCTCACCGAGCTGCGCCGGCTGCGCTCGGTCCGGGTGGTCGACCTGGCGCCGCTGGACCGGGCCGGCACGGACGAGCTCGCCGCCGCGATCGTCGGCGGCCCGCTCGCCCCCGAGGCCGCCGACCGGCTGTGGCAGCGCAGCGGCGGCAACCCGTTCGTGGTCGAGGAGCTGGCCCGCGACCTGCGCGACGGCCGCGACGACCTGTCCGACACGCTGCGCGAGGTCTTCCTGGCCCGGGTCGACGCCCTGCCGCAGCACGCGCACGCGGTGGTGCACGCGATCGCGGCCGGCGTCGAACCGGTCGAGCACTGGCTGCTGGCCCAGGTGGTGCGGTTGCCGGAGGAGGAGTTGATCGAGGCGGTGCGGGCGGCGGTGGCGCACCGGCTGCTGGTCGGTGCCGACGAGGGCTACCGGCTGCGCCACCGTCTGGTGGCCGAGGTGCTGGCGCACGAGCTGCTGCCGGCCGAGCGGGCCGCGCTGCACCGGCGCTACGCCGAGGCGCTGACCTCGGCCACCGCCGAGCTGCACCAGGCCCGGCTGGCGCACCACTGGCGGCTGGCGGGGGAGCCCGGCCGGGCGCTGCCCGCGGCGATGGCCGCCGCGCGCGAGGCCGAGCGGCTGCACGGGTACGCGGAGGCGCACCGCCACTGGTCGGCGGCGTTGCAGCTGGCGGCCGCCCCGGCCGCCGTCCCGGCCGACGTCGAGCGGCCGCCGCCCGTCGAGGTGGACCGGGTCGACCTGCTGCAGCACGCGGCGGAGGCGGCGCACCACTGCGGCGAGCACGCCCGGGCGCTGGACCTGCTGGCCGAGCTGGCGCGGGACCCGGCCGGCCCGCCCGCCTGCGCCCTGCACATCCGGCGGGCCCGCTACCTGGCCGCCGCCGGCCGCTCCGCGCCGGCCGAGGCGGAATACCGGCGGGCGCTGGAGTCACCGGACTGCACGCCGCGGGAGCGGGCCACCGCCGCCGCCCACCTGGCCGAGCTGCTGCTGCACCTGGGTCGGTACGCCGAGGCCGGTGAGCAGGCCCGGGAGGCGCTCCAACTCGCCACGGAGGTGCCCGGTTCCACTTCGGAGGTGGTGCTGGCCAGCGCCGCGCTCGGTTACAGCGAGGCGTGGCTGGAGGACCCGGAGGCCGGGCTGGCCGTGATGCGCCGGGCCCTGGAGACCGCCGAGCGCTCCGGCCGGCCGGAGGACGTGGCCTGCGCGTACCTGCACCTGGCGGAGCTGCTGACCGGGCCGCTGAACATCCTCGAGGAGGGGGTGGTGGTGGCCCGCCGGGGTGCTGAGCGGGTGGCCGAGCTGGGGCTGGGCCGCACCTGGGAGACCCGGTTGCTGGCCATCGCCACGAACGGGCTGTTCCGGGTCGGGCAGTGGGCGGAGGCGGAGAAGGTGGTGGCCGCCGCGTTGCGGCACCGCCCGTCCGGCGCGGACGCGGTGGAGTTGCTGCTCGCCCGCTGCCGGCTGTCGGTCGGCTACGGCGACATCGAGGCCTCCGACCGGGACCTGGAGGCGGTGGCCACCATGCTGGCCGGCGGCGGCGCTCGGCACGTGCTGCCCATGCTCATCCTGCGGGCCGGCCTGGCCATGTGGCAGGGCCGGCACGACGTCGCCCGTCAGGCGGTCCAACGTGGTCTGACCGAGAGCCGCTCGGACGATGTCATCGTGCTGGCCACCCTCGCCTGGCACGGGTTGCGCGCGGAGGCGGAGGCGCACGCCAGCCGGACCATGGCGGTGGACCCGACGGCGGTGCGCCGGTTGCGTGAGGTGGTCGACCGGGTGACCCGCAAGAGCGAGCGGGCCGGCGCGCCGGTGCGGTACGTGGCGGACGGGTTCCTGGCGCTCTGCGCGGCGGAGCTGAGCCGGCTCGACGACCATGGCGACCCGGAGCTGTGGGCCCGGTCGGCCGCCGAGTGGGACCTGCGCAACCACCCCTATCCGGCCGCCTATTCGCGGCTGCGCCAGGCCGAGGCGCTGCTGGTCCGGCGCCGCCGCCCGGCCACCGCGGCCCGGCTGCTCACCGAGGCGTACCGGATGGCGCAGGCGTTGGGCGCGGTGCCGCTGAGCTCGGAGATCCGTACCCTGGCCGGGCGGGCCCGGGTGACGCTGGAGGAGCGTACCGCCGCCGACCCGCGTCCGGCCCCCCGGCAACGGACGGCCGCTCCCGCCGCCGCCCCGGCGGTGGACGAGTTGGCCACGCTGACCGCCCGGGAGCGGGAGGTGCTCGCCGCGGTCGCGGAGGGACTGACCAACAAGGAGATCGGCCAGCGGCTGTTCATCAGCGAGCGGACCATCGGGGTGCACGTGTCGCACATCTTCGACAAGCTCCAGGTCCGCACCCGGGTCCAGGCCAGCGCGATCTTCCTGCGCCACGGGCCGGAGTAGGCGCGGTCGCGCGAATACGTCGTTCTACTGATCCGGCCGACGTACGCCGGCTGACAGGCTGTCCGAGGTGCCGGCGCCGTCGGGGAGTGCGCCGGCCACTGTGGAGGAAAGATGACCGAACCGGTCTGGGGTCCTGTGCACCAGGACATCGTCGGGTTGCTCGCCGACCACCCCGCCGACGTGCCGGCGGTCGTCGACCATCTCACCAAGCTGCAGGATCTGCTGGTCCGGCTGCCTCCACTGGAGGCCAGCTGCCCGCTCGCGGACTTCAACAAGCTCTACCTGGTGATCACCACCACGGTGCTCGACGGCCTCTACGACGACCGGTTCGTGGACCCGGTCTTCCTGGCCCGGCTGGACGTGGAGTTCGCCGCCCGGTACTTCGACGCGCTGCGCTTCTGGACCGAGTCCAGCCCGAGCACGCCGAAGGCGTGGTCCTGCCTGTTCAAGCGGATGCGCGGCCCGGACGCCCGGCCGCTGCCGTCGGCTGCCGCCGGGGTGAACGCCCACATCAACTACGACCTGCCGTTCGCCCTGGTGACCACGCTGGAGAGCCTGGAGTCCGAGCCGGTCGACGGCAGCGACCAGCACCGCGACTACCTGGAGATCAACAGGATCTTCGCCGAGCGGATCCCCGAGCTGCGCCGGGGCTACCTGGACCACTGGCAGCTCATGATCGACATGGTCAACGGCGACATCGACGACTGGTACCAGGGCGAGCTGGTGGAGTACACCCGCAACGTGGCCTGGCGCAACGCGCAGAAGATCTGGCGCTGCCGGCACGACCCGGAGGCCCGCGAGTGTGAGCGGACGCGGCTGGACGACAACGCCGCGCTGCTCGGCCGGCTGCTGCTGTCGCCGCTGGGGGCGTTCCTGCAGTAGCCGGGACGGGGGGTCCCCGCGTTCCCTCGTCCGGGGGGAACGCGGGGACGCCGCCCCGCCGCCCGGGTGCGAGGATGGGCCGGTGGAGCAGCCGCTGGTGGGCAACGTGACCGCCGGCGTGGTGCGGGTCGGCGACACCGTCCGGCGGCCGGCCGGCCCGTGGACCGACGCCGTCGACGCCCTGCTCGCCCACCTGCACGCGGTGGGCTTCGCCGGCGCGCCCCGGCCGTTCGGCCGCGACGAGCGGGGCCGCCAGGTGCTGGAGTACGTCCCGGGGGAGCTGGGCGACCCGCGCGGCACGTACACCCGGGCGGAGTTGGCGTCGATCGGCGCGTTCCTGGCCGACCTGCACCGGGCGACCGCCACCTTCGTGCCCCCGCCCGGTGCGGTGTGGCAGCGGGTCATCCCGCCGGACGGCGAGGAGCTGATCTGCCATCACGACGCCGCGCCGTGGAACCTGGTCCGGTCCGCCCGCGGCTGGGTGCTGATCGACTGGGACGGCGCAGGGCCGGGCACCCGCGGCTGGGAGTTGGCGTACGCGGCGCAGAGCATGGCCGGGCTGCGCCCGGATCGCCCCCTCGACGAGTCCGCCGCCCGGCTGCGCGTCTTCGTCGACGGCTACGGCCTGCCGGCGGCGGACCGGCCCGCCCTGGCCGCCCTGCTCGGCCCGCGCGCCCGAGCCATGTCGGACCTGCTGCGCCGGGGCGCCCGGGACGGGGTGCAGCCGTGGGCGCGGATCCACGCGCAGGACGGCCCCTACTGGCGGGCCATCGCCGACCTGCTCGACGCGCAGGTGGACCGGTGGACCGCCGCGCTGGCCTGACTCAGCCGCGCCGGGACCGGCTCCGGTACGCCGCCGCGGCGGCCCGGTTGTTGCACAGCTCGCAGCAGTACCGCTGCCGGCCCGCCCGGGTCCGGTCCAGGTAGGGCGCCCGGCAGGGATCGGCCGCGCAGACCCCGAACCGGTCCGCCCCGCCGGTCGTCGCGGCCCGGGCGAGCGCCCCGGTGACCGTGGCGGCGAACGGTCCGATCGGTGCGGCTCGGGGCAGCGGGGTCAGCCGCAGGTCGCCCTCCGGGGTGGACTCGACCACGGTGCCCGCGCTGACCTCCGTTAGCACCTCGTTGAGGGTGGCCACCCGGGCGGCCGGATCGGGCGCGGCGAAGACCTGGTAGAGCCGCTCCCGCAGGTCCCGCAGCCGGGGCAGGTCCGCCTCGCCGAGCGGGTCGGTGACCTCGGCGAGGCCGAGCTCGCGACCGGTGGCCCGCAGCCGGGTCACCGAGAGCTGGTCGACCGGATCCTGGAGCACCCAGTAGCTGTGCAGCAGCGCGATGGCCAGCCGCAGCGCGGGTTCCAGGGGTGGCACCGCACTCATCCGGGCCCGTTCCGCCGTCCGGTTGCCGACACGTCCGCCGTACCTCCCGCCTTGACCGCTCGCCGCCGGCCATCCTACCGTCATCATCTGTAAAACGCGTTTAAAAACCTATGGAGGTGTGTGATGCGACGTCTGCGCGTACTCGTGTCCACCGCGGTGCTGTTGGTGACCGGCGCGCTCGTCGGTCCGGGCGGGGCACGGGCGGAGGCGCCCGCCCAGGCCGCCGCCGGGGGGCATCCCGACGCCGTGGTGGTCCGGGACATCGAGATCCCGGTGCCCGGGCAGCCGTCCGTGCGGGCCTGGCTGGTGCGCCCGCAGCGCACGGGCGGCGGGCTGGCCGGTGTGCTGGGCCTGCACTGGTTCGAACCGGGCCGGGCCAGCCAGGACCGGACCGAGTTCCTCGCCGAGGCGACCGCGTTGGCCGGGCGCGGGGTGGTCGCCGTGCTGCCCCAGCTCACCTTCCCGTGGGCCGGCGACCCGGTCGGCGACGCCCGGGACCGCGCCGCGGTGACCGCCCAGCTCGACGCGGTGCGGCAGGCGTACCGGCGGCTGCTCGCCGAGCCCGGCGTGGACCGGACCCGCACCGCCGTGGTCGGCCACGACTACGGCGCCATGTACGCCGCGGGCCTGGCCGCCGGGGAGCCCGGGCTGCGGACCGCCGTGCTCCTCGCGCCGGACACCACCTGGGCGAACTGGTTCGACCTGTACTGGCTCCAGCTGCCCGAGGCGCAGCGGGCCGCCTACCGCGCCGTGTTCGCCGGACTCGACCCGGTGGACCTGGCGGGGCGGCTCGGCGCCGGGGCGTACCTCCAGTTCGCCGCCGCGGACCGGTTCGTCGGCCCGGACACCCGCGCCGCCTTCGCCGCGGCCGCACCGCGGGCCCGGGTCTCGCTCTATCCGGGCGAGGAGCACGACCTCGGCGCCGCCCTGGTCCGCGACGACCGGATCGCCTGGCTCGCCGACCGCCTGGACCTGCGCGGATGACCCGAGGAGAAGGGGGCCGGCCGGCCCGGGGGGTGCCGGCCGGCCCCGGTGGGCGGGGTGGCGGCTGGGCCGGTCCGGGCTGACCGGGTGTCGGACCGGCCCCGCCGGGTACGTCGCCGCCATGGCCCACGACGACCCCGCCGGAGCCGGCCCGAACCGCCGCTTCGCGTTCCGCTTCGACCCGGCGTTCCGGCTGCCCCTGGCCCTGCTCGGGATACGCCCGGAGACCGCCCGGGTCGAGCTGGGCCCCGACGAGCTGGTCGTCCGGTTCGGCCCGTGGCTGCTGCGTACCGCCCGCGGCAACGTCACCGGGGCGGAACTCGGCGGCCCGTACCGCTGGTGGCGGGCGATCGGGCCGCGCCTGTCCCTGGCCGACGGCGGGGTGACCTTCGGCAGCAGTGTGGCCGCCGGGGTCTGCCTCCGCTTCGCCACCCCGGTGCCGGCCCTGGCACCCGGCCCCTGGCCGCGCCACCCGGCCGTCACGGTGACCGTGACCGACCCCGAGGCACTGCGGGAGGCCGTGCGTACGCCCCCCGGCTGAGCCCGGCCGGCGCGGCCCGATCCGCCACGCGGCCTGCGGCATGTTGCGGTTTTCGGCCCACCGGATACCGCAACATGCCGCGACCCGCACGGGCGCGGCCCTACGGTCGGGGCAGGGCCTGAAGGGGTGCAGATGGCGGACGGGCGGGACGGGGGGCAGCCCCGGCGCGGGCGGGGGCGGCGCAACCAGGCGCAGACCGCCGCCGCGGACCGGGCGCTGCGGGCGGCGCGCGACCCGGAACACGGCCACCGGACGGGGCCGGGGCCGGTCGGGGTGCCCGCGTGCGTGGACACCCCGGCCCGCCCGGCCGAGCCGACGCGCCCGCTGGCCCGGTGGCTCTTCCAGCACCGGGTGCAGGCGGTCGGCCCGGAGACCCGCGAGCACCAGGCCCCCGCGCACCCGTGGTGGCAGGTGATGTGCCTGACCGGCGTCGACTACTTCTCCACCCTGTCCTACCTGCCCGGCATCGCCGCGGTCGCGGCCGGGGCGCTCTCCCCGCTGGCGACCCTGCTGATCGTGGCGCTGACCCTGTTCGGCATGCTGCCGATGTACCGGCGGGTGGCCCGGGAGAGCCCGCACGGCCAGGGGTCGGTCGCCATGCTGGAACGGCTGCTGCCGTTCTGGCGCGGCAAGATCTTCGTGCTGCTGCTGCTCGGCTTCGTGGCCACCTCGTGGATCATCACGATCACCCTGTCCGCCGCCGACGCCACCGTCCACCTGCTGGAGAACCCGGTCCTGCCGGAGTCCTTCCCGCACGGCGGCACCGCCGCCGTGCTGGTGACGGTCGTGCTGCTGCTGATCCTGGGCGGGGTGTTCCTGATGGGGTTCAGCGAGGCGGTGCAGGTGGCCATCCCGCTGGTCGCGGTCTTCCTCGCGCTGAACGCGGTGATCGTGCTCGCCGGCCTGGCCGAGGTCGTCGCCGACCCGGGGACGGTCGGCGACTGGACCGGCCGGCTCACCGGGCTCGGCGGGGTCGGCGATGTGCTGCGTACCAGCGTGCTCGCTTTCCCGCTGCTGGTGCTCGGGCTGTCCGGCTTCGAGACCGGGGTGAGCATGATGCCGCTGGTGAAGGGCGACGGCCCGGACCCGGAGGCACGGCTGTGGGCCCGCATCCACAACACCCGCAGGCTGCTCGCCACCGCGGCGCTGATCATGTCCGTCTACCTCATCGCCACCACGTTCGTCACCACCGTGCTGATCCCGCCAGAGGAGTTCCAGCCCGGCGGGGCCGCCAACGGGCGGGCCCTCGCGTGGCTGGCGCACGAGCACCTGGGCGAGGGGTTCGGCACGGTCTACGACATCAGCAGCATCCTGATCCTCTGGTTCGCCGGGGCGTCCGCGATGGCCGGTCTGATCAACATCGTGCCCCGCTACCTGCCCGCGTACGGCATGGCTCCGGAGTGGGGGCGGGCGGTCCGCCCGGTGGTGCTGGTCTACACCGCGATCAGCATCGCCATCACGGTCGCCTTCCGGGCCGACGTCAACGCCCAGGCCGGGGCGTACGCCACCGGGATCCTGGCGATGATGGTCTCCGCCTCGATCGCGGTGACCATCGCGGCGTACGCCTCCCGGCACCGGCTGGCCGGGGTGGGCTTCGCGGTGCTCACCGTGGTGCTCCTCTACGCCCTCACCGAGAACGTCGTCGCGAAGCCCGACGGCATCGCCATCTCCGGCCTGTTCATCGCGGGCATCATCGCCGTCTCGCTGATCTCCCGGGTGTCCCGGACCACCGAGTTGCGGGCCGAGCGGATCGAGTTCGACGAGCCGGCCCGCAGGTTCATCGCCGACTCGATCGCCCACGACGGCCGGCTGCACCTGATCGCCAACAAGCGGCAGCGCGGCTCGGTGAAGGAGTACCGGGTCAAGGAGCGGGCGCAGCGCGGCATGAACCCGGTGCCCGGCGCCGCCGACGTGCTCTTCCTGGAGATCGACGTCTCGGATCCGTCGCAGTTCAGCGGGGTGCTGCGGGTACACGGGGTGGAATCCGGCGGCTACCGGATCCTGCGCGCCAGCAGCGCGGCCGCGCCGAACGCCATCGCCGCCATCCTGCTGGCCCTGCGGGACGCCACCGGGATCCGGCCGCACTGCCACTTCGAGTGGTCCGAGGGCAACCCGATCGCACACCTGCTGCGCTACCTGATCCTCGGCCGCGGCGACACCCCGCCGGTGGTCCGCGAGATCATCCGCAAGTCCGAGCCGGATCCCACCCGCCGCCCCGGCATCCACGTCGGCGGCTGAGCGCCGCGCCGGCTCAGCCCGGGGCTTCACCGCCAGGCCCGCCCGACAAACGCCGGAAACCGCGACCGCCGGCGGCGCCCGGGTGGGGCCGGACACGACAGGGCCCGCGCCGCGGGGGAGCGGGCGCGGGCCGGAGGGCGGGGGGACCTACTTGGACGGCTCGGGAAGCTTGCAGTCCACCTTGGGGTTGGCGCCGATGTAGTTCAGCGGGCCGGCCACGATGGTGACCAGGATGGTGCCCGCCTCGGCACAGTTCTTGTCGTCGTTGCTGTAGTAGCCGCGCTGGCCGGCGGCGATAGCGCCGATGATGAGCCAGATGACGACCAGGACGCCGACTATCGAGGTGCCGCGCATTAGGTTGCCTCCACGGGTAGTGGTGGATTCGAGGTGCAGGCGTGATACCCAGAACGGGTGTCCGGTCAAACGGCGCGCGGCGGCCGGCGCGGCTGATTCCGACCATGCCGGGCGGTCAGTGCGGCGGGGCGGGCTCCTCCGGCGGCCGCCCCCGGCTGCGCAGGTGGTCGGCGATCGCCACGCCGGCCAGCACCAGCATGGCGCCGAGCGCGGTGTAGATCGGCGCGAGGAACAGCCCGGCCGGCGCGATGGTGAGCAGCGCCAGCAGCCCGCCGGGGCGGGAGAGGGAGACCCGGCTGAACACCTCGTACTCGAAGGCGGCGCGACCGGCGAGGAACATCGCCGGCCCGCCGAGGATGACCGCCAGCCAGGCCGGTGGGGTGTGCCCGATCGGATGGAGCAGCACCAGGTCGAAGCCCGCGGCCGAGGTCACCACCCCGGCCACCAGCAGCAGGTGGGTGTACGGCGCGGTGTTCAGGAACCGGTTCGGCTGCTTCGACCGGGCGATGGCGTGCGGTAGCAGCTCCCCGGATTTGTGGACGTAGATCCGCCAGAGCAGCAGCGTGGTGCCGAAGGCGATGGTGAAGGCGCCGATGTTCTCGACCTCGGAGTGGTGCAGGCTGAAGACGGTGCCGGTGACCAGTATGGCGTCGCCCAGGGCGATGATGAAGAACTGCTGGTAGCGCTCGGAGAGATGCTCGGCGGTGACGTTGCGCTGGGCGTCCGGCACGACGCCGAGGCCGGGCACCGGATAGGCCAGCCGGAAGCCCAGGTAGTCGATCGCCAGGGCCAGCGTCCAGAGCCACTCCCGGGCGTGGCCGTGGGCCAGGGCCCCACCGACCAGCCACGGCACCGACGAGACGGCGAACCAGACGAAGATCCGGGCCGCGCGTCGCTGGGTCTGCCGGTGGCGGCGGACGGCCGGCATGAGGTACAGCCCGCGTCCGATATGGATCGCCACGTACGTCCCGGCGAAGACCAACCCGCGGGCGGCGAAGGCCTCGGGGATGGCGGTGGTCATCAGCAACGCCCCGAACATCACCGCGACGATCAGGACCTTGATCTGCGGGCGCTGCGGATCGTACATGTCGGTGACCAGGGTGGTGATCGCCCAGGTCCACCACATCGCCATCAGGATGATCAGGGACTGGAAGGCGCGTTCCCAGCTCAGGTCGGTGATCATCCCGCGGGAGATGAGGGAGAGCGCGACCACGTACACCAGGTCGAAGAAGAGCTCCAGCAGGGTCACCCGTCGGGGCGACTCCGGGTCACGAACCGGAAGCCGGCCGGCGGGTGGCTCCGGTGCGGCGAAGGGCACGAGCTGCTCCTGCGGTGGCGGGATCGGCGCGGCGGGCCCTCGGGCCCTTCATCGACCGTAGCGACGGCCACGCCTGGTCGTGTCCGATTCGCGCTTTCCCGCCCGTTGCCGAGTCGCCGGCAGGGCCGCCGGTGGACCGCAGGGGCGGCGGCGTGGGCCGC
>NZ_RJLN01000006.1 GCF_003725545.1 Micromonospora solifontis | reverse complement strand
GCTGGTCGTCAGCCACACCAGGCCGCCGCCCTCCGGCACCGAGCCGTCGAGCAGCCCGCCGCAGGAGTCGCACACCCCGACCGGGCCGGCCTCGGCGGCGGCGGCGAACGCCTCCACGTCGACCAGGCTGTCACGGACCAGCCGCGCGTCGATCGTCACCGCCCACCTCCCCGGCTCCGATGTGGCGCGGGGCCGGGCGAAGGTCGCCCTCCGCCCGGCCCCGCACCCGCTCACTCCTGCTCGGCCGCCGGCAGCGCCAGCAGCTCCGGTAGCGCCAGCCGACCGTCCCGGTAGGCTGCCGCCACCTCCTCCCGGCCGCCCTTCTTGAAGGTCAGCGTCGTCGACGGCGGCGGCGGCTCCGCGACCTCCACGAAGTCGAGGACCCGGCCCGTCTCGCCGTCGACCACCGTGCCGTCCCGCTCGACCCGCATCCGGCCTAGCAGCGCCTTGCGGAACGCCGGCCGCACGGTGTCGACGGGCGCCGGGACGGTCGTCTGCACCTCGGTCGGGTGCTCCAACCTGCACCAGTCGACGAACTTGCCCTCGTCGACCACGAAGCCGGTCTTCGGCTCGGTCAGCGTCACCTGCGCCACGGCCGCGCCGTAGCCCGGCAGCCGGACCTCGATCGTCGTCACGCCCAGCTCGCCGTTCAGCTCGACCAGGCTGCTGTCGGCGTCGGCCCGCGCGGCGTCGTACGCCTTGCGCACCTCGTCCATCAGGGCCTTCAACACCGCTGCCCGCATGGCCTGCTGCTGCACGGCGCTCACCGGGCCGCTCCCGCCGTCTCGGGCTGCCGGCCGTTGGCCCGCGCCATCCGCGCCGCGTCGCGGGACTGCTGCGCGCCAGCCTCCTCCGACTCGTCGGGGTCGGACCTGCGCGCGCCGGCCGCCTCGGTCAGCGCGTTGTCGAGCTGGGTGCCCGGGGCCTCGGCCGCTCGCCGCGCGGCGGCGATCTCCGCGCCCCGCGCGTTGAAGGCGTCCCGCAGCTTCTGCGTCTTGCCGAGGCGCTGCGCCCGCTGCCACAGCACGGACAGGTCCTCCCGCGACGCGCATGCCGCCAGGACCTTCGGCCAGTCGAGGTCCTTCGGCGGTTCGCCGTTGTCCAGCCAGTCGAGCAGCTGGTGGCCCAGCTCCGCGTCCGGCTTGTGGATCACCTGGTTGGACAGCGCCACGCACCGGCTCTTCGTCACCCGCAGGTAGTGGTCCTGGTCGAGGTCGCCCACCAGGTCGAACTCGTACTCCAGCCCGTCGCGCTGGTCGGGCTGCATGCCCAGCTTGGACACCTGCTTCTTGCCGTCGCTGCCCTCGGTGATCTCGTACTTCTGCTTCGACCGCAGGCACACCACGACGTGCCCGGGGAAGCTCATCAGCGCCTCGATGTACGCCCGCTCGATCGGGCGCACGTCCTTCCAGCCGTCCATCGACCGGCCGCCGTGGTTGCGGGCGAACAGGTCGACCAGCTCCAGGATGCCGCCCGGCCCGAACCAGTAGTGCGACGCCGAGTCGAGCATGAAGCCCGTGAACCCGGCCAGGGCCGCCTCGTCGATCAGCTCCACGAGCTGCCGCGGGTCGTACCGCACCGGGCTGATCTTCGAGAACCCGTAGCCGCCCGCCTCGTCCGGCGTCATGTCGCCGACGCCCGGCAGCTCCGGGTTGACCGCGTACTTGTCCGCCGAGTCCCGCTCGGTGTCGACGAACGCGATCCGCTCGATGCCGTCGGCGACGGTCTGCGCGCCGGTCAGCGTGTAGAGCAGCTTCAACCCGGTCAGGGTCTTGCCGGCACCGCTCGGCCCGGCGAGGGCGATCCGCGCCTTCGCCTGCTTCCGGCTGGCTGGCATGAACCTCGAACTCATGTCGTTCCTTTCCACGTGAACGAACGTCCTACATAGATTCTATACGGTCGCCGCCGAGCACTGCGACCCGACACCTACGACCGACGAAAAAGCACCCGCGCAGCCCGCGCAAGCCTCGCTCCCGACAGCGGCCGGCAGGCCGCAGTCCGGGTACCGGCAGATCACCGGCTCGGCCAGCTCGGTGCAACCCGTGCCCTCGCGGTGCCGCCAGTCGTCTCCGGCGGCCACGAGCACGCCGCTGCACGTCGCGCACTGCGCGACGTCGACCGGCGCGAGGTACACCCTCACTCCCCGATCACTCTCCTTCCCTTCTCGGGCACGGCCCGCAGCGCGGGCCCGTGCAGCGGAGCCGACTTCCTGCACCCGGGATGGGCACATGCGCCGTTCGGCCCCTCGACGTACCGGTGGTCGACACCGCTCGCGGTACGGCCCCCAACCGGTTCCATTGGTTCTCTGTATGTATTGAGTCCGCGTGGCGGACTAACTCGGTCCGTCTGGCGGACTAGCTCTAGTCCGCGTGCCGGACCAACTTGGCCCTTCACTGGTCCGTCCACCGGACTACCAGACCCGGGCGATTCGGGCGCGGCTGGTCCGGCACGCGGACCAACTACCCCCTTCTCGAGGAGCACGCGCAGAAGGTCCGGCGGCACGTCCAGCCGATAGCACGTCTTCGCTTTCTTGCGCCGGGCGTCCGCGACCGTCGGCCGCTCGCGCCACACCCACTTGCGCTCCGGGCGCTCCTCGCCGTCCTCCCCGCCCTTGCCCTCCAGTCGGTTGAGCCACTTCGTGACCGTCGACCGGACCATGCCCGTCGCGTGCTGGAGATCGGTCAGGCTCGGCGTGAACCGCTCGGGGATCATCGCCGTCTTGGGGTCGCACCAGGTGAGCAGCGTCAGGACGAGGTGCCGACCAGGAGGCTCCAGGTCGCACTCCTTGCTCCTGACCGCGCGCTCGACCGTCCACCGGTCCACCATGCAGGCGGCCTCTCTGTGCAGCGCCGCCAGCGCACCGTCGCCCGAACTGGCGTACGATGCGCTTGCGACCCGTTCTTCTCCGTTCCGGGTTCACCTTCGGCCCCGCCAGATGACCGCCTGGCGGGGTCGGTGCGTTTTCCGGCACCCTACACCGGATGTGTAGGGCCGCAATGGGATCGGCGCTGCTCATCTCTACGCCGCCTCGCCGTCGGCTTCGAGGACGTCCCACGGGTCCCACACGATCTTCCGGTTGGTCTTCTCGGCCCAGGCGTAGATTGTCATGAGCTTCCACTGTGGGTTGTTGCTGACCTCGCCGTCCTCCTTGGGCAGCTGGCCCTTGGACCGCCACTGGTACGGCGTGTTGTCCTTCACGCCGAACATGCGAACCAGCTCCTTGAGCCCCACCATCGAGGGGATCTCCACCGGGCCCGGCGTCATCAGGTCGGCCGCGATCCGCCGTGTGACCGCCTTCAACTTCGCCTGGTTCACCTTCACTGTTCCTCTCCTCCCACGGCCGGTTTCCGTACAACGTCAATGTACGGCACCGCCGGGGATGGTCAGGCCGCCACCCGGGCGGCGGCGTACGGCGCGCTGCGCAGCAGGTCCCGCGCCAGGTCGAGGAGAGGGCAGCGGTCCAGCAGGTGCACCCGCCCGTCCGAGAAGATCGACGGCGGCTCCAGCGGCACCTCGTCCAGCAGCCGCACCGCGAACTCCCGGGCGATCTCCTGCGCCACCGTGTCGTGCATCCACGTCGGCACCAGCGCCCACCGCACGCCCTGCTCGGACAGCTTCGCGGCGACCCGCCGGCTGGCCATCGGGTTGCGCCCCGCGTTGGCGACCAGCAGCACCATGTCGCACTGCCGGGCGACCTCGACCTGGCCGGCGTCCAGCGCCCGGTCCAGGTCGACCACCTTCACCTCGGCGGCGTGCCGCTCGACCGCCCGCAGCGGCTGGAACGACTCGTCGACCACGCGCAGCTCGTCGGCCGGCGTGCCCAGCCGGTCGTCCACGCCGGCACGCCCGGCCGCGTCGACGAGCAGCGTGCGCCGCCCCTCCTCGGCCGCGACCAGCCCCAGCGCCACCGCCAGGGTCGTCGCCCCGGCGCCACCGTGGCCGCCGACCACGCCGATCCGCACCTCGGCCGCCTGGCCGTTGGCCGCCTCGGCGACCAACTGCCGGACGGCCTGCGCGCCGGTCGGCAGGTGGTACACCGGCACGTCCGGGTACTCGGCCTGCCAGCCGCGGGCGGCGGCGACCAGCCGGTCACCGTCCAGCTTCTCCGGAGCGACGACCACCATCCGCGGGTGCGCCGGCATCCCGGCCGCCAGCGTCAGCACGCGGGCGTCGATCAGCACCAGCGGCGCTCTGCGCCACTGCGCGACGGTCGGCTTGCCGACCACGACGTCCACTTCGGCGTCGCCGAGGGCGTCCACCACTTCGTCCACGAACTCGTGACCCCAGGCCACGACCAATGCCTTGCCCACTCCAAACCTCCTGATAGGGGCGGCGATACGTACAAAGACATTGTATCGAAATCGGGCCCATGCGTCAATATTGTATGTACGGCGGCGCGGCGCTTTGCTCGCCGTCGACGCGGGCCGCTATGCTGGTGTCTCCACGTGAACGCAGCACAGCCCCGGATTTCGCGATCCGGGGCTGCGCTGTTTCCAAGGCCAAGTCAGGCGGTCAGTAGACGACCTCCACGATCACCAGGCCGCCCTTGCCGCTGCCACCACGCCGCGACGTCGCCTGGCCGATCGCGCCGGCCCCGCCACCACCCCAGCCGAGGGCGCTCGGCGCGTCACCGCTGACCGACCCGGACGAGTTCGCCCCGAACCCGAGCAGCGAGTTGCCGCCCTTGCCCCGGAACGTGTGCCGGGAGTCGAGGGTCCGGTTGTAGTCGCCGTACTCGCCAGGCGAGTTCAGCACGTTCCCGCCCACCGCGCTGCCGCCACTGCCGCGCCCGCCGGCCTGGTCGCCGACGATCGCGCTCACCCCGGGGGCGGAGCCGCCGCCGCCAGCCGTCCACAGCCCCCCGAAGCTCGTGTCCCCGCCCGTGCCGCCGGCCCCGAACGCCCCGCCAGCGCCGCCGATGCCGACCGTCACCTGCACCTCGGCGGGCAGCTCGGCCGCCGACCACACGCTCTCGCAGTAGCCGCCGCCACCGCCGCCACCAGCCGCGCCGTTGCCGCCGGACACGCCGGTCACCCCGCCGCCACCACCGCCGCCGCCGACCCCGTACGCCCGGATCCACCGCGCGCCGGCCGGCACCTTGAACGTCCCGCTCTGCGTGAACGCCTGCACCGGCCCCGTCGGCGCGCCCGTACCCGGCGAGCCGACCAGGCCGACGATGTGGTTCCCGGCCGGCGGCGACTTCATCACCATCACCCGGGAGCGCACCGGCACCGCGCCGATCATCGACGTCACCCGGATCGCCTGGGTGTCGCCGTCGTGCAGCGCCCGGATTGTCCCGTCGCTGGCCACGCTCGTCACCGTCGCCGGCCGCAGCCGCCACGTCAGCCCGAGCCGGACCGCCTTCTCCAGCACCGCCTCGGCGAGCGCCTTCACCGGCACCGCCAGGCCCGGCCTCCCGCCCTCGCTCATGCCTCCCCGCCTTCCGTCTCCGAGTACGCCCGCCGCAGCGTGTGCCGCATCTCCCCGCCCGGCGCCAGCGGCATCGCCCAGGCCACCTCCAACCACTGCACCCCGTCCCAGCGCACCACCTCGTACGCGTCGTGCCGCGGGTCCACCGGGGTGCTCAGCTCCACCACCTCGTACACCGTTTGCTGGAGCCCCAGCGTCCGCGCGTACACCGTCGCCTGCGCCTGCGATCGCACCTGCACGTCGACCGTCTTCGGCAGCACGAACCCGCGCTGCGCGATCGAGTGCGGCGCCGACGCCGGCACGTCGTACACCCCGACGACCGGCTCCGCGTCCTCGCCGGGATCGTTCGACACCACCACGAAGCGGTTCGGCGCGGTCAGCAGGTCCGTGCCCCGCGAGATCGACCCTCGGATCACCCGCCGGGAGGCGTCCAGGTCGATCGTCACCGCCTCGTCGGCAGGGTCGAACGCCCGCCGCAGCCGCAGCCAGCCCCGATGGTCGAACCACGGCATGAGGTACCCGCCCGACGCGGCCAGATCCCGCAGCGCGTTCGCCCGCGACGTGCCCGGCGACCAGGCCGCCACCGACGTGAACTCCGTCGCGTCGACCACCAGCGGCCCGATCGGCAGCCCGTCGACCAGCCGCGCGGCCACCTGGTCGACGAGCTGCCCGCCCGCGTCGAAGCCGACGTCCAGCTCCTGGTCGACCACGAACATCTCGTCCAGCAGCGTCAGCGGTGCCGTCGACCCGGCGCTGGTCACAAGGTCCGACGAGTCCGACACCAGGTAGCGGCCCAGCCGGTACTCGCTGCCGTCGCCCAGCACCATGCGGGGCGCGATCCGGTCGGTCAGCTGGTTGATCCGCTTCGCGTCGTCCACGCCGAGGGTCACCCCGGACAGCCGCCGGGGGATCGTCGACGTGCTGTCGTGGCTCAGGCTCGGCGAGCTGTCCCGCAGCGGCGTGAGCTCACCCCGCCGCACGCCGGTCCGCCCGTCGATCAGGTCGAACCGGAACGACGCCGACCGCTGCCCCCGCCACGCGGGCAGGTCGAGCAGGTCAGGCGGGGGCGCAGATGCCACGACCATCCACCTCCCACGTGTTGCCCTGCGCGTCGGCGAACCGCGTCGTGCCGGCCGCCTGGCTCTCGAAGTCGGGGGCGGCCAGCACCGGCCCGTCGACGCCCTGGCGCACCTCGGCCCGCGCCACGGTCACGTCGCCGGTCAGCACCAGCGCCAGCTGGCCGGGGTCGACGGTCGGCGGCTCCGGCGGCGCCTGCACCATCGACTCCTGCGTCCAGTTCAGCCCGTCCTCCGACGACCAGTAGTCCGCGGTGCCCTGCCCGAACACGTCGTTGCGGTACGTCACCCGCAGCCACCGCCGCTGCCGGGTCACCACCAGCGCCCGCGTGCTCGGCGCGAGCCCGTGGCAGGCGGTGAACCCGGCGCCGCCCCACAGGTTGAGGCAGGTCTGCACCGGGTCGGCGGTCAGCTTCCAGCCGGTCGTGCCGCCGTTGTCGTCGGTGCGCGACAGCTCCGCCGTCCACTCGTCCCCGGTCGGCCGCAGCTCCACCCGCACGTCCAGGTCGTTCGTCGCCGGCTGCCACACCGTCAGCTCGGCGACCTTGACCGTCGGGGCCGCGTTCGTGTTGCCGGCAGTCAGCACGCCCCGCACACCGATCTGCCCGGCGCCGGCGATGGTGGTGTCCTTCGCCGACTGCTCCCACCGGGCCATGCGCTGACCGTCCGGCCACACCGCCACCCGGACCGCCCCGTCGCGGACCTGCAACCGCATCCAGTACCACGGCCCCGCCTGGTAGCCGAGTAGGTCGACGCCGTTGGTGGCCCGCACCGTCGCCAGCGCCGTGACATTGCCCAGCACGCCGTTCACGACCCGCTCGATCGCCACGCCCAGCTTGCCGTCGGTCTGCGCGGCCAGCCGCGCCCGGTAGTGCGTGCCGAGGGCCTGGTACCGGCCGACCAGGTACGCGTTGATCGGCTGGCCCGTCGCCACCGCGCTGAACTGGAACCGCGCCTGGACGTCGACGTCCTCCCAGCCCGCGCCAACCACCGCCGTGCGGGAGCCGCCGCCGGCCAGGTTGATCGTCGCCGCCTCGGCGGCCACCGAGTAGTCCACCGCCGCGCCCTCGGCGATCGTCCAGCCGTTGCCCAGGCCGCCCGACACGTTCCGGTTGAACAGGTCCTCGAACACGCCGGGGGCGAGGCCGGCCGCAGGCACCGGCGTGCCCGCCGTCACCGCTGGCACCTGGCCCTCCGGCCGCAGGCCCTCACACGCGGCCGGGCCGCCGTCCAGCGGGGCCGGCGTCGCCGTCACCTCCACCACCTGCACCTGCGCCAGCTGGAGCTGCCCCGCCTTGCGGCGCTTCACCGACGCCGACGGCACCAGCAGCGTCGACAGCCACCGGTTGCGTAGCTCGTCGCGCACGCACACGTACGGCACCGTGTCCCACGCCAGGTCCCGGAGGTCGGTGAAGCCGCGGTCCATCGTGGCCGGCGGCACCGCCGCCTGGTTGACCAGCACCGTCCGGGTGAACTCGACGCCGCCGCGCTCCAGCGGCCGGAACGCCGTCCGGAAGTCCCGGTCGAACATCTCCTGCAGCTCGACCTGCTCCGCCTCGGGGAACGTGAAGTCCTCCACCGACGACCGGTCGAAGTTCTCCACGTACGCCAGGTTCGCGGCCGGGTTGTGGTTGCTGGTCAGGATCAGCACCCCGGTGTCGACGTTGCGGCCCTCCACGCCCGGCGCGGCGATCGTCGCCGCCACCGGAGGCGACCACGGCCCGGCGATCCCGAGGCGGTGCACCATCCTGATCCGGTACCGCGACTCGACGCCCACCCGCGCCTCGTAGTCGTCGACCGCCGTCACGGACGGCTCGACCACCTTCGCGATGGTCTCCCACTCGTCGGCGGCCATCGTGTCGTCCTGGCGCTGCACCTCGTAGCAGCTCCAGCCGGCCACCACCGACGAGTTGACCGCCAGCCACGACAGCCGGTGGTAGCGGATGCCGGTCGGGATCCTGCTCGCCGGCCAGTCGCACTGGTCGTCGACGACGGTCAGCGGCTGCACCGCCGGCTCGACGTCGAGGCCCAGGACGGCGTCCATCTCCTGCGCGAACATCAGCGTCAGGTCCGCCGACTCGTCGGACTGCCCGTCCACCACCGCCCACGCCGTGCGGCCGCCGTACCCGGGGTCCGCCTCCCACCCGGCCGGCTGGGTGCTCCACGGGTTCGCGTCGACGCCGAGGACCTGCCACGGCGACTGCCCGCCCGCGCTGCTGGTGAACGTCCAGTACGTCGTCTCGCCCACCCCGTCGGACAGGTACGGCGTGTCGAGGCGCACCGTCACCTCACGCCAGCCGTCCGCGATCTCCGGCAGCGCGTCGAACTCCTCCACCGTGACCCGCGCGACCGGGCCCAGCCGCCTCGTCGTGTCCAGCTCGGACACCTGGGCCAGCTCCAGTGGGGCCCGGGTGCCCGGCAGGTGCCGGGCGTAGAACCGCGCCCACACCCAATCCGCCGCCACGTCCTCGACGAGCTGCTGCATCGTCCAGCCCGCCGGGGTCAGCTCCGACACCGTGGCCACGGCCTGCGTCACGTAGCTGTGCGAGCTGAGGTCCGGGTTGCCTGGCGCGCTGATCCCGGTGAAAAGCACCACCGACGGCAGCTCGTCGACCGTCTCCAGGGTCGGCGTCTGCCCGGCCCGCAGCGTCTTGCGCAGCAGCACCCCGCGGTGCGCCGGGTACGGCTCGACCGGCCCGAGCCGGTCCGCCTTCACCGGCACCGGCGACGCCACCGACAGCTGCCCCGCGTACGCCTGCCCGACGGTCACCGCGTACTCCCGCCCGGCGGTGAGGTCCACCGTGCCGGAGAAGTTCACCGCGTCCCAGATCGGCACCTCGTAGTAGTAGCCGCCGATGTAGCTGGCCCCCTCGGACAGGTTGAGGCCGCCGCCGCCGACCCGGTTTTCCTCCCCGTACGACACCTCCAGCGCCAGGTAGTGCACCTGGAACACCGCGGTGGCCGCCGCGTTGGCGGCGACCTGGAGCCGCACGTTGATGTTCGTCCCGCCCGACGCCGACAGCGCCGACAGGCCTGCCGGCGGGTTGCCGGTGCTGACGAGGTTCCGCGCCCGCCACGGCACCCGGCCCTTCTCCGTCGTCGGCGCCGCCGCCGTGTTCCACCACGGGTTCAGCTCGCCGAGGCGCGACCGGCCGACCGCCGTCACCCCGTTGTGGACGGCCGGCCCGTTCAGCGTCTCGTCCATCAGCCAGTTCACCCCGGCCGACGGGCGCTCGAGGCCGAGGGTCACCGCCGGGGCCAGGTCGGCGAACGGCCCGCTGATGACGTACAGCACCGACACGTCGAGGATCCGCCGGCCGTCCAGCTTCGCATGGGTCAGCGACGAGTTCGTGTCGAACCAGAACCGGGCTGCCGCGTTCGGCCCGGTCAGCGTGATGTGCCGCGGGTCGGACGGGTTGCTCACCGCGTCCGGCGGCGTCGCCGACCCGCCGGCCAGGGCCGCGCCGGTGACCAGCGCGCCGTCCCGCACCGGGATGGTCAGCTTGCGGACCGGCCCGGTGCCGGCGACCTGGCCCGCTGGGTACAGGTTGACCAGCATCTCCTTGCGGTTCGGCAGGCCCGGCGGCGGCGACGCAACGTGCAGCCGCACCCGCCGCAGCCCGGTTCCGGCGGCGTGGCTGGCCTGGGCCCGGAACGTGTAGCCCACCTCGCTGCCCGTGTCGAGCAGCACCGTGTCGGCCACCAGCGGCGCCCACTGCATGCCCATCACGTAGGGCCGGTCAGGGTTGTACTCGCCCACTCAGATCGTCCTCACGGTCGTGGCCACGTCCCTGCGGGCCAACGTCTCCAGCACGCCTTCGCCGACCGCGCGGCCGGTGTCCAGCGCCTCCTGCCGGGTCGGCAGGACACCCTCGAAGGTCACGCGGATCGCGTCGCGCCCGAACACCACGGACGCGCCGCCGCCGCCCTCGCCGAGCAGCCGCATCAGCCCGGACTGCTCGGCCAGCTCCCGCGCCCGGCGCGGCCGGGTCAGCGGCACCACCACCTCGTCGCCGGCCTCACCGCCGACGAACAGCGTCGGCCGCCGCAGGATCGCGCCGTTGGCCAGCATCGGGATCCGGGGCAGCCCTCCGGGGAGCTTCGCGTCGATCGACGCGATACCCGAGTTGATCTTGCCGATGACCTTGTTGATGAACCCCTTGATCGCCGACGTGATCGACCCGGCCACGTCGCCAATGAACCCGCCGACGCTCTTCAGCCCGTTCATGAACCCGCTGATGAGGCTCCGGCCCGCCGACAGGAACTTCCCGGCCAGGCCCGCGAGCCGCGACGGCACGCTGCTGATGAACGACACCAGGGAACTCGCGCCGCTCGACGCCGCGCTCTTCGCCGCGTTCCACGCCGACGACAGGGCGCTGGCCATGATCCCCGGCAGCCGCGACAGCCCCGACATGATCCGGCCCGGCAGCGCCGTCACGAACGACACCACCGCGCTGATGCCAGCGGTCGTCAGCGCCTTCGCGCTCGCCCACAGCCGGGTGAAGAACCCCGCCAGCAGGCCCGGCAGCACCTGGATGCCGCGCAGGATCATCCCGGGCAGCTGCGTCACCGAGAAGATCAGCAGGCCGATCCCGACGCCGACCGCCTGCAGAGCCAGGCCCAGCGCCGACGTGAACAGGTTCCACAGCATCCCCGGCAGGCTCGCCAGGAACGAGCCGATCTTCCCCGGCAGCTCCGCGAACCACTGCCCGAGCGACTGGAAGAACCCGACCACCGCGTCCCACGCCGACGAGAACGCGCCGCCGATCGCAGACCCGACGCCGGCCCAGTCGATGCCGTTCAGCCAGGCGGCGACCTTGCCCAGCCACTCGGCCACGCCCGTCAGCGGCGACAGCAGCCACGTCAGCCCGTTGGCGATCGCCTCGACCAGCGGGGCGACGGCCTGCGCGGCGAGAAGCTGCAACAGCAGCGCCGCCACCTTGATGAGCGGCGCCGCCAGCGCGACCGCTACGCCGGCGAGCTGCGCCACCAGCTCGATCAGCGGCGTCAACGCCACCACGATGTCGACCAGCGGCGGCAGCAGCGACACGATCGTCGGGATCAGCGGCATCAGCGCCTGCACCAGCGTCCCGATCAGCGGCCCGACCGCCGTGAGGACCGGGGCGAGGGCGGTGCCCAGGGCGGCGACGATCTGGCCGAGCGGCGGCCCCAGCTGCGTGAACAGGTCGGCGAGGAGCCCGGCGATCGGGGCGAGGACCGCGGTGAGCGTCTGACCGATCTGGAGCAGTACCGGCCCGAGCGCGGACACGATCGGGCCGAGCAGCGGGCCCAGCGCGCCAAGCGCCTGCGCCAGCGGCCCGACCAGCATCGCGATGAGCTGGCCGACGACCGGCAGGAGTGGGGCGATGGCCAGGGCTATCGACGCGATCACCTGACCGATTGGGGCCAGCGCCGGGACGAGGGCCTGCAACCCCGGGATCAGCGCCTGCGCGATCGGCATGAGCGCCGGCACCAGCGTCTGCCCGATGGCGCTGAGCAGCCCCCCGATGACCGGCTTCAAGCCCGACGCGAGTGCGCCCAGCGTCTCGAAGATCCCGGTCAGCGCCGCGCTACCCTCCGCCGACGCGAAGAACTCCCGCAGCGTGCCGGTCAGCGTCGTCAGCGTCCCGAGCAGCCCGCCGCCGGCCGACGCACTGGCCGCCTGGAAGACCGAGCTGAGGATCGCACCGACGTTCGTCGCGATCTGCCCGAGCTGCCGCAGGACGCCCAGCGCCGTCTCGATCGCCGCCGTGGCCGCGCCGCTCTGCGCCATCGCCGAGAGCCACGCGCCGAACTTCGCGCCTAGCCCGCCGGCCACGGTGGACAGCTGGCTCACCGTAGGGAGGCCCACCACGGCCAGGTCGCGGAACCCGGCCAGCACCGGCCCGACCGCCACGCCGAGGTTCGCCACCGCCTCCCGCGCGCTCATCAGCACCCCGCGCAGCACCGACACGGTGGCGCCCTCCCGGGCGAACTCCAGCGCCCGCCGCGCCACGTTGCCGTACTCGGCGGCGACGCCGGCCAGGCCGGTGCGCAGCGGCCCCGCCAGCACCGAGGCGGTTGCCTGGATCTGCCCGACCATCGGCGCGGCGAACGCGTCCTGCGTCGCCGTGCGGAGGCCCTCGATCGCCGGACCCACCGCCTTGAACTCGCGGGCCAGCTTCTGCGCCTGCGGCGACAGGTTCTCCAGCGCCTTCTCGAACGCCTTCGCGTCACCCTCGACGACCGCGCTCATCGCGTCGCCGAAGCCCGCCGTCGCGATCTTCAGCGCGCCCATCGCCGCACCGTAGACACCTGCCGCGGCGGGTACGGCGAACGCCGCGCCGCTGACCTGCGCCAGCGCACCGGCCAGGGTGACCAGGCTGCCCGTCGCTTGGACGGCCACCCCGCTCAGCGCGCCGATCTTCAGCGCCGACTTCAGCCCGCGTTTCAGGTCCGGCGCGAACTTCTTTACGTCGCCGATGATCTCGATGTACGCACGCCCCAGCGCCACGCACCCAGCGTAGGCCAGTTTCGACGGTCGCAGTCGTCTACTGCGACCGGATAGCTACGCGGACAGACGAAGGGCTCCGGTGACGCAACCGGAGCCCTTCGCGGGCGCTCATCCAGCGAGCCCGACCCGTCCCGCGCGCCGAGTCTTGCCGCACAGCGTAGCCACCACGCCAGGCCAGCCGAAAGCCTCACGCATACCGCCCGCTTCCGTCGCCGCGTACCCTCACGGCAGGCCGCGTGCCAACCTGGCACGGTGCCAACGCCCGGAGGTGCAGCACACGTGATCAGCCCCCTTGCCCGACGTCTTCGTCTCGGGCGCGCCATCCGCGAGCTGCGGGAGGCGTCCGGCATGACCGGCGCGGTGCTCGGCCGCGAGGCCGGCCTGGACCGCACCGCGGTGTCGAAGGTGGAGAACGGCGAACGTCGGCCGCTCGACACGATCCTGCGGATCCTCGACGTGCTGCTGCCCGAAAGCGATGACCGCTACCGGGCGCTCCAGCGGGTCGCCCGGGATGGCCTGGCCAAGGGCTGGTGGACCGAGGCCAAGTACGCCGCCATGGGCGACCGGCAGGCCCGCACCGCCGACATCGAGGCCGGCGCCCGCGCGATCCGCGAGTACCAGAACTCGCTGCTGCCCGGCCTGCTCCAGACCGAGGCGTACGCCCGCCACCGGGGCCAGGTCGCGCTCGACGACGGAGCCGACTTCGACCTCAGCGGCACCGTCGCCGGCCGGATGCGCCGGCAGCTCCAGGTTTCCGGCCCCGACGGGTCGGAGTACGACGTCGTGCTGGAACCGCAGGCGATCGAGCGGCTGCCCGTGCCGCCCGCCGTCATGCGGGAGCAGCTGCACCACCTGCTCGATCTGGCCACGACCAGGGAGAACGTCAGCGTCCGCATACTGCCGGTTGACGCCCGGCTGGGACGCGGGTACGTCCCACGCTCGCCGTTCTCTCTGTACGCCTACCCGGACCCCGAGGACCTGACGCTGGTCGCCGTCGACACCGTGACGACCGACCTGCTGGTCACCGAGGCCCAGGAGGCGCAGCGGTACGCGCGGCTGTTCGACCAGCTGCGTGACGCCGCGCTGTCCCCCGAGGCCAGCGCGGACCTCATCCAGAAGGCGGCCGACCTGGTGGCCGCCGACGCCTGACCCAGGGAGTCACCATGAGTGATCTCGCCTTCCGCCCCTGGCGGAAGTCCACCAAGTCCGATGGAGGCCAGAACTGCGTCGAGGTGTCCGACGCCGTTGACGGCAGCACCATGCTGGTCCGCGACAGCAAGGACCGCTCTGGCCCCGTCCTGACCTTCAACAGCGCCGGCTGGACCGCGTTCATCGCCGGCGCGAGGAACGGCCAGTTCGACCTGGCCTGACCGACCGCAGCACCCAGAGAGGGGCCGGCACCGCACGGTGCCGGCCCCTCGCCACGTCCACGACCGACACGCCGAGTCAACTTCCGGGTTCCCCTTGTGACATAGACCGGCTCCGTGCCATGCTGGCACCGTGCTAAACAGCACGGTGCCGGAACGGCACTGTGCGGCAACCGACCACCATCGAGAACCGCACCCCTGGGGGCAGCTCATGGTCCAGTCAGGACACATGCCACACGCGGCACCACCACCGTCCACGCTGGTTGCCGGCGACGTCCCACCGCCGCCGCCGGGCGAGCTCGTCCCCCACGAGGGCTACATCGTCTTCACCGGCCGGGACCACCGCGAAGCCTTCGCCGGCTACGTCCTCGCCATCCATCTGCCCGGCTCGTCGCAGATCGAGGTGCGGGCCTGGCCGCCCAAGGTCAAGGTCCACCGCCGCTGCACCTGGTGCAGCTCGCCGTTCCCCTGCACCGCCGTACAGTGGGCCAACGGTGCCCTGAACCCGGAGGGGCCGGCGGACCCGGCAACCCCGGCCCCTCCGCGCAACACCGACCAGCCCGACTGGAACGCGCCGACCGAGATCATCTGGCCGGACACCGGGCTGCTCACCACCCCCGCCCAGCGGCTCCGCGGCAAGGGAGGCCGCCGGTGAGCCGCCTCCGCACCGCGACCCGGATGCGCGCCGACGTCATCACTACCCTGCCCGGCAGCGTGCTCTACCGCGCCGCCGTCGACAGCTACCTGCGCCACCGGCCCGGACCGAACGGTGTCTGCTCCTGCGGGCAGCTCGGCTGCCGGTGCCGCTCCAACGCATCCCGGGTGATCGAGGCGGCAGGGGTCGAGCCGTCGTCGGTCACGGCCGCCGACGCCGCGCCGAAACCGTGGCACGAGCGGCCCGTTCCGTCCGCCGTCCCCGCAGGGGGTGCCGGGGCGGCGCAGTGGCCGGCAAACCCGACGGGCGTCGCGTCAGCACCCGGCGTGGCCCGGCCGGCACTGGCCGGGGGGCAGGCGGGGGGTGAATACCGCCGCCCCCCGGCGCACGGACCGTGGTGAGGCCACCGACGCCGCGGTCCCGCATGGCCGCCAGCGCCGACCCGTACCTGCTGCGCCTGCTGCTCCACTGCTGGCGCTGCGACCTGCGCCTCGTGCCCGTCAACACCACCGAGTTCGACGAGGAGCAGCAGACCCACGCCCCGCAGCGCAACTACAAGTGCGGGCTCGGCTGCCACAAGCAGCTCATCGACGCCGCCGCCATCGAGTCGAAGACCTGGAGCGCCGCCGAACGACGAGCCACCCTCACCGACGTCCAGCTCGCCTACCGCCAGTCCGTGCTGGAGATGCTGCTCGCCAAGGTCGTCATCGGCCCCACCGAGGCCGACGTCACCTACACCTGGCGCATGTAGACCCCCGCCGGTCACCGCACCCGCGCAGTCCACGCGGTGACCGGCGGGCCTGAACCACCGCGCGACGCGGTTCCCCCCGTGCTCGTCGCGCGGCGAGCGGACCGGCTGTCCTCCAACTGGTGCGGCGGCAGCCCGGATCCGCTCACCCGGGCGGGCGCGCCGTCCCAGGACAGCAACCGGCGCGCCCGCCCACCTCCCAGCCGACCCGCGCCAGTCACCCCGGGCCGCTACCGTAGAGCCGCTGTCCCCCGACAGACGATCACTGCTGCCGGGAGGACAACCAGTGGACATCATCAGCCGCGCCGAATGGGGCGCCCGCCCACCCGAGTCCCGCTCGACCGTGCCCTGGTCGAAGCGGACCGTCTTCATGGGCCACTACTCCGCCGCGACGGCGACGCAAACCCCGCGCCAGATCCAGGACTACCACATGCGGGTCAAGGGCTGGGCGGACATCGGCTACAACTTCCTCATCAACTCCATCAGCGGCGTCATCTACGAGGGCCGCGGGTGGACGACGCTCGGCGCCCACTGCTCCGGCCACAACACCGAGGCCATCGGCGTCTGCATCATCGGCAAGGACCAGCCCGGCCGCCAGGACGTCTCCGACGCCGCCCGCCGCGCCTTCAAATGGCTCTACGAGCAAGCCAACGACCGCAAGGGCAAGCGGCTCCAACTGCTCGGCCACCGCGACCGCGGGAACACCTCCTGCCCCGGCGACGAGATCTACGCCTGGCTGCACGCCGGCCTGCCCATCGTCGGCGGATCCACGCCCGCGCCGGCCAAGCCGCCGGCCGCCGGGAAGCCCGCGCCCGGCACGCCGATCGCCTTCCCGTTGCCCGCCAGCTGGTACTTCGGCCCGGCGTCCGGCCCCGACTACAGCGTCTCCGGCAAGTACGAGCGCTACTTCAAGGGCCGCACCGACCGGGCGTGGCTGCGCGAGTGGGCCACCCAGCTCGACCGCCGAGGCTGGTCGATCGGCAAGGGCAAGACGTGGCTCGGCGGCGCCGGCAACGACGGCATCTACGGCCCCGAGTACAAGGCCCTCGCCGAAGCGTTCCAGCGCGACCAGCGGCTGCGCGTCGACGGGCTGATCGCCGTCGCCACCTGGGACGCCGCCTTCAAGAACCCGGTCACCTGAGGCGGCGACGATGGAGCCCGTGCTCATCGCCGCGCTCGTCGGCGGCGGGTCGATCGCGGGCGCCGTCGTCGACCGCGTGCTCACGGCGATCCTCGGGCGGCGCAAGGAGCGCACCAGCCTCGCCGACTACGAGACGCAGATCGCCGAGCGGCTGCTCGGCCGCATGGACGCCCAGCTCTCCGGGGCCGAGACGAAGCTCAGCCTCGCCGAGACGCAGATGGCGGCGGCCAACCTGACCATTCACCAGCTCCACGAGGAGCTGGCCATCACTAAGGCCGAGGTCGCGCAGCTCCGCGCCGAGCTGGCCGCTCGGCAAACACTGGCCGCCGAGCGGGACAAGCTCCTCATCGAGAACGTCCAGCTCAAGGCCCTCATCCAGCAACTAGGAGGGAAGCTCCCGTGACCGCCAGCACCACGCAGACCCGCTACCCGTGGCGGGCCGTCGCCCGCACGATCTTCGCAGCTGTCGTCGCACTGCTGTCGCTGCTGCCGACCATCGCCGTCGCCGCCGGCATCGAGGCCGCGCCTCTCGTCGCCCAGGCCCTCGCCGTCGCCGCCGCGGTGACCCGCGTCCTCGCGATCCCCGGCGTCGACGACTTCCTCCGCAGGTACCTGCCGTTCCTGGCGGCGGCGCCGGATGGCGAGGTGCCGCCGCCGATGCCCCGGCGTGAGCCCGGCAGCACCCTGTTCCGGGGCGACGGCTTCCGCAGCTAAATGCCGCAGATGTCGGCGGCGGTGTGTCCGCTGATCGACCAGAGTGCTCAGCAGGTTGTTCGGCCTGGATCGTTGCGCTGGTCGGTGTGCCTGGTTTGGGAGGCCGGTGGCTGTGTGGCCTGCCGGCCTCCCTTCGTGTTCGCGTCTTATTCCGGCTCGGTGGTTAGTCGAGGAGGCGATGGGCGGCGACGGCGACGGCCGCAGCCGTGGTGATGGCGGCGATGGGGCCGCCGAAGAGGTAGCCGACGGTACCGGCGAGGAGGGCGGCGAGGCCGATGACGGCCCAGCGCAGGGGCAGGCCGGGCTTCTCGCGGGTGGCGGGTTCGTTGACGGGCTGGTTGGCTGGCTGGCCGACTTCCCGCCCGTTCTCCCGGCCGGCGTTCTGCGCGATGTCCTGCCTGGTGACCCGGCCGTTGGTGCGGTGGTGGCGGTTGCGCCGAACAGGCGTGCGGGCGGGTGCCGGCGCGGTGTTCCGGGCGGGCGCCTGGGTAGGCCCGGTGGTGGTGGCGTCTGGCCGCGGGCGCTGGGTGCGCCGTATGGTGTGCTTCACGGTTGCTCCTCTGCTTGTCCAAGGTGGGAGGGCTCCGTTCACGCGGCCTCCGGGTGCCTCCGGAGGCCGCCCGCGTGTGCGGGTGGGCCGGTGGCCGCGCGTTCGGGGTGGGGCAGCCTTGGGCCGGCTGGGTGCCGGCGGGGTGCCCGGGTTCCATGATGGCGAGTCGGGGCGGGCCGTAAAGTCGATCTTGAGGTATGCTCAATACGCTTCTGACCGACCTTTGCCGCGAATCTGCGTCAAGGTCGGTCAAAAACGTTCATTCAGCAGCGTCTAGATTGGCCGTGATGAGCCGAGTCGATCTTTCCTGGATCCCGGCCGAGCCCGACCGGCTGCGTCTGGTCGACCGACTGGAACGGTTGTACAAGCCCTCGATGGAGATGTCGGTCGCGGACGCGATGCGCAACCTGCGCGCCCTGGCGCGGACCGCGTACACGATCAAGGGCAACGACGGGGTACGAGTGCGCAACGGGTTCGTTTGCCTCACCGCGCCGGCGGAGGGCTCGGACCGGCGCGGGCTCGCCCCGGCGGACCGGCCGCCGGCAACGCGGATCATGGGCCGCAAGGGCGTGGCGCTGCGGCTGCTGCTGACCGCGCTGTTCGAGGTGCAGACCCGTACCGACGACGGTAAGCAGCCGGGCCCGAACACCCGGCCGTTGTCGCACGCCGGCGCCGGGCAGATCGCCTGGACAGATCTGTTCGCCAGCGGCGCCGAGGACGCCCTCGACGGCCAGACGGCGATGACGCGGCAAGACAAGCACCGCCGGCACCTGGCCACGGCCCTCGGCGCGCTGGGCCGCCATGGGCTGGTGACGTTCCCGCATTGGGACGACGCGCGCAACAAGCAGCGCGGGTTCGAGTTGCTCGTCGAGCACGGGCAGCCGGGGTCGAACGTGCCGTACACCGTGCCGGCGTACCAGGACGCGAATACATTCGTGCTGCCGACGGGGCTGTTCACCCGCGGCTGGATCAGCGTGCTCACCGACGCCGAGCTGGCGTTTCTGCTCATGGCCGCGTTCATGCACAAGCGGGACCCGGAGGGTTTCATCCTGCCGGCGGGGGTGCGGTCCCGGATGCTCGGGATCGGGCCGGAGACGTACGAGGCGCACCGCACGTTGCAGGCATTCGGGCTGGTCAGGGTGACGCATCAGCGGGGACGGTCGCCGAACGGCCGTCTGGCGCAGATTGCTGGCGGCGGGCAGCAGCCGCTGCCGGACATGGTGCAGTTCCTGCCGGAGGGCCTGGACCAGGAGGCGTACGGGACCGTGACAGAGGCGATTGACCGGCTCGTCTACCACTGATGCCGGTGCTCGACCCGGCGGACGCGCCTGTCTGAGAGCGCCCGGGCGAAGCTCTCGTCGGTCGCCTCGTCGGACCATTCCTCGCGACCATCCAGTTCCGCGTCGACCGGCGGCGACTCCAGCTGCTGCTGAAACTTCGCCACGTCCTTCTCCGTGCCGCCCTCCACCCACCAGGCGTAGATCACGTCCAGCAGCGACGGCAGCGGCAAGTCCAGCGGCTCCCGGCCGGTCCGCATCAGCAGCGTCCCGTGGAACTCGGGCCAGCGCTTGACCGCCAGGGTCAGGAGGCGCTGCCCGACCCAATAGGGCGGCCGGACCACTCCTCGCACACGTGCGTGAAGATCCCCATGGCGTCGGTGAAGTCGAACTCGTCCTCCGTGTTCAGCAGCCGCTTCCGGAACACCGCCAGGCTCTTTCGGTCCAGCGTCTGCTCGAAGAAGTCGAGCACCGCCGCCACCTGGTCGGCCTCCGTGCGGCTCGACGAGGCCGCCGCCATCAGGTACGCCAGCTGAGCGTCCTTCGGCGCCCGGCACACCATCTCCACCCCGTCCAGCTTGAAGGGCACGTCCGGCAGCTTCTTCTCGCCGCCGTCCTGCTTCGCCACGTTGGCGCTGGTCGTGAACTCCCGCATCCTGCTTCCTCCCTACCTGTGGACGAGCCGGAACCCCTCCGGGCCCGCCACCTCTTCCATCGCCTCCCGCAGCCACGGCTGCGGCCTTGTCCCCGGGTGGTTCACCAGCGTCGTGAACACCACCTGGCCGCCCGTCTCGAACCGCAGCATCCCGCCCGGCCGCCGGGGCCGGATGACGTGCGCGCCGGTGCCGTCGTGCACGGCCGCCGCGTACTCGACGTCGTTCTCCACGAACCCGTACACATGGCCCGCCCGCACGCCGACCTCCTCGCGGTGCGCCGCCCGCAACCGGCCGGTGTCCACCGGGCACTTGAGCACCGCCCGGGTCCGCACCTTCCGGGTGACGCTGCGGATGAACGACACCACCTGCCCGGTCGAGCCGGTGAGCAGCTGGCGCATCTCGCCGGCGAACAGGTCGACGCGCGCCCGGACCACCACCGCCATCAGCGGCGCGCTCTCCGCGTCTTGCCGTCGCCGTCGGCGTCCGTTGTCGGCGCCGGGGTCGGCTGGCTGGCGTCCGGCGGCTCCAGGTCCGCGGTGGCCGCCCGCTCGGCCTCCTCGCCCTCCAGCACCTCGTACCGGCCGGCCTCCACGAGCGTGGCCAGCCGCGGCCCCCACTCGACGTGCTGCACCGACCCGTCCGGCACGCCAGGCATCGCCGTCAGCGCCCGCACCGTCACCTTCTGGCCCTTGCGCATCGCCCTCACTCCTCGCACACGCACACGTTGGTCATCACCGCGACCAGGACCTCCTGGCCGACGCAGCCGCCGGACGGGCCGACGCTGGACTGCTCCCCGATCCACACCGACTCGACCTGCGGGGGCTTCTGCAGCTCGCACAGGACCGTCCGGCGGATCCGGCCGGCGTCGTCGGCCAGCTCCGCCGCGCTGCGCTCGAGCTGTTCCGCCGTCGGCGGGTTCCCGGCGTCGTCGGGGCTCGGCGCGCACCGGGCGGTGCCCGCGCCCAGCTCCACCGCCCAGAACGCCCCCGGGTCCGCGCCCTCATCGAGCGGCGTGCCCCGCCCGCCGGGGAACTCCTCCGGCAGCACCGGGTACGTCCGCACGATCCGCACCCACGCCTGGCCTTCGCAGCACGAGTCGATCGCCACGTCCCGGCCGGGCACCACCGCCACCACGGCGGGCGTGCCGCCGAGCGCCCCGTCCAGCGCGCCGCCGATCAGCTCGCGCAGCTTCACCGCCACCGGCCACGCCACGTCGTCCTGCGGCTCCACCACCGGCTCGGTCACGATGTCCTCCTTCGTCCACGGTCCAGGTCCGGCGACCACACCACCGTGTCGCGGGGCAGCCGGTTCGGGTTCACCACCCGCAGCCACTGGTCGACCTCGGGCAGCCCGGTCATGCCGTCCCGGGCGAGCTGCGCCGGGTCGACGAACCGCTGCTGCACGCCTTGGCGCACCAGCGACTGCACACGCCTCGGCAGCCGGCACGTCGTGTCGGCGACCATCGCCTTCGCCACCTCGCAGGCGTACGCGCCGGCCGCCACCATCCCGCCGCCCGGCACCGGCACGCCCCGCTCGTAGGTGACCGCCCACGCGCCCAGCTGGTCGTCCGCCTTCGTCAGGTCCTGCCGGGCCGGCCAGGTGCCGCCGTCGATCCGCGCCAGCCACCGCCGGTCGTAGACCACGTACGCCTCGGCCGGCAGCTCCTGGCCGTCGATGACAACCCGGGTTACCGCGTGGATCGGGCCGGGCAGGCTCAGCTCCCGCCCGACCGGCCCGCACGCGCACGCCCCCACCTGGCAGCCGCAAAACGTCACCGCGAAGCTGCCGCCGTACGGCAGGTCCAGCCACGACTCCCACCGCCGCCACGCCTCGCCGTCGCCGCGCCGCACCGGCCGCACCGTCGAGGAGCACACGCCGAACCGGCGGCCGGACAGCGCCCACAGGACCTCCGTCGCGAGATCCGTGGCCGCCTTCCGGACCGCCTCGTCGTGCTGGTCCCAGCCCTTGCAGTACGCCGTGTTCAGCGGCCAGTCGCACGGGCCGATCCGCGCCGGCTGCGCCACCGCCGCCTCAGCCGCCGGCCGGGGCGACGAACGACTTGAACCGCTGAGCGCCGCTCGCCGTGTGCGTGACCGTGATGAGGTACGTGCCGGCGGCCGCGTACTGGTGGCTGACCGTCGCGTCCGCCGCCGGCCCGGCCGACGACGCCCCGTCGCCCCAATCCACCGAGAACGCCTCGTTCGGCGCGGCCGGCACGTACGTCGCGGTGAACTGCGCCGTCATGTTCGTCGCGTCCGTCGGGTCCGCCACCACCGTGCCGTCCGGCGGCCGCGCGGTCAGGCCGCACGTCGGCGCCGGCGGCGGCAGGTACGTCCAGTCGAGGTGCAGCAGGTCCTGGTCGCCCATCGGGTCCATCAGCGCCTCGACGCCCGCCTTGCGCAGGTAGACGTCGTACGGCCCGACACCCCAGCCCGGGTTCTCGATCGCCTTGCCGGTCAGCGTGAAGCTCGCCGCCCCGTTCTCGATCGTGAAGTCCCCGACCTGCCCGTCGATGATCTGCGGGAGCAGGAAGTACCCGAACCTCGGCCGCTGGATCGCCCCGGCCACGCACTTCTTCAGCTGCGTGCCCGACCACACCTCCAGCGCCACCGCCGAGTCGAGGTTCACCGCCGACGTGACCCTCATGCCGGTCGCGTTGCCGTCCTCGTCGAGCACCACAGGCATCCCGGTGAACAGCGTGTACAGCTCCGGGTCGACCCGCCCGCAGGTGACCGTCACGTTGTACAGCTTGATCCGCCGCCGGGCCGGCTCGTAGACCAGCGGATCCCCGTTGGCGTCCTTCTGGTCGATCTCCTCGCCGTCGTCGACCTCGGCCGCGTACTCGACGCTCACGAAGCCCTTCGACGTGACGTGGACCGGCCATCCTCCGGCGCCCACGATCGGGTCACCGCACACCCCGAGCTTCGTGGCCCGGAGCATCTTCCCCTTCACCGGGGTGTCGCACACTGCGGTCATCAGGCATCCCTCAACAGCGAAGGTCCATGCCCGGCCCGCAGCCAGCGGCGAATACCCCGCCAGCGTAGCCGAGAGGGCGCTGGCCCCGGGTGGGACACAGCGCCCTCGTTGACGAGCTGGCGGCCGCTACTTCTGCGCCGCCGGGTGGTTGCCCAGCACCAGGTCGCGGATCAGCGTTTCGATCTGCTCGGCCTGGCCGTGCGGCACCCGGAACGCGATCGTCGTCGCGCCGGCCACCACCGCCACCGCCGTGTGCAGGCCGTCCCGCTGGGACGCCACCGACTGCACCGCCCGCATGGCGAGCATCTGCCGGCCCTGCTCCTTGAACCGGGGGCGGCACGCCGGGATCAGCAGCGACAGCGCCACCGTGTAGACCGCCAGGATCACCAGCAGCACGTTCGCCACCGTCGTGCGTCCCGGCTTGCTCCACTCGATCCGGTCGGGCCAGATCCTCACCCGCGCGTTTCGTCCTGCGACATGGCTCTCGAACTGCGCCAACGGCTCCATAGTTCTGCCTCCACAGTGAACGGGGCCGTGCCCGAAGGCACGGCCCCGATACTGCCAACGGCTGGCGGCTTTCGCAGCTCGGCCGGTTACAGCTGCCGGCCGTCGATCACCTCCAGCTCCGCGCCGAGCTCCGCGACCTTGGCCCGCACGCTCTCGCCAACCTCGTCCCAGGCCTCACCGGTCACCACCACGGCGCTCCGGTTGTCGCCCCGGATCCACGTCACCATCACCGCCGTGCGGACGTCGAGGACCTGGCCCGTCCGCTCGCAGGTGATCTGCCGCATCACCGCGTGCCGCAGCACCTCCCGGTTCAGGAAATTCTCCCGGTCGGCGTCGTTGTCGGCCATCAGGGCCGCCAGCACGTTCTCCATCAGTACCTCCCGACCGGGGCGGACGGCCTCACCTGCGCCGTGCCCTCGACGATGCGGCCACGGCACCGGCCGCACACCACACGCGTCGGCCTGCCCTGCGCCAGGTCGACCGGCACCTGCATCGGCCCGTCGCAGCCCTGGCAGCGCATCGGCAGCAGCCGGGGCAGCCGCATCCCGAGCAGCAGCATGTCCCGAGGCACCAGCGTCTCCCTCGGCTGCCCGCCGTTGCGCGGCAGGATCACCAGGTTGACGCAGCTCGGGAAGTCCTTGACCGACTGCACGTCGGCGATCTCCACCAGCTGACCGAACAGCAGCACCTCGTCCCGGCGCCGCAACTCCTCGGTCCGGATCGTCGGGTTCGCCGGCTTCCTCGTCTCGACGGTCACGCCGCCTTCTCCTCTCGCTCCAGCCAGCAGAACCTGGCCTCCACATCGACCACCAGTTGCTCCGTCAGGCCCGCCCACACGTCGGCGGGCAGCGTCGCCAGGTGGTGCCACCGGCCGCCGTGCGCCGCGTAGACATGCAGCGCGCCCAGCTTGTGCCCCCACAGGTACGCCCAGCCCTCGTCCTCGAACGGCTGGTCGGCGCCCATCAGCCCGACCGCCGCCGGGCTGCTGATCTCGTCCTTGTAGCCGCGCCCGACGCCGCAGACGTACGTCCAGTCGGGCCGCCGCTCGGACACCGCCTGCGCCGGCCAGTGCGTGTTCGCCAGCACCGACCAGTGCCGGTGCATCAGCACCTCGACCATCGCCGCCGTGTTCCGCTGGAAGCTGCGGTCCCACATCGCCCGCATCTGCGCGAGGGTCCAGCTGGGCTGGCCCTCCAGCTCGACGAGCCGGGCCCGGTACCACTGGCTGCCCGGGGCAAACTGCCCCACCAGCGCCCTCACCGGCCCGCCTCCATCAGCTGGATGCGGGTCGAGTCGCGGGCCGCCTCGCGGACGGCCTCCATGTAGCCGCGGTAGTCGGACGCCCGCCACTGCGCCGCGTAGCCCGCCTTCTGGACCTCCAGCAGGTCCAGCTGCGACAGGTCGCCCAGCTCGTGCAGCGACCAGCACGCCCACGCCTCCCAGCGCTTCGGGCCGCGCTCGGGGAACACCCCCAGGTAGACGTGCAGCCGGTGGCCGCCGAACAGGTACGCCCACTCGCGGTCGCCCGCGCGGGCCTCGGCGATCCGGCCGGTCTGCACCGGGTAGCCCTCGGACGGCACGCCGACCGCGTGACCGGTCGGCCCGGTGCCCGGCACGGCGTACAGCCGCGACCAGTCGGTTTGCAGCAGCACCGCCGCCGCCCGCTCCGGGCTGTGGCCGCACAGCTCGTGCAGCAGCACCGACAGGGCCGGGACGACCATCGTCGGGCAGCCGTCGTGCTGCACGTGCCGTGCCAGGTACACACCGTCGGCACCCTCGGTGCCGACCAGCGCGCGTAGACCCATGGTTTACCTCCACGTGAACCGGGTCTTACTCGGACAGTTACCTTGCTCTGTCCGGCCGCAATCGTCAATAGCGACCTGACAGCCAGAGCCCGCTAGGAACTCCGCACCGGGGCCGGGCACCCGCCCAGCCCCGCCTGCGCAGCCACTAGGCGGCCGCGTCCACCGACCAGAACTCCGTCTCGCCGTGCCAGGCCGCGTACGCGTACGGCGACGGCGCGCCGTCGGCCAGCCAGGCGAGCATCTTCTCCACGACCTGCTCCCGGTACCGCCACGCGACCCTCGCCGCCGCGTACTCCTCCAGGGCCTCGCGCGTCCCCAGCACCCGCACGCTCCCGCCGCTCCAGCTCGTGACGATGATGGTCACCGGCGGCTCCTCCTCGTCCGGCCTGGCGTCGCGCTCGTCGGCCGGCCCGCCGTCGTAGTGCTTGCAGGTCGGGTCGCACGGGTCCGCGATGTGCGCGCCGCAGTGCTTGCAGCAGTCGTTCTCGTCGCGGCAGCTGAACCACCCGCAGTCGTCGCCGCTCGCGGCGCTCTTGCCGGGCTGCACCGTGCTCTCTGCCATCTCAACCTCCACGTGAACAAGGCAGGACGTACATATTCATTGTATGTGATCGACTCTTCTGCGTACAGGTTCTATGTACGCGGGGGGCCGTGTAGCGCGTCACACAACCGGCAGTCAGAACAGCTGGCCCTGCCGGAACACCGCGTCCGCGTCGAACGTGGACGAGTCCGGCGCAGGCGGCGGCGGGGGCGGCGGCTTCGGCCGCGCCTTCCGCATGTGCCGCTCCAGCGGGCTCTCCGGCCACGGCAGCTCCAGCACCGTCCGCACCGCGCGGATCTGCATGGCCACCTGCCACGCCCGCCGCATCTCGTCGATCGCGATCTGCCGGTGCTCCAGGGCCTCGTGCATCCACTGGTCGAGCAGCCCGTCGCCGCAGCCGACGACCACCCGCCAGCCCAGCCCCCACAGGTGCACGTTCACCGCGCACAGCGCCGCCGCGAGTGGATCCAGGTCGTTCGCCCACCACTCGCACGCCGTCGGGTCGAGGCCCTTCTCCCGCATGGACCGGGCCGCGCCGAGCAGCATCGTGCCCGTGCCGGCGCACGGCTCCAGGATCCGGTCGCCCTCCTTCGGCCCCCCGATCCGGCCCATCAGCTCCGTCACGTCCACCGGCGTCAGGAACTGCCCGATGCCCTTCCGCCCGCCGTGGCTCTTCATCTGCTGGAGCAGCACCCCCAGCAGGTCGTAGTCGCCCCACCCGTCCGGCCCGAACCGGCCGAGCACCCCGCGCCGCAACGCCGCCTGGCCGACCGCGTGGATCGCCCGCTGCGTCGTCTCGTCCGGCTCGTCGTCGATCCACGACCACAGGTGCTTCGTCCGCGGGTTCAGGTCGGGCCTCAGCGCCGCGAACTCGCACCACAGCCGCTGGATCAGCAGCCAGAACCCCTCGTGGTCCAGGCGCTCCGCCATCTCGCCTACCCGGTCGAGCTGGTCGGGGTCCGGCGCCTCCCGCGCCAGCACCGCCAGGACGGCCACCACCGACATCGGCACCTCGATCCGCGAGCCGCCGTACCGGCTGTGCCACGCCTCGTCGACCGCCTCCGCGATCGCCCGCGCGTGCTCGCGCGGATCGGACGGCACGGCGTTCGCGCGCCGGGCCACCGTCGTTGTCGTCATGCTCTTCCTCCACGTGAACTGCCGGCGGCTACCCGCCGGCGGGAACGGCAGCGCCCCCGCAGCCACGTCGGCTGCGGGGGCGCTCGGTGCGGCTCAGACCAGCCGCAACACCTGCATCTCGGGCACGCCCACCACCGTCGGGTAGGCCAGGTCGTAGAAGTCGACCCGCACGCTCTCGCCCAGCTCGTCCATGCTCTCCACGGCGGCGGCCTCCTCCATCACCCGCGTCCAGTCGACGCGCGGCACGCTCTCGTGTCGCCGCTCGGCCAACGCCGCCAAGTCGAACGACAGGACGTCGCCGTCCTCCACCTCGGACAGCGCGACGACCTCCCACTGGTCGGCGGTCGGCTCGGTCTCCAACAGCTCGATGCTCACGGTCAGCTCCCTCTCTCTCGTCTCTCTCGGTCAGCAGCAGTTGCCGCACACGCCCGACGCCGGCAGCTCGCAGAAGCAGCTGCCGCACAGCCGCTTGCGCACCGCCGCCACCTCCCGCGCGGTCACCCACGTGCTGTCGGCGTCGTCCTGCTGGATCCACACCATGCCGTCGCGGACCTGGATCACGGTGCCGGTCCGCTCGGTCGGCTCCCACGGGGCCTCCCAGCGCACCCGGTCCTTCTCGGCCAGCTCCGGCGCTGCGGCAACCTCTGCGACCTGCTGCTCGGCGATCTCCACGTGAATCTCCCTCGTCTCAAACGGCCGCGCCGGCCGGGCCTCCCCCGGCCGGCGCGCATCGGCTTGCTCAAGTTCGCCCGGCTGGCCTTCACGCTCTCGGCGACGTACGCCAGGGCGGTCCGCCGCTCGGCCACCTTCATCAGCGCCGCGTCGAACGCCGCCGCCTTGTCGCTCACGGCGGCCAGCAGGTCGCCGCGCACCGCGGTGCGCAGGTCGCCCGCCTTCGCGCTGACCATCGCGTCCTCGGTCGCCCCGGTGAGCTCGGCGCCCGCCCGCTCCAGCTCCCGCTCGGCCTCCGCCACCCGCGCCGCCAGCTGGGCGACCAGCCCGTACCGGTCGGCACCCTCGGCCTCGACACCGAACTCGGCGACCAGCTCGTTGACCCGCTTCTCCATCTCAAACCCTCCTGCAGGGGTAGCGCGTTGCGTACATATTCATTGTATGCGAATTTCACTCCCCCATACAACTTTTATGTACGCCTTGGTCCGTGGAGCGAGTCACACAACAAGCGCCGCCCCACCTGGCACGGGAAAGGGACCAGGTGGGGCGGCGCGGCCCAGGGCGAGGGGTACCGGTCAGCTCCGCGAGCTGCGCGACGACCGGGACGCCTTCGCCGGCGGCTGGGAGGAACCGTCCGCCGGCTCGGCGTCCGCCCCGGACCCGTCGGCCCCGGCGTCAGCCGACGTGCCCTGCGCGGTGGCCTCGGCCTCCACGGGAGCCTCCACACGCTGCCGGCCGTCGCCGGAGCTCAGCACCTTGTCCGCCACGTCGTCGGGCACGTCGAACGCCAACCCCGCTGGGCCGTCCGTCGTCGTCCGCACCTCGAAGCGGCGCTCCTCGCCGGCCGCCTCCAGCAGCTGCTTCGCGAGGACCTGCGCGTCCCCGCGGTCCTTCGGGTAGAACAGCGGCATGTCACCCTCCTACGCCGGCACGGCCGGCAGCTTGACCTTCACCGCCGCCGTCGCGCAGCTCCACCCCACCGTGTAGAACCGCTCCGCGACGGCGAACACCTCGTTGTCATTGCGGTCCAGGGCCTCCGGCAGCTTCGGCAGGAACACCACCGACCGCCGCACCATCACCGGCCCCGTCGCGTACAGCCACGCCTCGCCGTCGCCCGGCGCGGCGCCACCCGGCCCGACGCCGCTGGTCTGCGCGAACACGATCGGGTCGCCGAGCGGGGCTACCATGCGCGGACCCTCGATCCGCGTCAGGCCCTTGCCCACGAACCACCCGGCCGTCCACCGTGGAGCCCACACCGCGCCGAGCACCCCGGCCCGGTCGGCGATGTGCGCCTCCAGCCGGCCGACGCCCTCCTCCAACGGCAACGGCGCCACGTCCGAGCCGACCAGCACCTCCGTGTCGGCCGCCGCCAGGAACTCCTCCGTGCCGGCCTCGCCGGTCCACACGTAGTGCTCCAGCGACTGCTGCTCGACCTGGCCCATAGCCCGCCGCGCCCGGTCGATCAGGTCCGGCCGGGCCACCGACCGGCCGGTCAGGCCGGCGTACAGCCGGATCACCCCGGACTTCACGCTCGGCACCCCATCCGGCAGGGCCATCGCCGCGCGGTTCGCGTCCGAGGCCGCCGCCGCGTTCGTCGGCGCGGGCGCGTCGACGCACTGCGGCTCCCACTCCACCCCGGCCTGGAACTCGCGCTGGTCGGCCGGGTCGACCACGACCGCCGCCGCGAACAGCCCGAAGCGGTACGGCGTCGTCGCCGGGGCGTCCACATACATCAGGGGCTGCGCCACCCGTCATCTCCTCACGGCTGGGGACCGCGCCCGAGCTGGGCGCGGCCCCGTCAAACGGGTAGCTCAGACCGCCGAGCAGTCGAACGGCACGGTGCTGCCGGTGACGCCCGTCGGGCACAGCGGCACGCTCACCTTGTAGGACACGAAGCACCGCTTCACCAGCAGCGTCGCCTGCTCGGTGAACAGCGCGATGTACTCGTTGTCCTTCAGCTTCGTCGAGTCGTAGACCGCCGACAGGTCGATGATCGGCTTGGTGCCCTTCACCCACGTGCCCGGCGCGTAGATCAGCAGGTCCACCGTGCCCGGCCACTGGCCCGGGGCTGCGGTGCCGCCGAAGCCGTTGCCGGCCGCGTCGGCGTACCCGTCCTGCCAGTCGTAGACGAACTGCGGCCGCAGGTGCCTCCGGGTGAACCACGCCGTGATCTGCTCGTCGGTCACGTCGAGGTAGTTCACCCCGGCCCGCCGCGACATGTCCGCCCGGATCCAGTCGATCAGCCACAGCGGCACCACGCACTCCAGCAGCTGCCGGCGCCCCAGCCGGTACCGGTACCGGTAGTCCGTCGCCGCGAGGGAGATTGCGCCCAGCAGCGCGGTCGTCGTCTCGTCGCCGTCGACGTCGCCGCCGAGGGTCAGCGCGAACTGCGTCGACTGCCCCGGGGCGGCGGCCATCCGCTGGATCAGCCGCGCGTTGATCTTGTGCTCGTGGGCGGTCAGCGTCCGCCGCACCACGTCCCGGGTCAGCTCCGGCCACACCGCGTTCTGCACGATGTCCTGCTCGATCTGCACCCCGTCCACCTCGAGGCGCGTCTCGGCCCAGTTCACCGTCGGCACCCGGTACGAGGACTTCTCCACGCCCGCGGTGCTGTCGGCCTCGGTCTGCACGAAGCCGATCCCCGAGTACAGGTCGCGGAAGTCCAGGTTGGCGGGGACCTTAATACCGCCGCCGCGGGGGATCGTGATGCCCGGAAGGTCCAGCAGGCCCTCCGTCGTCTCCAGGCCCTCGCACAGCTCCCACAGCGTCTCCGACGGGGCACCCCAACCGCCGGCCGCGACGAGGTTGCCGCCCGACAGCCGCGACTCCGACGCGGCCAGATCCACCAGCTCCATGTCGGTCAGGCCCCTGCCCCCGGCGACGAGCGCCTGGTCGACGGGCAGCTCCACCCGGGCCACGTTCTGCTTGATGCGGGTCGCGACTCCCACCCCACGGGGGAAGCCGGCGAACTTGTCGTCGAACGCCGACGCGACCTCCGACACCGAGGAGAACACGTGACCGTGCGGCACGTTTGGCACGTCGGCCGCCGCCTTGATGACCGCCGACTTGCCGGCGCTGGTCACCTTCGGCTTCGACTGGCGTCGGGCCGCCCGGCGGGCCAGCGACGCGACGACCGGCGTCGGCTGCTGCGGCGCCGGCTCCTCGGCCGCCGGCTCCTCGGCAGGCGTCTCCTCGGCCGGTTCCTCCTCGGCCGGCTCCTCCTCGGCTTCGCCGCCGTCGCCCTCGTCACCGTCGCCATCGCCGCCCTCCGGAGCGCCGTGCACCGTCGCGGTCAGGTCGTCCAGCTCGGAGGCGACCTGCTCGGCCGCCTGCTCGATCCGCGCCTGCTCAGCACGCACGGACTGGACGAAGGTGGCCAGCTCCCGCAGCCGGGCGAGGCCATCGGCGTCGAGGGCCGGGTCGTCGCGGAGGGCGTCGAACGCCGCGACAGCCTGGTTCTCCAGCTCGGTCAGCGCGTCCAGGTCGAGCCCGTCGAGGCTCGGAGGGATCTGAAAGTCCACCGTCGGCTCCTCAGCACGGTAGGGATCTCATCCCGACCGGCCCGCAGCCAGCATCGGCGGTTCAGCGCACAGCGTAACGCAACGGCGGCCAGTTCCGATCAAGGCTGCGAGCGCTGCACGATGGGGGCGCGATGCAAGGCATCCCGGCTGCGAACCGGAATGCGCATTGCTCTGGGCGGGCGCAGCTCACCATCGACGCCTACCGATAGACAACTCAAAGCACTCACCCGGGAGGTATCGCCGGCCAATCCCCCTGCCCTGCCAAGGCAGCCCCTTCGAGCGACGAAAGGTGGGCCTCTGGACATGCCCATGACGGTCAGCTAGGTCCGCAACTGTGGGAGTCGCCGCGAGCGCGTACGCCGCGGTCACTCCCCTGGTGATCCCGATCCTGCTCATTCTTCTCGCGTTCCTGCTGGTGAGGCGGGTCGAGAAGAACGGCGGGTCCATCGAGATCGACTGGAAAGCCGTTGCGTTCCGCATCAAAATCACATTGCAGCGAGAGGGCAGCAGCGGGAGTGCTGAGGCCCAGGAGCAGCGAGCTCAACCCGAGGTGACGACTGCGGCGAGTGCGCCGCAGGCCATCGAGGGCCCCGCCGAACCTCCGAGCGGAGGTGGCGGCCCATGACTTAAACGTGCCGGGGCGGTGCAACAGCACCGCCCCGTGTCACCTCTGCACCTGTCGGATTGTGCCGCCGCCGCCCCTCTTCACGTCGGCGATCTCCGCGTCCGTCTTCGACGCGAACTCGCCGCCCTGCCGACCGTCCCCGTAGCTCAGCACAAACATGATGCTGCTCCGCTTCTTCCCGCCGCACTTGCAGCCCATCGCTTCCTCCCTACTCACCGTGCACCGTGGCGGTCATCGCCGCCACCAGCGCCTTGCGGTCCCGCCCGATCGTCGCGGCGATCCGCTCCGCCTGCGCCGCGGTGGCCACCCGCTGCCGCTCGGCCGCGAAGCCGGCCGCCACGGCGCGGCGCACCGCCGCCTCGAACGCCGCCGGAGATAGCGCGCCCAGCTCGCGGCTCCGGCCGGCGTCCGGGTCGGACGGCTTCCAGCCCGCCCACCCGGAGGCGACCATCGCGTACGCCCGGCCGCCCGACGACCGGCCCCGCACCACCGGGAACCCGCCGACGTTCACGCACAGCGCCGCGACGAGCTGCCGGGCCCCGCCGATCCACCGCCAGTCCCCCGACAGCGGCGAACGGCGCAGCAGCTGCACCTGCTCCTCCGTCGCCTCCGGCACCAGCGCCCCGGCCACCCACGTGCCGTGCGCGTCCCGGCCGGCCCGGACCACTGCCACCTGCGTGCCCGTGTCGTCGTAGTGCGCGACGGCGGACGCCGCGCTCGCCTGCAGGTCGGCGTGCCCGGTGCCGGCCGTGATGTGCCCGACCGCGACCAGGTCCCCCTCGGCGGTCTGGATCTCCGGCCGGTGGAACCAGTCGAAGCCGCCCTCCTCCGGCGGCATCACGCACTGCCCGCCGGTCAGGAACGACAGGTGGCAGTCCTTGTCCGCCAGGTGCCCGAACACCCGGCCGTCCGCGGTGACGGTGATCGGCGTCAGCTCGGCCAGGCCCGGGTCGTCGAACCAGGCGCGCGGCGGGTACAGCGGCGCGACCTGCTTCTTCGCCGCCGCGCCCGAGGCCGCGACCGCCTCTTCCTCCTTCGGCTCCTCGTCTGCGGGCTCGCCGTCGGCCGGCTCGTCGGCGACGAGCTCCAGCTTCGCGTCGGGGAACGCCTGCGTGCCGACGAGCGTCACCGCCATGACCCGGCCCTTGGTCACCGTGATGTACGGCTCCTCGCCGGCCTCCATGAAGGCTTCCCACTCCTCGTCGGACATGTCCTCGATCGGGGTGCCCTTCTCGTCGGTGAACATGAACTCGAAGTCGTCCAGGTCCACGCTCGGGAACAGCACCCCGGCGCGCAGCAGCTCCAGGGCCTCGCCCAGCTCCGGCACCGCGTCGATGAAGTCGCCCGCCCCGGACAGCCGGCTCTTCTGCACCTCGCCGGCCGTGATCCGGCCGATCGTCACCGCGCCCTCGTGCCCGGGGGCGTCCTCCCGCGCCCACCGCAGCGGCAGCGGCAGGTCGCGGAACGACCAGTCACCGTCCGCCGCGAAGATCCGCCGGTCGCCCGACTTGGCACCCAGCGGCGCCAGCACACCCTTCCACGTCGCCATCTGCTTGCCACCCTTCGCGGCTGCCGCCGCCGTCACCGTGATATCCAGCCCGGTGGCCCGGTCACGCCGGGGCCACGGGTGCTTCGGGACCACAGGCAGGGGCTCGTCGGCCTCCACCTCGATCATCGTGCAGCGGCAGTTCACCGTCTGCCCGGGCGGCGCGGCCGGGTCGCCCGGGTACCGCATCGGCACCCCGCCGACCATGAACACGCCGTCCAGGGCGACCCGCTGCCCGTCCGCGTCCCGGTGGTCGTGCCGGGTCCGCTCGTCGTGCGTGGCCACCCACACCTTGTCCAGCTTCTCGTCGAGGACGTCCTCGGCGGTCAGCCACGCGGTCAACGTGCCCGCGTTGTACGCGCCGATCGTCTCCGTCCGGGCGATCGTCACCGCCCGGTCCTCCAACGACCGCTCGCCCAGGATCGCCTCGATCGCGTCGCGGATGCGCGGCACGCTCGCACCCTCGGCGGTGAGCTTGGCGACGGCCCCCGTCACCTGCTGCCACGCGCTGTCGGGCACGCCGACCAGCCGGTTCGGCAGCGCCGCCAGGTACTCGTCCTTCATCTGCCCGACCCGCAGCAGCTCCAGGTCGCCGCCCGCGTCGCGCACGCCCGCCAGGAACGTCTGCTCGGCGGCCGGCAGCAGGTGCACCGTCATCGCCTCGAACCACGCCTGCCCGGCGCCGGCGAGCGCGCTCGGGTCCGGCGGCAGCGCCGCCGCGGTGACCGGCAGCGTCACCGCCCGCGCGTCGGCCAGCCAGGCGCGCAGCGCCGCCCGGGCGGCCCGCAGCATCCGCCGCTCGGCGGCCACCACCCGCGCCTCCTGGTCGAGGCGCAGCGGCAGCCACGGGTCCGGCTCAGCCTCCCGCCGGTGGCTCGGGGACCACCGCGACCTGCACGCCCTGGACCTGCACACCGCCGTCGGGGCGGGACACCGGCAGGCCGGCCGGGCTGCGGATGAGCCGCTGGACGATCAGCACGTCGTCGTGCAGCTCCAGCTTCACGAAGTCGCCGCCGAGGTCGATGCCCACCGACGCGAAACACTCGCGCAGCTGGGTCAGGGTCACGCTCTCCGGGTCAGCCATCGGTTCTCCTCCTCGCCTCGTTGCGCCGCGCCACCGCGTCCGGGTCACATACGTGGCCGGCGTCGGTCAGCGGCGGCTGGTCGCCCTCCCACAGGTCGCCCCACCATCCGCAGGTGCGGCAGATCGTCCACCGCAGCCGCTCGCAGCCCTTCCCGCGCCCGGATCGCCGGCAGGCGTACCCGTGGGCGGCCACCAGGCCCGGCGCGAGGATCGTCACGCTCATGCCGGCACCAGCTCCCCGGCGACGGTGGCGGCCAGGTGCTCGCGCAGCTCATCGACGTCGTGCCGCGCGCCAGTGACGAGCAGCCCGCCGACGTACGCGGTCAGCGCCGCCGTCAGCTTCTCGTCGTCGACGTCGAGCTTCGCCGCGACGGCCGGCACCGCCGTCCACGCTCCCTCGAGGAGCCGGGGCACCGACGCCGGCGTGGCCGGGCGCACCGTGTGGTACTCCCACGCCTTCAACCCCTGGTGCCGGTACCTCTCCCGGCCCAGCGCGCGCTTGCCGGCGATCTCCAGCGCCCGCAGCGCCAGCACCTCGCACGCGGCGACGAACGGCGCACTCATCGGCCCGGCCGCCGCGGCGGCGATCGCATTCTGCTCGGGCGGGCCGCGGTCCTCGGTGTCGCCGGGCGGCGGCGGCTCCGTCGCCGGCTCCTCGTCGGCGGGCGGCTCGCCTCCGCCGGCCAGCTCGGCGGGGGCCGGCTGCGGCTTCAACGCCTCCGGGTCGAGCTGCACGCTCACCCCGGCGACCTCCAGCAGCCGGGTCACCAACAGCGGCCCGGCCGCCGGCACCGTGCGGATGATCTCAAGCAGCCGCCGCAGCTCCCGCTCCTCGTCAGTCGGCTTGTCGCCATCGCCGAACCCGGTCTCCCGGCGCAGCGCGTCCCCGGACAGCTCGCCCAGCCCGTACAGGTCCTTCGCGTCGGCGCCCTTGTCCGGCGTCTGCGTCAGCTCGCTGGTGTCGTACCAGACGATCCACCGGCGCGGGTCGGCCACGCCCTGCGCGCCTTCCAGCGCCGGCCACAGCATCTGCTCGGTTAGCGCCGCGCAGAACAGCTCCAGCTTCGACTCGACGTGGTACTTGATCGTCGCCTCGTCGGTCATCCAGGCACCCCAGTGGTTGGCCTGGGTCATGCCGAGCAGCATCTCCGGCGGGGCGTCCAGGCCCAGCGCGAGCCGCCGGATCGCCCCGTCCAGCATCGCCGGCACTGCGCTGCTCAGCTCCGTGGCGAAGCTGAGCAGCCGGGCCTTCTCCAGGTGCTCGGCGGGGCCCTGCACCACGATCGGGACGAGGGCGGCCACGCTGTCGCGGTCCTTCACCGCGGTGGTCATTGCCTCGGTAAGCGTCGACAGGAACGACGACACCCCGTCCTCGGCGTCCTCCTCCTGCTCGGGCGCGACGAAGCTCAGCTCGTTGGGCAGCAGCAGAATGCCCGCCCCGGCCAGCCGTGAGTCGATCTGCGACTGGACGTATTGCGTCAGCCGCTCGATCAGCCGCAGCACCCGCCGGTTGGACTGCACCTGGCTGGACGGCAGCGCGTGCTTGCGGGGGCTCGGCACCCAGATCCGCACGATGACCGTCTCGTCGGACTCCAGCTCGCGCGCCCCGTCGCCCTGGTCGAGGACGTACTTCCCGGCCCGCTCGGTCAGCTCCTCCACCGACGCGATGAACCACCGTTCCCGGTCGGTGGCCTTGCCTTCGGCGTCGCGTTCCGGCTCGCCGATCAGATAGCACTCGCCGGGCACGCCGAGCTGAATGCCGGCATCGCGCAGCAGCTCGGCCTGGGTGCTGGGGCCGCCGAGGAACGTCTCGTTGACGCCGGCCGGCGCCTGGTCGGGCGTCTCCATCGGACGGCCCTCGTCGTCGACCTGCGTGATGTACAGCCGGGCGCGGCCCATCGCCTTGGCGATCAGGTCGACCAGGAACGCGAACTCGCCGCACTCCTCGTAGTGCCGCCACGCCTCGTCCTGCCACTGCTGCTTGCTGACCTTGCGCAGGCTGCCGCTGGAGTCGTAGCGCATCTTCGCCGCCGACGCCACGACAGCGGTCGCCTGGCCGACCGCGCTGTCGACGTTGGGCTTCGTGCCCCACCACGCCATCCGCTACTCCTCCGGCTCGGCGCGCACCAATAGGCCCGTCGCGTAGGACAGGGCCAGCGCGACGGTCGGCACGTCCGCCCACCACAGGCGGGACCAGCGGGGGACGTCGGACAGCAGCCACCAAGCCGCGGCGGCCGGCGTGGCGATCCACACCGATAGGCACCAGCGGCAGAACAGCAGGTACGCCAGCGGGCTGCCGTCAGGCAGCCGGCGGACGATGGCTTCCCGGGGTCGGCGGGTGATCTCGTCGGCGACGATCAGCCGGGTCACCCGCGCGACGAAGAGCAGCATCACCACGATCTCGATCAGCCCCGTCACGCATACGAGCATAAGCAATGGCAATGCGGCCGCATACCAGTCGCGTCGCCCGCTGCCGCAACTTACGCAAATCGAAGTAGCTCAACGTAAACGACGACCGCGGGGCGGCAATCTCATCGGCGCGGCTGTAACGTCCCCATCGGCCGACGCTCCCGTACGGCCGATGGCGACGAGAGCGGCAGCCGCAGGGCCCGACGCGGGGAGGAACCTGATGGTGGGTCGGGGCAGGGCCAATACCGACAAGATGGTCCCCACGGATGGCTACAAGCACGCCGCCGCGAAGCGCCCCGCGTCCTCACCCGGCAGGACACGCCCGGCGTGTAAGTGCTGGACCCGACCGAAATAGGCTGGCCAGCAGGAATGCTGCGGCCTTCGGGTCGCCACCCTTTGACGAACAAGGACACCCCGACTGATGGCAGTGACGCAGCAGGAGATCGAGAACCGGTTGTGGGACGCCGCCGACGAGCTGCGCGTGGCGATGCCCGAAGCGCAATACTCCTCGGTCGTCTTCCCGCTGATGTTCTGGAAGTACCTGTCGGACACCTGGGAGCACCACCACCAGGAGTTCCTGGCCGACAACGAGGGCCTGGACGGCCTCTCCGCCGAGGAAGCCCACGAGATCGAGTACCGCGACTACCAATCGTTCGAGATCCCGTTCATCCACCCCGGCACCGTCCAGCAGCGTCGCGCCTCCTGGTCGTCCATCCTCGCCACCATCACCCAGCCCGGCCTCGGCCAGCGGGTCCGCGCCTCCCTGCAAGCAATCGAGACGGCGAACCCTGACAAGTTCTCCCGCCTGTTCGGGTCCATGACCTGGACCTCTGAAGAGGTGCTGTCGGGGGAGGTTTTGGCGGCGGTCATGCAGGCGATGGACCGCACCCCGAAAATGCACGAGGGCAACGTGTCCCACGACGTGCTCGGTGGGGCGTACGAGTACCTGCTGAAGCGGTTCTCCGATGGGTCCGGCACCCGCGCCGGCCAGTTTTTCACCCCGCGCGAGGTCGTCGAGCTGATCGTCGAGGTCCTAGACCCGAAGGGCTTCGAGTCGGTGTACGACCCGACCTGCGGGTCGGGCGGCATGCTCATCGCCTCCGCGAACCTCCTGAAGACTCACGGCGGGCGTGGCTACACGCTCCGCCTGTACGGGCAGGAGGCCGTACCGGACACCGCGGGTGTGGCACGCATGAACCTCTTCATGCACAACCTCACCCAGTTCCAGGTCGAGGTCGGCGACACCCTGAAGGACCACGCTTCAAGAAGCCGGACGGGTCTATCGCGCAGTTCGATGTGATCGTCGCTAATCCGCCCTACAGCCTGAAGTGGAAGCCCTGGACAAAGGACCCGCGCGCCATCGGCGGTATCGCGCCGCAGTCGGCGGCAGACTGGGCGTTCGTGCAGCACATGATCGCCAGCATGGACCCGAAGAAGGGGCGCGCTGGCGTTGTCCTGCCTCACGGAGTCCTCTTCCGCAGCGGCCAGGAAGGTTCGATCCGTAAGCGCGTCCTGGACGACGACCTCCTGGAAGCCGTGATCGGGCTGCCTGCGAACCTCTTCTACAGCACAACGATCCCGACCTGCATCCTCGTGTTCCGCGCTCCCGGCACCAAGACCGACGAGCGCAAGAACGGGGTGCTGTTCATCGACGCCTCCAAGCGGTTCACCAAGGCCAAGAACCGCAACATCCTCACCGACGCAGACATCGCCGACGTCGTGACCGCCTACCACACGAGCTTCGACACAGACGGGCACCCGGCGGACCCGGATGGCGATGGCGGGCTGGCTGCACGGTTCGTCCCCATCACGGAGATCGTTCAGGCCGGGTACGACCTCAACATCGGCCGGTACATTAAGCAGAGCGCCGCAAAGCAGGAGAATCTGGACACTCTGATCAACACCTACAACCTCGCCCGCGCCGAGCGCCAGAAGACCGAAAAGCGGATGCTCGACGCCCTGGCGGCCGCCGGAATCGACGGCTTCGATGAGTGAGTGGCGGCAGACGACCGTCGGTGAGTTGCTGACCCTTGAGTACGGCAAGCCGCTACCTGAGAACGCTCGGGACGGTCAAGGATTCCCCGTTTACGGGAGCAACGGCATCGTCGGTTATCACTCTCGGGCAATGGTGAAGGGACCCGGCGTTATCGTTGGACGGAAGGGGACCGGTTCCTCAGGGACCGTCACCTTCAGCGAGGGCGATTTTTCCCCCATCGACACCGCCTTCTATGTGCTGATCAAGGACTCCGCCCAGATAGGAATGGAGTTCGCCTACCACCTACTCGTCAATGCGAAGCTGACGGAGCTCGCCACCCAGACCGGAGTTCCTGGTCTGACCCGCAGCCGGGCTTACGAGATTCGTGTCGCCTTGCCGCCGGTGCCGTTGCAGGAGCGGATCGTCGAGATCATCGGTGCCGTCGATGACCAGATCACCGCGCTCGAGGCTGAGGCAGACAGCCTCCTTCGAGTCCGTAACGCTGCTCTGGGACACGTACTCACCCGGGGCGGTGAAGGATGGTCGTCTGCTCCGTTGTCGAACGCTGGAACCCTCACCCGCGGCCGCCGGTTCGTGAAGAGCGACTATGTGCAGTCCGGCCTGGGATGCATCCACTACGGCCAGATCTACACGGACTACGGAGCGTCGGCTACACACACGGTGACGTACCTGCCCGAGAGCTTCCGCGACTCGATGCGCCTGGCACAACCCGGCGATGTGGTAATCGCTGGGACGAGCGAGAACGTCGAGGACGTCGGCAAGGCTGTTGCTTGGTTGGGTGATGACGATGTGGCGGTTCACGATGACTGTTTCATCTTCCACCATGATCTTGACCCAAAGTTCGTCTCGTACTTCTTCGCTTCACCCCTGTTTCAGCACCAGAAGCGCCGGTTCACGAGCGAGACCAAGGTGGTTCGCATCTCCGCCGCGAACCTCAATAAGATCGTTATGCCCGTGCCGCCTCGCGATGAGCAGGAGCGCATCTCAGGAATGGCTGACGCGATGGACGTGCAGGTGGCCGCCCTCCGTGCTGAGGCGGCACGTCTCCGTCAGGCACGCGTGGCACTGCTCTCGGGTTTGCTGGACCGCACCATCGACATCGAGTCCGCCGAGCGGAAGGTCTGAGCCATGGCGAAGGGCATTCGAGAGCGCGAGTTCCAGAACCTGATGATCCAGTGGTCCCTCCCGATGGGCTGGCGTTTCACAGCGGGCAGGTCGCTGCCGCGTGAGACGACGCAGACGGTAGTCGCCGGCCAGCTGCGGGACGCCATCGTCCGACTCAACCCTGGGGTGATCGACAAGTTCGACGTGGACGCGGTGGTCGAGGAGATCATCGCAACGGTCAACGCTGTTGAAGGCGGGCTGGTGCGGGCCAACGAGCAGGTGCTACGCCTGCTGCGCGGGCATAAGGAGTTCCGGGACGCCGACGGCGCGTGGCACACCCTGAAGATCATCGACTTCGAGCACCCGACCGCCAACACGCTTGTCGTCTCGGACGAGGTGACCATCACCGTCCCCGGCAAGACCTCCCGCCGGTTCGACCTCGTGTACTGGGTCAACGGGCTGCCCCTGGTCGTGGTCGAGGTGAAGTCACCGACCGCGAAGTCCGGGTGGGCTAACGCCGCCCGCGAGATCAACGACGTGTACGCCGCCGAGTACCCGTGGTTCTTCACCCCCAACGTCTTCGCGGTCGCCTCCGACGGGCTGAAGCTGCGATTCGGTGCCGTTGGCGCGCCCCTGAACCTGTGGCAGCCGTTTCGGTCCACCGCCGACGACGAGAACCTGTCCGGGCAGGCTGACGTTCAGCGCTCCGTGGAGCTGCTGCTCAACCCGGCGACCGTCCTGGACATGCTGGCGAACTTCGCCCTCTTCGATACCGCCGGAGGCGGGGTGGACAAGAAGTACCTGCCCCGCTACCCCCAGATGGAAGCCGCCCACCTGATCCACGAGCGAGTGCTGGCCGGCGGCCAAAAGGGCCTGATCTGGCACCACCAAGGCAGCGGGAAGACACTGCTGATGGTGTTCGCCGCCTCGCTGCTGCTGGCCGACACCCGCACCGAGTCGCCCACGATCATCCTGCTCTCGGACCGGACCCAACTCGTCCGGCAGACCTCCGGGGTGTTCACCTCGGCGATGGGACGCGCCTACTTCCATCAGCCCGCCACCAGCCAGGAGTTGCGTTCCCTGCTGGCCGACGACGTGCGCGGCGTCATCTCCACGACCGTCCACAAGTTCGCCGACGCCGGCAAGAACCTGTCGACCCGGGACAACATCATCGTGCTGGTCGACGAGGCACACCGCACCCAGTCCGACAAAGAGAAGTCCCTGGCCGGGCAAATGCGCGCAGCATTGCCGCACGCGAAGTTCTTCGGCATGACCGGCACCCCCCTCAGGAACCTCGCCACCGACACCTTCGCCCTCTTCGGCGAGGAGACCGACCCGGGCAGGGTGCTGCACCGGTACTCGGTGTCCCGGTCTCTGCGGGACGAGGCGACCGTCCCAGTCATGCTGGACCCGCACCCGGTCTCCTTCGAAATGAACGACCAGGAGTTGCAGGCCGAGTTCGACCAGTTCGCCGACGACTTCGACCTCGACGACCCCGACCGTGAGGCCCTGTCCCGCAAGTTCGGACGCCTCACGTCGGTGTTCGCCAACCCCGACCGTATCCACACGGTTTGCCAGGACATCGTGGACCACTACCTGGCCGGCGCCTACCGCAACGGCCTCAAGGCCCAGGTCGTCGCCTACAACCGCGAGCTGGCCGTGGCGTACACGGACAAGATCAACGAGCTGCTGGCCGGCTTCGAGGCCTCACAGGTGCTCGCCGAGGTTGGGAAGCACGACCGCATCACCGCCGAGGTGAACATCTCCGTCTCGGACTCCAAGGACGAAGACCCCGCCATGCGGCCGTTCCGCCTCTCGGAGGCCGAAGAGGAGGAACAGAAGCGGCGGTTCCTCACCGCGGACGACCCGCTGTGCTTCCTGGTGGTGACCGCGAAGCTGATGACCGGGTTCGACGCCCCCAACGAGGGCGTCCTCTACCTGGACAAGCCGCTGAAGGCCCACACCTTGTTCCAAACGATCACCCGCCCAAACCGCACCTGGGTGTCCCCGACCGGATTCGTGAAGACCTCCGGTGTGGTCGTGGACTACATCGGCCTGGCCGAAGAGGTCCAGCGGGCCGTCGTCGACCCGACCTCTGAAGGGGCAGGCACGAAGGGCGGCGGGTTCGTCACCGACCTGACCGAGCTGGTCGCCGAGTTCCGCACCACCTTCGCCCGCATCGAAGACCTCCTCGCGGACGTCGACGGCCTGGACCTCACGGTCCACGGCTACGAGTCCGTGCGAGCCATCAACGTCTTCCTGGACGCCAACCCCGGCGCCGCCGAGGTGTTCAGCAAGGACTACCGGCTCCTGGCCCGTCTGTACCCGCTCATCAACAGCGACAAGCGGGTCGCCAAGTACCGGGACGGCTTCGGGCTGTTCGGGTCCGTGTACACGACCCTGTTCAAGAAGTCCTCCGACGAGGAGAGGAAGGAACGGCTGGGCGAGCTGGGGCCGATGGTCCTGGAGATCATCAACGCCCACGTCCACTCCTTCTCGGTGGTCGCCTCCCAGGAGGAAGCCCTCGTCCTGGACGCCCAGGGCATCGCCATCCTCAAAGAGCTGATGTCCCTCGTCCGCCCCAAGCCCGGCAAGGACGACGGCGAGGACAAGACGCCCCCGTCCGCGGCGGAGATCCTGGACCACATCAAGGCCGCCCTCGAAAAGGGCGTCGAACCAGGGTCCGCGAAGTACACCGCCCTCGCCGAGCGGATCAGGCTGCTGCGGGACCGAATCATCCAGAACGCCCAGGACGCGCTGGAGTTCCTGTCCGAAGCCCTTCGGATCGCCCGCGCCATCGTGAACGCCGAGAAGCACCCCGACGAAGCCGTCGTCGTGCTGGACGACGACCACGTAGGCGTCCTGTCACGGATCATCCACGACCACGCACCGTCCGGCCTCACTGTCACGGAGAGAAACCTGGCCGAGGAGATCGACCAGGTCGTCACCCGGACCCTCGCCCAGTCATGGGACAACGCAGACGCTCGCAACCGAGGCGTCCGCCGCGCCACCGCCGCCGTCTTCCGCCGGTACATGCTGAAGCCGGTGGGAGAGCCGTATGACTCCACCGTCGCCTACATCGAAGCCCACTACCTCGTTGACTGACGAATGCACGAAGTCTCGGCAACCTGTGTGTCGCCCACAAGCACCAAAGATGTCGACGTGCACGCCCAACTGCAGAGGCAGGTACGGCGGGTACTGCAAACCGCGCGCTGAGACCCGTGGCTGCGCATCCGCCGCATCCGCCGCACGGGTGAGCTGGCCTTCTACCTGTGCTGGTCACCCCGCCCGGTGCCCCCAAGCGCCAGGCGCTCGTGATGGGTCCTGCCTAACCGAGCCTGGGAAACCACGCCTCGGCTACTTGCGCGAGCGGCCGGTCCCGGAAACTGAACGCGACCCGCTGCTCCGCGGCAAGAACCCACGCCATCGGGTAGTCGGCAGGTGATTCCAATATCGACAAAAGCAGCGATTGAGGCAGAGGCCCCCGCTGCCCTTCCAAGCCAACTACAGCATCGTGGCCGTGAGCACGAAGGCCGTCAAGTAGCTCCGCTGACGGAAGCTTGAACATACGTGCGCTAAGCCCGCGCAGGCCGGGCCAACCGGCGACACCGAATCGACCCATTTCGGCGAGCTGCTGGTCAGTAAGGCCTTGGAGCTCGTCCAGTTTTCGATTGGTCTCGAGAGAGTGGTGCGCGACGAGCATGGCCGTGAGGGTGGAGAAGGAGCCAGCACGCCGTAGCACATCAGGGCGGATGCGCCTGCCGAGGCGCGCTACGCCTAGGCGGCTGGAACTTAGGCTAAGAGCACGTTGCATTTCTGCCGGCATCGCAGTCACTGCCGCATCGAGTCTTTCGAGGTTGCTCAGCACGACCGGCTCAGAGGCGACGGCAATCAGAGCGAGGCACCAGCTCGCCCGAGACAGCGCGTCAGCGTAGGTATCGAAATGGTGCTTCCACCAATCGGCGTTGGATCTGTTGAAGCGCGACTCTTGGAGGAGCTTGCCGTAGTCGGGGTCCGGCCCGAACGGTTCTGCACCTCGGGTGATGGTGCCACCTGTGGTCCAGAGGCTGTCGGGGCTCGCCGCGCCGATCACCGCGATCTCGGTAGCGAGCCAGCACGGGCCGTACAGCGTGGCGAGCTCCCGCGCGGTGTCGCTCCACATGGAGGTGGTTCCGGCTTGGCCTCGGCCGACCCGCATCGCGGACAGCACCCGGTCGAAGCTGGGTTCGTAGTCACGTAGGCGACGCTGTGCCACCTCGCGGGACTGGTCGGAGATGCCGACGACGAAGCGATGACCGACGCTCACTCGGTGTGCGCCATCTGGGTGCTTCCTGGCTCTGCTCAGGAAGCGCCACGGCGCGAGCACCTTGATCAGGTCGCCAGCCACTCCGGTGGCAGCCGTAAGGCTTGCTTCGGAGCAATGCCCGTCAAGGACGGCGCGGATGAGTTTCTGCTCCAGTGGCGAGCCAGTGGGGGCCTTCAAGCCGCAACTGATTGCAACTTCAGCGGCTTCTGTAGAGTTGAGTCGTAGCCGGGCCACCTCATCCGGCTTCAGGCGGGCGGCTCCCCGGAACGGTATACCGCAGCGGAGCCAGGCTAGTTCATTTTGGCTACCCGCAGCCGCGGCCATGTGCGGCAACCACCACTCATGGATATCCGCGCCGATCTGTGTAGCCAGACTAATACGGGTTGGGCCTAAGTTGTGGTTCGGGTCCGCCTTGGTCTTCTCCAAGAGCAGAGAGACCAGATGTCCGGCGCCGCGATCTTCAGCCAACGCCCTGACGGCACGGTTTGGATAGGTGAAGGCGCGTTTGTCGCGTAGGGCGTCGTCGATAAGGCGGACACTGAGGTCGTCAGCGAATAGCCTTGTGGCACGTTTTTGGGCGCGTGTTTGCCTGGCGAAAACGCCGTCTTGTAGCAGAGTCCAGGCGGCAAGCCGGACCTGCATCGGCCGTTGGCGTCCATCGAACTCCTCCTCCAGCACGTCAACCAGGCCGGAGAGTTCGTTCGGGTTAGCGAACCCTGCGAAGAAGCGGCACGTGTTCAGCCAGTAGGCGCGTCGGACAAGTTCTCCCAGGATCGTCGATTTGTCAAAGCCACGCAGGTCCGCTCCAGCGTATCCCCAGAGGTACGAGGCGGCGAAGTACTCGCGCATCGTCTGGATATCGAACTCGAAGGTGCCTTGTACCTTGCTGGTCAACGCCCACACGCGGTCAGTCACCGCCGTGAAGAGGTCGTCGACGAGTGTCGTGTCCTTCTCTACGTCATCCAGGTAGTTCAAAATGGCCTTACGGACCGCCCTCGTCGGCACTCGGCCAGCCGCTGGGTCCGTCTCGGCGGAGGCCTGCAAGTGCCAGCCGAGGTAGGCGGTGACCTCCTCCAGGTCGTCGCGGTGCTCATGTACGGACCGGCTCTTCTCGGACTCTCGGTCCAGGAACGTCTCCATATACGCACGGAAGAGCTGAGTGCGTCCATCAGGTACCGAGTCCCCGCGCTTTTGAATTAGATAGAGCAGGATTGTCAACTGCATGGGGTTATCGGCCAGTTGCGCGATGTGAGGTTCGATCGATCGGTGTCGGAAGGTTCCCTCCAGCGCTCTGCGGGCCATGCCGCGCAGTCCCCGCGCGTCAGCCCATTTGCGTAGGTAGGCGGCGCGCAGATCGGGACTGAGCGGGACGAGCGCGATGGTCTCGAACTTGTCGGCAGAAGGTTCCGCCAAGCCCGAGGCGTTGGGACGAGTGGTCACGATCAATTGCGGCGCGGTTGCGCCGGCACCCAGTCGTGCGGCGAACTCGTCGATCTCCCTCACAATACGTTTCCGGGCGTCCTGATGGGCCACCTCGTCCAACCCATCTAGGACGACCAACATCGGGAAACGGCTAATCACATCGATCACGGCGTCCACTCCGACATCAGCGCCGTTGCTGCGTGCCGCTATCAGGTGAGCGAGGAACTTCTCAAGCGTTGGCTGCGGCCTCGGGCGTCGTCGGCGCGGCGATCGCGCCTCGTCCTCTGCGAATGGATCCTCTCCAGAACACCACCGGGCGTAGTCACGCAGGTCAACTCGCAGCGGAAGCCTCGGTGCGCTCACGGCACGTTTGGGGCGCGGGCCAGCGAAGTACTCCCCTTCAGGCAGGAAGGCTGCACGGTGGAGTTGACACAAGTACTGAGCAAGGGTCGACTTGCCCTGGCCTGGCTCGCCGCGCACGAGGATCAACGGCTGGGTCGCGTTGAGGAGGTACTGGGCGGCCCCACCGAGCGCCTGCTCCTCCTCGGGCGTCAAGGTCCCGTCGACGAGATATTGGTGCACTGGAGGACGCGGCAGAGGGTCGTCATCATCGGGAATGTGGATGGTCGTAACTGCTGGTTTCGGCGCCGCGTTCCGGGGTTTAGCGATGCGGACGGCTTCGACGTCCACATATAGGTCGAGGAGGTTATAGGTGTCCATCTCGACCTGCCGAAACTTGACTTTTGCGTCCTCTTCCCATTGTGTTGCGATCAGACTGAGCAGCAACCGGCGGAGAGTCTGCTCATGTGCGGCGATCTTGTCGGCTTCAATGACGTACCGCACCGCGTCTTGGCCGGCCAGCATCTCCGAGAACGACCAGACCAGTTCCCGGGGCGCGCTTTCCACTCGGGCGTCGATGTCTGCGCGCCACCAGCACGTCATCGGGATGCCGAACTGTTTCGAGTACTCGGCGAGCTCCGCGTCGAGTTTGTCCATTCTGCCCGTGCCGGGCGCGCTCGTGCCCGCGATGCAGGTCATCAGCACGTACGCCGTCGCACCCTCGGCCACGAGACGCTCGATGTTCTTCGTCTCTTCCTTGATGGTGGCAGCCAGCCACGTCACCGGGTTCTTGACCGCGTCTTTGGACCACTTGACCTGGTAGATCACCCCAGGCTTCTGGCCTTCCTTGCGCACCGCGTCCCGGCCGCCGTCCTTCTGCCCAACGGGGAAGCACGAAACGTCGGGGAACTGCAACACCAGCAGGGCGTTGCACAGTTGCTGAAACAGCTTTTCCGACAACCGCTCGTACAGGTAACGCTCAGACCTTGCGCTTCCACCACTCGTCATGGTCGACGACAACTCCTGCTGAACTCAAGACAACGCTAGCCGATACAGCACGAACCGAACGTGAGGCTACGCCCTGGCCCCCCCATGTGGACACCATCCACTACGGCGCACCCCGCATCCAACGAGGCCAACGGCCGCAGCCCTTGGACGAACATCCATAGCACCCGCTGAGGCCGGTGTGACCGGCGTGGCTATGCACGGCGTCGCGGTGTCAGGAGTCGAGCCGGGTAATGAGCCGGCCGGGCGGGAAGGTGGGCGGCCAGCCAGGAACCGGGGCAGTGTCGGCACCAGCGCGGGCAATCAGCCAACCCCGCTCGGTCAGATGCATCAGCATCGGGTAGGCAACCATCGGCCGCGAATGATCAATCACTCTGATCTCTGTGCCCTGCCCCAGCACCACCACCTCATAGCCTGGACTGACCGGGCGGGGCCGGCTCAGAAAGCCGAGCCGGTCCGCATCCCATCCGGCCAGATCCCGCCGCAGCTCGGCAAGCACCGCGTCGTGCACGCGCGGCCATAGCGGATGCTGCACACACTGCGGGCTCGACAGATCGTGCGCCAGGCCGTCGCGGTCGAACCGGGCAACGTCGGCGTCCTCCCGGTTGGCGTAGATCCACTGCTGCACCAATGCCAAGCGAAACGGGTCGTCCAGCAACGCCCACGCGCTAAGCAGGTCACCGGTCAGCACGCACTCGACCCACACCATGCCATAGCCGGCTGGGCCTTCCTCGTGCGCCTCCAGCTCCGCGCGAGTCTGGTCAACCCCGGGAACCGGGTACTCGTCATCGGTTGCCATCAGGGCACCCTATGGGCAGTCACTCGCGAAGTCAGCCCCGCCGCCCGATGCCGCGGGATCACCTCCGCCTCCTTTGTCGTCTCGCCGTCGTGCGGTCCACTGAGCGCGGCGTGTAGGTCCTCGACCACAAACGCCTGCCTCTCCGCCAGGCTCCGCACTCCGCCTGTCCCGGTCCTGGTGGTTGCCCGGCGACTCCACTCCACCGGCCGCCTCACGCCTCCTCTTCAACATCGATCCGGGCGTCAGCCGAGTTGATCCGCGCAACCCGCCAGGAAGCGGTTGACCACGGCACGGGGCGGCATGTCCTCCATGGACAGCAGACATGGGATCCTAGCGATCTGGCGGTGCATCACATCGTCAGCTTGGTCGCGAAAGGCTACGAGACGCTTGACGTACTTGCCATCGGTTCGGCCCCATGGATGGTTGTTGGCGACCTGCGCGAACGACGACTGACCAAACAGCGGTGGCACGTGATCCAGCAGGGCACGTAGCAAGGCATGCGCTGCGTATGCATTGCCGCCACGGTAGTTGTCATCGAGCTCACGCAGAAGAACGAGGAGCTTTGTGCAGTCCCATCGGCCTCCGTGTGCCTGCTTGATGAGGTCGAAGATGCGCTCATCGATGTAGCTGCCTGCTTCCTCCTGGGAGGCCGTCGACGGCTCAGAACGGGATTCAACACCGATGGGCGCATGAGGCCCGAGCCAGCCCGCTGTCGCCTCGAGGAAGTCCTCGACGCTCCTCACACGCAAGAAGTGCCTGACATCCCGCCCGACCTTCACGCGCCAGTCGTCTATATCGGGATTGCGCGAATTTCCCTCACCGCCCCAGCGCTCCCAATAGAGCAGTTCGAAGAGCCGACGGAGCCGGCCAGCCTCACGCAAGGGCACGCGGAGGCCCTTGGCGAGCATGGCGCGGGTGACTATCACTGTCGTCTCACCCGGCTCCGGGTCATGCTTGTCTTCGTATCGCGCTAGCCAGCGCAGGGCGCGGAGGAAGAGTTCGACGTCGTCCTGGCCTCCGTCGCAGCGCTCGATGCCGGCTAGCGTAAGCCGCATCATGTCGTGGCCTCTGGGTGCGACGCCGCGCGGTCCGTGCGTCACCAGAAACACTTCGGGAATGCTGACGGCCACCTGGGCGACGTCAATCTTCGCCGTTCGCCAGAGCTGGCGGTCTACGCGATCGAACTCCGGCCACACAGCATGGCTGCGGAAGTGGTCGTACAGGGCCTGGATGACCGCCCGCTGCGGATCCTTGGCCGGCGTAGGCACGGAAGCCACTCCTTGCTTCCTTCCTATGATTGATCCGAACGCCTGCTGAAGCAGCGGGCGCGACAGTGCTCCATTTGCCGGCTGGCTGCCCGCGGCGGTAACTGATCGCTCAGGGCACATCGACGGGACCCCAACGACCAGCTACGCCTACGCCCACCCCGCACGACCACATCCGATGCCCTGAGCCGATCGGTACTGGTTCAGCGGCCTCCCCGGCCGGTAGCGCCGCTCTCCGCGCGCAGTTGTCGAAGGGACTTCCCCGTCGGGTCATGAATCCAGTACGCCCACCCGTCGATCGACGTGCCTACCAGCTTGCCCAGCGCCGGCGAGGGCTCCTTGTATCGGCCGAGTTCGGTCCTGATCCAGCCGTCGGCCTCGACGGTCGCGGCGAAGCGCCGCCCCTTCCGCACCTGGACATGGCTCAGAGCGTCGCCCGGCTTCACAAACCCTTTCTCGATGAGGGCGGTGAGAGCTCCTGGGATGGACGGCGCGGCCGGGCTGGGAACCGCCGGGCTTCCCGCGGTGGAGTGGCCCTTCTCTAGGAGCATTCGCCTGAGGACATCGTTCGGCTGCTCGAAGCCCTTGACGTTCCGCTCCAGCTCGGCGTACACGTCGTCGTCGATCTCGATCCGCCGCATACCTCCCCCTAATCTGTGTAATCTCTGCACTCAGAGATTCTGCCAGACCGACAGATCGAAGAGCAAGAACATATCCGCCTAGCCCTGCCTCAACACCCACCCCCGGTGGTGCGCAACGATCCGCCAAGGCAAGCCCGCCGACCTCCCACTTAGGGCACCGCCACCCTCCGCTGGCCCCGCGCCTGGCCCCTACCTGTCTTTACCTATGCCTGACATAGGTATAGCCTGGCTCCGTCCAATGAGCAAGTTGGAGGTAGAGATGCAAGAGATCAAGGTGCTCGTGCCAGAGGAGCGCATCCCCGAGTTCTACGAGATGTTCGGTCGCTGGCTCGCCGGGCCGCCCCGTGAAGTATCGGACGGCCCCTCGGACGCGGTTGCCTGGCAGGACACGGACAGCGACCTGGAACTCGCCAAGGTTGTCTGGGCCAAGTTCAGCCAACGCGCCAAGGACCTGTTCGGCGTTCTCATCGACTCGCCTGAGAAAACGTTCTCGGGCGAGCAGCTCGCGAGCGACCTGGACATCCCGAATGGCAAGTACGGGGTCGCGGGTGTCTTGGCCTGGCCGGGCCGCTACTGCGCCGAGGTCGGCCGTTCACTGCCGTTCCGCTTCGAAGACGGCCCGGTAGGCGGAAGCGGCAACTACTCGATGACTCCGGAGCTCGCGTCACTGTTCGGGAAAGCACGCGGAAGCCTGCGCCCGTAGCAGCTCAGGTGCGCCTTGAGCCCCTGATGAGGGCTCGCCCGAACACGACCCGGTTGACAGCGACGGCGCCTCGACGTTGAGCCAATGCGGGCTGCGCCGGCATCCGGGGAACCGCAGCTGCTCCCCCGCACATGGCCGAGGCGGAGGCTCGGCCATGGCGATTGATGTCGCTGTCCATGCCCACCAACCGCCAGCGGCATGATGGCCGGATGGCGGCAGTAGAGGCGTGGTTTCTCGGTGGACCGGTCGACGGGCGACTGATGCCCGTGGAGGTCGCCGCCGACGGAAGCCCACCGGCGGTGGTCAAGCTGCCTCAGACTGGCTTATACGTCGGGGCAGGCGACGTTGCCGCGCCTGCGGTGGAGCACGTCTACCTCCATGCCGGCAGGCTCGATGGCACCGAGGTCTACCAATACCAGTAGCTCGGGTGGCCCATTCCTGACGATTACTCAGGGCAGCGAAGCGATGACGGTCGTTGGTAATGTCGCCGCATGTGCGCGCGGATCGACAGTCGCATCGGGCGGTCTCGGGCCCCGGTGGCAGGTGCCGGACAGGCCAGGGAGGTCCTCGGTCAATGATCCCTGGACCGCGGCCTTCAGATTCCGACGAAGCGCCTGCCGACCCGCAGGCGGACGTCCACTCGCCCGACCGGTCAGTCCGGATCATCGCCTCCTCGCATGGTGACGTGGAGGTGCATGTTCAGGGCTTGCATCGCCACAGCGACGATTCGCTGGCCCGACAGGTGCGGGCAGCGGCCAGGCTGGCACTGGCGTCCTTACAACAGGCGAGGCGGGAAGTCGAGTTTCCTCGCGACGAACGGCGCCCCGAGGGGTGAATATCCGGATGAGCAAGAGGCCGCTGGCCATCCTGGCTGGAGTTGTCTTTGTGAGCGTCGGCTCTTTGGGACTGTGGCGGTGGGGGCCCCTAGCTGGTGACCAGGTCGTTCCCTCCTGCAATGACTTGGCCGAAGCTCTGCCGAGCGCCGTGGAGGGCTCCTGGACCCTCACCCGTACCGAGCCGACGCGTGAGGTGACCAGGTCTCTGGTCCGGTGCGAGTTTGGATTTCGGTCCGCGGACCAGGCTTACTGGGGCACGGTCGTCCTGGATCTCAGCGCAGGTGACGACGAAGCCGCTCTGCGCAAGAAGGCGACGGATGGCCCCTGCTACGGCGAGGTAGTTCCGAATCCGAGCGGCGCTAGGTACAAGGTGACTCGCGCCTGTTCGCAGAAGATCAACGACAAGGCTTTCGCCGGCGTGTTCGTGGCCTCCGACGAGCGCTACGCGCACACCCTCGCAGAGTTCAGCAGCTCCAGCCGGCCCCCGGAGCAGGTCGTCGCGTACGCGAACAGCAGCGCGCAGCGCATCATCGACCGCGCGATGGCGCTCAAGGCCAGCGACTAGGAGCACGCGTGGGCAAGCTTGAGCGCTACTTCGAGGACGTCGGCCGGATCACGGCCAAAGGTGTCTCCGTCAATCGGTGGGTGCGGGTGATCCGGCACCACGATGGGGAGATCAATGTCGTCATCATCCGCGGCATGGTGCGTCAATGCAGCCCGGACGAGGTGGCTTCCGAGATTCGCACGGCGCTCCTTGCCGCGGTCGCCGATCACCGGCGGCAGTACCGCCAGCTTCGCATCGACTACTTCGGCTCACCCGTCGGGGCTGAGCCGTTCACGCCCGTCGAGTTGCAGCACGGGGAGTGGCAAGAGTCATGACCACGGACACGTCCGCCCTTCGGGTCGAGTCGCGGGCCCTGGTGGCCTTCGGCGTGGAGCGCTACGAAGACGCCGTGACCTACAGCGCCGTCGGGCGCTACCTCGGCGATGTCGGATCTATCCCCGCTGCGGCGTGGGGCACGCTCGAAGGCATCTCGGAGAAGCTGAACCGGGACTGGGCAACCGCACTGGGCAGCAGGATCTCCGAGGCGAACACTGCCCGTAACGAGATGGAGCGCATGGCCGACGGGCTCATGCAGATCGCGGCGGACTACGAGGGCACCGAGCTGGACGTCGCCACCAACTTCGACGTGATGAATCGGGACCTGCTGCCCTATCTGCCACTCGGAGACGGCTACGGCGGCAGCGTACGGGTCCGCCCCGGCGGAGCCGGCGTCCTCGCCCAACCGCACGACAGGAGGCTTCCGGACGACCAGCCTGTGGTGGTGATCCCCGATGGCAATGACCGCTTGGGCGCCACCCGCAACGAGAAGCTGCCACGAACCCGCGAGGTCGAGGAACCGATCACCATCGGCAGCACCGACGGCAACAACCTCGGCTTCAGCGGCGGCCGCACCACCTACTACGAGAACGGCGAAGGCGACCAACTCGACACGTTCATCCACGAGTACCGGGACACGCTGCTCCAGCTCGAAGCGATCCTGATCGAGCTGGGCACGGGCGAGCGCCTTCCCCTGACCAACCTTATGGTCCACGCCTGGCGGTCCTCACCCAAGATCATCCGTAACCGCGCCGACCTGGTTCACTCGGCCGCCAACACCTACGCGGAGCTCCGCGCCGAGATGGACGGCGAACTGAAGAACCTCAAGCTCTACTGGGAAGGCAGCGCCTCGCAAGCCTTCAGCCAGTACGCCGACCGCGCGGCGGCCTATCTCACACAGCTCGAAGCCCAGACACGCTGGCTGGCCGAGGAGGGCAAGAAGGCCGCCAGCATGCTTGAGGGCCTGCGCAACGCCTACGCCGGCCTCGGCTACCAGCACATCGGCACGCTCATCGGCGCCCTCAAGAGCTACATCGAAGCCGTCAACGGCCTGTTCTCCTCGTGCAGCAATCCGGAGAAGGCCCTGCTCGACACGGTGCACACCTTCATCTCCTACCTGCTCGACGCAGAACGGCTGCACGTCGAAGCCATGTCGGACCTGATCAAGATCGACGAGCAGGAACGGAAGGAGCGCCCCGACCTCGGCACTCGCGGCCACGACACAACTCCTTTTCCTCAGGCCGAGGTAGGGGCTGACGCGTGGGCCGACCGCAGCAACTGGGCCCCTCGATCAGACCGACCTGCTGCCTGATCCGAACCGCAGGCCTACGCCGGCTCCTGCCGGCTGTCGAGCAATGGGGCGACGATCAAGCTCAGGCGCTGCGCGCGTGGCCGGAGAAGGGATCTTCACCCTCGTTGAGGATCAGGGGCACGTCGTACACCGACAGGTCCGGCCTTGGGCGCGCGTACCGGACGCGGTGACGCCACCGGTGGTGCTCGTAGGCCGTGTCCACCTCGATGTCAGCCACCACGGTGGGCTCGACCTGGGTGTAGCGCAGCGGCTCGGGCCGCTCGAACTGGCCGGACCAGGAAGCCGGGAGCGGATCGGGCCAGGGATGGATGACAACAGGGCGGTCGGTCGGGCGTGGCGGCGCGAGCAGCGAAGCCAGCTCCAGACGCTGCGGCGTGGCCAGCGGGTGTGTGCGGCCGGTGTATCGCAGTCGACCCCGCCGGTCGAAGCGGCCGAGGAGAGCAGTCTCGGGGTTGCGGATGCTGCCGGTGACGCCGCCGATGATCGCCTCCGTGGTGGCACGTGCCCGGAACTTCGCCCATCCTCGGCGGCCAGGCTCATACCGGCTGTCGACGCGTTTGATCACAACCCCTTCGACGCCCGCCGCGGTCCAGGTGGTCAGCCATCCGCTCACCTCGGACAGGTCGGCGCTCTGCGGGGTGACCGCCAACTGCGGCGGGGCGCCGGCGAGCAGCCGCACCAGCCGCGCCCGACGCTCGACCAGCGGCGCGTCGAGCACCGGCTCCCCGCCAGCGTCGACGAGAAGGTCGAAGGTGACGTAGTAGGCCGGGTGCTCACGGGCCTCGCGCAGCAACTGTCGGCCCGCGGTGACCCGCCGCTGCAGCAGGGCGAAGTTCGTCCGCCCGCGCTCCCAGACGACCAGTTCCCCATCGAGCACCACACCGGGCGGAACGAAGGCCCGCACCGCCCGCGTGATATCCGGGAAGTACGGCGTCAGATTCCTGCCGGCGCGCGACTGCAAGTAGACGTCGGAGGCTCCCCGGAAGGCGAGCGCCCGCCACCCATCCCACTTCGGCTCATAGACCAGGTTCGGACCCTCGGGCACCGCGTCGACCGGCGCGGCCAGCATCGGGGCGACAGGCCGGCGTAGTACCGGCCCACCCAGCGACGTCTCCCACCGCCAGTCCGAGCTCACCCCCTCCAGCCCGACCCTTCGAGATTGCGAGCGGCGCTCATGCTTCGTTCCTCCCCCGCCATCGTCGAACAGCCGAAGCGGGGACCGGGCGCAAATCAGCCACAACGAATGCGTGAGGCCTGCACGTTACGAGATCAAGTATCGACCTCGGCCTACCTGCCCCGACCCCGCTCCGCCTACGGAAACCTCAGTTGGGATCCCAGGTCAGCGTTCTCTTGAGAGCTGGACTAGGACCGACGGGGCCACATCTGCTGAGACGATCCGTCCCGCCACGCCAACCACTGACGCTCGACATCGTCCGAACGGCCGATGATGATGATCACGAATCTTTTAGAGAATTCTTAGAGATCTCGCAGAGTTTGCGCAACGAAGGGGAGGCCGCGATGCCGAGCGAGGAGCAAAACCCAACCGCGAAGTGCATGGAGATTCGCCTGTTCATCGACCTCACCGGCGGTGGCAACGTGACCGCTGGCAGGCTAAAGGCGATCGCTACCGAGGTTAAGCGAGCCGCCAGGTCGGCCGTTCGCGACCAAGACCTGGACGGAGCCGTCTCAGGGGACTGGGCCTGGTGGTACGGCCCTTGGTACGAAGGAAAGCTTTAGAGTTTTGACCAGCCTGCCTGTGGTCCCAGAGGAAGCCCTCCTTCGCCCCGCCCGGCTCTACTCAGCCGAGGAGGTTCGGGGGCGGGGCTGCCCCATACCTGCGTCGGCTGGCGTTTACGCCTGGTACTTCACGTCGCCGCCGCCGGGTGTCCCGACCGAAGGCTGCCACAGGTGGGATGGGGCTGCCTTGCTCTACGTTGGAATATCGCCGAAGGCGCCGCCGATGAACGGACGTGCTGCCAGCCGACAGACGATTCGCAGCAGGGTCCGGTATCACTATCGCGGCAACGCCGAGGGCTCGACTCTGCGGCTCACCCTCGGCTCTCTTCTCGCGGACGAGCTTGGCATCGGTTTACGGCGCGTGGGCAGCGGCAAGCGGATGACCTTTGGTCGAGTTGGGGAGCCTCGGCTCACCGAGTGGATGTCTCGGCACGCACACGTCGTGTGGTCCGCGACGGATCAGCCGTGGAAGCTTGAGGAGGGGCTGATCCGATCCTGGGTGCTTCCACTCAACCTCGACCAGAACCGCCATGGCTCGTTCCACGGCCAACTCTCCGCGCTCCGTGCTGCGCAACGGGCACAGGCTCGGTTACTTCCAGTGGAGCGATGACTGGCGCTTCGCGTGGACCAGCCGAAACTCAGGCGCCTCTCAACGTAGCTGCTCGCTCGGCCGTCGAGGCTGGGAGAGCTCCCAGCCTCGACGGGCGTCCCTACCGGTCGGGCCTAGGAATGTTTATGGCGGTCCGGTGTGAGGCACGAGGCACGCTCGGTGTTCGGCCGGCCGTGGCAGTGGCGGCATAGGAGAAGCCGAGTACCATGCCTATAGATACCTTTCGATACATGGCAGACGTGAGGGCAGACACCTGTCTGGCGGAGATCGCAAAAAGCGCCGCAAACCGGGCCGTAATCCATACGACGTCGATCCACTCCGAGTGATGGTGGTGCGGCGGAGAGAAGCACGTATTGAAGTTGCGCGAGATTTGTCATCCTGGGAGCTAGTCGTGTCACACGCCAGCGGCCCTCCCAAGAGAATTCGGTGTCAGCCACGAGATATTGCCGAGACGAAGCGCGCGCAGGAGCGCAAAGCGATTCTCTATCTTTGTACAACGTACGACCGCGATGACGATTACCGCAGCCCGCTCCAGGATTGTTCGTTCTACCTTTTTCGCAACGACGTCTGGTCGGCGTCGCCCTTCGATGAAAAGTGGACGAGTGAGCAGAGTGAGGGCAAGGATCCACTGCTCGTCGACTACATCAGAGATAAAGCGAAAGCGTTGCCGGCTAGGCTTAACTGGAGGGATCGTGACCCGTTCCTCGTCAAGGAAGCCGAGGAAGATTACGGGCCGGCCCGTCACAGGGCTCACTTGATCACACTCGACAGCAATGTGGGTGCACGGGTAACGCCTGCCGCGTGGCAACAAGCGGAATACCTCTGCGCGTCTGCGCTGCGCCAATTCGGGTTTGACGACGCCCGCATCACCGAGAGCGGACCGGATGGCGGGGTGGACATTTTGGGCTCGACAATAGCAGCACAGGTGAAATACACTAATAGACCGGTTGGCCGCCCGCTCGTCCAGCAGCTCATTGGAGCGGCCGGGGGCAGCGTAACGGCTTTTTTCTCCCTTGCGGGATTTAGCGCTCAGGCGACTGAGTGCGCGGGCGAAGCCGCTATGGCATTGTTCGTCGTCCGTTTACCCTGCACAATAATTCCGTGGAACGATGTGTCAATCCCCCGAAATCGTGGAGGACTCCGTTAAGCGGCTTCGGCCCTCCTGGCCTCGGCCATGAAATGCTCGTAGTCGATGGGTGACATGCCGTCGCAGGCGCTGTGCCTGCGACGGAGGTTGTAGAAGTCCACAATCCAGGTCGAGATCTTTAACCGTGCTTCGGCGCGGGTGCGGAACTGCTGCCGGTGGATGTACTCGACCTTGATGGTGGAGTTGAACGCCTCCGCCGCGGCGTTGTCCAACGCGCTACCGACGCGGCCCATCGACTGCAGCACCCCCAGCCGGGAGCAGGCGGTCTCGTACGCCTCGCAGGTGTACTCGCTGCCCCGATCCGAGTGGAAGATCACCCCGTCGACGTCGCCACCACGAGTGGCAGTCGCCATGCGCAGCGACGCCACCACCAGGTCGGCGTCGTGGTGGGCGGACATGGCGTAGCCGAGCAGCCGGCGGGAGAACAGGTCGATCACCGTGGCGAGGTACAGCTTGCCCTCCCCGGTCACGATCTCGGTCATGTCCCCGCACCACAACACGTTCGGCGCCGGTGCGGTGAACTGCCGGCGCACGAGGTCCGGCGCCGCCGGCCGCTTACCCTGCCTGGTCAGGCCGCGCCGCCGCTTCGGTGCGCGTCCGGCCAGGCCGAGCTCGGCCATCAACCGGGCCACCGTGTTCTCCCCGACCCGCCAGCCGGCCGCCCGCAGCTCCTGGGTCACCCGAGGTGAGCCGTAGGTGCCGCCCGAGGCGTCGAAGACCTCGCGGATCTTCTCGGCGAGCTCGGCCCGCCGACGCTGACCAGGCGTGGGCTGCCGATCCTTCCACTTGTAGAACCACGACTCGGACAGGCCCAACGCGCGGCAGGTCACCGTGTGCGGCACACCGTGCTCGGTCCTCTGGGAAGCCACGAACGCTGCCACGCTCACTTCGTCGCCTCCTTGACCCACAGGACCACGGATCGCTTGAGCACGTCACGCTCCATCGCCAGCTCGGCGTTCTCCTTCCGCAGCCGCATCAACTCGGCACGCTCGTCCTCGGACAGCCCACCGCCGGCCGCGGCCTCGCCGCGAGCACGCTTGTCCTGGTTGACCCAGTTACCCAGAGTGCCCTCGTTGATCCCCAGGTCCCGGGCGATCTGCGCGATGGGCTTGCCGGTCTCCCGCACGATGCGCACCGCGCCCTCGCGGAACTCCCGGTCGAACCGTCGTCTCGTTTCAGCCATGACCCTCTATCCCTTAAGGCCTGGCCTCCACGCTATCGGGGGAACCTCAATGCGGCGAGGAGCATGTCGGAGGACATGCTTCGTTAGTGGACGAATAAGTACCAGCGACGGGCATCGGCTCGTTCCCGAGCCCGTCTCAGCCTCCAGCCCGACCCACAGATGGTCTCAGCCCTGCAGGGCGGCTCGCAGACCGCGGTCCCCGCGCAGGCCAAAGAGCCACGTCCGAGGCACACACAGCGAGGACAGATCTCGCGCTCCATTCGAACAGTAGTACGAGTAGCCTGCCCCCGTGGAGTGGCGAACGCGCTGGCAAATCACGATCCGCTGGGACCGGGCCGACAACTCGCCCGCCGGCGTGACCGTCGTCGAGCACGTCGTGGACTCCCCCGCCGAGCTGCGGCAGCTGGTCGCGCGGGCCCGCGCCGACCGGCACGTGGTCGCCTTTCCCTACTGCCGGGTGCGCGAGCTGGTCGGCGACGAGCCGCAGCACTGCCGCAACGGGCACTCCTACGTCGGCGGGTCGGCGACCCGACCGGTGCGCGACTGGCTGCCCTGCTCGTGCGGCGGGCACCTGGCGCTGCGCTGCGCCAGGTGCCCGGATGTCCGAGTCGACCCAGACGTCAGCGCCGACTGCAACCCGTCTACAGCGTCTGGCGGTCAGCGGCCAACCGCTTGAGCATCCCCGCCGTCGCCGTGATCAGCATTGCGCCGTCCTCCTGCGAGTAGGTGAACTCCTTCGTCACCTCATCGTTGTGCGCAGCGCCGCTCATCGTTGAGTACAGGTCCTCGACCATGATCGCCCAGCGCTCCGGGAGGGCCCGAGTCCGCGGTGACTTCTTCGTCGCGGCCTCGTACAGCTTCTGCGTGCCGTACTCCTTGCGCGCCTGCTCCAGAGCCTTACGCGCCTGACCGATCGACGCGTCGACGTTGCCCTCCCGCAACAACTCGCGCGCCTCGCGCAGCAGCGCCACCGCGCCGGCGTAGTCCGCGCCGCCAGCCAGCGGCACCAGCAGCTCGACGAAGGTCCCCGCCTCGACCGCGGCCATCTGCGCCGCCCACTCGCCGGCATTGATGTCAAACCTCAGGTCACCGGTCCGCTGCTTCTGCAACGGGCGCTCGAACACCACCTTGGTTCCCGCCGGCGGCAGCGCGGTCAGCCGGGGTTCTTCGTTCGACCGATACACCACCTCACCCGACAGACGCGCCTTCTGCTCGGCGCGCCCCCGCGCGGTCAGCATCAGCTCCGCCGAGTCCGAGTCCGCCGCCTCAGAGTCCGCCTTCCATTCCACCGACGAGACCGACAGCTTCAGGTTCACCCACAGGTCCCCGCCTGCGCGCAGCTGCTCGACGACGCGCAACTGCTCGTCGGTGACGAAGCCCGACAGCTGCACATCGCCTGCCCGGACGAGCGGCGTGACGAGGTTCGCGGCGTCCAGGGTGCACAGCATCCGCTGCCGGCGCATGTTGTCCTCGACGTACATCCGAGCGCTCACCCGGTACGCGATGCCCGGCGCCAGGTCATGCGTCTTGCTGATCCTGAGCGTCACCTCGATCTGTGCGCCTCCGGCGCCCGGATACAGGTGAAAGGCGCGGCGGGCTGGCTCCATCTGAAGGGAGTCCCCGTTGCCGAGGTCGATGACTGCGTTCATGGCTCACCGTCTCTTTGGACGCCGTTGCAATGCGACCCGCAAGCCTAAGCCGCGCGGGCGACAGAACGCGAAGGGCGGGCCACGGCCTCGCTGTGACCCGCCCCGGTTGGTCCGCTCGGCGGACTAGCCCCACTCGCTAGTCCGGCTGGCGGACTAGCTCGGCAGCCGCGGCCTCCCTCCGCCGCCGCCGAGGTGCCCGAGCGCCGCCGGGCCGCTGCGCCGGTGCGTCTCCGCGATCGAGCACGTCATGCACAGCAGCAGGGTCACGCCCGACGCCCGGGACGCCGCCGCCTGCTGGTTCGGGCCGACCCACATGTCCGTGCCGCAGTCCGCGCACTGCGCCAGGCTGTGGTCGACGCTCGGCACGTACTCGGGCACGCCCATGCCGGCCAGCAGCTCGTTGATGTTCGTCGGCGGGCACGCCAGGATGACCTGCGTCTCTCGCTCCATCGTGAACGCTCCTCACTTTTCGCCGGTCGTGCCGGCGACCAGCCGGCCGTCCGCGTCGATCTGTACGCCGGGGCCAGCGATGTCGCCGCCGGCACGGCGTACCGCCGCGACCCGCTCGAACACCTGCTTGCCGAGGCCCAGCCGGTCCAGCGCCGGCACCACCACCACGTCGGCCTTGCCGTCGTCGACGTCGGCGACGGCCGCCCGCCAGCCGCGGGTGCCGACGTGCTCGCCGACCACCTCGTAGCCCTGCTCCGCGCAATACCGCTGCGCCCGCTTCGTCAGCTCCTCCAATGTGGCCCGGCCGCCGCGCACCGCCCGGGAGAACAGCACCGCCCGGCGCCGCGCCCAACGCCGCGCCGCCGGATCCCACCGCGCGTGCTCGTACAGCCGCGACAGGTCCGGCCCGGAGCCCTCCACGTCGGGGGCGCAGCGCACGAACTTCCGCGCCTCGGTGTCCCAGCGCACGTGCCAGCCGAACTCGCGGGCCTCCGCGTGCGCCGGCCACCGGCCGGCCCAGTCCGCGCGGCCGCAGTCGTGGCCTGCGGTGTCGGGCTGCGCCCGGCACCATATGCGCTTCCGGCCGGTGGCCAGGCATTCGGCCACGTCGCAGTCGTCGCGGTGCGCTTCGCCCATCACCGCCTGGCAGGCCGGGCAGGTCCCGCGCAGCAGCTCCTCGTCCACGGGCGTCTCCGCGCTGCCGGTCGGGCCGGCGCCGGAGGCGCGCACCAGCTCGGTACGCGCCTCCGGCCGACCCGCAGGGGTCACGCTCACTGCTCGCCGCCGGCCTCGGGCTCGGCCGCGTCCAGGTCGGCGTCCGGGCACGGGTCCGTCTCAGCCTGCGGCTCGCCGTCGCCGTCGGCGTCGTCGTCCGGCTCGGCCGCCGGCTCGACGTCGCCCTCGGGCAGCTGCACGTCCTCGATCGGCCGCACACCCTCGGCGTCCTCCACGTAGCCTTCGGCGTCGTCGTACTCCAGCTCGGCCGCCGCCTCGGCCTCTTCCTGCTCCAGCGCCCGCTGCCGCTCTTCCTCCTCCTCGACCAGCTCGGCGTGCCAGGTCTTCTCGGTCTCCGACAGCTCGTAGCCCTCGGCCACCAGGCGGTTCAACCACGGCAGCACCAGGTGGTTCCGGTTGGAGTACCGCCCGGCCGCCACGGTCGACGTGTTGGCCTCGTGCGCGGCGACGAACCGGGCGACCAGCAGCCGGTTCAGCCGGTCGATCCCGGCGGTCTGCCCGTCGCGCGGGTCACCGCCGGCCAGGGCCGCGACCAGCTCTTCCTCGGCCCGGTCGTAGAAGCCCGGCATCACCACGGCGGCGCGCATCGCGTCGACCAGCAGCGTCTTCGCCGCCTTCGCGCTGCCCCACCGCTCGACGAGGAACCGGCGGCGCACCTCACCGGCGTCCAGCAGCTTCTGCCGCCGCTCCTCGGCCTCCCGCTTCGCCAGCTCCTCGGCGACCTTCTGCGCGGGGCTCTTGTACTGCGTCCACTTCGTGCGCTTGTACCCGTGGGCGTCGGGGTCCTCGCACACGATGACGGCCCGCATGTTCCCGTACGAGCCCTCGATGATCGCGCCGAACCCCTCCAGCGTCTTGACCTGCTCGACGTCGATCGGTTGGTCGTCGGCGTCGGTCAGGTCCTCGACCTTGGTCATCGCGCAGTTCCACGGCCAGTCCTTCGGCTTCTTCAACACCCGGACGCCGGCCGCCGTCAGCTCCTCGGTCAGCGTCTCGGTCGCGCTCTTGTCGTCGCGCTTGCGCTTCTCCTCCTGCACGCGGTGCCGGACGCCCCAGCCGCTCTCGACGCCCTTGAGGATGCGCTCCATCGCCTTCGGGTCGTCCTCGAACTGCTCCAGCTCGGCGACGTCCTCCAGGGTCAGCTTGCCGGCGTCGGCCGCGCCGGTGGCGACCTCGCCGAGCTTCGTCAGCTTCAACGCCGCGTTGACGTGCTTCTGCGTGCGGCCGGTCCGCCGCGCGATCTCGGCGACGTCCAGGCCGAACAGCTCCAGCTGCGCGTATCCGGCGGCCCGCTCGCTCTCGGTCAGGTCGGCGCGCTGGTCGTTCTCGATCAGCATGGCGACGACCTGCGCGGGGGCCATCCCCTCCATGTCGGGCCGCACCAGGCACGGCACCGTCTGCGGCGTGCCGTCGGGCCACTCGCCGGCCTCGATCGCCTCGACGGCCGCCGCCGCCCGGCGGTGCCCTGCGACGATCCGCATGCCGCCGTCCTCGGGGACGACGGTCAGCGCCTGCAGAACGCCGCTCGCGGCGATCGAGGCGCGCAGCTCGGTCAGGTCGCCGAGCTGGGTGCGGAGGTTGGTCGGGTGCGCGACCAGCTCCCGCGGGTCGATCTGCGCGAGGTAGGGGGCCTTCTTGCCCCGGGGCCGCGCCTTCACTGCTGCTGTCACTTCCGCTCTCTCCTCTTCCACGTGAACAGGCGGGTACGACAAGGGTCGTACATATTCATTGTATCATTCAAGATCATCTTGCGTCCAATCAGGAACCTGCTGACCTGCCGATTTGCTCCTCGACGGCGGGGCGGTCCACGATCGAGCGCATGCCAACGCTGCGAAACCGCAGGCTCGAACAGCTCCTCGGCGGACCGATCGACGAGACCCTGACCTATGCGCAGGTCAAGGGGCTCATCCCGGACACCACGGAAGGCCCCGACCTGGACTTCAAGCGCGACACCTACACCAGCAGCGACCGGGACAGGAAGGCCCTCTGCGGCGACGTAGGCGCGCTGGCCAACGCCAACGGCGGAATCCTGATCCTCGGCATGGACGAGGACAACCAGGGCCGCGCCGCCAACGACACTGGCGTCACCATCAGCGACGACGAGCGGCGCCGGCTCCGACAGACCGTCGTCGCCAACGTCCACCCGACGCCGACCTTCGACATCATCCCGGTCGAGGATCCCGACCGGCCCGGCACCGGCTTCCTGATCATTTGGATCGCTCAGTCGGCGACAGCACCGCACGCCTACGTCAACCAGAACAAGTCGCTGCTCTACCCCAAGCGGATCGGCACCGAGACCATCTGGCTGTCCGAGGCAGAGGTGGCCGAGGCGTACCGGGCACGGTTCGCCGGATTCACGGACCGTATCGAGGAGACCGCCCGCATCGAAGCCGACTTCCTCCAACGCCTTTCGACGGACGAGATGTTCCTGGTCGTCACCCTGGTCCCGGACCTGCCAGGCAGCTTCACCATCGACACCGCTGCCCTGAACGCTTTCCAGCTGAGCAATGCCAACCAGCGGCCGGCCGCGTTCGGGATCCCGGTGCCCAGCTTCGCCCGGTCCACAGTGCGGCGCCGCTGCCTGGTCGGCACCGCGTCCTACGAACCGAACAAGCCGTACTCGCGTGGGGCGTGCGAACTGCACGAGAACGGGACTGGCGTCTTCGCCGAAGCGGTCGATCGGCGGATGTCGGGAGACCAGGACGGGCGTTACGACCTCGTGGACGCCCCGTCGCTCACCGTCGGCGTCGGCGCGGCACTGGGATTCCTTGCCCGCCACGCACGCGACCGGGCAGCCGCTGGTGGCCTCGCCACTGTCCGAGCCACCATCTGGCCGGTCACGCCAATCTACCTGGGCGAGCAGCGCCTCCCGGTCAAGTTGGTCTCCAGCGTTGGAGACCCAAACGAGGAACTCGGAACCCATGTCCTGACCGAGCCACCGGTCGCTGACGCTGTCGCCGACATCGACGATCTCTGCGCCGACGGACCCGGGCTCGTTGCGGCGACCTACCGTCTCGCCAGCGATCTGTACCAAGCGTTCGGTGCCCCCGAGGTCCCAGCGCTCACCCCCGACGGAGCTATCCGCCTCAGTTACTGGTATCGGCCCCAGCAGGCCCATATCGTCGCCTGGGCCGAGGAGGCCGGCGTCGAGGTGTTGAGGCAGTAGCTCATCTGATCTACACCTCATCCGGGCCTCGCAGCTGGTCGAACCTGTTGGCCGAGGGGTGAAGCCACTAAGGCACGCCGGGACTCCTTCGACCGCAGGTACGTCACGCCGTGCACCAGGGCGTCCAGCCGGTCCGGGGAGTCGCCCGACTCCGGCGTCCAGGTCGTCAGCTGGTCCTCCAGCGCCGGGAACGTGCCGACGTGGTGCACGCGCGGCGGGTCGACCTCGTACCGGGCGGCCACCGGCTCGGCGCGCACCCGCTTCGACTGGCGGGCCTGCACCACGTCGATCGGCGGGTCACCGCCCGGCAGCAAGTCCTCCTTCTGCATGGCCACCCACGCGTCGACCAGGATGTCCCGCAGCCACGCCGAGGAGCCCTCGTACACCACCACGTCCGCGTCGACGTCCAGGTAGCACTGCCAGATCCGGCGGGCCGCCGCCATGCCGGCGATCTTCATGCTCCGGTCCGCCAGCACGTAGTGCTCGCCGTCCTCGCCCCGGCCGACCGCGACGATGCCCGTCTCGTCGCTCGTCTCCGACACCGTGTCCGCCGGGTCGACCGACACGACCGTCCGCACCAGCGGCGGCACGTCGTCCTTGTCGAACCGGCCGGCCTCGATCCACGCCGACTTCCACAGCGCGCCGTCGACGTCGGACAGCATCTCGGCGTCCAGCTCCTGCCGGCCCAGCCGGGTGCCGCCGTACTGCTCCAGCAGCTCCTCCAGCGCCTCCGGCGACAGGTTCTCCGCGTTGTCCAGCGTCCGGCCGCGGGTCACCACCACCCGGGGCCGGCGGGAACGGGCACGCTGCTTCTTCGACCGCGCCAGCAGCTTCTTCACGTGCGGCAGCGGCTTCGGGGTCGTGGAGATGACCATGCGCGGGCTCGCCGCCTCGCGCATGCAGAACCACAGCATGTCGAACACGCCCTGCGCCGTCTGCACCGGCCACGCCGCGTACTCGTCGAGCCAACAGCCGTCGAAGTCATAGCCACGCAGCACGTCGGGGTCCTGCGCGCCGAACCCGCGGATGATCGCCCCGTTGGTCAGCTCCAGGTACGGCTCGCTCTTGTTGAACGTCCGCACCTCCTTCGGCGGGATCACCGCCAGCAGGCCGGCACGCCGCGCCGTGAAGCAGACGTTGAACACCTCCCGGTGCGTCTTCGCGACCACCGCGTAGTGCCCGCCCGGCCTGGTCCCCGCCCACGTGCGCACCGTCTCCGCCCCGGTGCGGGTCTTGCCGAAGCCACGGCCCGCCAGCAGCATCCAGATCCGGTACCAGGCGGGCTCCAGCTGCTCCGGCCTCGCGTGCCTCGGCCAGTCGTACCGGACGAGGCCCTGGACCTCCGACACCTCGCGCAGGTACGCGGCCAGCTCGGCGTCGGTCATCAGCGCCGGGTCCGGGTACGCCAGCAGCATCGGTCAGTCCCCGGCCCGCATCTCGGCTTCGCGCTGGCGCAGGTCGACGGCCGCAACCCAGGCCAGCACCAGCAGCGCCGCCAGCATCAGCGCCGGGCAGCCGAGGGCCGCTGGGCCGACCCAGCGCAGCCCGGCCCACACCGCCAGCACCATCAGCGCGAACCACGCGCCGAGCAGCAGCCGCCACGTCCAGGCGCGGAACTGCAGCGTCCGCCGCTGCACCCCGGTCAGCCGCCGCGGCGGCGGGGCGAGGCGCACCGGCGGCGGGCGCTTCGCGTCCAGCTCCGCCCAGCCGCGCACCACCCCGCCCGGCTGGTACGCCGGCCGGGCGGCGACCGGCGCCCGGTGGTCGAGCAGCAACCTGCGCGAGCGGGGGCCGCGCCTCACCGCGCGACCGCCCACGTCAGCACGGTCACGCCGCCGAGGGCCGCCGCGCCCATCAGCAGAAGCCCGACGGCCGCGCACCACGCCGCCCACCGGGGCACCCGCAGCTCCACCGCGATCCACGCCTCGCCGTCATCCCTGCTCCGTCTCCCCACCGGGCTCCTCCTCGTCGTCGCCGCCCGGATCGTCCGGCTCGGCGGTCAGGTTGGCCTGGCCGGCGCGGGCGGCGGCCTCGGCCATCAGCGCCCGGAAGAAGTCGGCGCGCTGCTGCTCGCTCATCTGCTCGACCTCGGCGCGGATCGGCCCGCCGTCCGGGCCCGTGTGCGCGGTCGTGGAGTCCGGCAGGCCCAGGGCCAGCCGCTCGACCCGGGTCGACACCTCCAGCCAGCGGGCCACGTCGCCCGGGGTCAGCTTCGACGCGTCGAGGGTCTGCAACCGGGCGACGATCTTCCCTTGCAGCGCCGACGCCACCCGCGCGTGCCGGCGGGCCATGTCGCGCCGCTGCTCGGCCAGGCTCTCGGCGTACAGCCGGTCCTCTTCCCGGTCCCACGCCTGCGCCCGCTGCACCCACCGCCACTTCGTCGCGAGCTTGTGGAGGTAATCCCGGGATTTGTGGACCTGCTCGGCGACCTTCGCGACGGTGCGGGTGCGGCCCACGTCGCGGTACAGGGCGAAGTACCCGTACGCCCGCTCGGGCTCGCTGCGCTGCCGGTCCCAGGGCAGCACCTCCGGCTCGCTCATGGTCACCTCCTCGTGCTGCTAGGCGGGCGGCCCGACGGGTGCAGCGCCGGGCCGCCCACGTCTCAGTGCCCGACCTTGCGTCCCCCGCTCATGGGCGGCCGGGCGATCGCCGCGTTGCCGTACATCAGGGCGTCGTCCAATGCGGTCAGCACCATCGACGTCTCGCGGCCGGCGGGCAGGCTGCGCATGGCTTCCGCCATCACGCCCTTGATCGTTTTCCGCCACGCCGCGTGCGCCTCGGCCGTCTCCAGGTTCTTCGGCGGGTGGTAGTCGCACCGCCGGTCCAGCTCGTACCGCTGGCGCTCGTCGAGGCCGGCGTACAGGTCCTCGCCGCTCTGGGCGGGTCCGGTCATCTCGCTCCTCCAGAGGTAGGGCCGCAGCGGGTCACTGCGGCCGGATCGTCGGCCGGCGGGCTGCCGGCCGGGGGGTCGTGGGGTGCGGCCTCAGAAGGGCCAGTGCCCGATGCAGCCGGCGGCCAGGCCCCCGACGATCAGCACCAGGTAGACCGCGAGGATCGCCTTCGTCGACCGGGGCAGCCGGCCGCTCATCCGGCGAGGTAGTCGGCGGCCAGCAGCTCCAGCGCCCGCCACCGCTGGTCGGCGGGCACCTCGCCCGTACGGACCAGCTTGTCCACGGCGCGGTGCAGCACCGCCGCCGCGTCGGCCGGCATGGAGCGTGTCTCCAGCACCGTCTCGATCGGCACCAGGCGGTGCGCGTGCCCGATCGGCTCGCCGCTCTCCTCGTCGAGCCACACGCCGTCGCGCAGCTCGCCGAGGTGCCGCTCGAACACCGCGAGGATGAGGCCGAGTGCGGTGGCTACGTTGCCGACGTTGTGGGCGCCGTGGGCCGTCGCGAGGGCGTCCAGGGTGGCCTCGTAGTCGCCGTACCCGGCGAGCCACCGGGCGTCGGCCTGTGTCAGCTTCCGCGCCTCGTCGAAGCTGGCGCGGGCCGCCTCGAGTTCGTACGGCAGGAACACCAGCTGCACCGTGGCGAAGTCCAGGTTCGCCTCGGACAGGCCCTCCAGGTCGACCTGCGCGAGCAGGTCGAGCTGCTTGTCGTCCAGGCCCGAGTAGGCCCGCCAGTCCACGTCGTCCAGTTCCTCGTACAGCTGCTTCAACGTGGCCGGGTCGTCCTCGCCCTCGATCGCGTTGTGCGACAGCTGCAACGCGACCTGCCGGGCGCGGGTCAGCGGCTGGTCGACCACGATGACGTTGACCTGCGCCAGGCCGGCCTCCCGGGCCGCCATGATCCGGTGGTTGCCGGACAGCACGACCATCCGACCGCCGGCCGTGTCGTTCCACACCAGGGGCGTGCTGGTCAGCGCTCCGTCCCGCCTGACGTTCGCCACCAGGCGGTCGAACATCTCCTTGCGCATGTACCGCGCGTTGACTTCCAGCAGCGTCAGGCTGGCCGGGTCGACCGTCTCGGGGCGCAGGTTCAGCGGGCCGCCGTCGGCGGGCCCTGCCAGCTCGTCGACGTCGCTCACCGCTGCCCGCCTCCCTCGCGGTACTGGATGGCGAACCCGGGGATGCCGAGCCCGAAGTCCGGGTCGGCGCTCGCGGGCCGGATCGGCGCGTGCAGCACGAACTCGTCGGGCGAGCAGGCCGGCCGGTTCGGCATAAGCCCGGCGGGCACGCCCGTCCAACGGAATCGCTCCTGGCAGCTCAGGCAGCGGATCGAGAGCTCCACGATGTACGCCACCACCGTGGGGTCGTCTTCGGAGGCGGTCAGCCGCTGCACGTCGGCGTCCAGGTGCAGGTCGTCGTGCGGGCACGGCCTGTCCGGGTCGGCTGAGGCCGGCCGCTGGTCGTGCCGGAACCGCCCGTGGGTCGGGCACACGCCCGTGTCGGCGCCCTTGTCGCACTGGTGGGGCGTCATCCCGTCCCACAGCGTCTTCGGGCAGCCGGCCTGCTCGCCGCCGCGGTGCTCGTCGCTCATCGTCGCTCGTCCTTCCCGTGGCGGCGCTTCCACTCCGCCAGCGCCTCTTGCAGGGTCCAGTTACCCAGGGGGCCGCCGTACTGGAGCTGGTAGCGGTGGATGCCGTCGGCGGCCGCATCGCTGCGCTTCTGCAGCTTCACGCCGGGGATGCCCCGTCCGTACTTGGCGCTGTTCGGTCGGTCGGTGAACGCCGTGGTCGACCAGCCGGTCAGCCGCTTCGACAGGGACCGCTGCAACAGCAGCTGTGCCTCGCGGCTGGCGGCCGCCATCACGATCAGCTTCGCCAGCCGCCGGTACCGGGTCCACGACACGGGGAAGTCGCTCATCAGGTAGGCGGTGCTCGGGTCGAACTTCGGCGGCAGGTACGCGAACGCGCCGACGAGCTTCCCGTCGACGCTGACGCCGCAGGCGAGCAACGGGGAGCCGGGCAGGATCGTCTTGCTCATGAACTGCGACCGCACGGCCGCGAACTGGCCGCCCGTCAGCACGTGGATCGCCATACGGTCGCCGAGGTCCTCGCCGGGGCCGATCTTCGGCAGCAGGATCGGCGCGACCTGCTGGGCGGGCGCGACCACGCGCCGCGCGCCCGAGCTGGCGTACACGTAGATCGGCATGCCGCGGTTGCTGGTCTGGACGACGCCGCGCAGCCAGGGGCGCAGCTCGTCGCGGGCGATGTGCAGGCCGAGGATCCAGTGCGGCCGGTCGAGCACCGCGCCGATGATCTCCTCCTTGCCGTCCTCGTCGAGCAGGTCGTAGCTCGGCGCCGGCCAGTCGAAGAACTCGTCGATCCCGGCGAACTGCTGCTCGTAGTCGCCCGCGTAGAACGGCGGGAACATCGCCACCGGCGCGTCGGCCGCCACGACGTCGCGCAGGTAGTCCCGCACGTCACCGCAGTAGTAGTCGGCCAGCCGCAGCGTCAGCGCGGACAGCTTCCCCACTGTCTTGGCGTGCATCGACGGGAACTGCCCGACGGTCGCCCGAACCATCCGCTCGTAGTAGACGCCCTCCCGGCCGACGTACTGGAGGAACCGGGTGCCGAGCATCAGCGTCGCCAGGGTGTCCGTCGACGTGGCCAAGTACGGCTCCAGCCAGGCCAGCTCCTCGCGGTGCTCGTCTTTCAGCCGGTAGTCCAGCTCCCGGCCGGCCAGCCACCAGCCGAGCGCCGAGCTGTACGCCTGGACGTCGTTGCCGTGGATCGCCCGGCGCTCGCCGGGCCGGCTGTGCAGCGTCCGCTCGATCGTGAAGTTCCCCGAGCAGCCGACGTACAGGTCGGTGTCCGGCCAGGACTCCGCGTGCTCGTAGATGATCGAGCGCAGGTCAGCCGGGATGCTGCCGTGGAACACGCCGCTCACCACCTTCCCCCGTGGCCGGGCGTCGAGCGCCGGCCAGGATTCGAACCTGGGCCTCCACCGTGGAACGGCGGCGTGCCAGCCAACAGCACTTCCAGCGCATCGCGTGCCATGCACGCGCAGTGCCAGATCGTAGCCGTACACCAGGCGGCTAGCGAGAGGTGCCGGCGGCTTCCGCTCTCGCCGTGGCCTGTCGTAGCCCACCGTAGACCTATCGGGCCGCAATGGTCTACAGTGACCCAACACCAGTGCCGGAGGGAAGGAGGAGGACGAGGTGGCCAGGGACTACACCTACGCCGAGGCCGCGGCGAAGCTTCGCATCGCGGAGACCACCCTCCGGCGCTGGGTGTCCAAGGGCCGCGTCCCCTGCCACCGCCTCGGCCGCAAGGTCCGCTTCACCGAGGCGGACCTTGAAGCCGCTTACCAGGCGTGCCCGGCACTGGCGGGGCGCCGCTGACGTGGGGGCGTCCAGGACAGATCGTTCTGCGCACTCATCGGCGACGTGCCGGCCCGATGCCGGCAGTTGGACGCCCCCGCCCCACGCCACACCTCCTAGACCATCCTAGGAGGATCGGTCTCCGACGGGCGGTTAGCCGCCGCCCCCACCCCACCGGCACGCCGCCCGCTGCTGCTTCCTACTCCGCTTGATGGGCTACGCGATCCCCGGCTTACTGGCTACCGAGGGTGAACTCATGGCCGACGACGCGATACGGCTACATCCGCTTCTGCCGATGAGCGCTCAGCTGATTTTGATGGTTGGAACCGATCCAATCGGCAATGCCCCCGACGGGCAATGGGTGGCCACCACGCCTGGACATCCCTTGGGGAAGCTGGGCTGTGTCTCGTGTGGCCGTGTCGAGGTGGCCACAGAATCGGCCGCATGGCTCACCATGGACACGCTCATTGGCATCGTGGTGTCCGGGCGCGGTGGATCGGTCTTGGTGCCACGTTCATACTGCTTGGGCTGCTCCGCGGTTGGGCGTCAACGGGACGTTTGTTCTGTGCTTGCCGACGTCCCGGTCATCTAGTGGTTTGAGCACTCGCAGTCGGCGTTGAAGCACCTGTAACAACGAGGCTTGTCCCAGCAGTGCCAGCACGCGTCACAGGCGGCATCTGAGGTACGCAAAGTATGGTGCGCCACGGCTTGCTCGTTCGTAAAGTCAACTGGATCATGACAGGTCTCGCAGGTTCCCACTTCGGCGATCTCCCGTCCAGTCACAGTGTCCACCCTGCCATCTCCGGCCTGCCAATTGCCATACGACTCGGAAGGGTAACTGGGGTGGAGACGATCGACTCAACCCAGTGCTGACGCTGCCAAGTTGGTCATCAGACCCGCTTCGACAGACATAACAACGGTGACAGGCGTTGCTACCATCCGGCTCACCTTGCTCTCAGGACTCATTGCCGATACGGACACTGAGACAAGGGTTGAGATGCAAGCCAAACTAAGGAAAATCAGCACCACGGCCCAGTGGGTCAACACCGGGTTCAACCGACCGGCTCCGTGATCAAGGGTAGCCATGTCCGGCACATGCCGTCTCCTCCGTTCGGCTCGTTAGAGCCGAGATCCGTGCGCCGAAGTCAGCGCCTGAACGACGAGTCGAGGAGACGCGGCAGGTCACCCGAGGCGCTCCTGGTCCTGCCACGCCGCCACGGCGTTGATCTGCCATTGGACCGTTGGCGACCTATCTGGCCTGACGTGCTCGCTGGGCTCGCACATCCCGATGGCGTCGGATGCGGTCGCAACCAGTGCGAGCCGTGCAGGCCGCCCACTACGCTTGAGCTGTGAGGATCGACCTGGCCGGCAGGACTGCGCTCGTGACCGGCTCCACGCAGGGCATCGGCCTCGCCATCGTCCGCGGCCTGGCCGCCGCCGGAGCACGCGTCGGCGTCAACGGCCGGTCGACCGATTCCGTCAACCGGGCGATCGACGAGCTACGCATGGAGCTGCCCGAGGCGGCTCTGGTGCCGGTGGTGGCCGACGTCGCTTCCGACGAGGGCTTCGCGGCGGCGGCCGAAGCGCTGCCTCACGTGGACGTGCTGGTCAACAACCTGGGCATCTTCGAGTCGCGCCCCGCATTGGAGATCACCGACGCGGAGTGGCGCCAGTTCTTCGAGGTCAACGTCCTCGCCGCCGTGAGGCTGACCCGGCATCATCTACCCCGCATGTCGAGCCGCGGTTGGGGGCGGATCCTGTACATCGCCAGCGACTCCGCGGTCGTCATCCCGACCGAGATGATCCACTACGGCATGTCGAAGACGGCGCTGCTCGCCGTTTCCCGAGGGTTCGCGAAGGAAGCATCCGGGACTGGCGTTACGGTCAACTCGGTCATCGCGGGGCCCACGCACACCGGCGGAGTGGAGGACTTCGTCTACCAGCTCGTCGACCGCGACCTGCCCTGGGACGAAGCACAGCGCGTTTTCATGAGGCAGCACCGGCCGCAATCGCTGCTGCAGCGATTGATCGAGCCGGAGGAGATCGCCAATCTTGTGACCTATCTCAGCTCACCGCTGTCCTCGGCAACGACCGGTGGTGCGGTGCGGGTCGACGGTGGGTACGTCGACGCGATCCTGCCCTGACCCCCTCACGCATCGAAATCGCTTCGGCCTTGGGCCGCCACAACGTCTCTAAGTAGCCGCGATCCGATCGCTACGGCGCCACGTCGGGCAGGTCATCGGCCTCGTCCGAGCCCGGGCGATCCTCCGCGCCATGCACGCGTATCACGACCGGGTCCGAATTCGATGTCCTCGGTCGGCGGCTTGTCGTCCATCTCCGCCATCGCGAGCTCGGTGCGTTCGGCGCGGATCCGTGCATCGCGCCGTTCGCGTCGTTCCGCGACTTCGTCGCTCGGCTGACGTGGGCGCCCGTGTCCATTGCGGCTCATAGCGAGTGAGACTCGCATCTCATGGACGGTTCTTCAAGAGCCACTGCTCGGCACGCCTCGCCACTCAAGGCGCCGGTCCCGGCGACCAGTCGACGCCTCGTTTGCCTGCCCGCCGATGCCAGTGCAGCCCGCCGGTCGATGGCGCCCGAGCGGGCGGCGGGTGACCCGCCGCCCGCTCGCTGTCGGGTGGACCTCGCTACCCGACGGGTGAGCCCGTGGCCAACGCATCGACGCCGAGGAAGCCCCCGACGATTTGCCGCACCGGCTCGTGGTGCCGCCGCGTCGCGTGCACGTACACGTTCATCGTCGTCGTCACGCTGGCGTGCCCGGCCATCGTCCGCAGCGCCGCCAGGTCGACGCCCTCCGTGGCCAGCAGCGTCAGCAGCGAGTGCCGCAGCCCGTGCATCGTCATCCGGCGCGGCAGACCCTTCTCGCGGGCCAGGTCGCGGATCTTCACCCACCGGTCCGTGTAGAAGTCCTCGTACCGCCAGTGGTTGCCGCGCGGCGCCACGAACACGAACTGCCGGCCCGGCTCGCGGCTGGCGGCCGCGCACCGCTCGGCGACCATCCGCGCCACCGCGGCGGTCAGCGGCACCTCCCGGTAACCCTGCTTCGTCTTCGGCTTGGGCTCGACCACCCACCGCCGGTTCACCTTCCGCAGGACCTGCACGATGGACACCGTGGAGCGGGCGACGTTGACCGCCCGGGGCGGCAGGGCCGACACCTCACCCCAGCGCAGCCCCGTCGACAGCTTGCACAGCAGCAGGTCCGCCGCCTCCGGGTCCACCTGGTACGCCGCCTCCAGGAACAGCCGGGCCTCGTCCGGGCTCTCCAGGATGTCCCGCTCGGCGCGCGGGCCCTCGGGCAGCGGCAGCCCGTCCATCGGGTTCGACGTCCGCACGGCCGGCTCCCCGTCCTCGCCCGGCCGGCACGCCGCCTTGAAGATCGGCACCACGCTCTCACCCCGGATGTTGGCGATCGTCTTCGCCGAGAGGCCGGCGTCGCGCAGGGCCTGCTGCCACTCGCGCATCTCCCGCCGGGTGATCTCGGCGATCGGCCGGTCGCCCAGCCGCGGGAAGACGTGCTTCTCCAAGCGCTCCCGGTACTTGCGCACCGTCTCCGGGTGCGGCTTCACCAGCTGGCCCAGCCACTCCTCGGCGTACGCCCGGAACGTCAGCACCTGCTCGGCGGGCTCCGGCGCCGGGGCGGCCACGCCGACGGGAAGGAGCTCGGCGAAGCCGTGCTCGACCAGCTGCTCCGGCGTCGGCATCCGCTCGCCGACGACCTCGACCAGCGTCTTGAACCGCTTCGCGTCGGCCTGGTAGTCGAACGTGCGGCTGCTCCACGGGTTCTCGCGGCGGCCGCCCTCGCGCCACTTCACCCGCCACCGAGTGCTCTTGCCGTCCTTCGTCGTCCGCTTCTCGACTGATGCCACCGTTCCTCCACGTGAACGCGGCGGCCTCGACCCGGTGTCCTGCGGGCGCTGCCGCCGACGCACCTATATGCGCAACAGTGGGACCGTAACCGTCTCGATCGCCGGGCACAAGATCGGCCCGGCGGCGTCATGCGGCGGGGCTCGTCCGGGCCCGTGTTCCCACGGTGTTCCCACGGCGGCAAACAGCCCGAAAAACGATCAAGGCCGCTAACCTGAGTTCTGCCAGGTCAGCGGCCCAAAGCCTGTGTCGTTCGTACTGGTGTCCGAGGGGGGACTTGAACCCCCACGCCCTATACGGGCACTAGCACCTCAAGCTAGCGCGTCTGCCATTCCGCCACCCGGACCTGCACGTCCAGCCTACCCTGTCGGCCGAGGTGACCTCGTCACCGGTTCGGCCGCCCCGGTGGGCCGCACGGGGGATTACTGTACACGGCCCGGATGGATCATGCACATCGCCGGCCATGCGCCGCGTTTACCCTGTTCAGAGCGGTCACAGGGAGGCTCTTCACGGCGAGCCGAATCGGATCCGCCGGCCTGGGTAGCGTGCGGGCACCCATTCCGGGCAGCATTGCTCACGTGTCACACCCCTCCCCCCTGACCGCCGCTCAACACCAGGCCCTCTCGCTGCGCTCCGCCGGCGATCTGGCCGCCGCCCGCCGTCTGCTCGCCGCCGCGATCGCGGCGGTCCGACCGGCGTACGGGGAGGACCATCCGGATGTGCTCGCCGCCGCTCACATGCTGGCCCGACTGCACCGGGAGGCCGACGATCCGGCCGGCGCCCGACGGGTGCTCGAGGAGGCGTACGCGGCCGGTGAACGTCGCCGCGGCGAGGCCGACCCGCTGATGCTCGCGCTCAGCTTCGACCTTGCCGGGGTCGCGGAGGAGTTGGGCAACCGGCACGAGGCCCGCCGCAACTACTACCGGGTCGCCACCGCCGGGCCCGCGGTGCTCGGTCCGGACCACCCCGCGGTACGCACAGCCCGCGAGTACCTCGGCGGCTCCGCCGCCGCTCCCACCCCGCAGCCGGGCGCCCTCTCCGGTCCGACGATGCCCATGCCGGTCATGCCACAGCCGCATCAGCCGCCGACGACTGCCCCTGCGCCGGCCGCCTCCACTCCGCCCCGCTCGGCGCCACCCGCCTCCCACGGGTCGACCGCCCCGCAGTCGGGGTTGCCAGTGGCGGGCGCGGAATGGGCTCCCCAGGCCACGCCGGCTCCGGCTTCCCCCTGGGCGCCCGCCGCCAGCGCCCCGGCGAACCCGCCGCCCGCTCCTCCCCGTCTCGTGGCGGCTCCCCTCGCGCCGGCCCTGCCACCACCTCCGGTCATCCCGGCTCCCGGTGCCGCTTCACCGCCCTCCGTTGCGGTGCCGCCCGCGCCCCCGACGCCACCGGCCGCTCCAGCGCCACGGCCCGCCGTCCAGCCGCCGTATCCCGCCGCTGGGGCGCCGGCCGCCGGGCCGCACGTCGCCACGCCTCCGGCCGCTCCGCCGCCACCCGCCACCACACCTCCGGCCGCTGGGCCGCACGCCGCCACGCCTCCGGCCGCCCCGCCGCACGCCGCCGGGGGGCCGGCCTCCCCGCCGCCACCCTCCGACACACCTCCAGCCTTCCCGCCGCCGCACGTCGCCGGGCCGCCGGCCTCCCCGCTCTCCGCGCCGCACGCCGCCGCGGGGCCCCATCCGGTGTCCACGCCGCACCCGGCCGCCCCGGCCCATCCTCCGCAGCCGCCGCAGCCGCCGCGGCCGGCCCCGCCCGCCGCCCCGGCGGTTCCCGGTGCACCCACGGCCGCACGCGCCTCGCAGCCCGTCTCCGGTCCTCACCCCGTGCCCCTGGGCCCGCTCCCCGCCCGGCCCGTCTCCGGCATCGGCGTGCCGGTCCCGCCACCACCGGCGGTGGCCCCGCACCCGGATGGCCCGCCTCCGCCACCAGTTGCGACCCGAGCATCGATGGACGCACCGCCAACGGTCGCGCCACGTCCGGCGGCTCCCCTGCCGCCGACGCCGGTGATCCCGGTCCCGGCGGCGCCGCGCCCCGACGGGCCCGGGAATGCCCCGACGCCGGCGGCGACCTCGGCATCGCCGGCCGTCCGTACCCTTCCCCCGCCGCCGGTCGTCCCGGCGCCGCAGGCCCCGAACCCGGTGCCGCCGTCCGCACCGCCCTCGCCACCGCCAGCGACGGAGTCCCCGGCGGCGCCCAGGCCGCGTCCGGTCGCACCGGCGCCGAGCACGGGCGGCGAGGCCGGCCCGGCGAGCGGGCCGGAACGATCGGGCGGCGAGGCCGGGCCGGACCGAACCGGCCCGGCCGACGGCGCGCCCGCTTCGACCGCCCCGGCGCCCGGCTGGGACAAGCCGACCGTCCAGGTCCAGCAGATCGGCCCGCTGCTGCAGGAGGAGATGGAACGCGCCGCCGCGTCGTCCACCTCCGCCACCCCGGTGGCCCCCACCGCGCCGGTCAGCGGTCCGCCCGTCGGTGATCCGGCCGCCGCCGGACCCGGCGTCCGCGGACCGGAGCACGGCGGCGATGCCTCCGTCCGCGAGCCGGGGGACGGTGGGCACGGTGGCCAGGCGTCGCGGGTCGGCGAGGCCTCGGGGAGCGTGGCATCGGTCAGCGGAGGGCCCTTCGAGGCGGGTCCGGTGGGCAGGCCGGCGGATGCGGCACCCGCCAGTGCACCGCCGGAGAGTGGACCGCCGGCCGGCTCACCTCCCGCAGGCGGCGGGCCCTTCAGCGCACCGCCGACAAGCGCACCGCCCATGAGCGCACCGCCAGTCAGCACACCGCCCATGAGCGCGCCGCCCGTGAGCGCACCGCCGACGAGCGCACTGCCCATGGGCGCGCCGCCAGTCAGCGCACCGCCGACGAGCACACCGCCCGTCAGCACGCCGCCAACGAGCGGACCGCCAGTCAGCACGCCGCCGACGAGCGCACCGCCGGGAAGTTCGCCTGCGGCGGGCGACGCGCCAACCAGCGCGGCCCCGGTCTACGCGCCGCCGCGTAGCGGTCCGCCCTACCCGGCGCCGTTCAGCGCGCCGCCGGTGAGCGGTTCGCCGTACAGCGGGCCGCCGTACCAGGCGCCGTTCAGCGCGCCGCCCGCGTCCGGTCCGCCGGCGCCACCGGTCAGCGCACCGCCGGTACCTGGCTATCCGGTGAGCGGGCCGCCGGCCGCCGCGCCGGTGAGCGCGTCGCCGGTGCCGCCGTGGGGGTTGACCGCCCCGCCGTGGAGCAGCGTCGGGCCGTCGCAGCCGGTCGCCGACCGGCCGGCCGACCCGAGGTCGGAGCCGCCTTCGGACGAGGACGCCGAGCCGGAGCGGGGCCCGGTCGATCCGACGATGCCGAAGGCCGACGAGCCCGAGGACGAACGTCCCGGGTCGCTGCCGGTCTACGACGAGCTGCTGACCTTCCCCGACTCGGCCCAGCCGGGGCCGCAGGCGTACCCGGAGCAGGGGGCGTTGCCGGCGGTGCCGGCGCCGTTCCATCAACCGCCCGCGTACCCGCTGGGTGCGGAGGAGCCGGAGCCGCGCGGCCGTAACCGGGCGGTGGTGGCCGTGGCGGTCGGGGCGGCGGTGGTCGCGGTGGCGGCGGCGGTGGGTGTGGGCGCGGTGGTGCTGAACCGCGACGCGGCGCCGGAGCCCGGGCCGCCGCCCGCGACGGGCGGGGTGAAGCCGAAGGTGAGCGGCCCGCCGCCGGGTGAGCTGAAGCTGCGCGACGACAGCACCACGATCACGGTGAGCTGGACGGACCCGAGCGACGGCGGGGTGCCGTTCGTGGTGGCCGGTGGCCGGGCGGGGCAGAAGCTGGGCGTGATGGCCACGGTGGACGCGGGGACGACCACGTACACGGTGAACGGGTTGAGTCCGAAGCTGGACTACTGCTTCACGGTGCTGGCGGTCTACTCGACGGACACCTACGCGACCTCGGGTCAGGTCTGCACCGACCGGGAGCGGGGTACGCCGACAAACTGACCCGGCCGTCCACAGCGACACGCTGGGTGTCCACAGGAGGACGGTGCGGGTTACCCGATCGTCGGCCGGCCCCTATGATGGCTCCCGGCTCTGGGGAGGGTCGACCACGCGCGGCGCCTCCCCCACCGACCTGGGGAGGCTAGCCGGCAGTGGCCACCATCGAGGACGTCACGAGCACCGGGGCGGACGCGCCCCGGACCCGTTCCCGCCGGATGCGCGGCGGACTGGTCACCATCGGCACCGTGGCGGCGCTGCTGGCCGCGATGGGGTTGACCGTGCTCGGCCTCGGTGCCGCGGACAACGCGGTGGCCAGCTACGACGCCAGCTCGTGGTTGTGGAGCACGACCCGCAGCGAGGTGGCCCGGGTCAACGGGGTCACCGCGCGGGTGGACACCCGGATGGAGGTGCCGGGGGCGCGGCGGCACCCGATGCAGGTCACCCAGACCGACCGGTTGCTGATCCTGCGGGACCTGAACACCGGGCAGGTCAGCTCGCTGGACCTGGCCACGCTGCAGATCACCGCGACCACCCCGACCGCCCCCGGGTTCGGGGTAAGTGTGGCGTTGCACGAGGACTCGGCGTTCGTGGTCGACGCGGTGCAGGGCATCGTGCGGCAGCTCGACCCGCGCGCGCTGACTCCGGTAGGCGAGCCGGTGCACTACCCGCCGGGCATCACCGGTGGCGCGTTCGACGGGGCGGGCCGGCTGTGGATCGCGGTGCCCAGCGAGGGCACGGTGTCGGCGGTGACCGCGGCCGAGTTGCCGAAGACGCCGGGCGACGCGCCGGCCGCCGGACTGAGCCCGAAGCAGGTCGAGACGTACGAGGTGGCCGAGCCGAGCCACGAGCTGGTGGTGTCCACCCTGGACGAGGGTGTCGCGGTGCTGGATCGCACCTCCGCCTCGCTGGTGACCGTGCAGGGCGGCCGGACGAAGCGGGCGAACCTCACCATGGCGGCCCCGGGCAGCCTGCCGGTGCGTACCAGCGGGCCGCAGGTGCCGGTGACGGTGCCCGGCGAGCGGAAGGTGCACGTGGTGCGCGACGGCGCCGACGTGCGGCAGTTCACGGTGCCCGGCGCGGGTGACCGGCTCACCCCGGCGGTGGCCTGGGCGGGCCGGTTCTACGTCGCCGACGAGGACACCGGCACCGTCTACTCCTTCGACGCCGACGGGCAACTGGTGGACACCATCAAGGGGTCCGGCCGGCCCGGTCCGATGGAGCTGGAGGTTCGCGAGAACCACCTGTTCATCAACCCGCCGAACTCGTCCACCGCGCAGGTCGTCGACGACCGGAACCAGGTCCGCGAGGTCGACAAGTACGCCAACGACGTGCTCGGCGGCGACCCGCCGCCGGCGCCGCTGCCGCCGCCCCCGCCGAAGAAGCCGAAGGTGGGCAAGCCGGGGGCGCCGCGCAAGGTGACCGCCGCGGCCGGTGACGCGTCGGCGCGGGTGAGCTGGCAGCCGGCCGCGTCGAACGGCGCCGCGATCACCAAGTACGTGGTGGAGGGCGGCGGACAGCGGCGCGAGGTGGGCGCGAACCAGCGTGCGGTGGAGATCACCGGCCTGACCAACGGCGAGACGTACACGTTCGAGGTGCACGCGGTCAACGCCAAGGGCGACGGGCCGGCCCGCCGGAGCAACCCGGTGGTGCCGACCGCGGAGGTGCCGGACCCGCCGGCCGGCGTGACGGCGGAGGCGCGGCCGGACGGCACGGTGCTGGTGACGTGGCCGGCCGCGAACGGCCAGGGCAACACCATCGCGAGGTACGCGGTCACCGCCACCTCGGCGGGCGCCACCGCCCCGGCCGGCGAGTCGGCGAAGACCGAGCTGGTGATGCCGGCCGGCCAGCTGGAGTACGGCACCCAGTACGCGTTCACGGTCATCGCGGTGAGCGACAAGGGCGCCGGTTCGAAGGCGTCCCCGGTGAGCAACACGGTGGTGCCCTTCACCGCCCCGGCTGCGCCGACCGAGCTGAAGGCGTCCACGGTGGCCGACCAGCCGGGCACCGTCGCGGTGCAGTGGGCGCCGGCGGTGGACAACGGTCGGCCGGTCACGAAGTACCTGGTGGACGCCGGCGGGAAGACCAGCGAGGTGACCGACACCCGGGCCACGGTGGGCGGTCTCGGCGACGGGCAGAACGTCACGGTGAAGGTGAAGGCGGTCAACGAGGCCGGTCCCGGCCCGGAGGCCAGCACCACGGCGCGGACGGTCGCCGCGCCGCGGGTCACCGTGACCGGGTCGTCGGCGGACGCCACCTCGGTGACCGTGTCGTTCACGGTGGACGCCGGTGGCGGCAAGGCCACCTGCTCGGCGGCGACCGGCGGCAAGACGGCCAGCGGCAGCTGCTCCAGCCTGCGGGTGACCGGGCTGACGCCGGGCACGTCGTACACGGTGACGGTGACCGCGACGAACGCGGCCGGCAAGGGCACCGCCACGAAGGCGCAGGCCACCGACCCGCTCTACGGCATCGCCACCTGCAACAACGGCTCTTCCGGGGCGGAGGCGACCTACTGCAATGCGGAAGTGTCCGGCCGCAACGGCAACGAGATCTTCTCGATCCCGCAGCAGGTCAACTCGAAGCAGGTGGGTTGGGCGAAGCCCGGCACCCGGCTGCGGGCGTACTGCAAGAAGCAGGGTGAAGAGGTCTACGCCTACATCTACAACAACGACAAGCGCAGCACCTGGTGGGTGCAGGTCGCGTACTCAGGGAAGAACTACATCCCGTGGGCCTGGCTGAACCTGGAGGGCGGCGACAACATCAACCTCCTGCCCACCTGCTGACCCTTCCCGCCGGAGGAGCCACCCGCACGTGAACACCCAGGAACCGCTCACCCAGCCGGAGGTGCAGGGCTTCGCCGCCCTCGCCGCCCGGCTGGCCGAGAACGTCAACGCGGTCGTGCTGGGCAAACCGCAGGTGGTCCGGCTGGCGCTGACCGCGCTGTTCGCCCAGGGGCACGTCCTGCTCGAGGACGTGCCCGGGGTGGGTAAGACCACCCTGGCCCGGGCCGTCGCGGCGACGGTGAAGGGCCAGTGGCGACGGATCCAGTTCACCCCGGACCTGCTGCCGTCGGACGTGTCCGGGGTGACCATCTTCAACCAGGCCACCCGGGGTTTCGAGTTCCACCCGGGTCCGGTCTTCGCCAACATCGTCATCGCCGACGAGATCAACCGGGCGTCGCCGAAGACCCAGTCGGCGCTGCTGGAGGTGATGGAGGAGCGGACGGTCACCGTGGACGGTGTCCGGCATCCGGTGCCGCAGCCGTTCCTGGTGGTGGCCACGCAGAACCCGGTGGAGATGGACGGCACCTACCGGCTGCCCGAGGCCCAGCTGGACCGGTTCCTGGTGAAGCTCTCCGTCGGCTACCCCGACGAGGCGGTCGAGGTGGAGGTGCTGCGCGGCGCCACGGTCCGCTCCCCCGACTCGCTGACCGCGATCACCGACACCGCGACCGTCGGGGAGATGGTGCGGATGGCCCGCCGCGTGCACATCGCCGAGCCGCTGTACGCGTACGCGGTGCGCCTGGCGGCGGCCACCCGCAACCACCCGCAGGTGCGGGTCGGGGTCAGCCCCCGCGGGGTGATCGCGCTGACCCGGGCGGCCTGCGCGTACGCGCTGATCGACGGCCGGGGCTGGATCATGCCGGAGGACCTGAAGACCCTCGCCGAGCCGGTCTTCGCGCACCGGCTGCTGCTCACCCCGGACGCGCAGGTGCGCGGGGTGACCGCCGCCGAGGTGCTGCGCCAGGCGGTGGCGTCGGTGCCGGTGCCGCTGCCGTCGGGCCAGCCGGCCCCGGTGCACGGCTGACGGCACCGGCGTGGGGATCACCGCCCGGGGCATCGGGCTGCTCGTGGCCGCCGTCGTGCTGCTCGGCGTCGGCTTCCGGTACGCGTACCCGGAGCTGACCGTGCTCGGCGCGGCGGCCGTCGTGGCGCTCGGGTACGCCCTGGCCACCGCCGCGTGGCGGCCCCGGCTGGCGGTCGAGCGGACGGCCGACCCGGACCGGGTGGCGCGGGGTGAGCCGGCCGCCATGACGTTGACCGTACGCAACACGGGGCGGCTGCGGGCGGCGAACCTGGTCGCCGAGGACCGCTGCGGCGGCCGGCTGGTCCCGGTCCCGCTGCTGCGGCTGCGGCCCAGTCGGGACACCACGGTCCGCTACGACGTACCGACCCACCGCCGCGGCGTGGTGCCGGTCGGGCCGCTGCGGGTGACCCGCCGCGATCCGCTGGGGCTGGTCGCGTTGGCCCGCTCGTACGGGGGCAGGGTGCCGGTCTGGGTGCACCCGCGCATCCATCCGCTGCGGGCGGTGCCGACCGGGGCGGGGCGCAGCCTGGACGGGCGGACCGACAGCGTGCCGCACGGCTCGATCACCTTCGACTCGCTGCGGGAGTACGTGGTCGGCGACGAGCTGCGCCGGGTGCACTGGCGGACCAGTGCCCGGGTGGGCGAGTTGATGGTGCGGGAGAACGTGGACACCAGCCTGCCCCGGCTCGTGGTGGTGCTGGACAACCGGGCGGCCGCCCACCCGGACCGGGTGGACGGGGTGGCCGAGTCGTTCGAGGCGGCGTGCGAGGCGGCCGCGTCGGTGGTGGCCGCCGCGGTCCGCGAGGATCTGCCGGTGAGCCTGCTGCTGGTCGCCCCGCCCGGCGACGACACCGCTGGCGGGGCCGGCCTAGAGACGTCGACCGCGCCGTTGGACCGGCTGGCCGCGGTGGAGCTGGCCGAGGGCGGGGTGGACGTGCTGCGTGCCGCGATGAGCCGATTGCGGCAGGACCGGCTCGGCGACACGCTGGTCTTCCTGACCGGGCCGGGCGCCCGGGGGGACCTGGGGCACGTGGGCGCGCTGCGCGGCGCGTACCCGTCGGTGGTGGTGGGGGTGTTCGGCGCGGCCGGGCCGACGCCGGCCGGCGCGGCGGGCCTGACGGTGGTGGACGCCGCCGACGGGGCCGAGTTCGCCGCCGAGTGGGACGGGATCCGCCGGTGGTGACGCTGTCGCCGGCGCCGGCCGGTGCGGACGCGCCCGCCGGGCCGCCGCGGGAGCGGGCCGTGGCGCGGGCGCTGCGGGCGGTCCCGGTGCCGCTCGCCCTGATCGTGATGATCTCCCTGGCCGGCGTGGTGCTGGGCCGGGTGTACGCGGGGCCGCTGCTGACCCGCCTGATGGTCGGCGCGGCGATCGGCTCGGTGCTGGTCAGCGTCGCCGCCCGACGGTTGCCGTCCTGGCTGGTCGCGCCCCTGTCGGTGGCCGGCCTGGCCGGCTGGACGGTGCTGTCGCTGAAGCTGGCCGCCGCCCATGCCGCGCTGCCCGGCGGCTTGGGCGCGGTGGCCGCGGACGCCGCCCGCAATGCCGTCCCCCGGCTGCTGACCGCGATGATCCCGGTCGAGCCGGCGCCGGACACCGTGCTGGTGCCGCTGGTCGCCGCCTGGCTGGCCGGGCTGACCGCCGCCGAGGTGGCGCTGCGCACGGGCCGGGTGCTGCTGGGCTACCTGCCGCCGGCGCTGCTGTACGCGGGCGCGTTGTACGTGGTCGGCCCGAACGCGGATCCGGCGATCGGGCCGTCGGTGCTGTTCGCGGCGGTCGCCGCCGCCGGTCTGGCGGCACCTTCCGGGCGGCCGGACCGGCCGGGGTCGGCGGACCCGGCGGCCGGGCTGGCCCCGGCGGTGCGGCTGCGCCTGTTCGCCGCCGGCGCGGCGGGGGTGGCGGTGGTGGTGGCCCTCGCCGCCCTGCTCGCCCCCGTGGTCGCCGGCCAGGTGGACGACCGCCCGGTCGATCCCCGCCGGTACGTCGAGCCGCCGCAGGTCGAGTCGCTGGATGAGAACCCGCTGATCCGGATCTCCGGGTGGGCGCTCAACCCGGACCAGCAGCTGCTGGACGTGCGGACCGAGGCGGGCGCGTCGGCGGGCGACGCGCCGAGGATCCGGCTGGCGGTGCTCAGCGACTACGACGGGGTGACCTGGCGGGTCGGGGCCACCTACCGCAACGCCGGGCGGATCCTGCCGGCCGCGACACCGGCGCCCGGGGCGAGCACCGACACGATCCGCCAGCGGATCACCGTGGCCGATCTGACCGGGCGGCTGTTGCCGGCCGTGCCGACGCCGCGCGAGGTGTCCGGCGCCCGGGTGGCGTACGACCCGGCGACCGGGACGCTGATCCGGCCCGAGGGGCTGGCCCTGGGGCTGCGGTACACGGTCACCTCGGTGCGGGAGCGGCCGGACACGAACCTGCTGGCCACGGCGAACGTGCCGGCCGGGGACGCGGTCGCCCGGGTGCTGCGGGTCGCCGACGGGGCGCCGGAGCAGCTGCGCCGGCTGGCCACCCAGCTGGCCGAGGAGAACGGCGCCCCGTACGCGCGGGCCACCGCCATCCAGGACTTCCTCGCCGAGCACTACCGGGTGACGGCGGACGCGCCGAGCGGGCACGCGTACCCGAACCTGGCGTTCTTCCTCTTCGGACCGCGCAACGGCGGTGGGCAGCGGGGCACCTCGGAGCAGTTCGCGGCGGCGTTCGCGGTGCTGGGCCGGCTGGCCGGGCTGCCCACCCGGGTGGTGGTGGGCTTCGACCCCAAGGGTGACGGCCCGGTCCGGGCGGCGGACGCGTCCGCCTGGCCGGAGGTGCTCTTCGACGGCCTCGGCTGGGTGCCGTTCGACCCGATGCCCCGGCCGGACGAGGAGCCCCGCCCGGTGGAGGAGGACTTCCGCCCGCCGCCGGACACCCCGCCCCCGTCGGAGGTGCCGGAGCCGACCCTGGAGGCCACCGCCACTCCCCCGGCCGAGGCCGCGCCCGCGTCGGCCGGGGGCCGGGGCGGCCCGGGTACGCCGGTGCTGGTCGGCGGCGGTGTCGGCGGCCTGGTGCTGCTGGTCGGCCTGGTGCTGCTGACCCTGATGCTGCTGCGCCGCAACCTGAGCCGGGCCCGGCTGCACCGGGGTGACCCCGGCGGGCGGATCGCCGGCGCCTGGCGGGAGCTGACCGACGCGCTGCGGCTGTCCGGCCACCCGGCCGGCCACGACCTGGCCGCCACCGAGGTCGCCGCGCAGGCGCGCCGTACCCTCGCCGGGGCTCGCGCGGCGGGTGACCCGGCGGCGGCCGCGGACGCGGCCGGCGGGGATGTCGACGAGCTGGCTGCCCTGCTCAACCAGGTCGGCTTCGCCCCGGGCACCGCGACGCCAGCGCAGGCGGACCGGGCGGCGGCGCTGGCCGCCGGGTACGTCGCCGCGCTGCGCGCCGCCCGTCCCCGGTGGCGGCGGCTGCTGTGGACGGTGCACCCGGGGCCGCTGCGCTGGCGGCGCTGACGGCCGGGGGCTGGCGCGGTCAGAGCCGGCCGACGAAGTGCTCAGCGACCTCTGCCGTCCCGCCCGTAGCCGCAGGTGTACCGCTTCGCGCCGTCGCCGAGGTCGTCGATGCCGTCCTCACGCGCCTTCAGCCTGGTCGTCGACGTGCCGCCCATGAGGTCGACGACGGCGTCGGCGGTCAGCACCTTGCACGCGGACGTCACCCGGGCCGGCCGCACCGCCGTGGGGCTGGCCGACGCGGTGGCGGTCACCTGTGGCGCCACCCACTCGGCCGGCTCCGGGTCGGCACAGCCCGCGAGGAGCGTGGCCCCCGCGGCGGCCAGCACCGCTCCGTGGCGGCACACGTCAGTTGTCCTCGTCGATCGAAGTCGCACGGTGGTAGAGCGACCGGCGCGGCGACCGCGTTACGGCGAGGGACAGGATTCGCCGCGGCTGGCGTTGTCATCCGGTCGGCAGGACCGGGCCCGGGTCCTGCCGCTTCCGGACCAGGAATCAGACGGACGACCCGTCCGCCATGATGCGCGCCAGGGTGCGCCGACCCATCCGGCTCATGACCGGGTTGCTCTCGACGTAGTACCAGACGACCCCCATCGCCTGCGCGAACGCCCATGCCTTGCCGCGTTGCCATTCGAGGTCGTCGGAGCCGAGCTCGGCGCGGAGCACCTGCCGGGGCCCGGCCTCGAGCAGGTGCCAGCCGCTCACCAGGTCCAGGGCGGGGTCGGCCGGTCCGAGCCCGCCGACGTCCAGGATGCCGGCCAGCCGCCCGCCGGACACGAGCACGTTGCCGGGGATGAGATCGCCGTGGCTCATCACGTCGGCGCCGCCGCGCGGCAGGTCCCGCAGGTCCGCCCAGATCCGGCGCAGGCGCGGGACGTCCAGCAGCCCTTCGCTCCTGTCGAAACAGGTCTCCAGCCACGCGTCGTGGGTGCGGAGGTCACCGCCGCGCCCCGTTCCGCCGAAGGTGCGGCCGCGCGTGTCGATGGCGCGTACGCCGGTGATGAACTCGGCCAGGTCGTGGGCGAACCCGACGGATTCGGCCGGGTCGTCGTCGCTGGCCACCACGCCGGGCAACCAGGTCTGCACCGACCAGGGCAGGGGGTAGCCCGCTCCGGGCTCGCCGAGGGCGACCGGCTCGGGCGTGGGGAAGCGGGTGCGCGCCGCCAGCTCACGGGCGGCCTCCGCCTCGGCCGCCAGCCAGCGCCGTGCCGACTCCGGGTCGCGGGGCTGCAGGGGGAACCGGGCCGCGAGGCGGTCGCCGATGCGGAAGATGGCGTTGACGGTCCCGTCCGACGGTACGCGCCGGACGGGCAGGTCCCGCCACTCGGGGAACTGCTCGTCGAGCAACGCCCGTACCGTCTCGACCGGCACGGCCAGCTGGTTGGCATGCATCTGCACGGCCGGCAGCATCGCCCAGCCTGATCGTCAGCCGCAACCGGGATTACCGGCGGCCGGTCCCTCAGCCGGCGGCGCGCAGCTTGCGGACCAGCTTGCGCAGGCCGGCCTGCCAGCCGTCCGGGTCCTCGGCCCGGCGCCGGGCGTACGTGGCGACCTCGGGGTGCGGCAGGATGAGGAACCGCTCCTCGGCCAGCCCGGCGATGGTGGCGTCGGCGACCTGGTCGGGGGTGAGCACGGCGCCGGACGCGGCGATCACCCGGGCGCCCAGGTGCCCGGCGGCGAGCCCGTCGGCGAGCATCGGGGTGTCCACGCCCTGCGGGCAGAGCGCGCTGACCCGGACGCCCTGGTCGCGGTAGGTGATGGCGAGCCACTCGGCGAAGCCGACCGCCGCGTGTTTGGTGGCGGTGTACGGGGCGTCGCCCACGGCGGTCAGCACGCCGGCCGCCGAGCAGGTGAAGAGCAGGTAGCCCTGGCCGCGCCGCAGCATCCCGGGCAGCGCCGCCCGGGCGGTGTGCACGTGGGCCAGCACGTTGACCTGCCAGGCCCGCTCCCAGTCGGCGTCGGGGGCGTCCACTCCCCCGCCAGTGGCCACGCCCGCGTTGGCGCAGAACAGGTCGATCCGTCCGTACCGCCGCTCGGTCTCGTCGACCAGCGCGTGCACCTGCGTGGCGTTGGTGACGTCCAGGCCGACGCCGTGCGCGACCGGCCCGATCCGCTCGGCCACCATCCGGGCGGCGTCGGCGTCCAGGTCGGCGAGGACGACCGCGGCGGCGCCCTCGGCGGCGAACCGGCGGCCGAGCGCCGAGCCGATGCCGCCCGCCCCGCCGGTGATCACGGCCACCCGGTCGGTCAGGTTCATCTCAGCGGCCCTCCCCGCCGCCGGGTCCGAGCCGGGGGATCAGCGCGGCCAGCGCCGCCGCGCCGCCGCTGGTCAGCTCCGGGGTGGGCAGCAGCGCCAGCACGGGTACGTCCACCCCGGCGTCGGCGTACCGGCGGACCTGGGCGGCGCACCGCTCGGGCGAGCCGTGCAGCACCAGCGCGTCGACGACCTCGTCCGGCACGGCCGCCGACGCGCCCCGCCGGTCGCCGGCCGCCCACGCCTGCCACATCGGGCCGAGCTGTTCCTGCCGGCCGAGCCAGCGGTGGAAGGCCGCGTACGCGGGCACGGTGAGGTAGCCGGTGATCAGCCGGCGGCCCAACGCCCGGGCGTGCGCGGTGTCCTCGGTGGGACACACGAAGATCCGGGCGGCGACCTCGAAGCCCGGGCGGCGCTGGCCCAGCTCGGCGAGGGCGGTGGGCAGGTCGTCGGCGGAGAGCCAGTTGAGGATCACCCCGTCGGCCTCGGCGGCGGCGAGGCGCAGCATGCCGGGGCGCAGCGCGGCCAGCAGCACCGGCGGGGGCACGGCCGGCGGGCGTTCCAGGGTGAACCGGCGGACGGTGAAGGTGTCGTACACCTCGTCGACGGTTTCCCCGCGCAGCGCGGCGCGCAGGAAACGCAGCGTGTCCCGGGTGCGCTTGAACGGCTCGTCGAAGCGGACGGCGTTCCAGTCGCGCACCAGCACCGGCGAGGAGGCGCCGATGCCGAGCGCGAACCGGCCCGGCGCGGCCTCGGCGAGCGCGGCGGCACTCATCGCGAGCAGTCCCGGCCCCCGGGTGAAGCTCGGGACGATGGCGGTGCCGAGGCGGAGCCGGGGCTGCCAGGCCGCGGCGAGGGCGAGCGGGGTGAACGCGTCGGTGCCGGCCACCTCCGAGGACCAGACGTCGGTGAAACCGGCCCGGTCGAGGGCCGCGTAGACGGCGGCGTGGTCGGCCAGTGCGATGCCGCCCAGCGGCACGGTCATGCCCCATCGGTTCGTCACCGGTCGATCGTGCCCGCTCGCCGTCGCCCGGAGCAAGATCCCGATCAGTCCGGACGGGGGCGATGCAGGCAATGTTTGCCGTCTTGCCGGGAATGAGTGTTACGACTGCCAGGTGGACCGGGCCGAGAGCGGGAGGCAGGCGTGAAGATCAGCGAGCCCGCCGCTCTGCGCTCCCAGGAGCATGGCCCGAACCGGGCGACTTTTCTGGAACTCTTCTTCGACCTGGTGTTCGTCTTCGCGCTGACCCGGATCTCTGCCCGCGCCTTCGAGGACCTGGCCCTGGAGCCCCAGCAGACCGGCTGGACGGCGGTGACCGGCGGCGGCAAGACCCTGCTGCTGCTCTTCGCGCTGTGGGCGGTCTGGCAGGGTACGGCATGGACCACCAGCCGGTACGACCCGCACCACATCTGGCTCCAGACGGTCGTGATCATTGCGCTGGTCAGCAGCATGGTGATGGGGGTGGCGACCCCTCGCGCGTTCACGACAACCGCCCTGGCCTTCGGCACCGCGTACGTGGTGGCCCAGGTGAGCCGGCCGGGGATCCTGCTGCTGGTGCTGCGCCGGCATCAGTACCGGCGGTTGAAGCTGCGCATGCTGATCACCTTCTGCGCGACCGGGGTGCTCTGGATCGCCGGGGCGGTGCTGCCCACCAACCCCGAGGTGGTGCTCTGGAGCATCGCGCTGGCCCTGGAGTACCTCGCCGCCCGGTTCGGCTGGCCGGTCCCAGGGCTGGGCCGGTCGACCGTCTCCCGCTGGGAGATCCACGGGGAACACCTGGCCGAGCGGTACCAGCAGTTCTTCCTGGTCGCCCTCGGCGAGACGATCCTGGTCGCCGGCTTCTCGTACAGCCGGGACCCGTTCAGCGCGACCCGGACCGCCGCGTTCGCCATGGCCCTCGTCACCTCCATCCTGCTCTGGCGGATCTACGTGCAGCGGGCCGGGCAGATCCTGACCGAGGCGGTGACCCGGGCCGCCCACCCGGCCGCCATCGGCCGCTCCGCCGCCGACACCCACCTGGTGATGGTGATCGGCGTGGTCGCCACCGCGATCGGCTACGAACTCGTCAACGAGCACCCGACCGGCCATAACACGATCCCGTGGATCGCCATGGTCCTCGGCGGCCCGCTGATCTTTCTGGCCGGCCGGGCCCGCTTCGAGTACGAGGTCTTCGGCCGGGTGTCGCCGTCCCGCTGGATGGCGATGGGCGCTCTGGTGGCGCTGGGGCCGCCGCTGGTGCACGTGGCTCCGCTGATCTCGGCCGCGGCCGCCGCCCTGGTGCTGTTCGGGGTCGCGATGGCCGACGCCCGCCGGGCCTGGGGCCGCCCGCCGGAGGCGGCCGCTCCGCCGTACTGAGCCCCGTTACACGGGACGACCGCCGACCCGGCCCGACGCTACGATCCGCGGGTGACCTTCTCGATCGTCGCCCGGTCCGCCGACGGCCGCCTGCACGGCGTCGCCGTGGCCAGCAAGTTCCTGGCCGCCGGCGCGCTGGTCCCGGCCGCCGAGGCCGAGGTCGGCGCGGTGGCCACCCAGGCGCACGTCAACCTCGCCTACCGCGGGCAGGGGCTGGCCCTGCTGCGCAGCGGTGTCGCCGCCGCCGACACGGTGGCCGGCCTCGTCGCCGCCGACCCGGGCCGCGACGACCGGCAGGTCGGTGTGGTCGGGGCGACCGGTGACGGGGCCAACTGGACCGGGCCGCGCTGCCACCCCTGGGCCGGCGGCCAGGCCGGCGACGGCTGGGCCGCGCAGGGCAACATCCTCGCCGGCCCGCACGTCATCGACGCGGTCCGGGACGCCTGGCTGGGCGGCGACGGGCTGCCCTTCCCGCAGCGGCTGCTGGCCGCGCTGCACGCCGGCGACCGGGCCGGCGGCGACCGCCGGGGTCGGCAGAGCGCCGGCCTGCTGGTGGTGCAGCGGCGCGGCGGCTACGCCGGCACCGGTGACGAACTGGTCGACCTGCGGGTCGACGACCACCCCGACCCGGTCACCGAGCTGGGCCGGCTGCTCGACATCCACACCATGCTCTTCGGCAAACCCGACCCGGCCACCCTGCGCGACCTCACCGGGCCGCTCGCCGAGGAGGTCGCCGCGCTGCTGGCCACCGCCGGGCACCCGGTCGGCGCGGCCGGCCTGGACGACGCGCTCGCCTCCTGGGCCGGGGTGGAGAACCTGGAGGAGCGGATCGTCCCCGGCCGGATCGACCCGATCGTCCTGGATCACCTGCGCCGCTCGTGACGTAACGGCCGGTTCCGGATCACGGCACGCAGGCCCGCTCGCTGAGGGCCGCGTCCGGGGGATTCCCGTCGTTCCACACCGGGTTCAGGCGCAACAGCAGCGACGGCGGCAGCCACTCCGCGCCGATCCGGTTGAGAATCGAGTAGTCCGCCCTGCTCACGGGCAGCGGCGCCGCACCAGTGAGGAAGTCCGCCAACAGACGCTGAACTTCCGGACGATCCACCAGCAGACCGTGAAAGCCCAGGACGTCGACGACGGCGATCCGGCGTTCGGTGCCCGGTGCGACCGCGAAGGCGTCGGCGGTGGGCAGGAAGGCCACCATACGTACCCCGTCGACGGGGCACAGGGTGCGGCTCCGATACAGCGGCGCGTTGTCCAGGAGGGACCGGAGGAACGGCTCGTCCGGGGTGCCCAGCGCGGTCTCCCGGCCGGCGAGACGGAATAGGAGGCGCAACTGCCACCCCGTGGCCACGCCCCAGCCGGTCCGCTGTCCCGGTGGCGGGTAATACACCCGGCCGGAGCGAACGATCGGGCTGGTCAAGGCGACGGCGTCGACCCAGGGCTGGCGAAGGTGTTCCAGGTAATAGCGGACGATCAGGGATCCCTCGCTCTCCGCGAGCAGCGCGATGGTATGCCCCGTCCGGATCCGCAGGTCGTGAAGCTGGACGGCCAGTAGTTGGGCACTCGTCACCAACGACTGACGGGTGTCGTACGGAACGTAGGGCCGCGGCCGACCACTCTGATCGATCCCCCGATAGGAATAGTGCACCAGACCGTTCGACGCGACCGTCGACGCGCCTTGGTAATAGGAGTTGTAGCCGGCGACGAAGATGACCGGACGATGGGTGCTGTCCAGTATCGGCAGGTCGAGGGTTGCTGGCGGTGCCTCTCCCGCCCGCCGCTCCGCAGCCGCGAAACGGCCGCCAGCGAACGGGATGAGCGCCAGCAGCAGCACGGCTGCTGCTGGCGCGACCGGGATCTTCTCCCAACGGCTGGCGTCGGCACGGCGCGTATCGCTTCGCAGTGCCGCCGTCACCATTCGCTGCCACAGCAGGCCATTGCTCGCACCGGCGAGGCCGGCGACGGGCAGCACCGCCCAGCTGGGCGCAGCCGAGAGCAGCATCCCCCAAGCCGTGGCGAGGAGTACCCCGAGCAGCCCGAGACCAACAACTTCAGCTCGGGGCGCCCGCCACCATCGTCCGACCATCCCACCGGTGGAGAACAGCGGGACAAGTAGCAGAACCGGCAGCACCGCGAGGAACACCAGCCAGGACAGCGACACCTCGGCGGCCAGGACACTCATCGCCGTCCATGGCAGCAAGGCCGCGGCGACGACGGCAGCAAATCGGAGATGTCGTCCGACCAGTCGAGGCAGTGTCGGACGGGAATTTCCTTCAGGCCACGCCAGGGCCGTCAGTGCGGCGCTGAGCAGGCCGCGAGCCACGAGAGCCGCACCCAGTTCGAGGGCGAACCCGGGCCAGGAGCGGTGATACACCAACACCCAGCGGAGGTCGTGATAGGTGCCAATGGGCCAGAGGCTGGTCACCTGGACGGCCAGGGCCGGAGTGGGTCGGAATCCCACGAGATACAGCAACCCCACCTCTGCCATCACCGGCACCGCGGCCACGACGAGCAGCCGCCAGCGACGTCGGCTGATCCACACCGCTCCTCCTCGCCCGCGGCAGCCAGCGGCTTCCGCGGCTGCCCTCCAGGGCGTTGACGCGGCCGGTCCTGTCGAATCTTCTGGCACCTGGGTATGTCCTGCCCGAGACTCTGATTCTGCCCCACCAGGGTTCGGCCCCGAGCAGGATTCGAGACGACAGATGTGGTGCGCGGCTGACTTGGTCGGCCGGATCGCGCCCAACCCGCCAGCCATTGGCCGAGAGCGCCAGTTCAGCCGCCGAAGGAGAGTTCCCCCAAGCCGCCCGAATCGATCAGCGCCCGCTCCCGGTCGGTGATCGCCGCCCGCCCGGTCGCCTTCCGGGACAGCGTCAGGGCATCCCAGCCCAACCCGGCCGGCAAGGGTCGACCGCCGGTCAGCAGCCCTGCCAGGACGTCCGCCGCCGTCGGGGTCAGCCACGGCCGCCGGTCCAGCGCGTCCGCCAGGTCCAGGCCGTGCACCCCGACCTCCACCACCCGGGTACGCAGGAACTCCGTCAGCGTCATCGTGTCGCCGTGCCGGGTGCGGACCAGCCGACCAGGCGGCTGCGCGGCGACCGCCGCGTCGGCGGCCCGCCAGGCCCGCGCGAACCCGCCCGCCACCTCCGGTACGCCGGCCGGCGCGCCCGCCTCCCGTCGGGCGCTGTCGATCCGGTCCCGGTCCACCTCCGGGGTGAACTTGGCCCTCCCGAAGTAGCCGGCGGCGTCCACCTCCGCCCGGTCCGGCGCCGGGGCGGCGAGCATGTCGACCAGCCGTCCGGCCCCGGTGCGGACGTGTGCGAGCAGGTCGCGTACCGCCCAGGGTGGGCAGGGTGTGGGCCGGTCCAGGTCGGCCGCGGTCAGGCCGCCCAGCACCTCCTCCAGCCGCGCGCACTCGTCGCGGAACGCCGCGCGTACCGTGTCCATCGCCGTCCTCCCCGTCCGGTCCGTCCGGTGCCGCCGGACCAGCCTGCCACCACCGTTTCGCCGCCCACCGGTCGGGTACGCGCCGGTGGACGAGGAGAGGAGGGGCCGAACCATGGCCGGCATCATGCTCCGCAGCACCGCGTTCAACGACCACGACATGCTCCCCGGGCGGTTCGCCCAGGAGGGCGGCAACGTCTCGCCGCCGCTGGAGTGGTCCCCGGTCCCCGAGGCCACCGAGCTGGTCCTGATGGTCGAGGACCGGGACGCCGGGAAGACTCCCTTCCTGCACTGGCTGGTGACCGGCATCTCGCCGCGGTCCGGCGGGGTGGCCGAGGGCGCCGTGCCCGACGGCGGCCGGGAGTGGCCCAACGACTTCGGCGCCACCGGGTGGGCCGGGCCGAACCCGCCCCGGCACGAGGACCCGCACCGGTACTTCTTCCGGCTCTACGCGCTCGAGCGACCGCTCGACCTGCCGGACTCGCCTCAGGCCGAGGACGTGCACCGCGCGCTCGCCGACCGCGAGTTCGCCAGCGGCACGATGGTCGGCACGTACTTCCGCAGTTAGTCAGCCCTTGTAGCGGGGCACCAGGCGGTGCACCACCGCGAGGACCAGCGCGGCCACCACGGCGATCGTCCCGGCGATGCCGGCCGCGCTGCCCGCGTACCCGATGAAGAGCGGGCGGCGGGCGAGCTGGTCGGCGGGGGTGCCGGAGCGGGCGGCGAGCCAGGTGAGGGCGATCCCGGACGCGACGAGCGCGAGCAGGCCGGCCAGGCCGAGCACGGTGGCGGCCAGGCGGTGTGCGTCCCCGGGCGAGATGGCCGCCCGTTCGCGCTGGAAGAACAGGAGCACCAAGCCGCCCACGGCGGTCCAGCCACCGACGATCAGGTACGCGGCGACGGCGTCGCTGGGCCGGTGCCAGCCGGCGGAGAGGGTGGCCACCCCGGCGGCGGCCGCGTAGCCGGCGCCCAGGTACGCGCCGAGCACCCGAAGCTTGGCGGGCAGCACCAGGATCAGCGCGACCGCGACGGACGCGGCCACCGCGGTGTGGCCGCTGGGCAGGCTGTTGCCGGCGGCCGCCCGTTCCGGGTCGACGCCGAAGTCGGGGCGGATCAGGTAGTGCTTGAGCAGTTGGGTGCTCAGGTTGGCGCCGGCGATCAGCAGGGTGGCGGTGACGGCGAGCGCCTTGCGGCCCCGGATCAGCGCGATGAAGCCGATCACCGCGGTCGCGACCAGCAGGGACACCACCGACATGGCGTTGAGCAGCCGGTCCACCGGCCCGTCGATGCGGTCCTGCCCGATCCGGTTGCCGGTCAACGCGACCGTGTCGAGCCACTGGCCGAGTCGGGTGTGCACGGCGAACCGCCACACCAGCAGCAACGCGGCTGCCTGAGCCAGGGCCAGTACCACCAACCAGACCGCGGTCCAACCGCGCGCCGTCTCCCGCACCCGCACACGGTAACGGCCGCGCGAGCTGGCCGCTCGTTGGGCCACCGGGGTGCGTCCCCTAGGTTGAGGACGGGGCCGGAAGGGGACGCCGATGATCAGTAGGCCGGAGCGGGAGCGGCCCGCCCGGGACCGGCCGGAGTCGCTGGCGGACCTGCTCGGTGGCCGGCGCGGGGCGGTCGACGCGACGGTGCCGCCGGTGGCGTTCGCGCTCGGTTGGCTGGTCGCCGGTCTGTGGGGCGGGGTGCTCGCCGCGGTGGCGGCCGGGGCGGCGTGGCCGGCTGGCGGCTGCGCCGTGGGGACCGGCCGCGCTCGGTGCTGATCGGGCTGCTCGCGGTCTGCGTGGCCGCGCTGATCGCGCTGCGGACCGGTCGGGCCACCGACTTCTTCCTGCTGCAGTTGGCCTCGAACGCGGCGAGCGGGCTGGCCTGGGCGGCCAGCGTCGTGATCCGCTGGCCGCTGCTGGGCGTGGTGGTCGGCGCGGCGCTGGGGCAGCGCGGGCGCTGGCGTCGCGATCCGGCGCTGCTGCGCGCGTACGGCCGGGGCAGCTGGGTGTGGGCGGCCACGTACCTGCTGCGGCTGGCGGTGTTCGTGCCGCTCTGGCTCGGGGGCCAGGTGCTCGCGCTGGTGGTGGCCCGGGTGGTGTTGGCCTGGCCGCTGGTCGCGGCCACGCTGGCGGTGAGTTGGCTGGTGATCCGGCGCTCGCTGCCGCCGGGTCATCCCGGGTTGCGGCATCCGGTGGCGCCGTCCGATTCGGACGGCCGCCCCGGAACGTGAAAAGAGAGGCCGCCACGGGGGGAGCGGCCTCTCTTGGTGATGTACGTTACTCCGTTCCCGCCCGTCGTGTGATCCCGGGGGGCAGATTTTCGCGGGTGTTTTCGCGGCAAGTTCGACTTTGGGCGCGAGGGTGGGCCGGTCCGTCCGCTGCGTCGGCCGGACGGCCGGCCCACCCGGCCTGACCGTGGGAATCAGGCCGTCCGCCGGCCGGGCGCTCCGTTCCCCCTGTGCCCGGCCGGCGGCCGCCACGGGCGGGAGTCACTCGCCCGTGGCGGAGTCGTCACCTCATCCCTGGGGGAAGTAGGTGCCGTAGTCGGCGTACGCCATGGCGACGTCCGCCTGCGCCCAGAACCGGTGGTAGTTGAAGACCGGCTCGGCGCCGCCGTTGAGGTACGCCTGCACCTTCGGCCAGTCCGGGTCGTTCTTGTAGAACGAGCGGATGTCCAGGAAGCTCTTGCCGGCGGCGATGGCGTCGCCGTTGGGCATCTTCCCGGTCCAGCCGGACGGGACGTAGAGGCCCTGGCCGTCGGCGGCGTTGTAGACGTCGTCGAAGCGCTTGTAGTCGGCCCGCTTCTCCGGCGTGGAGACGCCCTTGGCGTCGGCGGCGGCCGACAGCGCGTCCAGCAGGCCCTTGGCGGTGGTCTTAGCCGCGGAGTTGCCGGACTTGGCCGCGTAGGCGATCAGGGTCCGGGCGTAGGCGGCGGCGATGCCGACGTCCTGGCCCTTCGCCGTCACCGTCACGTGCAGGTTGGTGTTGGGCTGCGGGTTGGTCGGGTTCCAGGTGGTGGGCTGGCCGGTCCATTGCAGGTCGGACGGGATGGACCAGTTGGTGCCCACGGTGGTGTTGGCGATGGCCCACGGCACCCACTTGTCGAGCAGCGCCTTGGCCTTCGCGTTGCCGGTCTGCAGGTAGAGCTCGGCGATGCGCTGCATCGACCAGGCCTGCATGCCGAACCACTGGTTGGACGGCGGGTCCCGGTAGACCGGGGCGGCGTCGTAGAACATGCCGTAGAAGGTGGCGGTGCCGGCCGGCGGCTGGGCGTAGCTGCCATCCCAGCTGTTGGTGGCGCCGCCGGCGATTCCGCCCTCGCTGGACTGCAGCCAGGTGTAGAACTCCAACTGCCGGTCGAGGCTCTTCTGCCAGTCGGAGACCGCGGTCGGCGACTGCGGCTTGAGCTCGGGCACGTTGGTCAGCGCCCAGGCAGTGAAGGGGTTCTGGTAGCCGAAGTGGTTGTGGCTGGAGCCGATCCGCCATGACCAGTTCTGCGAGGTGTCGTACGCGCCACCCCAGGCGTAGTACCAGGAGAGCAGGTAGTGCGCCGAGTCGCGGCCGCTGCCGGCCGGGCAGGTGGAGGCGCCGACGCAGTTGCCGATCTTCTTGAAGTACTTGTCGAACATCGCGTACCGCAGGTAGTCACCCATCTTGGCGGCCTTGGCCACGGTGGCCGCGACGTCGCCCGCCTTGCCCTGCGCCTTGGCCCAGGTCAGCGCCCAGTAAGCGGCCTGCACTGCGCGGGCGTCGGCGTCCGGGGCGTCGGTGTACTTCCACTGCTTGGCCGGGGCGCTGGACTCCTTGACGAACAGGTCGAGGTAGCCGTACTGGCCGCCGTGCTTGAACGTGTCGCAGGACGGCTGCGGCACGGTCTCCCACACCGACTCCTGCGGGCCCCGCTGGAAGGTGTTGATGTACGCGGGCCGGGTGGTGCCGTCGCCGCAGCGGCCGTAGCCGTAGGTGTTGTCGACGTCGAGCAGCCAGTGCATCCCGTAGATGTCACCGGTGCCGTAGGTGGACTGCAGCTCCGAGCGGAGCGGGTCCTGGCCGACCGGGACGTTGGGCTCCAGCGCCGACGGGTACTGGCTGGGCAGGTTGTGCTCGGCGGCGTACTGCGGGGTGCCTGGGGCGCCGGCGGTCGCCTGGTCGGCGTGCGACGGGATGATGTACTTCTCCATCACCGTCCAAGCGTTGTTGAACGGGCTCCAGTTCTGGGTGACCCGGCCGTACTGGGCCTCCAGCCAGAGCCAGAAGCTGAACGCCTCCGAGGTGGTCTCGTGGCCGTAGTCGGGGGCCTCGACGATGAGCGTCTCGACCGAGTGGTACGGCACGCCCTCGGGGCTGAAGTACCCCGAGTTCTTGATCTTGCCGTACTGGTCGAGGAACTTCTTGATGTACGCGTTGTCGCCGCCGGGAGCGTCGTTGTCGATCTCGGTGACGGTCACCGTCAGCGGCGCGTACCCGGTCGCCGAGGCGGTGATGGTGGCGGTGCCGCCGACGGTGTCGGCGTCCTCGGCGGCCGAGACGGTGGCGGTGACCCCGGTGCTCCAGTTGCTCGGTGTGAGGGTCAGCGTGCTCGGCGACACGGTGATGTCGCTGTCCCCGGTGACGGCGAGGGTCACCTGGACGTTGCCGGTCGGGGCAGCGCTGAGGGTGTACTTCACCGTCGAGGTGCCGCCCTCGTTGACGCTCACCGCCGACGGGGTGGCCACCAACTGCGGGCCGGTCGCCGGGTTCACCGTGAAGGACTTCTCGGCGATCGCGGTGGCGTTGGCGTTGTCGTACGCCTTGGCCTGCACGGTGTAGCTGCCGGCCGGCAGCCCGAGCAGGTCGTATTGGTACGGGGCGGTGGTATCGGTGTTGACCAACAGGCCATTGCGGTAGAACTCGACCTTGGCGATGCTGCCGTCCGGGTCGCTCGCGGTGGCGGTCAGCGGCACGTCGGCCGGCGCCTGGAACGGTCCGGCGGGGACCGCGAGGGACACCGTCGGCGGCTGGTTCGCGGGCGCGCCGTTGCAGGCGACCCCGTTGAGGGTGAACGCCGTCGGCTTCGGGTTGGCGCCGCTGTACACGCCCTGGAAACCGATGTCGGTGCTGGCGCCGGTGGCGAGGCTGCCGTTCCACGACTCGTTGGTCGCGGTCACCTCGGTGCCGGACTGGCTCCACTTGGCCGACCAGCCGTTGGTGACCCGCTGGGTGCTGTTGCCGAAGTTCCACTTGAGCGTCCAGCCGTTGATGGCGTCGCCCAGGTTCTTGATGGTGACGTTGGCGGTGAAGCCGCCGCCCCAGTCGTTCGGCGCGTACGTCACGTCGCAGGCCGGGGCGGCCTGCGCGGCGCCGGCCGGCAGGGCCACCCCGCCGATGGCGAGGGCGGTGGCGGCGAACATCGCCGTGCGGCGACGTCTGGCCATGAGTCTCATGTGCGCGGTGTCTCCTCGGACCGGGCCGGGACCGCTGGCCCCGGCGGGGCGCCTCCCACGCGTCGACGGGACGTACGCGGGGGGACGGAGGCGCCCGGAAAGGTGGTCGACCCGGCCGTGCCGGGGATCGGGGCGCCGCACCGGGAGTACCGGGTGCCCTCGGCGGCCCACGACTCGCGCGAGCTGGCTCCGCGTCGCGATGAGTTGAGAGTCTGCCATGGAAGCGCTCCCACCACAACGGGCAGGGAGGACAGGCAGGTCGATGTTTCGATCTCGTGTAGGGGCTTTGACAAACGGGTGACGGGCGTTACAGTCACAAGCATCGCCGATGGGAGCGCTTCCATCGACGGAGATGCAAGTACAAGATCGTCGGGTGCACCCGTGGTGCCCGATGCCCCAGCCCCGGAGGCTGACGACGGGCCAGCCCGGACGCCGCCGTCAGCCGTCACCCACCGACATGGAGGGAGGTGGAACCAGAGCCACTCGCGTGGCCCGGCTCCCGCGCGACACGCACGGCAGGACGCCAATTCCACACGTGCGTGTGTGCATCACAGGTGGGGACGGGGGTTGCCCTCCCCCGTCCCCACACTAATCCCCCGTTGTCGACGGGAAAAGAGGCCGACGGGACAGGCGCGACGCGCCTCCCGGCCGGCCTTCTTCGCTATGCGTCCCACCCCTCGCCGCTCGCCCCGCCCCCGAGCGACACCCGCCCGCCATTCTCCGGCCGCCCGGCCAGGCCGGGCCCCACCCGCACCACGGGCCCGCCCAGGGCAACGCGGCCGGCCGCGTCCGGCCTATGCTGGGAGCGCTCCCGGCCGTCGGGCGGCCAGTCACTTCGAGGAGAACATCCATGTCGCTACTCACCCGACGGCGCCTGCTCCGTCGTGCCGCCGCGTCCGCGACCGCCGCGGGCGTGGCCCGCGCCGGGCTCGCCGGCGCCGTCGCGGCGGGGATCGCCGCCAGTTCCACCGGCCTCGCCGGCTGCGACGACGCGCCCGACACCGCCCCCGGCGGCGCCCCGGACGGGCCGCTGCGGTTCCCGCCGGACTTCGGCTGGGGCGCGGCCACCTCGGCGTACCAGATCGAGGGGGCGGCCAAGGAGGACGGGCGGGGCGAATCCGTTTGGGACACCTTCAGCCACACCCCGGGCCGCACCCGCAACGGCGACACCGGCGACGTCGCCGCGGACCACTACCACCGCTACGCCGAGGACCTGGACCTGATGCGCGACCTGGGCCTGCGCAGCTACCGGTTCTCCATCTCCTGGCCCCGGGTGCAGGCCGACGGCTCCGGCAAGCCCAACCAGCGTGGCCTCGACTTCTACCGCCGGCTGGTCGACGGGCTGCACGAGCGCGGCATCGCGCCGATGGCCACCCTGTTCCACTGGGACCTCCCCCAGGCGCTGCAGGACACCGGCGGCTGGGAGAACCGGGACACCGCCGAACGCTTCGCTGAGTACGCCGACGTGATGTTCCGCGCCCTCGGCGACCGGGTGCCGGTGTGGCTGACCATCAACGAGCCGAAGACCGTGGTGCAGAACGGCTACATCTGGGGACACCACGCCCCCGGCCAGCAGGACCCGGGGGCGGCGTACCTGGTCGCCCACCACCTGCAGCTCGCCCACGGCCTCGCCGTGCGGGCGCTGCGCGCCAGCGGCGCGGGCGGCCGGATCGGCCCCGCGCTGAACCTGCACCCCTGCTACCCGGCCGACGACACCGCCGAGGCCGCCACCGCCACCCGCCTGTACGACGGCTACGAGAACCGCCTCTACCTCGACTCGATCCTCAAGGGCGCGTACCCGGAGGACGTGCTGGCCGACCTGGGCCCGGACAGCCGCATGGTGCGGGCCGTCCGCGACGGCGACCTGGCCGTCATCTCCAGCCCGGTCGACCTGCTCGCGGTCCAGTACTACACGCCCATCTACGTCACCGGTCAGGGCGACACGGTCCGCAAGTGGCCCACCTCGGAGGCCGACTGGCAGCAGATCTACCCCGAGGGCATGTACGACATCCTGACCCGGGTCACCCGCGACTACGGCCGGATCCCGCTCACCGTCACCGAGAACGGGCTGCCCTGCCCGGACCGGCTCGCCGCGGACGGCACCGTCGACGACGCCGGCCGGATCGAGTTCCTCCGCGACCACTTCACCGCCGCGCACCGGGCCATCCGGGACGGGGTGCCGCTGGAGAGCTACCACGTGTGGTCGCTGCTGGACAACTTCGAGTGGGCCGAGGGCTACGAACAGCGGTGGGGCCTGGTCTACGTGGACTACCCGACCCAGCGCCGGGTGCTCAAGCGCAGCGCGCACTGGTACCGCACGGTGATCCGCGACAACGGCCTGTGAGCCCGGTGGCCCGGTCGGCGGCCGCACCGCCGGCCGGGTCACCCGGGTTCAGCGGGGCAGCGCCTGCTGCAGTTCCGCCCGCAGCGCCGGGGTGAGCATCTCACCGGCCTGCTTCGCCAGCCGGGCCATCTCGTAGCCGACCACGCCGATGTCGGCCTCCGCCGCCGCCAGGGTGGCCAGGATCGAGCCGTCCCGGATCTGCATGACCAGGAAATAGCCCCGACCCATCTCGACCACGGTCTGCTTGACGACGTCCCCGTCGAACATCTGGGCCGCGCCCGCGGTGATGCTCATCAGGCCCGAGGTCACCGCCGCCAGCTTGTCCGCGTGGTCCCGGGGCAGGTGGGCGGAGATCGCCACCAGCAGGCCGTCGGAGGAGACCACCACGGCATGCGCCACCCCGGGGACCCGCTCCGCGAACGCGTTCACCAGCCAGCTGAGATCGCGGGCCTCCTGGCTCAACGTCGTCACTGTTGTCGTCCCCCTTCGCTGCGCGGCAAATAGATCTCTCGGGTCTCCTCGGCCTCCGCCCGGCGCACCCCGCCGTAGAAGCGGGAGAGCATGCCGCCGACCGCGTCCGGATCCGGTTCCGGGCGGGCCTGCGGCGTGGTCCGGCGCGCGGTGTCGGTCACCGCGGCGAGCTGGGCCATCGGCACGCGTACCGGCAGGCCCCGCTCGTTGACCCCTGCCGTGACCGGCGTCGCGGCCGGCGGCGGCGTCACACCGAGCACCGACGACGACGGCCCCTGCCGGGAGAACCAGCCGCCGCCGGCCGGCGCCGCCGGGGCCAGCACGTTCTCGGCCCGCACCGGCGGCCGGTTCTGCCGGGGCACGGCCGGCGGCGCCCCGGCGGGCGCTGCCGGCCCGACCGGCACCCCGGAGACCGGCCCGACCGGCACCCCGGAGACCGGCCCGACCGGCACCCCGGAGACCGGCCCGGCGGGAACACCGGCAACCGGGCCGGCGGGCGCGAAGGGTGGCGGTCCGGCGGGCGAATACGCTGCGGGTCCGGCGGGCGCATACGGCGCGGGTCCGGCGGGGCCGTACGGCCCGGGTTCGGCGGGGGCGGGCGCGGGCGGTGCCGGCGGGTGGCCGGTCGCCGCCGGGTACTGCCATGCGGCCGGCAGCTCGGCCGGCACGCCGGACGGCATCCGCTGCCCGTCCGACGACGCGCCCGGACGGCGCCCGGCCACCGGCAGCTCGCTGGTCGGCCCGGCGAACGGCCCCACCGGCGGTATCGCCGCCCGGGACGCCGCGGCCACCTGGCTGGTCAGCATCCGTGGCATGGCCGGCTGGCCCAGCTCGGCGGGGGCGGCCGCCAGCAGGTCGGCGGGGAGCCGGACGACCGCGACCAGTCCGTCCGCCCCGTCCCGCAGCCGTACCTGCACTCCGTGCCGCGCACCGAGGTGGCTGACCACGAACAGCCCCATCCGCTCGGAGGCCGCCACGTCGGCCGCCGGCGGCTCCGCCAGCACCGCGTTCGCCTCCGCCAGCGCGGCCGGGCTCATCCCGAGCCCCTGGTCGATGATCTCCACCACCGCGCCGGTGCCCTCGGCCCGCGCGACGACCTGCACGACGGTGTCCGGGCGGGAGAACGCGGTGGCGTTCTCCAGCAGCTCGGCGAAGAGGTGCACCAGGTCGCCGACGGCGTGCCCGACCAGGTGCAGCTCCGCCCGGGACTCGTGGCGCACCCGCTGGTACTGCTCGATCTCGGCGCTCGCGGCGAGCAGCACCGCGTTCAGGCCCACCGGCCGGTTCCAGCGCCGGCTGGACTCGGTGCCGGCGAGCACCAGCAGGCTCTCGTCGTTGCGGCGCATGCGGGCGGCGAGGTGGTCGAGCTTGAACAGGTTCTCCAGCTGGTCCGGGTCGTCCTCCTCGCGTTCCAGCTCGTCGAGGAGTTCCAGCTGCCGCTCGACCAGCACCTGGCTGCGGCGGGCCAGGTTGACGAACATGGCGTTGACGTTGCGCCGCATCAGCGCCTGGTCGACCGCGACGTCGACGGCGCTGCGGTGCACCGCCACGAACGCCTCGGCCAGCTCACCCAGCTCGTCCTGGGAGGTGATGACCGCCGGAGCCACGTCGATCGCGCCGACCGGGCGGTTCACCGCGCGCAGCCGGTCGAGGGTGAGCGGCAGCTCGACCTGGGCGATCCGCAGCGCCTGACCGCGCAGCAGGCGCATCGACCGGGCCAGGGAACGGCCGACCAGCAGCGAGATCAGCACCGCGATCAGGAGCACCGCCACGATGCCACCGACCACCAGCAGGGTGTCGCGCAGCTGCCGGGCGCTGGCGTCGTCGGCCCGGCGTACGGCGTCGTCGAGCACCTCGCTCTCCAGCTGGCGCAGCAGCTCCTGCCGCTGCTCGCTGGCCGCCCACCACTGCGGGGCGGGCAGCAGCGCCGGCTCGGCGGCGCCGTTGGGGAGGGTCTTCTCCTCCAGCTTGGTGGCCGACACGAACGCCGGATCCAGCGATGTCTGGTCGTAGCGGCGGATCTGCGCGTTGGTCGCCGCGACCCGGAACGCGCCCAGCGCGGTGAGCTGCTGGGCCCGCAGGTCGGTCAGGGTCACCTGGTCGTCGACGTCGTACCGGCCGGCCCGGGCGGCCGCGTACAGCTCGGCGCGGATCCGGGACGACAACTCCTTGACCCGGGACAGCTGCACGTACCGCAGCACGGCGTCGGTGAGCGCCCGCTGGTCGTCCCCGGGTGAGGGCTCGGCCAGCAGGTCGAGCAGGGCCGCGATGGACCGGTGGTAGTTGCTCAGGATGGTGTCGCTGCTGAGCACCGCCGGCGGGATCGCGGCGCGGATGTAGACGACCTGGTCGTACGCCTCCAGGGCCTCGGCGTAGGCGACCCGCCAGGCCGCGCTGGCGCCGGCCAGGGGCTCGGCGGCGTCGCGCAGCTCGGACATCGCCCGGTCGGACGCGGCCTGCAGCGGCTGGAGCGCGGCGAGCGCCTCGTCCCGTTCGGCGCCGCCGCCCCGGCGCAGCGCGGCCAGCTCACCCGCGGCGCGGTCCCGCTCCTGCTGGAGCCGGTCCACCGCGGTGGTGATCTGCCGGCCGATGCCCACCTGCCGGGCGAAGTCGCTCAACGCGGTGGTCTGCCCCACCAGCCCCCGGGTCTGCACGCCGGCCAGCACCAGGAAGGCCAACGACGGGATGACCAGCACGGTGGCGAGCTTGGTGCGGATCCGCCAGTCCCGCAACCGGAACACCGAACGCCGCCGGGCCACCGCCCGCCGGTTCTCGGCCGGACTCCGGGGCGACCGCGTGGCCGCGCGGCCGGCCGGGTCGGGACCTGCGCCCACACTTGCCTCCTCGCTCTCCCTCGACTCCGCCACGGCGGGGGGAGCGGGGTCCATCCAACCAGGCCGTCGGGCGGTGTCAACGGATCGTACGGACCCGCGACCAGGAACGTCAGCGCGGTGGGTCGACGACTACGGTGTTCGGCGGACCGGGTTCGTCCGTCCGGCCGATGCCGCCAAGGTGCGCCGCCTCGGCGATGCGCCCCGTCGCCACGAGCGCGGCGCCGGTCGCGCCGACCTCCGGGTTGCGCTGGTAACGCACCGCCCGGGGGGCCAGCGCCTCGGCGAACGCGCCGCGCCACCAGGCGGAGGCGGCCATCGCGCCGCCGCCGAGCACCACCTCCGTCGGGGCGTCCACGCCGGACTCCAGCACGGTGAGGTCGTCGGCGACCAGCCGGCACAGGCCGGTCATCAGCCCGGCCAGCAGGTCCACGGCGGTGGCGCCGAAGCTGAGCCCGCGCAGCTCGCCTGAGCCGGCGGGCGACACCCCGGGCGGCCGGTCCCCGCCGAACCGCGGATTGGCCCGCACCCGCAGGTTCGCGGCGGCCCGGGCGAGCGCGGCCTCCAGCTCGGCCCCCTCGGGCAGCCGCAGCGTCCGGGTGGCCCAGGCGTACAGGTTGCCGCCGCTGGAGTACGCCGCCCCGGTCACCACGTGCTCGTGGTCCACCCGGTAGCGCCAGACCCCCTCCGGCAGGGGCGGCGGCTCCGCCCCGGCGGGCAACGCCTGGACCAGCCGTACCGCGGCGGAGGTGCCCACGGTCACCGCCGCCCGGGTCGGATCCACGCAGCCGGAGCCGATGTTGGAGGCCGCCCCGTCGCCGACCGGCGCGGTCCACCGGGCGCCGGCCAGCTGCGGCCAGCGGCGGACGTGCTCGGGACGCAGCCGGCCGTGCCACCCGTGCGGCGCCAGCGCCGGCAGGTCCTCCGGCCGTACGTCAGCCAGCTCGCACGCCTCCACGTCCCACTCCAGCCGGCGCAGGTCCAGCAGCCCGGTGCCGGAGGCCATCGACACGGACATCGGCGCCTCGTCGAGCAGCTCGCCCAGCACGTACTCGACCAGCCCGACGAACCGGCCGACCGGCGCGCCGACCCGCTCCCGCAGCCAGGGCAGCCGCACCGACCAGTAGCAGCGGTGCCACCAGGCGCCGGTACGCCGGTGGAACGCGTCCGGGTCGACCGGGCCCCGGGCGCCGGGCAACGGCTCCGGCCGGGTGTCCAACCAGGTCAGCACCGGCCCCAGCGGCGCGCCGTCGGCGCCCAGCGGCAGCACCGAGTGCCACTGCGCGGAGGCCGCCACCAGCTCGACGTCGCGCAGGTGCCCGCCGGCGGCCAGCTCGTCCAGGCACTCGGCCAGGCAGGCCAGGTAGGTCGACCCGTCCAGGGTGCCGGTGCCGTCCTCGCCGGTGGTCAGGTGCACCTTGCGGCGGGCCAGCGCGCCGGGCCGCGGGGTGGCGTCGGCGTCCAGCACCAGCCCGCGTACCGACGAGGTGCCGAGGTCGAGCGCGAGGATGTTCATCGCCGGTCAACCTACCCGCCGGGGACGGCCCCGAAGCCAAGATCCGGGCGGGCGGGCGCGGCGACCGGGTTCCGCGGGGCCGCGCGCTCGCGTACAGTGATCGTCATGCTCGCGCACGTGTCCTGCTGGTGGCCCGCCGACCCGGCGGCCCACCCCCGCGCGTAGCTTCCCGACGCGGCCGCCCGACGAGGCGGCCGCCGGTCTCTTCCCGGCACACCGGGCCGCCCCGCCGGCGGCCACCGGCCCACCGAGGAGACCCGAGATGAACCGCCCGACCGACCCGCTGGCCGCCGTCGCCGCCGGCCTCGACCCCGGCCCGTTCGCGCTCGTCCGCCGCGCCGGCGGCGACCACCTGGCGCTGTTCACCGGCACGGTACGCACCGTCGACCGGCTCGCCGACCTCCCGCTGCCCGAGGGCGGCGCCGGGCCGCGCACCCTGGCCCTGGTCCCCTACCGGCAGATCGCCGAACGCGGGTTCGCCTGCGTGGACGACGGCACCCCGCTGGAGTACCTGGCGATCGCCGAACACCGGCGGATCCCCCTCGACGAGGTGGTGGCCGCGCTGCCCGACGTCCCGGTGCGGACCAGGGACGCGACCTTCGACATCTCCGACGCCGAGTACGCGGACACGGTCGGCCGGGTGCTCCGCGAGGAGATCGGCCACGGGGCCGGGGCCAACTTCGTCATCCACCGCACCCTGCGCGCCACCGTGCAGGGGCCGCCCCTGGTGGCGGCCCTGGCCGCGCTGCGCCGGCTGCTGCTGCGCGAACGCGGCGCGTACTGGACGTTCGTCGTGCACACCGGCCGCCGCATCCTGGTCGGGGCCAGTCCGGAGCGGCACGTCAGCGTCGACGACGGCCTGGTCATGATGAACCCGATCAGCGGCACCTTCCGGCACACCGGCGCGGCGGCCGACCGGGACGCGCTGCTGCGCTTCCTCCACGACCCGAAGGAGGTCGAGGAGCTGTACATGGTGCTCGACGAGGAGCTGAAGATGATGGCCACCGTCGCCGAGCACGGCGGCCAGGTGGTCGGCCCGTACCTGAAGGAGATGGCGCACCTGGCGCACACCGAGTACCTGCTCGCCGGGCGGGGCACCCGGGACGTGCGCGAGGTGCTGCGCGAGACCATGTTCGCCCCGACCGTCACCGGCAGCCCGATGGAGAACGCCTGCCGGGTCATCGCCCGGCACGAGCGCACCGGCCGGCGCTACTACGCCGGGGTGCTCGCCCTGCTCGGCCGGGACGACGAGGGCCGGCAGACCCTCGACGCGCCGATCCTGATCCGGACCGCCGAGCTGTCCCCCGCCGGCGAGCTGCGGGTGCCGGTCGGGGCGACCCTGGTCCGGCACTCCACCGCCGAGGGCGAGGTGGCCGAGACGCACGCCAAGGCGGCCGGCGTGCTGGCCGCGTTCGGCCTCGGCCCGGAGGCCCCGCGCCCGGGCGCCGAGGCCGCGCCGCGGCTGGCCGACGACCCGGAGGTACGCGCCGCGCTCGCCGCCCGCAACGCCCCGCTGGCCCGGTTCTGGCTGGACCAGCGCACCCCGGGCGCGACCGCGCTGCCCGGCCTGGCCGGACGCCGGGCCCTGATCGTCGACGGGGAGGACACCTTCACCGGGATGCTCGCGCATCAGCTGCGCGCGCTCGGCCTGGCCGTGGACCGCCGCGACTGGCACGCCGCCGGCCCGGTCGACGGGTACGACCTGGTGGTCGTCGGTCCCGGCCCGGGTGACCCGAACGACCTCGCCGAGCCGAAGATGGCGGCACTCCGCGCGCTGCTGGCGCGGCTGCTGGCGGCGGGTCGCCCCACCCTGGCGGTCTGCCTGGGTCACCAGTTGCTGGCCGGGCTGCTGGGGCTGCCGCTGCACCGGCGGGACGCGCCGTACCAGGGGGTGCCGCGGGACATCCGGCTGTTCGGCGAGACCCGCCGGGTCGGCTTCTACTCCAGCTTCACCGCCCGGGCGGCGGCGGACCGGATGGCCACCCCGTACGGCCCGGTGCAGCTGTCCCGGGATCCGGCGGACGGGGCGGTGCACGCGCTGCGCGGGGCCGGTTTCGCGGGTGTGCAGTTCCACCCGGAATCGGTGCTCAGCCGGGACGGGATGGTGGTGCTCGCCGACCTGCTCGGGCACCTGCTCGACCGGCCCGCGCTGACCGGGCATGGATCGGCCGCACGAGGGTAGGGCCAGAGATGGCCGGTGGTCCGGGCGGGATCGAGAGCCCCCGCCCGACCACCGGTCGCCAGGTCTCAGCCGGCGAGGCCCCGCTTCAGGGCGGCGCCGATCTGCACCGCCCGCTTCGCGGTCAGCGCGGTCGCGGCCAGGGCCACGTGGTCCGGCGGGATCTCCCCGTTGTTGCTGGTGTGCGACGCGCCGTACGGGTTGCCGGCGACGAACTGGCTGGGGTCGGTGTAGCCGGGGGTCACCACGATCCCGCCCCAGTGGTAGAAGACCGTGTACAACGACAGCAACGTCGCCTCCTGCCCACCGTGCGCGGTGGCGGTGGAGGTGAAGCCGCTGTAGACCTTGTTGGCCAGCGCGCCCCGGGACCAGAGCGGGCCGGTGGTGTCGATGAACTGCTTGAGCTGGGCGGCGATCATGCCGTACCGGGTGGGCGCGCCCATCAGCACCACGTCGGCCCAGGCCAGGTCGTCCGGCTCGGCCTCCATCACGTCCTGGGTCTCCAGGCGGTGGGCCTGCCAGCCGGAGTTGGAGCGGATCGCCTCGTCGGGCGCCAGCTCACGCACCTTGCGCAGGCGTACCTCGGCGCCCGCCTCTCCGGCGGCCTCGCACGCCGACTGCGCCATCTGGTAGGTGGTGCCGGTCGCGCTGTAGTAGATCACCGCGACCTTGATCTGGCCGTCCATCAGACGATTCCTCCTCGGTTCCGGATCAGCTCGGGCGACTACCCGTTAGTTGCGGCGTCAAACGCCGGCGGGCCGCCCCGCGGCCGGCCTCAAGATTTGCGCAAGTTCCGTCCTCAACCGGCGCCCGCAATCCCGGCACCGGGGATCCTGTTCCCACCGGTGCCGGCACAGGCAGCCGCCCCGCACCGGGCACCTGAACGGGGGATCGCGCTCCGCCGGCGGCGTGGCTGGCGTAGCGCGATCAGGGGATCTGCTCCTGCTCCTCCTATTCGTCCGGCTTCCCGGGCATGCGTCCGCCCTCCACGGGGATCCCGTCGGTGACCCGCGAGAGGAGGGACGAACCATGCGCCTCACCGAACAGCAGGTCCGTTCGCTGTACGGGCAGGACGTCCAGGACCGCTCGGGCGCGACGATCGGCAGGGTGGGCCAGGTCTGGGCCGACGCCGCCGGCGAGCCCACCTGGGTCAGCGTGCGGACCGGCTCCGGGACGCACGACGAGTCGATGGCGCCGCTGCACGCCGCCCGGCTGCAGCCGGGCCGGGTGCGGCTGCCGTACGACCGGGCCACCGTGCGCGGCGCCCCGGCCGTGGAAAGCGACACCGAGCAGCCCCTCGGCGTCGACCAGCTCACCCTGCTCTACCGGCACTACCAGTTGCCTGGGCAGGGCGCGGTCCGACAGCCGGAGCAGCCGCCCCGGGGATCGACCGGCGCGCCCGAGACGGTCCGCGTCGAGGAACGGGCCCGGTTCGGCACCGTCCGCGAGCCGGTCGGTACGGCCCGGCTGCGCACGCGCGTGGTGACCGAGAACGTGGACGGCACGGTGCCGGTGGCGCACGACGAGGTGACCGTCGTGCACGAGCCGGTCACGAACGCCGGCGATGTCCCCGCCGACCTCGGCGAGGAGCAGCGCGACCTGGTCCTGCACGCCGAGCGTCCGGTGGCGGTCAAGGAGCGGGTCCCGGTCGAACGGGTCCGGCTGGCCCGGCACGAGGTCGTCGAGGAGCGGCCGGTCCACGCGCAGGTCCGCCGCGAGGTCGTCGACCCGGACGTACCGGACGTCGCACGCCGCGACCGGTGACGATCCGCGGGCGGGTGGCGGCTCCGCCACCCGCCCGGTCACCTCCCGGCCGCGGAATGTCGGGCTGGCCGCCTATGCTGGCCGTCCACGATCGACGGGAGGTGGCCGTGCCGGTACGGCTCACCGGCGCCGAGGCGCTGGCGCTGCGCATGACCAGCCTGCTGCTGCGCCCGCATCCGGTGGCCCGCCCCGAGGGCGTGGCCGACGTGGTGGAGTGGTTCGGCGCCATGCAGGCCCAGGACGTGGCGAGCGGCGAATGGTCGCTCGGCGTACGCCTGCCCGGCCGCCGCCGGACGGACGTGCGCGCGGCCCTGGAGCGACGCGAGGCGCTGCGCACCTGGCCGATGCGGGGCACCGTCCACCTGGTGCCCGCCCGCGACGCGCACTGGATGCTGGCGGTGACCGGGGTGCGTACCCTCGCCGGCGCCGCCACCCGCCGGGCCCAGCTCGGCCTCAGCGAGAGCGACGCGGACCGCGCCGTCGACGTGCTCGGCGACGCGCTGGCCGGCGGCGGCCGGCTGACCCGGGCCGAGTGCCTGGCCGCGCTCAACGCCGCCGGCCTCGACACCGGCGGCCAGCGGGGCTACCACCTGCTGTGGTACGCGAGCCAGCGCGGCGTCACCTGCATCGCCCCACAGGTCGGCAAGGAGCAGACGTTCGCCCTGCTCGACGAGTGGGTGCCCGACCCGCGCCGGCCCGACCGGGAGGAGGCCCTCGGGCTGCTCGCACTGCGCTACGTGCGCAGCCACGGCCCGGTCACCGCGCACGACCTGGCCCGCTGGACCGGGCTGACCGTCACCGACGCCCGGCGCGGCATCGCGGTGGCCGGTGACGCCCTCGCCCCGGTCGAGGTGGACGGCGCGGCGGCGCTGGTCGACGCCGCGCTGCTCGACGCGCCCCGCGAGCCGGTCGACGATGTGCACACGCTGCCCGGCTTCGACGAATACCTGCTCGGCTTCAAGGACCGGACGCTCATGCTCGACCCGGCGCACGCCGCCGCCGTGGTCCCCGGCAACAACGGCGTCTTCCAGTCGACGGTGGTACGCGGCGGCCGGGTGGTGGGCATCTGGAAGCGGACGCTGGGCAGGGAGCGGGTCGCGGTCCGGGTCCGCCCACTGGTCCCGCTCGACCCGGCGACCGACGCCCGGGTCGGGTCGGCGCTCCAGGCGTACGCGCGGTTCCTCGACCTGGCGCTGGACCGGGTCGACGACTGACGGTCAGCGCGCGACCGGCGTGCCGGCGGTGAGGAACACCCGGCACGGTCGACGCCCTCGGCGTCGTCGCTGAGCGCGACCGTGCAGAGATCCGCGAGGTCGCCGGCCACGTGTCCGGCGGTCAGCACGAGACGCGTGCGATCGCGTACCCCGAGCCGAGCCGCCGGCCCGTCACCTTCACCGTCCGTCGTATGTGCGGCTCGATGACCAGCGCCGCCTCCCCCACTCCTCGTTCCGGCCGGTCGCCTCAGGACAGGTGACCGGCGCAGGTGCCGCCCGCCGTGTCGCTGTTCGTGCCGTCGGGGCACGTGGTCGCCCGCCAGACGACCCCGTGCAGGGACGCCCCGGTCAGGTCCGCCCCGCTGAGGTCCGCGTGGT
>NZ_RJLN01000059.1 GCF_003725545.1 Micromonospora solifontis | reverse complement strand
ACCCTTCTCGGCGGCCGAAGCGCCCAGTGTGGTGCCCGCGTCGGCGGAGCCCGTCATGACCAGCGGGGCGCCGACAGCGATCAGCGCGGCGGTCAGCAGGGTCAGGATCGCCCGTAGCCGCTGCGGGAGTCGTCCTTGCGGCGGGCGGGGAGGTTGTCTCATCTGCACACCTTCCAGGGTCTCTCGTGGTGGAGGCGGTGCCGGGTCAGGGGGTGGTCATGTCGAACTTGCGGACGGTGACGGCGCCACCGAGGGCGCGGGTCGCGTAGTTGAAGATCGCGTAGCGGTAGCCCATGAAGAACTGCCAGGCGTTGTTGAGGGTGAAGGCCGGGCCCAGGGTGGTGAAGGTGACGCCGTCGGTGCTGTAGGAGAACCGGGCCTGCCGGCCGGTGCCGGGGCGGATGTCGGCGGTCGCCCGCAGCCAGATCCGGCCGCCGGAGACCGTGGCGGAGGCCGCCTCGGTGCCGGTTCCGGTGGTGTTCCAGCTGCCGTCCATCGTCAGGCCGTTGACGAGCGTGACCCGGGTGGTGCCGCCGTCGCGTTTGACGCCGATCCACGCCGAGGAGTCGCGCAGCATCGCCAGGCCGGACCGGTCGCCGTCGGTCATGGCCGAGTAGTCCAGCTCGATCGTCGCCGTGGACGTCGGTCCCTGGATCCGGTGGGTGAGCGTGTTGCGGGCGTTGTACAGGTCGTTGGTGACGGTTGCGGTCTGCAGGCGCAGGCCGCTGCCGGTCGACCACTTCGTGTTGTCCGGGTTGTGGTTCCACTCCCACTGCGGGCCGAGGCCGCTGCCGGTGAAGGTGTCCGCGCCGGTCATCGGTTGCACCGTCTTCGACGAGGCGGGGATGTTCGGCGTGGGGTAGCTCGTGCCCCACGCGCCGTTGACGGTCTGGACCTGCGGCCAGCCGTCGGCGGTCCAGTTGATCGGGGCCAGCGCCGGCACCCGGCCGCCGGGGTAGGCGTCGACGAAGGCCATGTAGTACCAGTCGCCGTTCTGGGTCTGCACGAGGCCGCCCTGGTGCGGCACGCCGCCGCCGGAGATCGGGCCGGGCATGTTGAGCAGCACCTGGCGCATCTCGTACGGGCCGAACGGGCTGCTGGACCGCAGGACGTACTGGCCGTTGGCGGGGCGGGTGAGCCAGATGTAGTAGTAGCCGTTGCGCTTGTAGAAGCGCGACCCTTCGAGGGTGCCGACGCTCGACGGGGTGCTGAACACCTGCTGGGCGCGGACCTGGCTCAGCCCGTCGGCCGACAGTTGCGCCACGCTGATGTTCGTGTTCCCGTACGCCACGTACATGGTGTCGTTGTCGTCGATGAGCAGGCCGGCGTCGTAGTAGCAGTTGTTGATCTGCGAGCGCTTCTGCCAGGTGCCGTCGACGGCCGTCGAGGTGTACACGTACGTGCGGTTGAACTCGACGCAGCCGATCCAGTAGTACGTGCTGTTGCTCTTGCGGTAGTTGAACGCCGAGGCCCAGATTCCCTTGACGTACGCGCGTCCGCCGGTGAGGTTGTAGGCGCTGGAGCCGAAGTCGAGGCTCGGGACCGAGTGGCCGGCGTACTCCCAGTGCACGAGGTCGTAGGAGCGCAGGATGGGCGCGCCGGGGGAGTAGTGCATGGTCGACGCCGAGTAGTAGTAGGCGTCGCCGACGCGGATGATGTCACCGTCGGCGAAGTCCTGCCACACCACGGGATTCGTGTACGACGTCCCCGGTGGCGGCGTGGTGGGGGTCGGGTCGGTGGCGTCGACCCGGACGAGTTGCCACTGTTGGTTGGCGCCGTTCCAGTCCGTGTACTGCACGACGTTGGCGCCGTCGGTGGTGGCGGCGTTCTGCACTTCGACGGCTTTGCCGCTGTTGCGGTTGAGGAAGCGTACGTAGCCGTCGGCGGAGTCGGCCAGCCGGAACTGCTGGTTGGTGCCGCTGTGGTCGCTCCACTGCACGACGGCCGCGCCGTCGGCGGTGGAGGCGCCGGAGACGTCCAGGACCTTGCCGGAGTTGCGGGACTTGAGGCGGTAGTAGCCGCCGCCGGAGTCCACGAACTGCCACTGCTGGTTGTTGCCGTTGTTCCGGGTCCACTGGGTGATGCGGGCGCCGTCGGCGGTGGAGGCGCCGTAGACGTCGAGGGCCTTGCCGCTGTTGCGGTTGAGCAACACGTACCAGGCACTCGTGTCGACCGACGCCGCGGCCGCCTCGGTGCCGTTCACCGCGACGGCGGCCGCGCTCGCCAGCAGCGTCACGGCGACGGTGACGGCCAGCGCCGGACGCCGGCCACGGCGGCGTCCGGCGGCCGGTGGGGGCGCGTGGTCAATGGGCATGGGCGTGTTCCCTCCGCTCGGGAGCCGGCGCCGTCTGTTAGCGCTAACACCGGTCGGTCGACGTTGGATGTAAACGGCGGTGGTTCGGGGGTCCCGAGGTGTGCAGGCCGGGTGCCCACTGCACATACATCGAGGTCGCCAAGGTTGCCAGAATGTTTCTTGGCATTCAAGAGCTAGGCGCTGATCGATGTCGTCCGGCCCGTCGAGTGGGGCTACGTCCAGATATCGACTCGCCATCGTCCTGATAAATAACACTTTCTCGGCGGCCAATTGACGATGCCCCGTCCTTGACGCGACGGTCGGTCTTCGGCGACAGTCAACGACCAGCGCCAACGGCTGCTTCTGGCGGCCGGACGGTGCGACCGTCCACCATGATCAGCCGCCCCGATCGGGTACGTGTGACTGCGACGTGAGGATGCGAGCTACCGGCACCGACGAGACGGACCTCGTGGTCGCGGCCCAGGCGGGCGACCGGCGGGCCATGGACGAGCTGCTCGCCCGCGGCCTGCCCCTGGTCTACACCCTCGTGCACCGCGCGCTGAGCGGGCACCCGGACACCGACGACGTCGTCCAGGACGCCATGCTGCGTGCCGTCCGCCGGCTTCCGGACCTGCACACCCCGGAGAGCTTCCGTCCATGGTTGGCCGCGATCGCCATGCGCCAGCTCAGCACTCACCTGCATCGCCGGCAGGTGGCTGCCCGCCGGGCCGCCCCGCTGGAGGAGGCAGCCGAGATGCCGGACGTCGAGGCCGCCGTCGAGGACCTGACGACGCTGCGCGTGGAGCTGTCCGGGCAGCGCCGCCAGATCGCCCGGGCGAGTCACTGGCTCGACCCGGACGACCAGGCGTTGCTCTCCCTGTGGTGGCTGGAGGTGGCGGGAGAGCTGACCCGGACCGAACTCGCCGCGGCGCTGGCCGTCAGCGTCGCGCACACGACCGTGCGGGTGCAGCGCATGCGGCACCAGCTCGACGTGTGCCGCGAACTGGTCGTCGCGCTGGAGGCCAGGTCGAGATGCCCCGAGCTCGAAGCCGCCGCGGCGGCCTGGGACGGCGTCCCGAGCCCGTTGTGGCGTAAACGCCTCGCCCGGCACACCAGGTCCTGCGCGCGCTGCGCGCGCGCCCGGGACGGCATGATCGCCGCGGAACGGCTGCTCCTCGGGTGCGGCCTGCTCCCCGTTCCGGTCGGTCTCGCCGCCGTGCTGCTCGGTAGGGGCGCGCTCGGTACGGCCGCCGGGTCGACCGCCGCCCTGCCCGGCGCCATCGGCTCGGGATCCGGCGGGGGTGCCGGCGCGGGCGTCAAAGCCGCGATCGTCGGCCAACTGCTCCAACCGGTCGTGGCACATCCCGTCGCCGCGACCGTCGTCGCCGCCGCCCTCGCCGCCGGCGCCGCGGTCACCGTGACGGTCCTGCCCACGCGCGTGCCGCCCGCGGCGTCCGCACCGGTTGCGGCACCGCTGTCGCCGTCCGGGTCACGCACCCTTTCGTCCTCGGCGCCGGCGGTCACCGTACCGGAGGCGAAAGCGCCGACGACTCCGGCCGCGCGGCCGTCGGCGGACCGTACCGTGTCCCTGACCGCCGGACGGCCCGTGTCGCTGGAGTCGGCCAACGGAACCGGACGGTACGTCACGACCGTCGACGGCCTCGGCGTCCTGCTGCCGCTCGGTCCGGACAGTACCGACGCGGCGCGCCGCCAGGCGACCTTCACCGTGCTCGCGGGTCTGGCCGACGCCAGGTGCTTCTCCTTCCGGGCCCGGGACGGCCGCTACCTGCGGCACGCGTACTGGCGGCTGCAGCTCAGCCCCGACCAGGGGACGGAGCTGTTCCGCGGGGACGCCACCTTCTGCGCGAGCGACGGGGCGCTGACCTCCTCGACGTCGCTGGAGGCGTCGAACTATCCCGGCTGGTTCCTCCGCCACCGGGACGGGCAGCTGTGGGTGGACCAGGCGGACGGCACCCCCGCCTTCCGCGCCGACAGCTCATTCCGGATCCGCCCCGCACTGGCGGGCTGACCCGCGCCGGCCCCGGCGGCTATGCCCGGCCCCACCGCCGGCTGGCCCCGCCGTTGCAGTCCCAGAGACGCTGCCCCGGTAACTCCAGCAGGTTGCCAGCACTGCTCGGTGCGTTCAAGAGGCGGGACCCCGCAATTCGCGATGGTCTCGACCGTCCACGGGGATCGGCGATAACACTTTTCGACGCCCCGATCGGGAAAATCGCGAGCAGGGGGAGCCCGACGATTCGGAATAGACGCATTTCATTGCCTGACCTCCCTGTTATCGCTAACATCGCTCCTGCGGGCTGAGCGGAGGCCGGGAACCGGGCGAGCCGGGCGCCCGCTCAGCCCGGCCCACCCGCCCGGACAGGCGCCTGCCTCGTTCGCGGGCCACCTCGACGCACTGACACCCCACCGGCGCCGGCACCCCCACGCGGCGCGCGCCCGTCCCGCTGGCGCGTGGCCCGCATCGAAGGAGTGATTCATGAAGGCCAACGACACGGCTCGTCCCGGACACCGCTGGCGATCGCTGTCAGCTGCCGCCACGGCGGCGTTCGTCGCCGCCGGCGCGCTCGTCACGGTGAACCCGGCGCCGGCCTCGGCGGCGACGGTGGACACCACCGCCTCGTACGTCCTGGTCAACCGCAACAGCGGCAAGGCGCTGGACGTCTACGGCGCGTCGACGGCCGACGGCGCCCGGATCACCCAGTGGACCCGCCACGACGGCGCCAACCAGCAGTGGCAGTTCGTGGACTCCGGCGGCGGCTACTACCGGCTGAGGTCCCGCAACTCCGGCAAGGTCCTCGACGTCTCCGGCGCCTCCACCGCCGACGGCGCGGCCGTCGTGCAGTGGAGCGACCACAACGGCACCAACCAGCAGTTCCGGCTGGCCGACTCCGCCGACGGCTACGTACGCTTCCTCAACCGCAACAGCGGCAAAGCCCTCGAGGTGCAGAACGCCGCCACCACCGACGGCGCCAACGTCGTGCAGTACACGGACTGGAACGGCGCCAACCAACAGTGGCAACTCGTCATGGTGTCCACCGGCGGCGGCACCGGCGTGGGATGCGGCGGGTCCCCCGGACTGTCGAACGGCACCCACACCATCCAGAGCGGAGGCAAGAGCCGCAGCTACATCCTCCGGCTCCCCGGCAACTACGACGGCAGCCGCCAGTACCGGCTGATCTTCGCGTTCCACTGGCGGGGCGGCACCGCCAACGAGGTCGACTCGGGCGGTACCAGCGGCGCGGCCTGGTCCTACTACGGCCAGCTGGAGCAGTCGAACAACAGCGCGATCCTCGTCGCACCGCAGGGCCTCGGCAACGGCTGGGCCAACTCCGGCGGCGAGGACGTCACCTTCGTCGACGACATGATCCGGCAGATCGAGGGTGCCCTCTGCGTCAACCCGCAGCAGCTCTTCGCCCTCGGCTTCAGCTGGGGCGGTGGCATGAGCTACGCGCTGGCGTGTGCCCGGGCGAACGTCTTCCGGGCCGTCGCGGTCTTCAGCGGCGCCCAGATCAGCGGATGCAGCGGCGGCACCCAGCCGATCGCGTACTTCGGGCTGCACGGCATCACCGACAGCGTGCTCAACATCTCCCAGGGCCGGGCGCTGCGCGACACGTTCGTCCGGAACAACGGCTGCACGCCGCAGAACCCGCCCGAGCCGGCGGCCGGCAGCCGGACCCACATCACCACCGCCTACTCCGGCTGCCGGGCCGGCTACCCGGTGCAGTGGGCCGCGTTCGACAACGGGCACATGCCGGGCCCGGTGGACGGCACCTACGCGGAGAGCGGCGTGACGACCTGGACCAAGGGCGAGGTGTGGCGGTTCTTCGCCCAGTTCTAGCCCGCACCGCCAGCTGAGCATTCGACGCGTATGACAGGAGACGTTGTGTTCGTATCCCCGTCCGCCGCCGGTCGCGGACAGGTGACGATCGGAGTCGCCGCGGTGGTCCTGACCACCGCGGCGGCCGTGCTCGCCACCGCCGCGCCGGCCGCCGCGGCCACCACCACCCTCTACGCCGCGCCCTCCGGCACCGGCACCACCTGCTCCGTCAGCCAACCGTGCTCGATCACCGCCGCCCAGGCCGCGGTCCGCTCCCGCACCGCCGCGATGTCCGGCGACATCGTCGTGGAGTTGGCCGACGGCGTCTACCGACTCGCCGCGCCCATGCGACTGACCGCCGCCGACTCCGGCACCAACGGCTACACCGTCACCTGGCGGGCCGCCGCGTCGGCCCGGCCGGTGATCAGCGGTGCCCGGGCGGTCACCGGCTGGTCGCTCGCCGACGCCGGGCGGAACATCTGGCGGGCGAACGTCGGCGCCGGAATCGACAGCCGGCAGCTCTACGTCAACGGCGCGGTCGCCACCCGCGCCCGCACGGCCGTGAACCGGTCCGACTTCACCTTCACCACGACCGGCATGCGATTCAGCAACGGCGCGCTGAGCTACCTGAACAACCTCGCCAACCAGAACCGGATCGAGGTGGAGAGCGTCGACTCGTTCACCGACCGGTACGCGCCGGTGCAGAGCATCGCCGGCAACTTCCTCACCATGCAGCAGCCGGCGTGGAACAACAACACCTTCGGCTACGACACCCTCAGCCGGCCGCACCGCGCCGGCCCGTTCTACCTCACCAACGCGTACGAGTTCCTGGACTCGCCGGGGGAGTGGTACCTCGACCCCGGATCCGGGGTGCTCTCCTACATTCCGCTCGCCGGGCAGACTATGGCCACCACCAGCGTGGAGCTGCCCGTGTTGCAGTCGCTGGTGGACATCGGCGGGACGTACGACGCGCCGGCGCACCACATCTCGTTCAGCGGGATCACCTTCACCGGCACGAGTTGGCTCGGGCCCAGCAGCAACCAGGGCTTCGCCGACCAGCAGACCGGGGCCCACATCACCGGCACCTGGGCCCGACCCGCCGACGCCCTGACCTCGTGTCAGGAGGGCTGCCAGCTGTTCGAGGCGACCCGGCCGAGTTGGAGCCAGATGCCGGCCGCGGTGCAGGTGTCCGCCGCCGACACCATCACCATCAGTGACTCCCAGTTCGTCAATCTGGGCCAGACGGCGGTGGGCATCGGCAACGACGCCAACGCCCACGCCAGCGGGGTCGGCCTGGGCGCCAGCAACATCACGATCACCCGTTCCGAGATCGCCCGCAGCTCCGCCGGCGGCATTGTCGTCGGCGGGGTACGCGCCGACGCGCACCACCCCAGCGACTCCCGGATGGTCAACCGGGACATCACCGTCAGCAACAACCGGATCCACGACCTGGGCCTGGACTACCGGGGCGTTGTCTCCGTCCTGACCACCTACGTCACCACGTCCACCGTCTCCCACAACGAGGTCTACAACATGCCGTACACGGGCATGTCGATCGGCTACGGGTGGGGTGCCAACGACGCCGGCGGCAGCACCGAGTACGCCAACCGCGGCCTGTACAACTACCAGCCGCGCTACACCACGCCCACCACCGCGTCCAACAACCGGCTCACCGGCAACTACGTCCACGACGTCATGCAGCAGATGACCGACGGCTCCTGCATCTACACCCTGTCGGCCAACCCCAACGGGCTGATCAGCGACAACTACTGCCTGCGCACCAACGGCTGGTTCGGGCTCTACTTCGACGAGGGCTCCCGGTACTACACCGCCCGCACCAACGTCTTCTCCGCCACCGGCACCTGGGCCACCGCCAACTACTGGGGCGGGGAGAACATGGGCAACTTCACCGTCACCGGCAACTGGTCGACCAACGGCAGCAGCAACGTGACCAACGGCGATCGCGGCAACGTCGTCTCCGGCAACACGACGGTCACCAACAACAACTGGCCGTCGGGCGCCCAGGCGGTGATGGCCGCTGCCGGTGTGCAGACGACCGGTGGCGGCCAGCAGAACGTGCTGATCGTCGGCGGCCAGTCGGGCCGGTGCGTGGAGATCGGCGGGTTCAGCACGACCAACGGCACCCAGGCGCAACTCTGGGACTGCACCGGTGGCACCAACCAGCGGTGGACCTACACCGCCGGCAGGCAACTGCAGGTGTACGGGAACAAGTGCCTCGACGCGTCCGGGCAGGGCACCACCAACGGCACCCCGGTGATCATCTGGGACTGCAACGGTCAGGCCAACCAGCAGTGGAACCTCAACGCCAACGGCACGGTGACCGGCGTCCAGTCGGGGCTGTGCCTGGACGCCAACGGCGCCGCGACGGCGAACGGCACGAAGCTCATCCTCTGGACGTGCAACGGGGGCGCCAACCAGCAGTGGACCCTGCGCAACTGAGCACGGCGCGGGAACGACAACCGACAGCCCTTGGAGGCAGACATGAGGGTGTTCCCTCCATTCCCCGGCAAGCGCCACGTCCGGCGGGTCGTCGCCTGGGTCGCGGCGGCGCTCTGCGCGGTGGCTCTGGTCCCTGGCGTGGCCCGGGCGGACAACCCGATCATCCAGCACATCTACACCGCCGACCCGGCCCCGCTGGTGCACAACGGCCGGGTGTACCTCTACACGGGTCATGACGAGGACGGCTCGACCTGGTTCACGATGAAGGAGTGGCGGGTCTGGTCGTCGGCCGACATGGTGAACTGGACCGACCACGGCTCGCCGCTCAGCATCGCCAGCTTCAGCTGGGCCAGCGCCGACGCCTGGGCCGGCCAGGTCGTCGCCCGCAACGGCAAGTTCTACTGGTACGTACCGATGACCGTCCGGGCGACCGGCCGAATGGGGATCGGGGTGGCGGTGGCCGACAGCCCGACCGGCCCGTTCCGGGACGCCATCGGGCGACCGCTGGTCTCCAACGGTGAGATCGACCCGACCGTGTTCATCGACACCGACGGGCAGGCCTACCTGTACTGGGGCAACCCGAATCTCTGGTACGTGAAGCTGAACTCCGACATGATCTCCTACTCGGGCAGCCCGACCCAGATTCCGCTCACCACCGCCGGGTTCGGCACCCGCACCGGTGACGCGAGCCGGCCGACGCTGTACGAGGAAGGGCCCTGGGTCTACAAGCGCAACGGCCTGTACTACAACGTCTTCGCGGCGAAGTGCTGCTCGGAGTTCATCGGCTACTCGACGGCCCCGGGTCCCACCGGGCCGTGGACGTATCGGGGGACGGTCATGCCGACCCAGGGCAGCAGCTTCACCAACCACCCCGGCATCGTCGACTTCAACGGCGGCTCGTACTTCTTCTACCACAACGGCGCGCTGCCGGGCGGCGGCGGCTTCACCCGCTCGGTCGCGGTGGAGAAGTTCTCCTACAACGCCGACGGCTCGATCCCGACGATCAACATGACCAGCACCGGGGCGCCCCAGGTCGGCACCCTCAACCCGTACGTGCGCCAGGAGGCCGAGACGATCGCCTGGGAATCAGGCATCGAGACCGAAGCCGCCAGTGAGGGCGGGATGGATGTCGGCTGGATCGAGAACGGCGACTACATCAAGGTCAAAGGGGTGGGCTTCGGGACGGGGGCGAGTTCGTTCACCGCACGGGTGGCCTCGGCGACCAGCGGCGGCGCGATCGAGCTCCGCCTCGACAGCACCACCGGCCCGGTGGTGGGCCGCTGCACCGTACCGGGCACCGGCGGCTGGCAGACCTGGGTGAACACCTCCTGCACCGTCACCGGCGCCACCGGCACCCACGATCTGTACCTCCGGTTCACCGGCGGCAGCGGCAACCTCTTCAACGTCAACTGGTGGCAGTTCGCCGCCGCCGTTGGCGGCGGGAACCTGATCGCCAACGGTGACGCGGAGAGCGGCACATCGGGCTGGGGGGTCATGGGCAGCGGGACACTGTCGTCCAACGCCGCCGCCCACGGGGGCGCGGCGTCGCTGTCGGTCACCGGGCGTACGGCGTCGTGGAACGGTCCCAGCCAGGACCTGACCTCGAAGCTCACCAACGGCAAGAGCTACACCACCACCGCCTGGGTACGCAGCCAGGGCGGGACGCCGACCGTCAAGGCGACGGTGGCGCTGACCGCCAACGGCACGACGAACTACGTCGCACTGACCCCGGGAACCACGGTGAACCCGGACGGCTGGACGATGCTCACCGGCACGGCCACGCTCTCCTGGAGCGGAACGCTCTCCGGCGCCACGTTCTACGTGGAGACGACGGCGGGCACCGACAGCTTCCTCGTCGACGACGTGTCGCTCCAGTAGGCCGCCGCACGAGCGCGTGTGCGTCGGAGATGCGTCGAGGGCCGCCCCTCGGGGCGGCCCCTGCGCCCGCCGGCCTGGCCTGCCAGGCCGGCGGATCCGCCGGGCCTCAGTCCTCCGCGGCCTCGACGATCGTGACGGGTGTGCCCAGCTCGACCGTACGGGAGACGGTGCAGAGCCGGTCGTGCGACTGTTGCAGCGACCGGGGCAGCGCCTCGCGTGCCCGGTCACCGTCCGGGCCCGCCGGGAACGTCACGGCGAACTCGACCCGCAGGTCCCGCATCCGGTTGCCGCCGGATTCGTCCCGGATCTTGTCGCCGCTGACCTCGACGGAGAACCGGGTCGGCTCGGCGCGGCGGCTCGTGATGTGGTCCACGTCTATGGCGGTGCAGCCGCCGATGGCGGCCAGCAGCAGCTCCACCGGCGTGAAGCTGTCGTCCCCGCCGGAACCCATCGAGATCGAGCCACCGCGCGCGTTGCGCACGACGTACCGGCCCACGCTGGTGCGCTCGATCGTCACCGAGCGGAAGGTGTCCTCACTCATGGCCAGGACGCTACCCAGACCTTCCCGGCCCCGGGTCCCCGACCTGCCCGGCCGTTCGTTGCCGTCCAGCGTGGCGAGCGCGCGCCGCGGGACGGGGGAGTGGCGGCTGATGCCAGGACGGGGCCGCGCTTGTGCCAAACGCGCTTGCTTGTGTGCCATCCATGTGCCATATTGACACCATGGACTTGACCTCGTATGTGAGCAACCTCGGACGCGAGTTCGCCACGCTCGTCGAAGCCGGTGGTGAGGAGGCGCGTGCGCTGGTCGAGCGCCTGACCGGGTCGCTCGAGTCGGCGATCCGGATGACGCTGCTGGACGCGCTGTCAGCCGCCGCCGACGAGATCACCCGGGAGTTGGCTCCGGGTTCGGTGGAGCTGCGCCTGCGCGGCCGGGAGCCGCACTTCGTCGTGGCGATGCCACCCGCCGAGCCGCCCCAACTCGCGGCCGAGGACGCCGCGACGACGGCCGGCGGCGTGCCGGACGGCGATCTGCTGATCGCCGAGGACGGCCCCGCCGCCCGGATCAACGTACGCATGCCCGAGCAGCTCAAGGTCGCGATCGAGGAGGCCGCAGCCAAGGAGGGGCGCTCGGTCAACGCCTGGCTGGTCCGGGCGGCTGCCGCCGGCCTGGCGAGGCCCGACCGCGGTGAGCGCCCCGAGGCACGCCGCAGCGGGAAACGGTCCCAGCAGCGCTTCACCGGCTGGGTGCGCTGACCGCACCGCACGCCTCCCTCTCACCACGTCCCCGACCTGCGGGGACGCCCACCCACCCACGATGCGGGGACAACCATGCCCACTTACGAAACCCCCGAGCCGATCTCCGTCACGCTCGAACTCGGCGTCGGCCACCTGCGGATCACCGCGAGCGACCGGACCGACACCGTCGTCGAGGTCCGGCCGAGCGACGAGACCGACGAATCCGACGTGCAGGCTGCCGCGCAGGTCCGGGTCGACTGCACCAGTGGCATGCTGCAGGTCACCGGCCCGAGGCGCGCGTTCGACTTCTCCAAGAAGAGCAGGTCGGTGGAGGTCTCCATCGAACTGCCCAGCGGTTCCGCACTCTCCGCGCACCTGCTGATGGGCGACATCCGCGGTACCGGCCGGCTCGGTGAGTGTCGGCTCAAGACCACCGGCAACGTCTGGCTCGAACGAACCGGCCCGCTGCGACTGCACACGGGATTCGGCCACGTCTCCGTCGACGGCATCGCGGGCAGCGCCGAGATCTCCACCGGCTCCGGCAAGATCCAGATCGGTGACGTCGAGGGCGCCGTGGTGGTCAAGAACTCCAACGGGGACACCACGATCGACGCGGCGTGCGGCGACGTGCGGGTGCGCAACGCCAACGGAGCCATCGACGTCGATCGGGCCGGGGCCGGCGTCGACGCGAAGACCTCCAACGGCAGCATCCGCCTCGGCGAGGTGGTCCGCGGCTCGGTCGTCCTCGGCACCGCCGCAGGCGACCTGGACATCGGCATCGCGGACGGCACCGTCGCCTGGCTCGAGATCAACACCGGATTCGGGCACGTACGCAACCTGCTGGAGAGCACCAGCCAGCCCGACGAGGCCGACGAGACCGTCGAGGTGCGCGGCCGCACCTCCTACGGCGACATCACCATCCACCGCTCCTGACCCACTCGCGGCCCCCGAGGACGGACACCATGGCCATCACCCGATCCGGCCCGGCGATCGCCGCGACCGGGCTACGGAAATCGTTCGGCGACCACCCCGTGCTCGACGGTCTCGACCTGCATGTACCACGGGGAACGGTCTTCTCGCTGCTCGGCGCGAACGGCGCCGGCAAGACCACCACCGTCAAGATCCCCTCCACCCTGCTCAGTGCCGACGCCGGTGGCGCGAAGGTCGCCGGGCACGACCTCGCCCGCGAGCCGGACGCGGTGCTCGCCGCGATCGGCGTCACCGGCCAGTTCTCCGCGGTGGACAAACTGCTGACCGGCTAGGAGAACCTGCGGCTGATGGCGGATCTGCACCACCTCGCCCGGGCCGACGGCCGACGGCGCGCCGCCCAGTTGCGCGAACAGTTCGACCTGACCGAGGCGGCCAGGAAGCCGGCCTCGACCTACTCCGGGGGCATGTTGCGGCGGCTCGACCTGGCGATGACCTGGTCGGCAGCCCGCAAGTGATCTTCCTCGACGAGCCGACCACCGGGCTGGACCCGCGCAGCCGCCGGGACATGTGGCAAATCGTCCGGGACCTGGTGGCCGGCGGTGTCACCATCTTCCTGACCACGCAGTACCTGGAGGAGGCCGACGAGCTGGCCGACCGGATCGCGGTCCTCAACCGTGGCCGCGTGGTCGCCGAGGGAACCGCGGAGGAACTGAATCGCCGCATCCCGGGTGGACACGTCCGCCTGCGGTTCGCCGATCCGCAGGGCCTCGACGCGGCCCTGCGCGTGCTGGGTCAGGCCGTGCGCGACACCGACGCGCTCGCCCTGCGGGTGCCCAGCGATGGCAGCCTGCGCGCGCTGAAGACCCTGATCGGCCGGCTCGACGACCGGGCCATCGAGGTCGACGAGCTGTCCGTGCACACTCCGGACCTCGACGACGTCTTCCTCGCCCTCACCGGCAACCCCTCCGACGAGAAAGTGACCACCCGATGAGCACCCCCACCCTCACCACCCCGGTGCCGGCCGCAAGGCTCCGTCTCCTTCCGCTCCGCGACTCGGCGACGATGCTGCGCCGCAACCTCAAGCGCATGCTGCGGTACCCGTCGATGACCGTGACGCTCGTCGGGATGCCCGTCGTCTTCCTGCTGCTCTTCGTCTACGTGCTCGGCGGCACGCTGGGCGCTGGGCTCGGCGAGGCGGCGTCCGGCGGCGGGGCCGGCGGGCGCGCCGCGTACGCCAACTACGTGGCGCCCGCGATCATCCTGATGACCGTGACCGCCACGGTCCAGGGGACCGCGATCCCGATCGCCATGGACATGACCGAAGGCATCATCGCCCGGTTCCGCACCATGCACATCGTCCGCGTATCGGTGCTGGCCGGACACGTCCTGGGCAGCATGCTCCAGGCGATGGTCAGCCTGGCCGTCGTGATCGGCGTGGCGCTGCTGGTCGGCTTCCGGCCCACCGCCGGGCTCGGCGCCTGGCTGGCCACCGCCGGCTTCCTGGTGGCGGTGACCTTCGCGCTCGTCTAATTCTCCGTCGTGCTCGGCCAGGTGAGCAAGAGCGTGGAGACCGCGAGCAACCTGCCCATGCCGCTCGTTCTGCTGCCCTTCCTCGGCCGCGGGTTCGTCCCCACCGACTCCATGCCGGCCGGTCTGCGCTGGTTCGCTGACGACCAGCCCTTCACGCCGATCATCGAAACCCTGCGCGGCCTGCTCATGGACGAGCCGATCGGGAACAACGCGTCGATCGCCCTCGCCTGGTGCGCCGCCATCGCGCTGGGCGGCTACCTCTGGTCGAAACGACTGTTCAACCGCGAGGCCTCGCACTGACGGCAGACGGCAAAGCCCCGGCAGGTACCTCCCCGAGGGTTCCCTCACCCCACCATCGGCTCGTCAACGACTCCCGGCCAACTGACGCAGCGCCAGATCCCGGCCTCCTGCGCCACCAGGAAGGGCGTCGCATGCGGAAGCGGCGCGCCCCAGACGTGCCGGCCGAGGCCACAGAGCAGACCCAGGCCGACCGTCAGGCTGGCGACGTGCCCGACGACGGCGACCGTCCCGCCGGAAGCGGCGAGCGCGATCTGGGCGAAGGCATCGGTGACCCGTTCGCGCACTTGATGGCCGTTCTCCCCGTCGGCGACCCGGTCGTCGAGGTTGCCGTCCACGACCCACGAGTGCAGCACCTCGGCGGTGCGCCGGCGGGTGGCCGCGTCCGTCGCGCCCTCCTTGCTGCCGATCCCGACCTCGTTGAGCCCGGGCAGCGTGTGCACCGGCAGGTCGAACCGGTCCCGGAGGTGCGCGGCCGTCTGGCGGGCGCGCAGCGCCTCGCTGCACCACACCGCAGTGAGCGGTTCGCCCGCGAGCCGTTCCGCCGCCGCAGCGGCCTGCCGGTGCCCCTCGACGGTCAGTGGCGCCAGGGGAAGCATTCCGGCCGTGCCCGTCGTCACGTTCTCGGACTCCCCGTGCCGCAGACACCAGACGCGCACGACATCCCGCATGCGGCAACCATAACGACCGATGCCACCTCGGTGCCGGCTCCGCGGCGCGGCACCGCGAGCCCGGCGACGAGACGCCCCGGCGGTCCCACCCCCGTCCAAACCAGGTCGGCCCAGAGACCTAGTGCCCCACATGGAGCGACCCCCGCCCCATCCCCGCGTCCGCCGGTAGCGCCACGATGCACGGAACAGCCGGACGAGGGGGTGTACTCATCGGCCGACGGACAGCGACACTCTCTGACGTTATGGATAGGGCGATGGAAGTCCGCAACCTGTATCCCGGGTACTTCGCGATGGTCATGGCCACCGGGATCTGCTCGATAGCCCTGCGCGACCTCGAACGGGTGGCGCTGTCCGCCGTCCTCTTGGTCGTCGCCGTCGTGGGCTTCGCGGTGCTCTGCGCCGCGCTGCTATGGCGGATCGTCCGCTATCCCCGCCTGGTGCTCACGGACCTCGGAGCGGCTGATCGCGCCTTCGCCTTCTTCACCTTCGTCGCCGCATGTGACGTGCTGTGCGCCAGGTTCGCGCGCGACGGGTACCGGAGTTTCGCGATCACGCTGGCGGTCCTGGGCGCCGCCGCGTGGCTCGGCCTGACCTACACCATTCCGGTCCGGCTCATCCTCGGACCTCGCCCGCAGCCGGTGCTGGCGAGCGTCAACGGCACCTGGTTCATCTGGGTGGTCGGCACCCAGTCGGTCGCCGTCAGCGCCGCCGTGCTGGACCGCGACGAGGCCGGCCAGGTCAGCGCGGCCGCGCTGCTCGCCGTGCTGATGTGGTCGGTGGGTGTCGTGCTGTACCTGGTCGTCGCCACCCTGGTGCTGACCCGGCTGCTGTTGCTCGAAGTGCGCCCGGAGGACCTGACCCCGCCGTACTGGGTCACCATGGGCGCCACCGCGATCACCGTCCTGGCCGCGGCGCAGATCCTGGCCATGCCGCCGTCGCCCGCGGTCACCACCACCCGGCCGGTGGTCGGCGGCCTCGCCGTGGTGCTCTGGGCGTTCGGTTCCTGGCTCATCCCGCTCCTGGTCGCCTTCGGGGTGTGGCGGCACGGCTTGAACCGGGTGCGGCTGACCTACCTGCCCGCGCTGTGGAGCATCGTGTTCCCGCTGGGCATGTACGCGGTGGCCAGCATGCATCTCGGCAAGGCGGCCGGCCTGCCCCTGATCGGACAGATCGGCCGGGCCTGGACAGCGGTGGCCGTCGCCGCCTGGCTGCTGGTCTTCGCGGCGATGTGCCGGGCACTGCTCGGCTCGGCACGCCGCGCCGTGCGCCGCGCTTCCTGATCCGACCACCTGGCTTCCGCTTCCCGGGCCCGGCCGCACCTCGGCGGGGACCGGCACGGTGCCCTGCCGCCACGCCGCCGAAGCGTCGCTGCCACCGGGACCTACGCCTCTGATGGACGGGGTGAGTACGCAACAGACGTCGGGACGGCGCCGGGCCGGTCAGGACGGGATCGGCGGTGCCGGGCCACGGCCCGCCCATCGATGGCGCGGCGACAGGAGGGACGAGGATGGCGCACAGCACGGCACAGGCGGCGGCGTACGGCCGCACCGAGGGGGTTCTGGCGGACGCGTGCAGGGACGCGTCGCCGTCCGACGCGACCGGGGCGGACCGGTGACGGACGTGCGCCCGGCGCCGGACGGAGCCGACGTTCCGGTCGTCATCCAGGGCGGCATGGGGGTGGGCGTGTCCGGCTGGGCGCTGGCCCGGGCGGTCGCGCGGGCGGGACAGCTCGGGGTGGTCTCCGGGGTGGCCCTCGACGCGCTCCTCGCGCGGCGGCTGCAGCGGGGCGACGCCGGTGGTCACCTGCGTCGGGCCCTGGCCCGCTTCCCGGTCCCCGCCGTGGCCGAGCGGGTACTGCACCGGTATTTCGTACCCGGTGGGTTACCGGAGGGTCAGCCGTTCCGGCCCGTGCCGCGGCTCGGGCTGCGTACCCGCCGGCACGGGCAGGAGCTGGCGGTGGTCGCCAACTTCGTCGAGGTCTTCCTCGCGAAGGAGGGTCACGACGGTCGGGTGGGGTTGCTAACCGTTGCCGGTTGAGTGTTCTTGAGGTGTCTGTAGTGGGTTGTGGTGTCTTCGGGTGGGTGGGGTGGTGGGGGTGTCGTACCCGTGGTCGACACTGAGGCCGAGGGGGTGTGTGGGGGTGGGTGTGCGGGTGGTGCAGGCGTATCGTTTCGCGCTTGATCTCACCCCGGCGCAGGAGCGGTCGGTGTTGGCGCATGCTGGTGCGGCCCGGGTGGCGCACAACTATCTGATCCCCGATGAACGCTGGTCGGACCGGTTGGCTGCGATCTCGTTCTGGTCGCTCAACCTGGGACTGGCGTGGATGTCGTTCGCCACCCTGCTGCCCGCCGGAGCCCTGCAGCTCTACAAGGTCGTCGACGCCGGGTACGCCGACGGCCGCAGCCTCGGCTACCTGCAGGGCGGCACGAACATGTTCCTCGAGTGGCTGCGGCTCCCCGGTGACGTGGTCTTCATGGTCGGCGGCGTGGTGCCCCTGCTCTGGATGACCTACCTGGGCATCCGCTACCGCAGCCGGCGGACCCGCTCCAGCGAGGCGCCCGCCGAGACCCTGCTCTTCACCGAGGTGGTCCCCACCGGCGCGGAGGACCCCGACCTCGCCGTCGCCGCAGCGACGGGCACGGTCGCCGACGGTGCGGAGGCGGCCAGCCCGGAGGCGGCGCCATGAGCGGTGAGGCGGCCTTCGCCGCCGGGTACGTGCTGGTGCTGCTCGCCGTCGTGGTGGCCCTGCAGATCTGGGGGCGCCAACCCACCAGCGCCTGGGCGTCGCGGGTCTTCGCCGGCTTCCGCCGGGCCGTACCCGACGCGCCACAGCCAGCCGCGCAAACCGACTGGCCGCACTCGGAGGTGGGCCGCTTCCACGCGGTGATCGCGCTGTCCGTCGCGGCGATCGCCGTGATCCTGGTGGTGGCCGCGCTGGTGCGCAACCATCGACCGGCCGAGGCCGCCGCACTGGTGGCGGCCGCGCTGCCGCACGTGGCCCTGCTCGCCCGGCAGGGACCGAGGCTGCTCCGTCGGCCGGAACCCCCGCCCGGCTGACGGCGGTCACCCATCGGCGGCGGGTCAGGCGTGGCCCGCCCACGCAGGTCGACTGCGCGGGCGGGCCGGGTTGTCGCCCGACGCGGCTATCGCCAGGTGTCCGTGTTGGTGCGGGTGCCGGTGGCCGGGGTGGTGAAGGTGCGGTTCGCGCCGGACTCCCAGGTCACCGAGCCGTCGGGGTTTTTCTTGAGGTACTTGTACTCGATGGCGGTGTTCGGCGGCAGGTTCACCGTCGCCCGCCACACCGGGTAGTCGGCCGAGGAGAGCGCGACCGCGTTGGCCGGGTTCCAGGTCCCGAGTTCCGCGACGTTGCCGACGACGAAGACGTTCTGGCCCCAGTAGGTGGTGACGGTGGCGTTGAAGGAGGTGGCGATCGGCGCGGTGCTGACGGTGTCACCGCGGAACGTCTCGGTCACCGCGTACGTGCCGCTGGCCGGGGTGGTGAGGGTGCGGTTCGCGCCGGACTCCCAGGTGACCGCGCCGGCGGCGGTCATCTTGAGGAACTTGTACTCCACCGCGGTCGACCGGGGCAGGTCGACGGTGGCGCGGTAATCGTCGCCGCCCTGCGGGGTGAGCTTGACGGCGCCGGCCGGCGCCCACGTGCCCAGCTCCGGGATGCTGCCGACGACATAGACGTCCTGGTCGGCGGCCGGGGTCGCGCTGACGGTGAAGGTCGTGGCGATCCGGTCGGTGGGGTTGCCGGTGGGGCTGGTCGTCGGCGAGGCGGTGGGCGACGCCGTCGGCGAGGGGTTGGCGCCGGGTCGGGCGTTGACGTGCACGGCGACGGCGTTGTTGGCCGGGATGGTCACCGTGGCCCGGCCGCCGGAGACGGTCACCGTGCCGCCGGTGCAGCCGGTGGCGGTGGCGGCGCCGGAGATGACGTCGCAGTACCGGCCGTCGGCGAGGCCGGTGGTGAAGGTGGCGGTGGTGGCCGCGCCGGAGTCGTTGATCCCGATCCAGGCCCGATCGCCCCGGTGGAAGCCGATCACGTTGCTGTTGACCGTGGTGAAGTCCGCGACGGTCTTGACCGGGCGTGCCGTGTTGGCCCAGCCGACCATGCCCTTGATGCCGGTGCTCTGGCTCAGGCAGTTCCAGGCGCCGCCGCAGACCGTGTCGGTGACGTACCCGCTGCCGTTGTGCGGCGGGGACTGGTTGCGGTTGGTCCAGGTGAAGCTGTCGTAGACCGACGGCTTGCCGTGCGGATAGGCCAGCGCGAAGTAGTTGGCGAGCAGGTAGTCGGTGCCGTTCTTGTACGACAGCACCACGCCGTCCCGTTCCAGGTCGTGGTTGGTGACCATGGCGAAGACGTTGGCGCTGGGCGCGTCGAGGTTCCAGTTCGGGATGTTCGCCAGCGTCGAGATGGAACCCTGGAACGCCGACCGGAGGCCCTTGGCGTACGCGAAGTCCAGCACGTCACCGTTGCCGATGTACGCCCGGGCCTGGAGCGCGGGGTTGCTGGCGCCGTCGAAGATCTCCTGGGCGACGTACGGGCGCCTGCCCTCGGCGACGGTGTTGTGGAGCTTGCCGAGGATCGCCGCGAAGTCCTCCTTCTTGATGTGCTTGACCGCGTCCACCCGGAAGCCGTCGACGCCGAGGTCGATCAGGTCGTTCAGGTACCCGGCGATCCTGGTGCGGACGGCGTCCTTCTCCGTGTACAGGTCCGACAGGGACAGCAGCTCGCAGCTGGTCACCTGGGCCTCGTTGTTCCAGTCGTTGATCGCTCCGCTGGTCGGGCAGTTGTCTCCCGGGCGGTGGAAGTCACCGTCCCCGTACGGCACCGCGGGGTAGCTGTAGCCGGAGAAGTCGGTGCCGGCGTATCCGCGCGTGCCGGCCGGGTTGTTGGTGCCGGCCATGTGGTTGACCACCGCGTCGACGTAGACCCGTACGCCGGCGTCGTGGCAGGCGGTGACCATGGCGGCGAACCGTTGCCGGTCACCGAACCGGCCGTCCAGCCGGTACGAGACCGGCTGGTACACCTCGTACCAGGGGTGCACGCCGTCGGCGCTGTTGGGCAGGCTGACCGACTCCTGCGGTGGTGCCACCTGCACCGCCCCGTACCCGGCGGGTCCGAGGTGGTTGGTGCAGGCGGCGGCGACCGAGTTCCAGTTCCATTCCCACAGGTTGGCGGTCACCTCGCTGTCGTTGAGCACGACGGCGGCGTGGGCGGGGGTGGCGGTGGTGGTGGCGGCGACGACCGCCGTCCCGCCGGCCGCGACCAGCGCGGCGGCGAGCAACAGGCGACCGGTGCGACCACCGGGGTGTGGCCGTGCGGATTCCATGGCGGGGGACCTCTTCCGTGCTCGAAGGGGTGCGTCTGGCGACAGTGGACGGCCGTCCGGGTAGCGAACACCATGCGTCATCCATGAAAGTCTTTGCAATAGCTTGCGGCAAAGTTTTCGAAACCGCCGGGCAACACGCATGCCCTAGATTCGCCATCCGGCCAGGTCAGCTGCCGTCAGTCCGGTTCGCGTGCGTCGACGTCGATGTCTCGACAGGCGGAAGAGCCTTGACGGACATCGAAGACCGTCGTAGCTTCCCGGCAAGAATTTCCAGCGATTGCGGTTCTTGCGACGGCGGACTGCGGTACCCGCAGCCCGCGTCGGCGCACCCGGAACAGCGAGGAGGTCAACCTCACGACAGGGCGGCGAGGCGGTCGAGATGACCGGACACGGGGCCGACGGTGAGCAGGCCGCTGCCGGCCCCGGCGATCTCCCGCGCGGCCGGCGCGAGTTCCGTCCGGGCCCGGCGCATCACCGCCGGCTCGCCGAGCGCGATCGCGGCGTGGGCGGTCAGGCACCACAGCGCCTCGAACAGCAGGTCGCGTGGCGGTTCCGGGGTGCGGCGCAGCGCCGCGGCGGCCTCCGCCCGGCGGTCGCGCGCCAGCAGGACGAGCGGGCGCGCCCACGGCAGGTACGGTCCCCAGTCGGTGTCGTCGCCGAAGTCGGCCGGCAGGCCGTGCCACACCCGCAGGCCCAGCAGCGCCAGCGGTAGGAGTCCCCGCTCGACGCCGGGCATGCCGGCGCCGGAGAGCCCGGCCGCGGCGTCCCGGTAGGCGACGTCCACGACGGTCGGCGACGCCCCGTTCACGGCGAGTCGCAGCGCCCGGTACCACCCGGTGAACACGGCGGCCAGCGGGTGCTCGTGTCGCCCGGCGAGTCGTTCGGCAGCGGCGGCATGCCGGTCAGCGGTGGCGAAGTCCGCGAGCGCGCTGAGTGCCTGCACGCGGATGAGGTGCCCGAGGATCTCGTAGGTCACCAGGCCGTGCGGCGCGGCGAGGGCGAGGATCTCGGCGCCGATCCGGTCTCGTTCGGGGGCGAGCCCGGCGCGGTGGAAGGCCTGCATGAACGCGCCGTTGAGCACGAAGGCCAGCAGCGCCGGGTCACCCAGGCGGCGGGCGATCCGTTCCGCCTCCCGGGCGGCCTCGGGGCCACGCGGCCCGCGCGTGCCGCGGGACTCCAGGGCGATCGTCGCGAGCAGGCGGGCGCGGGTGGCGTCGGGTGCGGCGGGGGACAGGGTGGCGAGGGCCCGTTCGGCCGCGGCCACGACCCGCGCCGCCTGGTCCGGATCGTCGGCGCGGGTCCAGATCGCGGGTACGTCGTAGCCACCGATCACCCGGGCGGTGAGTTCGGGGTCGCCCAGCTGTTCGGCCGCGGAGATGGCGGCGAAGCGTTGTTCCCGCGCCGCCTCCAGCCCGCCCGGCCCGGCCACCGCGAGGCTCCGGAGCAGGCCGACCGTCGATTCGAGCCGCGCCCGGGCACCGGACGCCATGGTGCGGTCGTAGGCCGCCGCCGCGTCCGCCCAGATCCGGTCCGGCACGGCCGGACCCTCCCCGAGCGGCACGACCTGACGGAGGATGTCGATCTCGACAGCCCGCAGGCGCGGGCCGGGATCGACACCGAGCTGCTCCCGGAGCAGGCTGCGCGCGCGACGCAGCAGCGCGAGGGCGTCACCCTGCCGTCCCGCCTGGTACAGGGCCAGGGCCAGCAGCCGCCACGCCTCCTCCCGCCATGGATGCCCGGCGACGTGCGCGTCGAGATCGGGTACGGCGTCGGAGGGCCGGCCGACGGCCAGCAGCGCCTCCGCCCGCCGCTCGACCGCGTTCAGCCTGAGCTGCTCCAGCCGGGACCGCTCGGCGCGGGCCCAGGGTTCCTCGTCGAAGCCGGAGTACGCGGGCCCGCGCCACCACGTCAACGCGCGATCGAGCCGGGCGAGCGTCTGCTGCGGCGACGCGGACGACGCGGCGTCGAGCTCGTCCTCGAACCGCCAGGCGTCGACCGTGTCCGGTCCGGTCCGCAGCGCGTACCCCGGGCCTTCCGTCACCAGGAGCTGAGCCCGGGCGCGGGGCGGACGCCGCGGCTCCAGCGCCCGCCGCAGGGCCGCCACGAACGTCCGCACGGCGCTGAGCGCGCCCTGCGGGGGCACCTGCCACAGGTCGTCGACGAGGCGGTTGACCGGCACGACCCGGCCGCGCGCGGCGACCAGCCGAGCCAGCACCGCCCGGTGTCGCGGGCCTTTCAGGTCGATCGGCGCTCCGGTGGCGTCCCAGGCGACCACCGGGCCGAGGACACCGAACCTGACCTGCACGATCGACCCACCCTTCCGCGTCCGGACCAACGTATCGCGCTCATCGGCTGCTCATTCGGGGACGGCACGCTGAACGCACACCCGCAGAGAAAGGGACAACCATGGCACCTGTCATTCCCGGCTTCGACCACCGGCGCGTCGCGGTTGACGAGAAGGTGGCGCTGAACGTCGCGGTGGGCGGCAGCGGCGACCCGATCGTGTTGCTGCACGGCTTCCCGCAGACCCACCTGATGTGGCGACACGTCGCCGCCGACCTCGCCGTCGACCACACCGTGATCTGCCCCGACCTGCGCGGCTACGGGGCCAGCGACAAGCCCGTCGCGAGCGACCCGGCAACCTACTCAAAGCGCACCATGGCGGCCGACGTCGTCCGGCTCGCCCGCGCGCTCGGCCACGAACGCTTCGCGCTCGCCGGACACGACCGGGGAGCCCTCGTAGCGGTCCGCGCCGGTCTCGACCACCCCGAGACGATCACCCACCTCGCCGCGCTCGACGTGCTGCCAACGTTGGACATGTGGGACATCCTGCACGGATCCTCCGCCGCGGTGGCCTTCCACCTCTACCTGATGGCCCAACCGCCCGGCCTGCCCGAGCAGATGATCACCGCCAGCGCGGAAGCCTTCTTCGGCTGGTTCCTCGATGGGTGGGCCCGCGACCCGCGGGCCATCCCCGCCGACGTGCGGGCGGAGTACCTCCAGGCGTCGCGTGCCGCCGTCGCCTCGATCGTCGCGGACTATCGCGCCTCGGCCGGCATCGACATCGAGCACGATCAAGCCGACCGGACCGCCGGCAACCACCTCACCATGCCGGTCACCGTCATTCAGCAGGACTGGGGCGCGGCCCTCGGCTACGACGCCGCCGCGCTCTGGCGGGCCTGGGCCCCGAACCTGGAACACCGCACCACGTCAGCGGGACACTTCATGGCCGAGGAGGCGCCCACCGAGATCGTCAAGGAGCTGCGTGCGCTCCTCACCCGCTGAGCCGGAGCTGCCGCCCTCCTACGTCCCGTGCTGTCGGCGCACCAGCTCCCTGATCCAGATCGGCGCGAACGGCGACGTGCAGCCCGGGGGAGTCGGGTAGTCCTTGAGCACCTCCAGGCGCTCACCGATGTCGATCGCGCGGGCCCGGTGCCCGGGATGCTCGATCCCGATCTGAGCCAGGCAGTGGTTCATCGCCCACTGCAGCCGATCCGGGGCGGCCTTCAGCTCCGCCTCGATGACGTCGAGCAGCCCCGCGAGGTCGAGGCCGTCGGGCCTCTTCGCCACCCGTTCGGTGGTCAGCGCCCAGCCGGCGCTCGCGACCACCGGATCGGGATCGGCGGACCAGGCCAGGCGCAACGCTTCGGCGTGCGGGCTCTTCTTCACCACGTAGTTCACGAGCCAGTCGTGCACCTTGGGGGTGCGCGCCGCGCGCACCATGGCGTCCAGCTCGTCCCGCTCGAACGCCCTCGGGCGGCAGATCAGGAGCGCCAGCAGTCGCGCGGCGCTGTCGTCGGTCGCCCAGAGTCGGCGCGCGAGTTCCTGCTGCGTCCCCAGCCGCTTCGCGAGCGCGCGCAGCTTGCCGAGGTTCACCGCGTGATCGTCGCCGTGTCGCTCGTTCACCTCGCGGGCCTTCGGGTCCGCGAGCTCGGCCAGCTCGGCCAGCACCGCGGCCACCGTCGTCTCGGCCACCTCAGCCTCCTGTCCCACCGGTACGAGAGGCAGCGTACGGCGGGGTGCCGGCGTCCTGCCCCGCACGTCAGGCGGTGCCGCGGCCGTGGTCTGGTCGCGGCACCGCCGTCTCCGGCTTCGCCGGGGTGTCAGGTGGGGCTGCCGGTCACCGTGCTACCGGACTTCGTGAACTGGTAGGTGATCTTCGTGCCGCTCCAGAAGTGGAAGGTGAGGTTCACCCGGCCGTCCTTTACCTCGCTGAAGAACTCCGGTTTCAGGATGATGGTGCCGGCGTCGTAGTCGGGTTGGAAGTGCTGCCAGAACTCCTTGAAGGAGGTCCAGTCGGCCGGGCCGGCGTTGGTGCCGTCGGCGTACCGGGCCTCCATGGTGGCGAGCTGGTCGCCGTGGAACTGGGTGGGGATGGCGAACGAATCGGTGGTGCCGGTGGCGCTGCTCTGGACCGGCGGGTCGTAGCTGACGATGTCGATCGACCACGGCACGCCCTGGGAGAAGGTCGCCTCGATGGTGGCGTTGACGCCGTAGGCGCGGGCTCCGACCAGGCGGGTCAGGGCGGCCGCGGTGAGGGTGAGGGTGGAGCCGGAGAGCGTGTAGTCGCTCCCGCTGACCAGGTTGACGCCGGCGTACCGCAGTCCGGTGAACGACGTGCCGTTGAGGTTGAGGGCCAGCGTCCTGGCGGTGACCGGATCACGGCGGGAGACGTACACCTGATCCGACGACGCGGTCCCGGAGCGGGTGGTCCAGCCGGCCTTCATCATCGCGAACACGCCCGGGTCGCGCCAGCGCAGCTCGGTGCGGTTGAGGAACTGGCCGGCGTCCCACACCATCGTGGTGAGGTTACGGATCCGGGCGTGGTAGCTCACCGCCTCGATGAACTTCAGGAACTCGCCCCGCTCGATGATGCCCGGCCGGGTGTGGTCCCAGTTGAGCAGGGCCCACTCGCCGATGATCACCGGAATGCCGCGGGCCACGAACGTGTCGCGCACGCGGTCGAAGGTTCCGGTCAGGTCCTGCTCGACGGAGGCGTCGTAGCGGGTGCCGCCGGCGATGTTGACGCTGAACGGCCACCAGCCGTAGAAGTGCACGGTCGCGGCGAGGTTGGCGTCGTGCAGCTGGGCGATGGTGGCGCTCAGGGCGTCCAGCCGGCCCTGCTCGCCGCTCGTGTGCAGGGTGGGCAGCACCAGCAGACGGGTGGCGTTGTTCCCGCCGGTCTGGCGGACGAGGTGGACGAATTCGGTGTTGAGCTCGCTGACCAGCACGTCGCCCTGCTCGTCGCCGGAGGTGCCGGTGAACTGCGGCTCGTTGACGCTCTCGAAGACCAGCCTCGGTGAGTGGTCGCGGAACTGCCCGGCGAGCTGGGTCCACAGGGCCCGGTATCGGGCGAGCACGGCCGCCCGGTCGGTGGGGTAGGTGTTGATCCACTGCCAGGAGTCGTGATGCAGGTTGATCATCACGTAGAAGCCCTCGTCCAGCGACCAGTCGACGACCTCCCGGATCCGGTTGAGCCAGGTCGGGTCGATGGTGTAGTCCGGTGCCGGGCCGTGGTGGTTGCTCCACGTCACCGGGATCCGGATGCTGCGGTAGCCCTGCGACCGGACGTGGTGCAGCAGGGTCCGTGTGGTCAGCGGGTTGCCCCAGGAGGTCTCGTCGGGGATGGCGTCGAAGGTGTTGCCGAGGTTCCAGCCGGGCTGCATCGCCGCCACCGTCGCCATCGCGTTGCCCGGCGGCGGCGTCGACGGCGACGTGGACGGTGACGTCGAAGGGGAACTCGACGGTGACGTCGACGGGGGCGTGCTGGTCGTCGGCGACCCGGTGCACGCCACCCCGTTGAGGGTGAACGTGGCCGGGGCTTCGTTGCTGCCCGACCACGAACCGTTGAAGCCGAAGGAGACCGTCGCGTTCGTCGCGATGACCGCGTTGTAGCTCATGTTCCTCGCGGTGACCTCGCCACCCGAGGAGGTCACGGTCGCGTTCCAGGCCTGGGTCACCTGCTGGCCGGACGGGAACCGCCAGGTCAGGGCCCAGCCGGTGACCGGCGTGCCGAGGTTGGTCACGGCCACGTCGGCGGTGAACCCGCCCGGCCACTGCGCCGAGGCGGTGTACGCCACCCGGCAGCCGGCCGCCGCCTGGGCGCCGGCCGCCACCATCGTGGCCGCCACCAGCAGCGCGGCCACGCTGCCGGCGACCACGCCGAGCCGCCATCGGGTTCTTCGTACGCCTTGCACGAGCACGGGAAACTCCTCGCTGTGGGTGCGGTGACCGGGCAGCGCAGCCGACCGGCGGCGCGGTTGCCACCACGCGACGGAGGATCGCCGGCGCTGCGTCGCCGGGCCACCAGGCAGGGTGCGACTGGTGGGCTGTCGTGGACGCTGCCCGGTGCCTCCACGAGCGCTGCGCGGCTCCCGCAGCGTAGAAAGTTTCGGGATCCAGGCCCGAAAGTATCCGGGCGAAAGCTAACTCTTGTGGTGACGAGTGTCAATGGAGTGGCGGCGATTGACGGCATCGTTGATCGTCACTACTCTCCGGTCAGAAAGTTTCTGCCGTACAGCTCGGAAGCCCTGGCGGTCCGGGCCGGAACCGGCCTCTGGGGGACCGACCACCGCGACGGCCGTGGCGGCACCCGTGGGCGCGGCCCGGGCGACGATCCTGGACGTCGGGAGGCACCGGATGACGATGGCGCGACCGCGCGCGGCGACGGCGGGCGCATCCGGTTGGACCGACGGTACGTTCGCCAACCCGGTGATCGCCGGCATGCACCCGGACCCGAGCGTCTGCCGGGTCGGGGACGACTACTACCTGGCGTGTTCCAGCTTCGAGTACTTCCCCGGGGTGCCGCTCTTCCACAGCCGGGACCTCGTGCACTGGGCGCAGATCGGCAACGTCCTGGACCGGCCGGGCCAGCTGGACCTGCCGCCGACGACGCCGCCGTCCGCCGGCGTGTACGCGCCGACGCTGCGGCACCACGACGGCCGCTTCTGGTTGATCGTCACCAACGTCGCCGACGGCGGCGGCACCTTCATCTGCACCGCGACCGACCCGGCCGGAGCCTGGTCCGACCCGGTCCGGGTGCCGGGGATCGTCGGCATCGACCCCGACCTCGCCTGGGACGACGAGGGCAACTGCTGGTGCACCTACGCCGGGATCGAACAGGTACGCATCGACCCCCGTACCGGAGAGACCATCGGCCGGCCACACCGGTTGTGGTCCGGCGCGCCCGGGGCGCAGGCCCCGGAGGCACCGCACCTGTACCGGGTCGGCGACCACTGGTACCTGCTGATCGCCGAGGGCGGTACCGAACGGGGGCACGCCGTCTCGATCGCCCGCGCGACGGCGCCCGACGGGCCGTACGAGCCGTGCCCGGCCAACCCCGTCCTGACCCACCGGGGCACGAACCGTCCCATCCAGAACACCGGCCACGCCGACCTCGTCGAGGCCGCCGACGGGTCGTGGTGGATGGTGCTGCTCGGCGTACGCCCGGGCGGCGGCACGCCCGGCTGGCACGTACTGGGCCGGGAGACGTTCCTGGCCCCGGTGACCTGGACCGACGGCTGGCCGGTGGTCGGCGCGGTCACGCCGGCCATGACGGCGCCGTCGTGGCCCGCGCACCCGCTGCCGGCGCCGCCCGTACGCGACGACTTCGACGCCGACCGCCTGGGCCCCCGCTGGCTCTCGGTCCGGTCCCGGCCGGCGGACAGCTGGTCGCTGACCGAGCGCCCGGGCTGGCTCACCCTGCGGGCCCGCGGCGCGTCCCTGGACGCCCCCGACGTCACCTTCGTCGGCCGCCGCCAGCAGCACCTGTCCTGCCGCGTCCGGGCCCGGGTCGATCCGGCCGGCGGGCGCGGCGGGCTCGCGGTACGCCTCGACGAGCGGCACCACTACGACATCGAGGCGGGCGACGGCGCGGTCCGGGTCGACGCGCGGCTCGGCTCGGTGCTCTCGACGCTCGCCGTCCGGCCGGTCCCGGCCGGCCCGGTCAGCCTCCTGATCGAGGTGCTCGGTCCGTCGCCCGGCGACTGGTACGCCGGCAAGGAGCCCGACCTGCTCCGGTTCGGCGTCGAGCAGGCCGACGGCACGGTCACGGTGCTGGCCGAACTCGACGGCCGCTACCTGTCGACGGAGGTCGCCGGTGGCTTCACCGGCCGCGTCATCGGCATGTACGCCGCCACCGGCACCGTCCATTTCGACTGGCTCGACTACGAGCCCCGGAATCCAGGCACCGGTTCGGGCGGTGACACCGTCCTTGCGCCCTGACCCCGTGGCGGCAACGACGACGCGGTAGGGCGAGGAGGGAGCGAGGTTTGTCAGCGGCCGAGCCGAGCGGGGACCGTCGATCAGTCGATTCGACCAGGCCCGTGACGATCGCGTACATCGCGGAATCCGCCGGGGTGTCGGTACCGACCGTCTCCAAGGTCATCAACGGCCACTCCGGCGTCGCCGCCGACACCCGGGCCCGCGTCGAGGCGCTGATCAGCCGGTACGGGTACCGCAAACCGGCTCTGGTACGGCGCAGCCAGACGCTGGAACTGGTCTTCGACGAGCTCGGGGACATGTGGGGCGTCGAAATCATCCGCGGGGTGGAGCGGGTCGCCCGGGAACACCGCCTCGGGGTCGTGCTGACGGAGTTCGGCCCGCAGCGCAACTCGATCCGCTACTGGATCGACGACACGCTCACCCGCCGTCCGGCCTGCGTCGTGACGGTCGCTCAGCTCTCCGAGGAGCAGCGCAACCGGTTACGGGCCAGGGGAATCCCGTTCGTGGTGTTCGACCCGACCGTCGAGCTGCCGGATGACGTCCCGTTCGTCGGCGCCACGAACTGGGCCGGCGGCCGGTCGGCGACCCGCCACCTCGTGGAGCTGGGACACCGCCGGATCGCGATGATCGCCGGACCGCAGGGGGTCCTGTGCTGCCAGGCCCGGCTGGACGGGTACCGCTCCGCCCTGGAGGCCGCCGGCCTGCCGATCGAAACCGACCTCGTCGTACGCGCCGGCCTCACCCGCGAGGACGGGTGTGCCGCCGCGCGCGAGCTGCTGAGCCGCCCGCGGCGGCCCACCGCGATCTTCGCCAGCAACGACCTCCAGGCGCTCGGTATCTACCAGGCGGCGCGCGCCCTCGGGCTCACCATCCCCGGGGACCTGAGCGTGGTCGGCTTCGACGACCTGCCGGTGGCCACCCTGGTGGACCCGCCGCTCACCACGATCCGGCAGCCGCTCACCGAGATGGCCGTGGCCGCCACGGAGTTGGCACTCGCGCTCGGGCGGGGGGAACGGGCACCGCAGGTCGGACTCGAGCTGGCCACGACGCTCTCGGTCCGAGGAAGCACCGCGCGAAGAGACTCGACCATCACCTGAGGGCGCCGGCGGCGACCACGAACCGCCACGGCCGGAGCCCGGGTGCCGGCCTCGTGGTGTCGGGGCTGTCCCGGACCGCCATGCCGGTCAGAGCCACACGGCCTGGGCGACGCTGACGCCGACGAACGCGGCGCCGATGCCGGCGGCGACGCTGATGCCGGCGTTGAGCAGGCTGTAGAAGCGGGCACCGTCCTCGAACAGGCGGATGGTCTCGTAGCCGAAGGTCGAGTAGGTGCTGAGCGCGCCGCACAGGTCCGCGGGGGCGGCGGGCCCCACCGCCGCGGGCGATACGCCGGGGCCGATTCTACCGCCGCGGGACCTGACGAAGGTCAGTGGTGGCACGTGCCGATCGGGTCCTGTGACGTGGCTGTCCAGCTTCGTAGCGTGGCCGTCGCTGGGCAACGACGACGGGAGTACACGTGAAGCACAGAAGCTGGCTTCGGCTGGCGGCGATGGTGTCGGGGGTTGCCGGGCTGAGCGCTGCGGCGGCCGGCCCGGCGGCGGCCGCGGACGATCAGCTCGATACCGCGCGGGTCCAGCAGGTCGTGCAGGCTTTCGCCGGCCGGGCGGGCTACCCGGGCATCGCGGTGGCGATCACCCGAGGCGACCAGGTCGTCCAGGTGGCCGGATACGGGCACGACTCGTCGGGGGCCGCGATGACGGCCACCACACCGATGCCGATCGCCTCCCTGAGCAAATCGTTCACCGCGCTGGCGGTGCTGCAGTTGGTGGAGGCCGGAAGGATCACGCTGGACGCGCCGGCAGCCGGACTCGCTCGCCGGGGCGGTGCGGCGGACCCGGTCGGCGACGCTGGCCGCCGACCCCGGCACGAGGTACGCCTACACGAACACCAACTACCACCTCGCCGGGCGGCTGGTCGAGGTCGTCTCCGGCCAGCCGTTCGCCGCCTACCTGCACGACCATGTCTTCGCGCCGCTCGGCATGACCGCCAGCGTCGGCATCGACCAGGCCCCACGCGACCTGCCACCGCAGGTCCGTGCCGGTTATGTGTACGCCTACGGCGCGACGGTGCCGGTGGCCGAGCCGAAGCGGTTCGTCGCCGGCTCCGACGGCGTGATCAGCACGGCGCGGGACCTGGCCCGCTGGCTGATCACGCAGTCGCGCGGCGGCGTGGCCGCCGACGGCACCCGCCTCGTCTCGGCCGCGAGCGCCGCGGCGATGCACACCCCCGGCGGTCCGGGGTCGACCTACGGCATGGGCTGGGACCGGGACGAGCACGGCTGGGTACGCCACAACGGCGTCTGGTTCACCTACACCGCGAGCCAACTGCTGCTGCCCTCCGGCTGGGGCATCGCCGTGCTCGGCAACAGCGGCCTGGGTCTGGCCAACGAGGGCACCGACCAACTCGCCGACGCGCTGGCGCAACTGGTCGCCGGCGGCCGGGACATCACCTTCGGACAGCTCTGCCATGCGGCCCTGCCGCTGGTGCTGTGGGCCGCCGTCGCCGCCGCGATGAACCTCGCCACGCTGGCGACCCGGGTCGTCGCGGTGCTCCGGCTACGGCGTCCCGCCGATGCCGCCACGGTCACCGGGGCCCAGCCGACGCCAACGGCGGCAGGATAGCCGCGCCGCGCGCGGCGTGGTCCCCGCTCCGACTGTTCTCGCAGCGGGGACCACACGATCGGACCCATGCGCAATCGCCGATGTAGTGCGCCGTCGCCAGGACCCGGATGTTACGTCTTGACGACAGGCATGTTATCGCTCACAGTCAATGGTCAAGGACGGCGGCGTCGATGGCTCACCCGGGCGAGCCGGCTTCGTCGGCCTCGGTCCAGTGGTGGGTCGGGGTAGGGAACCCGGGCACTCTGTGAACGCTAACAACATCGGTCCTGGGCTGTGGTGCGTCTGTCCTCGGGCGGACCGCCGTGGCCCGTGGTCACTGGAGGAGGATCATGTTCGCCTTTGGTAGGTCTCCATCGACCGCGCCGCCGTCCCGGCGGCGCGGCTGGTTGCCGCGGGTCGTCGCCGCGGCCGCGGCGGCGGTGGTGGTCGGTGGTGCCGCCGCGGTGGCGGTGTCGACGCCCGCCGCCGCGGCCACGGTCGACACGAACGCCTGGTACGTGTTGATCAACCGCAACAGTGGCAAGGCCCTGGACGTGTACAACCTGGCCACGAACGACGGCGCGCGGATCGTGCAGTGGGCGCGCAACGACGGCAGCCAGCAGCAGTGGCAGTTCGTGGACTCGGGCGGCGGCTACTACCGGGTGCGGTCGCGGCTATCCGGCAAGGTGCTGGACGTCTACAACTTCTCGACCGCCAACAGCGCCGACATCGTGCAGTGGTCCGACCACAACGGCACCAACCAGCAGTTCCGGTTGGCCGATTCCGACAGTGGCTACGTCCGGCTGATCAACCGGAACAGCAACAAGGCCATGGAGGTGATGGGCGCCTCGACCGCCGACGGCGGCAGCATCGTCCAGTACGACGACTGGAACGGCGCCAATCAGCAGTGGCAACTCGTCCGGGTTGACGGCGGGAGCAACCCCACCACGCCGCCGCCGGGCGGCGGTTGTTCGCTGCCGTCGAGCTACCGCTGGTCGTCGACGGGCTCGCTGGCGAACCCGAAGTCGGGTTGGGTGTCGCTGAAGGACTTCACCAACGTCGTCTACAACGGCAAGCACCTGGTGTACGCGACCACGCACGACACGGGCTCGTCCTGGGGGTCGATGAACTTCAACCCGTTCACGAACTGGTCGGACATGGCCTCGGCGAGCCAGAACGGGATGCCCTTCGCCGCCGTCGCGCCCACGTTGTTCTACTTCGCCCCGAAGAACATCTGGGTGCTCGCCTACCAGTGGGGTGGGACGGCCTTCTCCTACCGGACGTCGAGCGATCCGACGAACGTCAACGGGTGGTCCGCGCAGCAGACGCTGTTCACCGGCAGCATCTCCGGCTCGGGCACC
>NZ_RJLN01000058.1 GCF_003725545.1 Micromonospora solifontis | reverse complement strand
GGACAGCCACCTCACGAGTCCGATTGCTATACAAGTCTGGACCACCTCCTTTCCCGTGTACCGCCACGCTATCGACTTCCCGGTGACCTCGGCAACGGATTTGGATCACAGGTCAGGGCCGGACGTCGGCGGCGGTTGGTTCCCCGCCGCCCCGCCGGCCGGCTCAGTCCAGGCCGATCGGGCCCTCGCGGGGGCCCTCCTCGCTGGCCGGCTGGACGGCCAGCGACGGGAAGTCGGCCAGGTCGCCCGCCGGTTCGGCGTCCCACTCCGGGAAGACCAGCGGGCTCTGCAGGTAGAGGCAGAGCAGCTGGGTGAGGTGGCACAGGCCGTCGAGGTGGGTGCGCTCGTGCCCGTGGGTGGCATCCACGCCGAAGCCGAGCAGGGCCACCCGGGCGTGCGCGCCCGCCTCGACCGCGGCGGCCACGTCCGACCGGTAGTAGTCGAAGACGTCCCGCACCAGGTCGACGCCGTGTTCCCGGGCGATCGAGGCCAGGTTGCGGGTCAGGTGGTAGTCGAAGGGGCCCACCCCGTCGCCCATGGCCAGGGTGGCGGCGTCCTCCCGGGACTGCTGGCCGGGGGCGACCACCGCCGCGTCGATCGAGACGATCTCCGCCACGTCCGGGTCGAGCCCGTGACTCGCCCCGTGCCCGAGCTCCTCGGTGACGGTGACCAGCAGGTGCGCGGTGACCGCGGGCTGGACCCCCGCGTCGACCATCGCCTTGAACGCGGTCAGCACCGCCGCCACCCCGGCCTTGTCGTCCAGGTGCCGGGACTTCACGTACCCGGTGGGGGTGATCATGGGGTTGGCCAGCAGCGCGACGAAGTCGCCGGCGTCGACGCCGAGCGCGCGGAGGCCGGCGATGTCGTCCACCGGCTCGTCGACCCGCACCTCGACCAGTTCCCAGCCGACGCCCTGCAGGTCGACGGCCTCGTTGTAGCGGTGCCCGCTGGCCTTGAGCGGCAGCACCTGGCCGGTGATCACGCGGTCCAGGTCGTCGGTGAAGATCCGGACCTGCGCGCCCTCGGCGAAGCGCGCGCTGTGCGTGCCGATCGGCTTCAGCTCCAGCCGCCCGTTCTCCTTGAGCCGCTTCACCATGCCGCCGATGGTGTCGGTGTGCACCACGACGGCCCGGTCGGCGCCGGTCGCCCGGGGACCGGGCAGGCAGGCGCTGAGCGCCCCGCGCCGGGTCAGCGTCGAGCTGATGCCGAGCGCGGAGAGGCGTTCGCCCACGTACTGCTGGACGTGGTCGGTACGCCCCGACGGGCTGGGGATCTCCAGCAGCTCCATCAGCACCTGGCGCAGGTAGTCGACGTCGATCTCCAGCGGCTTCGGGCTCACGCGGCGCCTCCCGGGCCGGCCGGGGACCAGAGCCGCTGCGGCGCCCGGGTGCCGGGGAAGAGCAGGTCGACGAAACGCTCCGCGGTCGGCTGCGGTTCGTGGTTGGCCAGGCCGGGCCGCTCGTTCGCCTCGATGAACACGTGCTCCGGCCCGTCGGGGGCGGGCACCAGCAGGTCCAGCCCGGTGACCGGGATGTCCAGCGCCCGGCTGGCCGTCACGCACGCCTCGGCGATTTCCGGGTGCAGCTCGGCGGTCACGTCGTGGATGGTGCCGCCGGTGTGCAGGTTGGCCGTCCGGCGGACGGCCAGCACCTGCCCCTCGGGGAGCACGTCGTGCATCCGGTGACCCGCCTCGGCCACCACCTCGCGGGTCATGTCGTCGATCGGGATCCGCGACTCGCCCCCGGTGGCGGCGGCCCGCCGCCGGCTCTGCCGCTCGATCAGCTCGGTGACGTCGTGCACCCCGTCCCCGGTGATCTGCGCGGGGCGGCGGACGGCGGCGGCCACCACCTCGTGGTCGATGACCACCACCCGCAGGTCCTCGCCCGCGCGCAGCTCCTCGATCAGTACGTCCGGGCAGAACCGGCGGGCCAGCTCGACGGCGGCGGTGAGCGCCTCCGGCGTACGGACCCCGACGGTGATGCCGTTGCCCTGCTCGCCCCGCGCCGGCTTCACCACCACCGGACCGACGTCGGCCAGGAAGGCCAGGTCGTCGGGTTCACCGGTGGCGGTCCGGCCGCGCGGCACCGACAGCCCCGCCTCGGTCAGGATCCGCCGGGTCACCCGCTTGTCGTCGCAGCGGCTCATCGCCACCGCCGAGGTGAGCTCCGACAGCGACTCGCGGGTGTGGATGACCCGGCCGCCGTTGGTCAGCTTCAGCTCACCCCAGCGCGGGTCGGTGACCTCCACCCGGATGCCGCGCCGCATCGCCTCGTCCGCGACGATCTTCGCGTACGGGTTCAGCTCGTCGTACCCCTCCGGCGTGGCGGGCAGGAAGAGCCGCTCGTTGATCGGGTTCTTCCGCTTCACGCAGAGCGTCCCGGTGCGGTGGAAGCCGAGCCGCTCGTAGAGCCGGATCGCCCCCGAGTTCTCGGCCAGCACCGACAGGTCCACGTACGCCCGGCCCCGCTCGTCGAGCCGGTCGGCCAGGGCGGTGAGCAGCGCCTGCCCGGTGCCGGGCGGTGCGGTGTTGAAGTCCACGGTCAGGCACCAGAGGCTGGCGCCGTGCTCCGGGTCGCCGAAGACCGCGACGTGGTCCACCCCGGTGATGGTGCCGACCAGCTCACCGGCGGCGTCCTCGGCGACCAGGTGCAGGAACCGGTCCGTGCCGGCGTTGTCGACCAGCACCTCGACCGGAGCCGTGACCATGCCGTTGCGGGCGTAGATCCGGTTCACCGCCTCCGCGTCGTCGGTGTCCCGCAGCGGGCGGATGGCCAGCCCGGGGACCTCGCCGCCCTCGGTGGCGGCCGGCCGACGCTCGCCCAGCGGCAGCCGGTAGGTCAGCGACGGGTCGATGAACAGCTCGTCCGGCAGTCGGGAGACCAGCACGTGCGGGTCGCGCAGGTAAATGCAGATGTCCCGGGCGCCGGCCGCCTCGGAGCGCAGCACGTGGGCGACCTCGGCCTGCTCGGTGAAGGTCTGCCCGAAGACCAGCCGGCCCCAGCCGCAGTCCAGCACCACGCCGGACCCGTCGGCGGGCCGCTGCCGCGGTTCCGGAGCGCCGGGGGCGACCGGGTCGCCGCCCGGGCCGACGCGTTCCCGGCGCCGGCCGAGCACCCGTTCCCGGTCGGTACGGGCCGTTCCGGTGGCGAGGGTGTCGGTCATGGTCAGTCGATTCCGTGGCTCTGGAGCCACATTTCCAGGAGTCCCAGTTGCCACAGCTTGTTTCCGTTCAACGGGGTCAGTTCGGCGTTCGGGTCGGCGAGCAGCGCGTCGACGTAGTCGGCGCGGAACAGGCCCCGGCGGCGCGCCTCCGGCGCGGCCAGGGCGTCGCGTACCCGGTCGAGGAGCTTGCCCTCGAGGTGGGTGAGGCCGGGCACCGGGAAGTAGCCCTTCGGCCGGTCGATCACCTCGTGCGGGAGGACGCGCCGGCCGATCTCCTTGAGCACGCCCTTGCCGCCCTGGGCCAGCTTCAGCTCCGGCGGGCAGCTCGCGGCCAGCTCGACGAACTCGTGGTCGAGGAACGGCACCCGGGCCTCCAGCCCGTGCGCCATGGTCATGTTGTCCACCCGCTTGACCGGGTCGTCGGTCAGCATGACCTGGGTGTCGATCCGCAGCCCGGCGTCGACCGCGGTCTGCGCCCCCGGCCGGGCCAGGTGCGCGGCGACGAACTCCCGCGCCGGGTCACCGTCGGCCAGCCACGCCGGGTTCAGCACCCGGGCCAGGCCGGCGGCGTCGCGGTCGAAGAACGCCTTCGCGTACGTCTCCAGCGCCCGCTCCCGGTCCACCCCGGCCAGCGGCGGGTACCAGTGGTAGCCACCAAGGATCTCGTCCGCGCCCTGGCCGGACTGGACCACCTTGACGTGCCGGGCGACCTCCTGACTGAGCAGCCAGAACGCCACGCAGTCGTGGCTGACCATGGGTTCGCTCATGGCCGCGACCGCGGCCTCCAGCGGCGGCAGCAGGTCGCCGGTGGGCACCCGGATCTGGTGGTGGTCGGTGCCGAAGGTCTTCGCGACCAGGTCGGAGTAGACGAACTCGTCGCCCTCCCGACCGCCGACCGCGTCGAAGCCGATGGAGAAGGTGGCCAGCCCGGACTGTCCCTCGCCGGCCAGCAGCGCCACCACCAGGCTGGAGTCCAGCCCGCCGGAGAGCAGCACGCCGACCGGCACGTCGGCCACCATCCGCCGGCGTACGGCGGTGGTGAGCGATTCCAGCAGCGCGTCCTGCCAGTCCCGCTCGGTCCAGTCGGAGCGGCCGGTGCCACGGGTGAAGGCGGGGTCCCAGTAGACCCGCTCGTGGGTGGTGCCGTCCGGCTCGTACACCCGGACCGTGGCCGGGGGCAGCTTGGTCACGCCGCGCAGGATGGTCCGCGGCGGCGGCACGATGCTGTGGAAGCTGAGGTAGTGGGCGAGCGCCACCGGGTCGATGGCGGTGTCGATCCCGCCGCCGGCCAGCAGCGCCGGCAGGGTGCTCGCGAAGCGGACCACGCCGGGGGTCTCGGCCAGGTAGAGCGGCTTGATGCCGAGCCGGTCCCGGGCCAGCACCAGCCGGCCGCTGTCCCGCTCGCTGATCGCCACCGCGAACATGCCGACCAGGTGGTCGACGAAGTCCAGGCCCCACTCGGCGTACGCCTTGACCACGACCTCGCTGTCGCCGGAGGAGAAGAAGCGGTGCCCCTTGGCCTGCAGTTCCGCGCGCAGCTCGCGGTAGTTGTAGATGCAGCCGTTGAAGACGCCGGTGAGGCCGGCGACGGCGTCGACGATCGGTTGCCCGCTGGCGGCGGAGAGGTCGATGATCTTCAGGCGGCGGTGTCCCAGGGCGGTCGGCCCCTGGGACCACACACCGCTGTCATCGGGCCCTCGGTCACTCATCGTGGCCGCCATGCGCTCCACCGTCGCCACCTCGGCGCGTGAACCGTCACGGCGGAACTCTCCCGCAAGTCCGCACATGCGAGCCCATGCTGCCAGAGGATGTTGCAGTTCGCCTGTTGAGACGATGACAGTCGTGTGACAGGTTCGCTATCATGCGCGACCACGTTGGGTAACCGTCGTTCGCGGCGGCGGTTCGGCCCTGGCGGCGACCGATGCCCGAAATGCACCGAGCCTGCGGTGTGAGGAACACCGCAGGCCCGGGAACGGACGTCCGGCGGGTCAGCCGGCGGTACGGGCCACGCCGACCGGGCAGCTCAGCCCGTTCGGGCCGTGGTTGCAGTACCCGTTCGGGTTCTTGGTCGGGGCCAGGTACTGCTGGTGGTAGTCCTCGGCGAACCAGTAGTCACCGAGCCGGGTGATCTCGGTGGTGATCTCGCCCCGGCCGGCCCGCGCCACGATCGGCGCGAACGCGTCCCGCGCGGCCCGCGCGGTGGCGAGCTGCTCGTCGGTGGTGGCGTAGATCGCCGAGCGGTACTGCGTACCGACGTCGTTGCCCTGGCGCATGCCCTGGGTCGGGTCGTGGTTCTCCCAGAAGACCTTCAGCAGGTCCTCGTAGCTGATCCGCGTCGGGTCGTAGACCACCTGGACCACCTCGGCGTGCCCGGTCATCCCCGAGCAGACCTCCTCGTACGTGGGGTTCGGGGTGTAGCCGCCCGCGTAGCCGACGGAGGTGGTGAGCACACCGGGGAGGGTCCAGAAGAGCCGCTCGGCGCCCCAGAAGCAGCCCATCCCGAAGACGGCGACCTGCGAGCCCTCGGGGAAGGGGCCCTTCAGCGACGAGGGGAGCACCTCGTGCCGGTCGGCGATCGGCATCGCGATCGGGCGGCCCGGCAGGGCCTGGTCGGGGGAGATCATCTCGGCCTTCATGCGGCGAAGGAACACGGTGGGACTCCTCTCTTGGCTTTCCCAGCGTGTGCAACAGCAGCGCCTCCGTATTCCTTACCCGACCCGAGGCGGGGTCAGGCCAGCGCGGCGGCGATCCGGTCGGCGTACTCCCGGGCCTCGGCGTCGTCGGCGTAGCGGGTGCGCGGCCAGAAGAAGCCGCGCAGCCCGTCGCCCTTGGTGCGCGGCACCACGTGGGTGTGCAGGTGGGGTACGGACTGGGACACCTTGTTGTTGACCGCCATGAACGTCCCACCGGACCCCAGACCGGTCTCCACCGCGACGATGATCCGCTGCACCAGCCGGAAGTAGCCGGGCAGCACCTCGGCCGGCAGCGTGTCGAGGGTGACCAGGTGGGTGCGCGGCACCACCAGCACGTGCCCCTTGAACACCGGCCGGGTGTCCAGGAAGGCCATCCCGTCCGGCTCGTCGGCCACGATGAACGCGGGCACCTCGCCCGCCACGATCCCGCAGAACACGCACCCAGTCACCGGGCCAGGCTATGCCGTGGCGGACCGGGTCGCCCGGGCCCGGTGCCGCTACCGCGCGTCCAGGTACGTGTCCCACTCGTCGTCAGGTATGCCGGAGGGGCCGGTCTCGCCGCTGGCCAACCGAGTCCGGATGTCTGCCTCCCACTCCAGTGCCCAGCGGCGAAGTTCTGCGATTTCCTGATCCTTGAGCTGGTAGGCGGCGAAGGTCTCGATATCCAACTCCTCGATCGCGCCGAGTCGGTCCGCCAACTCCTCCAGTGAGAACCCGGCCGTGTGCCGGGCGCCCATACCCTCCAGCTCCGGCCAACTCACCAGCCGGTGGGCGGCCCTGAGGTCGATGTAGTCCCGGTGTGCGGCGCGGTCGTGCAGCGCTCTGACCTTGAGTCCGATGGCGTCGTCCAGGGCCAGGACCGGCCCGATGTGCAGTACCGCTGGTGGTCCAATCGCCTCCTTGAGCAGGTCCACTTCGCAGGCGGCCGGGCTGCGCGTCACCATCAGCCGTGCCATCCGCGGGGTCGCCTCGACGATCTGACAGTCGAACCCCGCACGTCGGTAGGCGTCGGCCAGGCGGGTTGCCACATCCGGCAGTGGCAGGGTGGTCGCGGTCGCGAAGTCGATGTCGCGAGAGGGACGGCTGAGGAGGTTGTGCGCCGAGAGGGCGTAACCGCCGGCAAGCACCAACCCGAGATCATCGCCAGCGGCGAAGCCGATGCGGAGAAGCCGGGCGTGCAGGTCGTCCACGTTCAGGCGGCCAGGTCGGGCATTCGGCGTTCCCAGAGGGCGACAACCCGTCGTGCGGTCAGCCGACGGATGCGGGGCCAGTCCCGGCGCAGCAGGGTCGGGTTCACATAGCGCACGATGTCGTCGCGCTGGCCACAGTCCATCAGCGTCCGGTAGAGGGTGAGTCGCTGCCCGGGGTCGGTGACGTTGAACTCCGTCGGGCCGGACCAGGCGAGCCGGACCGGCAGGCTCACCCGGCCGTGATCCGGCCCTTGCAGCTGGTCGAGCGCAGCCGGGATCCGCTCCGCCACGCCGACCAGGCGGGACGGCAGAGAGGTGGACGAGGTCACCACGCCAGTATGGCGGACGGGTCGGACAACCCCCGGGTTGCGACGCGGGCCCGGGTTCCACGTGCTGGGACGGACGGGCGGACTAACGTCTCGGGCATGAGTCACGGCTTCGAGACGCTCGCCATCCACGCCGGTCAGGACCCGGAGGCCCGCACCGGCGCGGTGATCCCGCCGATCTACCAGACCAGCACCTACGCCCAGGACGCCGTCGGCGCGCCCCGGCAGGGCTACGAGTACAGCCGCTCCGGCAACCCCACCCGCGACGCGCTGCAGGAGTGCCTGGCCGCGCTGGAGGGCGGGCCGGTGGCGCTCGCCTTCGCCAGCGGCCTGGCCGCCGAGGACACCCTGCTGCGGACCGTCTGCAAGCCGGGTGACCACGTGGTCATCCCGGACGACGCGTACGGCGGCACGTACCGGCTCTTCGCCAGGGTCGCCGAGCGCTGGGGGCTGGAGTACACCCCGGCGAAGGTGTCCGACCCGGACGCGGTGCGGGCCGCGATCCGCCCCGGCGCCACGAAGATCGTCTGGATCGAGACGCCGACCAACCCGCTGCTCGGCATCGCCGACATCGCCGCCCTGGCCGCCGTCGCGCACGACGCCGGCGCGCTGCTGGTGGTCGACAACACGTTCGCCTCGCCGTACCTCCAGCAGCCGCTCCTGCTCGGCGCCGACGTGGTGGTCCACTCCACCACCAAGTACATCGGCGGGCACTCCGACGTGGTCGGCGGCGCACTGATCGCCGCCGACCGCGCGCTCGGCGAGGAGCTGCGCTACCACCAGAACGCGATGGGCGCGATCAACGGGCCGTTCGACGCCTGGCTCACCCTGCGCGGCATCAAGACCCTCGGCGTACGGATAGACCGGCACTGCGACAACGCCGAGCGGATCGCGGCCTACCTGGACGGCCACGCCAAGGTCGCTCAGGTCATCTACCCCGGCCTGCCCTCGCACCCGGGGCACGAGGTGGCCGTCAAGCAGATGCGCCGGTTCGGCGGCATGATCTCGTTCCGCGCGGCGGGCGGCGAGGAGCACGCCGTGGAGATCTGCAACCGGGCCCGGCTCTTCGTGCTCGCCGAGTCCCTCGGCGGCGTCGAGTCCCTCATCGAGCACCCGGGACGGATGACACACGCGAGTGCTGCCGGCTCGCCGCTTGAAGTTCCCGCCGATCTCGTGCGACTGTCTGTCGGCATCGAGACGGTCGACGACCTGCTCGCCGATCTGGAGCAGGCACTGGGCTGACCGCGGGCTGGGGAGGGTGGCCGTGCAGGACTTCATGCCGACGACCTGGGTGGGCGCGACGGCCCGGCAGATCGCCCGGGGCGTACGCCGGGGCGACGTCTCCGCCACCCAGGTCGTGGCCGACCACCTGGACCACCTCGCCCGGGCCGACGCCGACCTCGCCGCGTTCCGCACGGTACGCGGCGGGGAGGCGATCACCGAGGCGGAGAAGGTCGACGAGCAGGAGGACCTGGCCAACCTCCCGCTGGCCGGGGTGCCGGTCGCGGTGAAGGAGAACACCCCGGTCGCCGGCCTGCCCACCTGGAACGGGTCGGCGGCGGTGCGTACCCCGGTGGCGGAGGCCGACCACGAGGTGGTCCGCCGGCTGCGCGGCGCGGGCGCGGTGATCCTCGGGGTGACCCGGATGCCGGAGCTCGGCCTCTGGGCGCTGACCGACGACGAGACCGGGGTCACCCGCAACCCGTGGGACCTGTCGCGTACCCCCGGCGGCTCCTCCGGCGGCGCGGCCGCCGCGGTCGCCGCCGGGCTGGTGCCGATGGCGCACGGCAACGACGGACTGGGCTCGATCCGCATCCCGGCGGCCTGCTGCGGCCTGGTCGGGCTCAAGCCCGGCCGGGGCGTGGTGCCCTGCCAGCTCGGCGCCGACGACTGGTTCGGGCTGACCGAGCACGGGATGCTCACCAGCACCGTCGCCGACGCGGTGGTCGGCTTCTCGGTGCTGGCCGGGCGCCGCCCGGAGAAGCTGGTCCCGCCGCCGCGGCTGCGGGTCGGCGTCTCGCTGCGCTCCCCGGTGCGCGGCGTCTCGCCGGACGCGCCCAACCGGGACGCGGTGGCCGCCGCCGGCCGGCTGCTGGCCGCCGCCGGGCACGACACCGTGCCGGCCGACCCGGTCTACCCGACCCGGCTCGGCCTGCAGGGCATCGCCACCTGGTTCGCCGCGGCCGCCGCCGACGTGCGGGCCGCCGGGGTCGCGCCGCGCCAACTCCAGCGGCGCAGCCGCCGGCACGTCGCGCTCGGCGAGTGGGCGCAGCGCCGGGGGTACGTCCGCGAGGCCGACCGGCTCGCCTGGCGCGACCGGTCGGTGAACTTCTTCACCGACCGCTCGGTCGACCTGCTGCTCACCCCGGCGCTGGCCGGGTCGCCGCCGGAGGCCGCCGGCTGGTCCGGCCGGTCCTGGCTGGCGAACATGTCGGCCAACATCCGGTACGCCCCGTACGCCGCGCCGTGGAACATCGCCGGGCTGCCGTCCATCGTGGTGCCGGTCGGCCGCCGCCCGGACGGCCTGCCGGTGGGCGTCCAGTTCGTCGGGCCGCCTGGCTCGGAACTGCTGCTGCTCGGCGTCGCCGGCCAGTTCGAGATGCAGGCCCCCTGGTCGCGGCACGCCCCCGGCTACCCCCGGGTCGGCACGGGGTCGCCGGCCACCGCGTGACGGCTGACCACCGGCCCCGACGCAGCCCGTGATCGCACCATCGCCGCAGGTGGTCACCGATCCGACGGTGGCGTCGCCGCAGGTTCCGCCGGGATCGGGTGGCACGATCGGGGCATGACTGAACTGGTCGGCCTCGCCGACGTTGCGGCCGCGCGGGAGCTGCTCGCCGGCGTCACCCGTACCACCCCGCTGGAGCCGTCCCGGCCGCTCAGCGCCGCGCTGGGCGGCCCGGCGTGGCTGAAGTGCGAGAACGTGCAACGTGCCGGGTCGTACAAGGTGCGCGGGGCGTACGTGCGGATCTCCCGGCTCTCGGCGGAGGAACGGGAACGCGGCGTGGTCGCGGCGAGCGCCGGCAACCACGCCCAGGGGGTCGCGCTCGCCGCCGGCCTGGTCGGCACCCACGCCACGGTCTTCATGCCGGTCAACGCGCCGCTGCCGAAGGTCGCCGCCACCAAGGGGTACGGCGCCACGGTCGAGCTGGTCGGCAACACGGTGGACGAGTCGCTGGTCGCGGCGCAGACCTTCGCCGAGCGGACCGGGGCGGTGTTCATCCACCCGTTCGACCACCCGGACGTGATCGCCGGGCAGGGCACCGTGGCGCTGGAGATCCTCGAGCAGTGCCCGGACGTGAAGACCATCGTCACCGGCGTGGGCGGCGGCGGTCTGATCTCCGGGATGGCGGTCGTGGCCAAGGCGCTCCGCCCCGACGTACGGGTGATCGGGGTGCAGGCGGCCACGGCCGCCGCCTTCCCGCTCTCGCTCAAGGCCGGCGAGCCGGTACGCCTGCCGTCGTTCTCGACGATCGCCGACGGCATCGCGGTCGGCCGGCCCGGCGATCTGACCTTCACCCACGTCCGCAAGCTGGTCGACGAGATCGTCACCGTCTCCGAGGAGGACATCTCCCGGGCGCTGCTGATGCTGCTGGAACGAGGCAAGCAGGTGGTGGAGCCGGCCGGGGCGGTCGGGGTGGCGGCGCTGCTGGCCGGGGCGGTGGAGGTGCAGGCGCCGGTGGTGGCGGTGCTCTCCGGCGGCAACATCGACCCGCTGCTCATGCTCCGGGTGATCGAGCACGGCCTGGCGGCGGCCGGCCGCTACCTGCGCGTGACGGTGCGCTGCACGGACCGGCCGGGTCAGCTCGCCTCGCTGCTCAGCGAGATCGCCGAGCACCGGGCCAACGTCGTGGACGTGGAGCACCAGCGGGCCAATCCGCACCTGCGCCTGGGCGAGGTGGAGGTGGCGCTCTCGGTGGAGACCCGCGGCGTGGAGCACTCGGACACGCTGATCAGCGCCCTGCGGGCCAGTGGCTACCAGGTGGTGTTCGCCGCCGAGTCCTGATCCGCGTCCCGGCCCCGGACGACGCGACCGCCCCGGCCGGTGGGCCGGGGCGGTCGCGGTGTGGCTCGGGTCCGAGGGAGCCTGTCAGCCTCGGTCGGGTCGGACCCGAGCCGTCCGGCGCGGGTCCGGAGGGCGTCAGCCGGAGTACGGCTCGAACTTGACGACGGTCACCTTGATGTCCGCGCCGCTGGGTGCCGTGTAGGTGCAGGTCTGGCCGGCCTTGCCGCCCAGGATCGCCTTGCCGAGCGCGGACTCGGGGCTGTAGACCGTCAGGTCGGTGGTGGAGGCGATCTCCCGGGAGCCGAGCAGGAAGGTCTCCGTGTCGTCGGCGTCGTCGTCGAAGTAGATCGTCACGACCATGCCCGGCGACACCGCGTCGGCGGCGGGGGCCTCGCCGACCTTGGCCGTGCGGAGCAGCTCCTTCAGGTAGAGGATGCGCCCCTCGGCCTTGCCCTGCTCCTCGCGGGCGGCGTGGTAGCCCCCGTTCTCCCGCAGGTCGCCCTCCTCGCGCCGGGCGTTGATCTCGGCGGCGATGACCGGCCGGTTGGCGATCAGCTCGTCGAGCTCGGCCTGCAGGCGGTCGTACGCGTCCTGGGACAGCCAGGTGGCGGGCGCCTTGTTGTCATTGGTGGACACAGGCGGTCTCCTCGGTTGGTGCGGACTGGCTGACAGGTGAACCACCAAGTTACCAGTGCCGGGCACGTCAGGGTGCCGCCGAACACCCCCGGTGCCGGTGACGCGACCGGGGGTGCGGGGTCGGTCGGGGTCAGCCGGCGGGCCGGCAGCGCAACACCTCGCCGATGAACGGGCGGGCGTTGGTCGGCACCTCCTGCCGGGCGGTGACGTGCCGCTGGCCGGGCCGGGCGGTCACGGTGGCCTCGACGTGACCGACCTCGGCGCCGTCGTGCGAGCGGGCCCGCAGCAGGCAGGTCGCCGAGCCACCGGGGGGCACGGTGACCCGGAAGTCGACCACCACCCGGGTGTCGGTGATCCCGGTGTAGGTGATCACCTCGGCCCGGTACTCCGGGTCGCCGTACTGCTGGTAGAGCTTGGCGGCGACCAGCCCGAGGACGGCCAGCAGAACGGCCACCACCAGGGCGAGCAGGAGCGGCCGGCGGCGGCCGGGCTGGCGGCGGCGGCCGTACCGCCCGGGCGGGAAGACCGGCGCGCCCGGGGTGACTGTGGCGTGCGTCTCGCTCACCGGCGGGTATCTCCTGGCGTTGTTGTCGGCGGCATCGGCAAGAATGGCAGAGTCCATCTTCCCAGCCCGGCGCTGAGCCAAGGATGGCGGGTCGGCGGAGCCGCCGGCCAGCCACCGCGGGGGTCTCGGCGGGCGCGGGGGGAGATTCCGGCAGGTCAGCCGGGTCGGCCCGGACGGGCCCGGCCTGGCCGGCACAGACGAGGAGCGCCGAAGGTGGCAGAGCAGCTGCGTCTCATGGCGGTGCACGCCCATCCCGACGACGAGTCGAGCAAGGGCGCCGCGACCACGGCGAAATATGTCGCCGAGGGGGTCGACGTCCTGGTCGTCACCTGTACGGGTGGCGAGCGGGGGAGCGTGCTCAACCCCAAGATGGACCGTCCGGACGTGTGGGCCAACATCGCCGACATCCGCCGTGCCGAGATGGACGCGGCCCGGGCGATCCTCGGCATCGAGCAGGCCTGGCTCGGCTTCGTCGACTCCGGGCTGCCCGAGGGCGACCCGCTGCCGCCCCTGCCCGAGGGCTGCTTCGCCCTGCAGGACGTCGAGACGGCCGCCGCCCCGCTGGTGCGGCTGATGCGCCAGTTCCGTCCGCACGTCGTCACCACGTACGACGAGGAGGGCGGCTACCCGCACCCCGACCACATCATGACCCACAAGGTGACCGTGGCCGCCTTCGAGGCCGCCGGCGACCCGGAGCGGCACCCGGAGCTGGGCGAGCCCTGGCAGCCGCTCAAGCTCTACTACGACATCGGCTTCTCCCGCGCCAAGATCATGGCCCTGCACGAGGGGATGCTCGCCGCCGGCCTGGAGTCCCCGTACGGCGACTGGATGAAGCGCTGGGAGGACCGGCCGGACAAGGGCGGCCGGATCACCACCCGGGTGGAGTGCGCCGACTACTTCCCGGTCCGCGACGACGCGCTGCGCGCCCACGCCACCCAGATCGACCCGGACGGCTTCTGGTTCCAGGTGCCGATGGACCTGCAGCAGCGCGCCTGGCCGACCGAGGACTTCCAGCTCGCCCGCTCGCTGGTCGACAGCCCGCTGCCCGAGTCCGACCTCTTCGCCGGGGTCCGCGAGACGGCCCATGCCCGCTGATCCGGCGGCGGGCTACGCTGAGGGGCAGCCGCACATCGGAGGAACACCATGCTGACCACCGCCCAGGTGCTCGCGGAGAACAACTTCGGTGACACCCGTACGGGTGGTCTGGCCGGCCCGATGGGCCTTTTCCTCATCGTCGCGCTGGCCACCGTCACCGTCCTGCTGATCCGCAACATGAACGCCCGGCTGCGCCGGCTGCCCGACCGGTTCCCGCCGCAGGCCGGCCCGGCCGACCACGATCGGGCCGACGCGGCAGTCGCCGATCCGACAGACGGGACCGTCTCGCAGGAATCACCCGCGGAGTCTCCCAACGGCTCCCAGCAGCGCCGGAACGGGTAGTCGGCGCATGAATCACGCCGAAGCCGGTCGTCGCCCCCTGTTGCGACCACCGGCTTTGGCTTAGCCTTCCGCCGGGGGGACCGAAAGTCCCTGAGCCGTGCGCGGGAGGGGGGCGCCGATGTCCTTGGCAGCAGTGGCCACCCACCGTGCCCTCGGGCCGCCTCTCGACGGGATGGGTCCGTGACCTCCGGCAGGGACGGTCAACCCCCCGACCGGCTCGGCCTGCGCGGCACGCCGGTCAGTGTCCTCCTGCTCACCGCCGCGGTGGCGGCCACCGCGGCGGGTGCCGCGGTGCTCGGTCTCACCGTCCCGGCGTCCCTCCCGGCCGGCGACCCGCTGCCCGGGCCGGCCCGGTTCGGCCTCGCGGTCGCCGCGTTCGCCGTCGCCCAGCTGGCCCGCCTGCGGTTCCGCACCGCCGCCGGCATGGTCAGCATCACCTGGGGCGAGGCCGCCCTCATCGTCTGCCTCTATCTCGCGCCGGCCGGTTGGCTGCCGGCCGCCGCCCTGCTCGGCGCCGGGGCCGCCTGGACCGGGATGTCCGTGTGCGTCGACCGCCGCCCGGCGCTGGAGCTGGTCCGGATCGCCGGTTCGCTGACCGCCGCCACCGCCCTCGCCGCCGCGGTGGCGAGCGCGCTCGGCCGGCCGATGCTCGCCGCGCCGACCCCGGAGCTGGCCGTCGCGCTGATCGCCGGCTCGGTCACCTACCTGCTCACCACCGCGTGGCTGGGCGGCGCGACGCTCGCGCTGCGGCACGGCATCCCGATCGGCCCACCGCTGCTCGCCGCGCTCCGCGGCAAGCTGCTCATGTTCGTCGGCAACGTGGCGGTCGGCCTGGTGGTGGTCGCCCTGCTCGAGCTGGATCCGCGCTGGGTGCTGCTCCTGCCGCCGCCGCTCTGGCTGCTCCAGCAGACCTATCGGCACCGGCTCCGGGCCGACCAGGAGCGCCGCACCTGGCGGGCGTTCGCCGAGGCCACGGCCGCGCTCAACCAGCTCGACGAGCGGGGGGTGGCGACCGCCGCGGTGACCGGGGCGCTCTCGCTCTTCGGCGCCGAGCTGGTCGAGGTGGACGTCGCCCGGGGCGACGGCCGGTGGCGGCGCTACCGCGCGGACACCGGTGGTCAGGTACGCGACCGTGAGGTCGCGCCCCCCGCGCCGGCCGAGACGGGGGACCACGAGCTGGTGCGGCCGCTGTCGGTGGGGAGCGTGGAGGTGGGCCGGCTGCGCGTTCATTTCCCCCGCTCGGCGCCGCCCACCGTCCGGGAACGGGACGGCGTGGCCGCGTTCGGCGACGCGCTGGCCGCCGCCCTGCACGACGCGGCCACCCACCGTGAGCTGCGGTTGGTCACCGCCCGCTCCTCGTACGAGGCGGTGCACGACCAGCTCACCGGCCTGCTCAACCGGGCGGCCATGCTCACCAAGGGCGACCAGGCGTTGCGGCAGCTCGCCCACGACCATCCGGTCGCGCTGCTGCTGCTCGACGTGAACCAGTTCAAAGAGGTCAACGACACCCTCGGGCACGCCGCCGGGGACCAGCTGCTGCGGCTGACCGCGAACCGGCTGGCCGCCCTGGGCCGCCCCGGCGACCTGCTCGGCCGGCTCGGCGGCGACGAGTTCGCCGTGCTGCTGACCGCGGTCCCGGTGGTCGACGACCGTGCGGCCCCGGTCACGTACGCGCTGCGCCAGGCCCGGGAGATCGCCGAGCGGCTGGCCGCGCCGACCGAGGTGGCCGGGGTGCGGATGTCCGTCGAGGTGGCCGTCGGGGTGGTGGTCGCGGCCGCGGGCACCGCGGACATGACCGAGCTGCTGCGCCGGGCCGACATCGCGATGTACCAGGCGAAGGAGGGCGGCGGCAGCGTCGCCGCGTACGACAGCTCCCGGGACGCGGCGAGCACCGACCACCTGGCGCTGCTGGCCGAGCTGCGCGAGGCCCTGGAGGCCGACGACCAGCTGGTGCTGGCGTTGCAGCCGGCGGTGGACCTGGCGACCGGCGCGCCGACCGGCGTGGAGGCGCTGATCCGCTGGCGGCACCCGCGGCGTGGCTGGCTCGGCCCGGCCGATTTCATCCGCCCGGTGGAGAACAGCGAGCAGCTCGCCAGCTTCACCCGGTACGTGCTGGACAAGGCGCTCGCGGTGGCCGCCGGGTGGGCCCGCGACGGGCTCGACGTGCCGATCTCGGTGAACCTCTCGGCGCGCAGCCTGCTCGACCCGCGACTGCCCGGGGAGATCGGCGACGCGCTGCGCCGGCACCAGGTCCCGCCGCACCGGCTGGTCCTGGAGATCACCGAGACGGTGGTGATGAGCGAGCTGGAGGTCATCGACGAGGTGCTGGCCACCCTGCGGTCGATGGGGGTGCAGCTGGCGGTCGACGACTTCGGCACCGGCTTCTCGTCGCTGACCTTCCTGACCCGGATCGCCGTCGACGAGCTGAAGGTCGACCGCTCCTTCGTCATCCGGATGGCCGACTCCCCGGAGGCGGCGGCGATCGTGCGGACCACCGTGGGCCTCGCCCACGAGTTGGGGCTGCGCGTGGTCGCCGAGGGCGTGGAGACGGCCGAGCAGCGGACCGCCCTGGCCGAACTGGGCTGCACTTCCGCGCAGGGCTACCACTTCTTCAAGCCGATGCCGGCGGACAAGATCGGCGCGGTGCTGGGGTCGCTGCGCGACGGCGCCCAGGGCAACGTCTTGCCGCTCCGCGCCGACGGCGCGTCCTGAGGCCGTCGAGGGGCGGCAAGTTCCTAGTGCTTACGGGACTGGGCGGCTTTCCGTTATTTTCGGCGGGCGTCGGGGCGGGGCAGGCCTGCCCGGAAAAGCCGTGCCCCGGGCGGCATGCAAAGCAGAGGCGGACCCGGGGCTTACCGAGCCACCTTATCGCGCCATCCCATTCGTGTAACCCCTCCTGGACGCGGCCTTGGCCGCGCGCCGTCGGCCGTGGGCAGCAGTGGGCAGCCGCCAGCGCCGCAGCCGAACACCGGTCATAGGACTCTTACGGGAATCCGCGTCATCGGCTTCCGTTGCGCCGACTGTTGGTGTGCCTCGGGTGCCAGCTTTCGCAGCCCTGCCGGCTGCACAAAGATTGACCGTCGGATTGCCGCGTCTCCGGCCGAATTCAACTCGTAGCCGTCCAGCCAAGCCCATCCGTCATAGGTCGGCCAGTCGAGCACCCGGATAACCCGGAACATGATTGGTCGAACGAATTGGACGCTGGCCGCTCGGGCTACGTGGAACAAGTCCCCCGAGTTGATCATTGGCCTTTCCTGTCTCGCCAAGCTCGGAGGGTCTCGCCAGCCCTTTGCAGCCGGGGGCAACTCCCGTCTTCCTGGCACCGGGAGCACGGTCCCCGGTGATGCAGGTCCACCACGTAACCGGCCATGATCACCGCGAACGGCGGTTCGGTTCCTCGCCTCTCAAGCACGGTCGTCCCTCACGGCGTGACTGGCTCGCCATTCGGCGGCCCGGGTCAGTAGGGGCCGGTCTCGGGGGATGACCCGGGTAGGGGTGTTCCACTCTGGATTGAGGTCGGGTTGCGACCCGTAGGCACCTCCCTGGTTCCCGTAGATGGGCTGCTGTACCACGTCCACGGATTCGGTCTTGCGTTGGAACCACTTCCACCGGGGCACGTCTCTAACCTCCCGTGATCGGCCGGTCACCGTCTCTAGCTGCCACGATCCGGGGCCGTCGATGCGCTATGCAACACTCCACACGAGACGTTCACGCAGAGACTCGCTTTGCGGGTGATGATGCAAGAGCTGTCTCACGGCAAGTCGGGTGACGCGTCAGGATGAGACAGGGAGGATGGTGTCGATGACCGAGGTGGGATCGACGGTGCCGAGGCGTGAGCTTGGTCGGCTGTTGCGGCAGGCCCGAGAGCAGGCCGGTATCGGCTTGGAGGCTGCTGCTTCGGATCTTGAGTGGTCGCGCGCCAAGATGTACCGCATTGAGTCGGGACAGACCCCCGTTCGGACGCTGGACGTAGACCAGATGTGTCGGCTCTACGGTGCGCCACCGGACATGACGGAAGTTCTCGTCAGTCTCGCCAAGGAATCGAAGAGTAAGGGCTGGTATCACGCCTACGGTGAAGTCATCCGGAAGCTAATGCAGGGAATCAAGGAGAGGCGCCATGATTGATCTGACCGGCGCGGCGTGGCGCAAGTCCACCCGGAGCGGAGCCCAGGGCAACTGTGTTGAGGTTGCGGACAACCTCCCCGGTGTCGTTGCCGTCCGAGACAGTAAAGACCCCCAGGGGCCGGCGCTCACCTTCACCCCGGAAGAGTGGTCCGCGTTCGTGACGTTCGCCAGGGCGGCCAAGTAACCCGCTCCACCACTCCACGACTCCAGAGAAACCCGACCTACCCTCACCGGCAGATCGGGGTTTCTCGCGTCTACAGACCCACCAGAGGCCCTGTCTGGGTGGTCCGTCGTCGGTGGCCACTCCGTAGCCAACTGATAAGCCTCATGCGTCTTCAACGAGCCAACTTTCGAGACCTGCCGCCGGGGCTGGATATGGTCGTCGGGTGAACCGACTTGCCGAGGCCACCTCGCCGTACCTGCTCCAGCACGCCGACAACCCGGTCGACTGGTGGCCCTGGTGCGACGAGGCGTTCGCCGAGGCGAAACGGCGCGACGTGCCCGTCCTCATCTCGGTCGGCTACGCCGCCTGCCACTGGTGCCACGTGATGGCCCACGAGTCGTTCGAGAACGAGGGCGTCGCCCAGCTCATGAACGACGACTTCGTCTGCGTCAAGGTGGACCGGGAGGAACGCCCGGACGTGGACGCCGTCTACATGACCGCCACCCAGGCGATGACCGGGCAGGGCGGGTGGCCGATGACCGTGTTCGCCACCCCGGACGGCACCCCGTTCTTCTGCGGCACCTACTTCCCCCGGCCGAACTTCATCCGCCTGCTCGGCTCGGTCGCCACCGCCTGGCGGGACCAGCGGGAGGCGGTGCGGCAACAGGGCGCCGCCGTGGTCGAGGCGATCGGCGGCGCCCAGGCCGTCGGCGGCCTCACCGCCCCGCTCACCGCCGACCTGCTCGACGCCGCCGCGGCGCAGCTCGGCCAGGAGTACGACGAGACGAACGGCGGCTTCGGCGGGGCGCCCAAGTTCCCGCCGCACATGAACCTGCTCTTCCTGCTCCGGCACCACCAGCGCACCGGCTCGGCGCGGAGCCTGGAGATCGTCCGGCACACCTGCGAGGCGATGGCCCGGGGTGGCCTGCACGACCAGCTCGCCGGCGGCTTCGCCCGGTACTCGGTGGACGGTCACTGGACCGTGCCGCACTTCGAGAAGATGCTCTACGACAACGCGCTGCTGTTGCGGGTCTACACCCAGCTCTGGCGGCTCACCGGGGACCGGCTGGCCCGGCGGGTGGCCCGGGACACCGCCCGGTTCCTCGCCGACGAGCTGCACCGGCCCGGCGAGGGCTTCGCCTCCGCGCTGGACGCCGACACCGCGGGGGTCGAGGGCCTCACCTACGTCTGGACCCCGGCCCAGCTCGTCGAGGTACTGGGCGAACAGGACGGCCGCTTCGCCGCCGACCTGTTCGGGGTGACCGAGGCCGGGACGTTTGAGCACGGCACCAGCGTGCTGAAGCTGGCCCGGGACGTCGACGACGCCGACCCGGCGGTCCGGGCCCGCTGGCGGGAGGTGGTCGGCCGGCTGCTCGCCGCCCGGGACACCCGCCCCCAGCCGGCCCGGGACGACAAGGTGGTGGCCGCCTGGAACGGGCTGGCGATCACCGCGATCGCCGAGTTCCAGCAGGTCGCCGCGCTCTACGCGGACCCCGACGAGGAGGACGCCAACCTCATGGAGGGCGTCACCATCGTGGCCGACGGCGCGATGCGGGACGCCGCCGAACACCTGGCGGCCGTGCACCTGGTGGACGGGCGGCTGCGCCGGGTCTCCCGGGACAGAACGGTCGGTGAGCCGGCCGGGGTGCTGGAGGACTACGGCTGCGTGGCCGAGGCGTTCTGCGCCCTGCACCAGCTCACCGGCGAGGGGCGCTGGCTGACCCTGGCGGGGCGGTTGCTCGACGTGGCGCTGGCCCGGTTCGCCGCCCCGGACGGCGGCTTCTACGACACCGCCGACGACGCTGAGCGTCTGGTCACCCGGCCCGCCGACCCCACCGACAACGCCACCCCGTCGGGCCGGTCGGCGATCGTCGCGGCGCTGGTCGCGTACGCGGCGCTGAGCGGGGAGACCCGTTACCGGGAGGCGGCCGAGGCCGCGCTGTCGACGGTGGCGCCGATCGTCGGCCGGCACGCCCGGTTCACCGGATACGCGGCCACCGTCGGCGAGGCGCTGCTCTCCGGGCCGTACGAGATCGCGGTGGTGACCGACGACCCGGTGGGCGACCCCCTCGTCGCGGCCGCGCACCGGCACGCCCCGCCCGGCGCCGTGGTGGTGGCCGGCCGCAGCGACCAGCCGGGCGTGCCGCTGCTGGCCGACCGGCCGCTGGTCGACGGCCGGCCCGCCGCGTACGTCTGCCGGGGTTTCGTCTGCCAGCGGCCGGTGACCTCGGTCGACGACCTGGTCGCCCAGCTCGGCTGAGCGGTCAGGGCCAGAGCAGCTCCCGCGCCCAGCCGTCGCCGGCGCGGCGGTAGCGCAGCCGGACGTGCCGGCGTTCCCGGTCGGCCTGCCAGAACTCGACGGTCGCGGGGGTGACCGAGTAGACCTGGTGCGCCTCGGCGACCAGCCCGGGGTCGGCGGCCAGCCGGGTCCGCACCTCGGCCAGTTCCCGGTCCAGCTCGGCGCGGTCGGTCAGCACGGCGCTCTGCCGGCCGGGCAGGGTGGCGATCCGGGAGCCCTCCGGGCGGGCCAGGAAGTCCTGGCGGGAGACCTCCGGGTCGGCGGTCCGGGCGGTGCCCCGTACCCGGACCTGTCGGCCCTGCTCCCGCCAGTGGAAGCTCAGCGCGATCCGCGGGTTGCCGGCGAGCTGCCGCCCCTTGGCGCTGGTCGCCGTGGTGGCGAAGTGCCAGCCCTCGTCGTCCAGGTCCTTGAGGATGAGCACCCGCGCGTCCGGCGCGCCGTCGGCGTCGACGGTCGAGACGGTCATCGCGTGCGGCTCGTCCACGCCGGCGTCGATCGCTGCGGCCAGCCAGCAGGCGAAGAGCGGGACCGGCGCGTCGGGCGCGTCGGCGGGATCGAACGGGGGCATCTCGTGCGCGAGCACGGGAAGCCCTCGCAGCAGGTCGCGGGTGGTCATGGCCTGATCATGTCAAGCTTCGGCCGGTGGTCGGGCCCCGCCGGTCCCCGGGGCTCCCGGCCGCAGCGGCCCGGGCAGGGCGTCGAACCACTGCAGCACCGCTCGCTCGTAGGCCAGCCCGAAGCGCAGCGTCGCCACGGAGTACGGGTCGATCTCGTCCGCCTCCCCCGGCAGCGCGGCGGCCACCTGCTCGTACTCAGCCAGCCGGGCGGCGTGGGCGGTCCGGTGTCCGGCCAGGTAGTCCGCCAGCCGTTCCGGTGGCAGGTGCCGCCCGAAGAGCACGGTCAACAGCAGGGGGAACCGGATCGTCTCCGCCGCCGGCGGCTTCGCGGCCCACTCGGCGAACGCGGCGCGCCCGGCCTCGGTGATCTCGTACGGCTGCCTGTCGCGCCGCCCGCGTTCGCCGGCCCGGACCAGTCCAGCGGAGGCCATCGCGGTCAACTCGCGGTAGACCTGGCTCTGGGTCAGCGACCAGAACGCCCCGATCCGCTGCTGGGCGTACTCGACCAGGTCCCAGCCGGTCATCGGGCCCTCGTGCAGGAAGCCGAGCAGGGATGCGGCGGTGGCGTTCAACGGCCGGTCCGGCATGGGCGGCGCTCCTTTTCGATGTCGCTTGACATCCCATTGTGTCAGGTCCCATGCTGGCCTTACCGACATCCCATTGTGGGAGGTCGAAGAACGGGGAGATCGTCATGCGGAGCGTTCTGGTCGTCATTCACGCCCTCAGCGGCATCAGCGGCCTGCTGCTCGCGCTGCCCGTGCTGCTCGCTCCGAAGCGGCGAGGCCGCCACACCCGGCTGGGCTGGGCCTACGCCGCATCGGCCCTCGGCCTGAGCCTCAGCGCGCTCGGCCTGTTCGCCCTCGAACCGGCGCGGTTGTGGGGCCTCGCCGTGCTCGGCGCACTCACCCTGGGTTGGCTGATCGGCGGCCTCTGGATCGCCCGCCGCCGCCCCCGAAGCCTCGGTGCCCGCGGGTGGCGGATCTGGCACCTCAACCTGATGGGCAGCACCGTGATCGCCTTCGTCACCGGCTTCGCCGTGCAGATGACCGACGGCAACCTGATCGCCTGGCTCGCGCCCACCGCGATCGGCTCCGCGCTGATCGCCCGGCGTACCGCCCAGGAGGTGGCCCGCCGTCCGCGCCGCGTCGCGGTCCATCCCGCCTGACATCGGCCGCCCGCTTCGTGGACCTCGCGGCCGGTGCTGCCGGCCGCCCGGATAGGCTGGCGGCGCTATGGATTCCCGTACCGGACTGCCTGTCGTCGGCATGGTGGGCGGTGGCCAACTGGCCCGGATGACCCACCAGGCCGCCATCGCCCTCGGCCAGTCGCTGCGCGTGCTGGCGCTCGCCCCGGACGACGGCGCCGCGCTGGTCGCGGCCGACGTCCAGTACGGCGACCACACCGACCTCGCCGCCCTGCGCACCTTCGCCAAGGGCTGCGACGTGGTCACCTTCGACCACGAGCACGTGCCCAGCGGGCACATCCGCACCCTCGCCGACGAGGGGGTGACGCTCTACCCGCCGGCCGACGCGCTGCTGCACGCCCAGGACAAGCGGGTGATGCGCGAGCGGCTCGCCGAGCTGGGCGCGCCGAACCCCGCCTGGCAGCCGGTGGAGCAGCCCGCGGACCTGGTCGCCTTCGGCGCCGAGGTCGGCTGGCCGGTGGTGCTCAAGGCGGCCCGGGGCGGCTACGACGGCCGGGGTGTCTGGCTGGTGGACGACGCCGTCCAGGCCGAGGAGCTGGCCACGACCCTGCTCGCCGGGGGCACCCCGTTGATCGTCGAGGAGCGGGTCGCGCTCCGCCGCGAGCTGGCCGTGCAGGTGGCCCGCTCGCCGTTCGGGCAGGTCGCCGCGTACCCCGTGGTGGAGACGGTGCAGCGGGACGGGATCTGCGTCGAGGTGCTCGCCCCCGCGCCCGGCCTGCCGGAGGAACTGGCGGTCGCCGCCCAGCAGCTCGCCATCGACCTGGCCACCGCGCTCGGCGTGGTCGGCCTGCTGGCCGTGGAGCTGTTCGAGACGCCCGGCGGGCTGGTGGTCAACGAGCTGGCCATGCGGCCGCACAACTCGGGGCACTGGACCATCGAGGGGGCCCGGACCTCGCAGTTCGAGCAGCACCTGCGGGCGGTGCTGGACTACCCGATGGGAGACACCTCGCTCACCGCGCCGGTCGTGGTGATGGCGAACGTGCTCGGTGGCGAGCCGGGCGGGATGTCCATCGACGAGCGACTGCACCACCTGTTCGCCGCCGAGCCCGGGGCCAAGGTCCACCTGTACGGCAAGCAGGTGCGACCGGGCCGCAAGATCGGGCACGTCACGGTGCTCGGCGACGACCTGGACGACGTACGGGCCCGGGCCGCGCGAGCCGCCCGCTGGCTGCGCGAGGGACACAGTGAGTGCGAGGAGTGAGCTTGCGAGCCCCGCGGTCGCGAACGAAGGGAAGACCGGAATGAGCACCGTCGGGCTGATCATGGGCAGCGACTCGGACTGGCCGACCATGAAGGCCGCCGCCGAGGCCCTGGACGAGTTCGAGGTGCCCTACGAGGTCGGGGTGGTCTCCGCGCACCGCACCCCGGTCAAGATGATCGAGTACGGCCGCGACGCCGCCGGCCGGGGCATCAAGGTGATCATCGCCGGGGCGGGCGGCGCGGCCCACCTGCCCGGCATGGTCGCCTCGGTCACCCCGCTGCCGGTGATCGGCGTGCCGGTCCCGTTGAAGTACCTGGACGGGATGGACTCGCTGCTGTCCATCGTGCAGATGCCGGCGGGCGTGCCGGTGGCCACGGTCTCCATCGGCAACGCGCGCAACGCCGGGCTCCTCGCGGTCCGCATCCTGGCCGCCGGCGACCCGGTCCTGCTCAAGCGGATGGCCGACTACCAGGCGAGCCTCGAGGACCTGGTCGCCGAGAAGGACGCCGCCCTCCGCGCCTCCCTGTCCTGACCGCCCCGCCCGGGCGAGGCTTGATCGACTCGCCCCGCCCAGCCGGCCCACGGACCCGGCCCCCTCTGCCCGCCCACGGCGGCGAATGCCCACCCCTCCGTGGGCGAATGCCCACCCCTCCGGTTTCATCGCATCCCGCGCAGGGCGGTCTGCAGGCGTTCCTGGGCGCGGCGGCGGCGCTCGTTGCTCGCCCCGAGCACCAGCAGGACGAAGCCGACCGGGATCAGCACCAGCCACGGGCCGAGCGCGAACAGCGCGTGCACCGCCGCGACCGCGGTGACCGTGGCACCCACGATCACCGGCGCCTGCTGCCGGGTCATCGAGCCGAAGATCAACACCGCCACCGCGCCGAGCAGCAGCAGGACCTGCCGCAGCATGCTGGAGTCGGTGGCCACCACGATCGCCAGCGTGGGCAGGAACGCGGCGACCAGTGCCGGGCCGTACGCCACCCAGCTCGACAGGTCGGGACGGTGGCGCAGCTCCAGCACCCCCACCAGCAGGGCGAGCGTGGCGAACGGCAGGGTGTACGCCTCGGGCAGCGCCACGTCGGCCACCCGCATCAGGATCCACCAGGCGCTGATCTCGCAGGCCACCACCGACCAGAACAGGATCCGCCGCTCCACCGGCCGGCGGCCCGGCCGGCTGGCCGCCACCCCGAGCACGGCGCCCCATGCGGCCAGCAGCGCGGCGATGTGCCGCGGCGAGTCGTACGCCAGGGCCAGCGCGATGAGCGCGGCCGCGTAGCCGCTCCACTCCACGGTCGCCGACTCCCGGTACGCCTCGGGACGACGCAGTCTGGGCAGGGTGGCGGCGAAGACCTGGAGCGCCGCCCCGACCGCCAGCACCCCGAACGCCGACCAGACCGCGGCGAGGCCGGCCACCAGTCCGAGGGTGAGCACGAACAGTTCGGCCATCAGCGAGGCGAAGAGCCAGCCCAGGATGCGGGCCCGCTGGGTGGTGCCGAAGAGCGCGGCGACCACGCCGACGCCCACCGCCCCGCCGAGCGTGAAGAGGGTCAGCTGCCGGGTGGCGAGGCTGCCGGCCAGACCGGCGCCCCCGGCGGCCAGCCCGATCGCGAAGACCAGCACCCGGGTGACCCGGATCGAGCGGGCCGGTTCGACCAGCGGCGGCGGCGGGGTGAGCGCCAGCCCGAGCATGGCCAGCGTGAAGACCGCCAACCCGGCCAGGGCGCTCGCGGGCCAGCCGTGGCCCAGCGCGACCGGCGTGATCAGCAGGGTGACGGCCGCGCCCGGCAGCACCACCGGCACGGCCCGGGAGCGCCGGCCGCCGCTGAACCCGGTGGCGGCGAGCGCCGCCGTGACGGTGAGCAGCAGCGCGGTGAGCACGTGGGTGGGGTCCACCGCCTCGGGGGGCGGGGTACGCAGTTCCGGCGGCGGACCCTGCCAGACCCGGGACAGCACCCGCATCGGCTCCGCCAGGGCGGCCAGCAGCGGCGGCGCGAGGGTCACCAGGGCGAGCGCGACCGGCAACACCGCCGCCGCGAGGGCACCGGCCGCCGGGTTGACCCGCCAGCGCAGCTCCGAGCCGTCGTCGGGCCACCGGCGCAGCGCCCCGTCCAGGAGCACCGACCAGCGGCGTACCGGCCGGGCCGAGCCGACCGGCGGGGTGGTGGCCGCCCGGATCAGTTCCGCGAGCACGCCGAGCAGCGCCGCCGCGGCGGCGTACACCCCGGAGGGCAGGTGGGTGAGCACGGCGGCGATCGCGCTGATCGTGCCGCCGCCGACCACGGCCACGCTCGCGTACGGCAGGTACTGGGGAACCTGCCGGCGGGCCGCCGCCACCGCGGCCAGCCCGATGCTGGAGGCGGCCAGCGCGGCGGTCAGCACCACCTGCGGTGACCGGCCGAACTCGGCGGCCAGGGCGGCCACCGCACCGGGCAGCGCGAGCAGGGCGGCGCCCGTCGCGGCACCGCCCACCTGCACGAGGTGCGTCGGCATCCCCTCGGTACGCACGTCCTCGACGATCGACGGGGCGAGCGTCCGGGCCAGGGCCGCCACCACCACCCCGATCAGCGCGATGCTGCCCAGGGCCAGCGCGGTGGTCCACGGGCGGACCAGCCCGGCCCCGGCGGCGTGCAGGGCGACGACCCCGGCCACGGTGGCCCGGGACAGCGCGGCGCGCGGATCCACCGCCGCCACCGCCGCGGTGCCGAAGACGGTGGCGACCATGGCGCCCACCAGCACCGGCGACCACCAGGGCAGGCCGAAGGCGGCCGGAGCGCCGATGGTGGCCAGCACGGCGGCCACCCCGGCGACGTCGTACCTCCAGGGCGGCGGCAGCAGGATGCCGGCGGCCACCGCCAGCAGGGCCAGCGCGACCGGGGCCTGCCAGGTCGCCCCGCCGACCGGCGCGGCCGGCCAACCGCTCAGGTCACCGGCCCAGATCGGGCCCGGGGTGGCCAGCACGCCGAACCCGCCGCGCAACGCGCTCCAGCCGGCGATCAGACCGACCAGCGTGCCCGCGAGGGCGATGCCGAGGATCGGGCCGCGCCGCCACTCCTCGGGCATCGCCCGGGCCGCGCCGGCGACCACCAGCACCAGGGCGGCCGCGACCACGAGCTGGCCGCCCGGCGTGAGTACGGCGGCGATCCGGACCAGGGTGGCGATCAGCGCCGTGGTGGTGGCGGCCAGGGCCAGGTCGGAACCGTCCAGCGACAGGTCGGAGCGGCGGCCGGCGTCGATCCTGGGGGCCAACGCCAGCAGCGCGGCGGCGAGCAGCAGCAGGCCGCCCACCCAGGCGTCGGCGGCGGTGGCCCCGGGCGCCCCGAACGCGGCCGCGGCGACCCCCACCGCGCCGAGCACCGTGCCGACCGCGTGCGGCGCGCTGAGGCGGCGCTGCGCGACCTGGACGACGGCGGCGTGGCCGAGGGTGACGCAGACGCCGAGGAAGCTCGCGGCGAGGATGGGGACGGTGACCTCGCGGAGGTTCGCCGGGGTGCGGACCGGCGCGGCCGGCTCGGTGGCGGCGACGAACGCGGCCACCGCTCCCGGCAGCGCGAACGCCGCTCCGCCGGCCGCCCAGCCGGACAGCGTGTCGGCCGCGGCGGCGGCGATCCGCACCCGGGGCGCCAGGGAGACCAGCGCGCCGGCCAGGAACAGCAGGGTCAGCGCGGCGGCGCTGAGCGCGGGCCGGGCGAGCGCGGCCCCGGCGCCGAGCAGGCCCAGGCCGGCTGCGGTGACGGCGTGCACCACGGCCGCCCGCCGGGTGCCGGCGGTGAGTCCCAGCACGCCGATGCCGACCGCGGTCAGCAGCATCGGCCAGCAGGCGGCGGCCCAGCCCAGCCCCAGCGAGGCCGGCACGGCGAGCGCGGTCAGGGCCGCCCCGACCACCGCGAACTCGCGTCGGATGTCCGGCGGCAGGGCGATCACCGCGGCGATGGTGAGCAGCAGGGCGCTCGCGGCGAGCTGCCAACCGGTCGGCCCGACGGCCGCCGCGAGTTCGCCGGGCCACCGGCTCAGCTCCGCCGACCAGGCGGGCAGCGACGCGCGGACCGGGGCCAGCCCGGCGCGCAGCGCGCCGCCGGCCACCACCAGGCCGCTGACCGTCAGCGCCACCGCCGAGGCGAGCTGCGGGCCACGCCGGGCGCCTTCCGGTACGGCCCGGACGGCGAACCCGGTCAACGCGATGACGGCGGCGATGAGCAGCAGCGACCGGCCGGGAAAGGCGACCGAGGCGACCCGGCCGAGGGCGCCGATCACCGCGAGGGTGACGATGCCGGCGCCCACGTCGGGCAGCGGAGGCCGGCGCAGCACCAGCGTCCCGGCCAGTCCCACCAGCGCGGCGAGCAGCAGCGCCGTGCCCGCCCCGGTCGCCGCGGGCACCGTCTCGGCGCGCAGCAGGGCGGTGACGGCGTACGCCAGGGCGACGGCGACCGCGAGGCCGTGCAGCGACCAGGTCAGCTCGCGCAGCCAGGGCACCGGACGGGCCGGGGGAACGGCCGGTTCACCACCGATCGGCTCCGCGCCGAGCACCTCGGCGGACTCCTCCGGGGCCGCCTCGGGTCGCTCGTCGGCGGCGCGTTGCCGGGGCGGGGCGGGCGCGGCCGGCGGGGTGGGCAGGTCCCGGCGGACCGGTCGCTCGACGACCACCGCCGAACGGGCCAGCGCGAGGTCGACGACGGCCACCACGGTCAACACCAGCGCCCAGCCGGCCGGCCCGGTGATCCGCTCGTACGTCAGCAGCGGTAGCACCGGTTGGGCGGCCAGGACGGTGGCGAAGCGTGGCGCGCGCAGCCCGGTCAGGTACGCGTACCCGACGGAGACCACGGTGGTCACCAGGAAGATCGACCCGGCGAAGGCCGACCCGGAGGCCGCGCCGCCGATCCGGTCCACGGCCCACAGCGCGTACCCGGCCAGCGGCAGCAGGAGCAACCCCACCGCGGCGATCGTCTCGGCGGTCGAGGTGAGTCCGCGGCGGGCCAGCACCGGCGGCCCGAGCAGCATCAGCACCGTCGCCACCAGCAGCACGCCGAGCCGGGCCAGCGCGTCCATCGAGCTGGTGGCGACCGCGGCGAAGACCACCGCCGCGACGCCGAGCAGCAGCGCGCCGAGGCCGAGCGGGATGTTCTGCACCTCGCGGGAGGACGCCTCCGGCGGGTGCTCCGGGTCGTCCACGTCGAGCCACTGCGGCCGGGTACGCGACGGCGGCGGGAGGTCGTCCGGGCCGGGCGGCGGTGTGCCCTGCCGGGGCACCCGGGGCGGCGCGCCGGTGGCGGCCGTGGGTGGTCGCCGGCCCGGCCGGCGGCGCAGCACCCGGCGGGGTCGGGTGGTCCGCTTGGTCCGTTCCTCACCGGCGTGCGCGAGGATGTCCCGCTGGAAGAGGGCGGCCTGCATCTTGGCGGCGATCTGCCGCTGCTCGCGGGCGATCTCGGCGTCGCGCGCCTTCATCTCGGCGATCGAGCGTTCGATCTCCGCCAGGTGCTCGGTCCACTGCGGCTGCTGCGCTCCGCAGTGCGGGCAGATCACGGCCGGCTTGATCTCCCGTCCGCACGAGGCGCACCTGAAGGTCTGCACGACATTCCTCCGTCCGGCCGGCCCGTGGTACGGACCTCCACTGTCGCAGCATGCCTTGCGCGGGCGCGGATTTCGACAATTGCCGGCGGATTCCTGGCGAGCAAAAGGGACGGCCGTGGCGGATCGCCACGGCCGTCGGGAGCGTCAGCAGGTCAGGGGCGGCCCAGGCCGCGGTACTCCCAGCCGGCCTGGGTCCACAGTGTGGAGTCCAGGCAGTTGCGGCCGTCGACCACCTTGCGGCCGTTGACCAGCTCGCCGAGCGCGACCGGGTCGGCGTTGCGGAACTCGGCCCACTCGGTCAGGACGCAGACCAGGTCGGCGTCGCGGACGGCGTCGGTCATGCTCGCCTCGTACGTCAGCTCGGGCACCGCCCGGCGGGCGTTCTCCATGCCCTGCGGGTCGAAGACGTGCACCTCGGCGCCGGCCTTGTCGAGCAGCGCGGCGACGGCGAGGGCGGGGGCGTCGCGGACGTCGTCGGTGTTGGGTTTGAAGGTGGCGCCGAGCACGGCGATCCGGGTGCCGGAGAGGTCCGGTCCGGCGGGGCCGGAGCGGCGGCCGAGCAGGTCGGCGGCGAGCTGGAGCACCCGGGTGCGGCGGCGCAGGTTGATCAGGTCGACCTCGTGCAGGAAGCGCAGCGCCTCACCGGCGCCGAGCTCCTGGGCGCGGGCCTGGAACGCCCGGATGTCCTTGGGCAGGCAGGCGCCGCCGAAGCCGAGGCCGGCCTGCAGGAAGCGGTTGCCGATGCGGGGGTCGTAGCCGATCGAGCGGGCGAGCTGGGTGACGTCGCCGCCGGCGGCCTCGCAGACCTCGGCCATCGCGTTGATGAAGGAGATCTTGGTGGCCAGGAAGGCGTTGGCGGCGACCTTGACCAGTTCGGCGGTGGCGAAGTCGGTGACCACCAGGGGCACTTCGCGGTCCTCGGTGGCGGCCAGGTCGAAGACGCCCTTGTGGGCGGCGTAGAGCATGCCGTTGGCCCACTCGCTCTTGACCCCGACCACGATCCGGTTCGGGCGGAGCACGTCGTCGACGGCGAAGCCCTCCTGGAGGAACTCGGGGCTCCACGCCACCTCGACGCCCAGGTCGGTCGGGGTGTGCTTGCCGACGAGCTGTTCCACCCACTCGGCGGTGCCCACCGGGACGGTGGACTTGCCGACGATCAGCGCCTTGCGGGTCAGGTGCTGGGCCAGGCTGGTCACCGACGCCTCGACGTACGACAGGTCCGCGCCCATGCCGTCGGCCCGCTGCGGGGTGCCGACGCAGATGAAGTGCACGTCGCCGAAGTCGGCGGTCTCCTGGATGTCGGTGCTGAACCGCAGCCGGCCGGCGGTCAGGTTACGCCGCAGCAGTTCGTCCAGGCCGGGCTCGTGGATCGGCACCTCGCCCGCGTTCAGCTTGGCGATCTTGTCCGCGTCGACGTCGTAGCCGAGCACCTCGTAGCCCAGTTCGGCGTAGCAGATGGCGTACGTCGCGCCGAGGTAGCCGGTGCCGAGGAAGGTGACGCGGGGCCGGGCCGCGCCGGAGGGCGGGGTCACCGCCGCGATGGCCGGCACCGGCTGCGTGTTCGGGTAGGGGATCGTCACGCCTGTCTCTCCGCTCGCACTGGCGGCGCTTCGTTGCGTCGCAATCGGCTGGGCGCCATGGCCGGGCACCGAGGGGACCTTTGTCGTCTAGGTGTGAGGGTAGTTGTGCCGTGTCGACGCCGCTGAGGCGCGAGACTACCCGCCGGTAAGGTCCGGCAGAACCCTGGTAGCTATCCTTCAGTCTGCGGCAGTCGGCGGCCTCCGGGCGCCACAGACTGCGCATCTTAGCCGTGAAGGGGAGGGGCCGACATGGCCGCAGAACAGTCGTTCGACGTCTACCGGTTGCCCGAGGAGCACGAGGCGATCCGGGAGGCGGTCCGTGAGGTCTGTGCGGCCAAGGTGGCTCCGCACGCGGCCGAGGCGGATGAGACCGGTGAGTTCCCGAAGGCGTCGTACGACGCGCTGCGGGCCGCGGATTTCCACGCCCCGCACATTCCGGTCGAGTTCGGCGGCGCGGGCGCGGACGCCCTGGCCACCGCGATCGTGATCGAGGAGGTGGCCCGGGCCTGCGCCTCGTCCTCCCTGATCCCGGCCGTGAACAAGCTCGGCACCATGCCGCTGCTGCTGGCCGGCTCCGAGGAGCTGAAGCGGAAGTACCTGACCCCGGTGGCCGCCGGGGACGCCATGTTCTCGTACTGCCTCTCGGAGCCGGAGGCGGGCAGCGACGCCGCCTCGATGACCACCAAGGCCGTCCGCGACGGGGACCACTGGGTGCTCAACGGCGTGAAGCGGTGGATCACCAACGCCGGTGTCTCGGAGTACTACACCGTCTTCGCTGTGACCGATCCCACAGCCCGGTCCAGGGGTATCTCGGCCTTCGTGGTGGAGAAGTCCGACGCCGGGGTCAGCTTCGGCGCCCCGGAGAAGAAGCTCGGCATCAAGGGCTCGCCCACCCGCGAGGTCTACTTCGACAACGTGCGCATCCCGGCGGACCGCATGATCGGCGCCGAGGGCACCGGCTTCGCCACCGCCATGCGCACCCTGGACCACACCCGGGTGACCATCGCCGCCCAGGCGATCGGCATCGCCCAGGGCGCGCTGGACTACGCCAAGGGGTACATCAAGGAGCGCAAGCAGTTCGGCAAGCCGGTCGCGGACTTCCAGGGCATCCAGTTCATGCTCGCCGACATGGGCATGAAGCTGGAGGCGGCCCGCCAGCTCACCTACGCCGCCGCCGGCAAGTCCGAGCGGGGGGACGCGGACCTGACCTACTTCGGCGCCGCCGCGAAGTGCTTCGCCTCCGACGCCGCCATGGAGATCACCACCGACGCGGTGCAGCTCCTGGGCGGGTACGGCTACACCCGCGACTACCCGGTCGAGCGGATGATGCGGGACGCCAAGATCACCCAGATCTACGAGGGCACCAACCAGGTGCAGCGCATCGTCATGGCGCGCCAGCTGCTCAAGGGCTGATCGGGAGGAACCGACGATCGGGCGGGCGGGCCGGGTGACCGGCCCGCCCGCGGCGTTCAACGGGTCTCGGTGGTGCCCTCCGGTCGGCCGGCCGAGCGCGGGGGCGCGGACCACGGCGACTCGCCGCCGGTGCGGCGGGGCAGGGGTTCGGTGGGGGTGAGGTCGGGATACCCGAGGCTGGGCGGGGCGGTGTCCTTCGTCGCGTCGCTCGTCGGCCAGTCGCCGAACGACTGGGCGGGCGCGACCGGCGTGTCGACCGGGGTCAGCTCCGCCTCGGCCGGCTGCCCGGGCCACTGCCGCCAGCGCTGCGCGCTGAACACGGCCATCAGCAGCAGCACGCCGATCAGGAACAGCGTGCCGTTCTCCAACGGCTGGCGCAGCGGCAGCGGGTCGCCGAGCATCTTCCAGCCCTCGGGAACCCGGTCACGGACGGCGAACGGCGCGACGAACATCCCGAGGTACGGGACGGCCAGCAGCAGCCCGGCCACCAGTGGGCCGAGCGGCGAGAAGCGCAGCGTGGCGAGCAGGCCGAGCAGGATGCCGGCGACGCCCAGATAGACGGCTGGCTCGATCAGGTTGGGCGTGCTGTACGTACCGAGTTCCACCCAGCGGTGGATGGTGCGTCCAGATCCATCCTGACCGAGAGTGACGAGCACCCAGGTGACGGGCGCCACCACCAACCCGGCGAGGAAGCTCCAGAGATGTCGCATCCGCGCACCGTACCGTTTTCGACATGACAGAGCACCCCTCCGCCCCGCAGGGCAAGCCGACCTCGTACTCGCGGGTCACGCTGAGTCGCATCATGACCGCTGTCGATGTCAATCTGTACGGGACCGTGCACGGTGGGGTACTGATGAAGTTCGTCGACGACGTGGCCGGGGCGGCCGCCGCCCGGCACAGCGGGGGCACCGCGGTCACCGCCTCGATCGACGAGATCGTCTTCTCGGAGCCGGTCCGGGTGGGTGACCTGGTGCACGCGCACGCCCAGGTCAACTGGACCGGGCACACCTCGATGGAGGTGGGCGTGAAGGTGGTCGCCGAGCGCTGGGACTCGGCCGAGGACGAGCCGATCCGGGTGGCCACCGCGTACCTGGTCTTCGTCGGGGTGGACGTCGGCGGCTCGCCCCGCCCGGTGCGCCCGGTGCTGCCGGAGACGGCAGAGGACGAGCGGCGCTACCGGGAGGCGGAGATCCGCCGCGCCCACCGGCTGGCCCGCCGCCGGGCGATCCAGGCGCACCGCGCCGGCTGAGGTGTAAGAGGGCGTCTTGATCGGGTTGGATCTGGTACACGCTGGTTGGTGCCTTGCTGGCTGCGGGAGGCGTGGGTCGTGATGATCGACGC
>NZ_RJLN01000057.1 GCF_003725545.1 Micromonospora solifontis | reverse complement strand
CGCCGCCCGCTGCTGCCGGCGCATCCCGGGCAGCCGGGGCGCGGGCCGGCGCAGCGCCGCCGCCAGCAGTTCCACCAGTACGGACAGCGCGAACGTCGCCCAGCCGAACCAGCCCAGCACCGCCAGCGCCCGCAGGAAGAGCTGCCCGTCGTCCCGGCTGGTCAACGCCGTACCCACCTCGGCGAGGGTGGGCAGGTGGTCGGGGAGGGGATTGCCGGCGAAGGCGAGGAGCGCGACCGGCCCGCCGACCAGCACGGCGCAGAGCACGACGAGAGCGCCCAGCCCGGTGAGGACCTGACCGGTGCGGCGTACGGCGGAACGTTGCGGTACGGCCATGGTCGCCTTCCCTTCCTTACGGGGCCCCGGTGAGGGCCCGTGCGGTGGCCTCACCGGAGACGGTGACGGTGTTCCGGAAGCCGAACAGGCCGAGCAGCTCCCGGCGGTAGGTGATGCGGACGCGTACCCGGATCTGCTTCTCCCCGTCGACCACGGGGAAGCTGACGGTGTGGCCGCGCACCCCGCCGGCCGCCCGGAGGTAGTCCGCGACGGCGACCCGCGCGCCCGCCTCGTCGATCTCCTTCGGGCCGCCCTCGATGGCCCGGGCGCGGTCGATGACCTGGCCGCCACTGCGCGCCGCCTCCGCGGCGAGGTCGTCGGCGCGCTGCACCGACCGCAGCTGGCCGGCGGTGTCGTACGCCATCGCGATGATCACCAGGACGCCGGCCAGCGCGGCGGCGAGGAAGAGGCTGACCCGGCCGCTCTCCCGGCGTGTCCACCCGGTCATCCGCGGCTCCGGTAGCTGTCCAGCGGCGAGGTGAAGGTCGCCGACACGGTGTGCGAGCCGGGCACCCCCGGCAGCCCGGGGGCCCGGAGGTCGGCGAAGGAGACCCGGCAGGTCACCCGCACCGTCACCGTCGCCGGCACGCCCGGCGGGCTGCGGTACGCCGCCGCGAAGTCGGTCGCCGCGCCCCGGACCGTGCCGCTGAGCGCGAGCCTCGGCGACCCGGCGCAGCTCAGGCCCCGCCAGTCGAGCCGCCGCCGGACGGCGTCCGTCGCCGCGGCCCGGCCGGCGGTCGCGTCCCGGGAGATCGAGGCGGCCCGGGCGGCGTCGTGCGCGGCGGACTCCACCGCCTCGTCCGCGACCGCGGTCCGCCCCGTCACGCCGGCCAGCACCATCAGCCCGATGAAGGCCGGGGCCAGCACGGCCACCTCGATCGACACGGATCCCCGTTCGCGCACCGGCCTCACCCCGTCGTCCAGCGTTCGACGGTGCCGTGCGCGGTCTGCCGGACCGGGAAACTGACCCCGGGCACGACCGACAGGGACCGGCCGGTGACGGTGCAGGTCACCTCGGTGGCGGTGGTGACGCAGCGGGGCCCGCGCTCGTCCCAGCCGACCAGCCAGTCGCCGGTCGCCCGGAGGAAGCGGCGGGCCCGCGCCTCACCGGCCCCGGCCGGCGCCGCCAGGACCCGTTGCGCGTCGACCCCGCTCTCCGCCGCGTGCAGCGCCGTGGACCGGGCGACGAACAGGGCCGCGAGCTGGATCGACCCGAAGAGCAGCACCAGGATCGCCGGCATCACCACCGCCAGCTCCACCGGATTCGCCCCCCGGTCCGTACCGTCCCCGGCGAGCCGACGCCGGACGGCCGCGACCGCCGGACGGAGGCCGCCGGACCGCGCGGCCCGGGCAGGCCGGTGGGGCCGGACAGCGAACGCCGCCCGGCCGTCGTCGCTGCGCACCGCTCGTCGCATCGTCGACCGTCAGGGGGCGACCGGGACGCTTTCCATCCAGTTGGTCGCCCGCGCCATGACCAGGCCGGTGACCGCGATCGCCGCCGCCACCAGGCCGAAGATGATCACGGCGGTGGGGACCGGGCTGTCGCCGCGCTCCGCGTCGTGGCGCAGCTCGGCCAGGCGGGCGACCAGCGCCGCGTGCAGATAGGTGATCAGGTGCATGGCGGGCTCCTTCGGGGTGGGTTCACAGTCGGGCGAGGAACGGATAGACGGCGAAGCCGAGCAGGACGAAGACCAGCAGCGAGCCGGGGATGTCCAGCCGGCTGGTGATCCCCTCGGCCTTGGCCAGGTTGTCGGTACGGATCTGGTCGCGCAGGGAGTCGGCGCGGCTGCGCAGGGTCTCGTGCACCTGGGCGCCCTCGCTGCCGGAGGAACGCATGATCGCGCCCACGTCGCCCAGCTCCGGGATGCCGATCCGGTCGGCCAGCGCCTGCAGCTCGTCCCAGGGGGAGTGCATCTGGAGCTGGGCGATCCGCAGCGCCTCGCGGATCCGGTCGAAGACCCAACCGTCGCAGACCGCCGCGGCGCGTTCCAGCGACTGCACCGGGCCGTGCGCGGCGGAGAGCTGCAACGCCACCAGGTCCAGGTAGGTGCAGACGGCCTGGCGGAACTCGTCCCGCGCGGCCTCCGCCCGGGCCAGCACGTCCCGGTGCGCGACCAGCCCGGCGAGGAACGCCATGCCCAGGCTCCCCAGCACCGGCACCACCAGCGGCAGCGACACCCCGCCGAGGAAGAGCACGGCCGACAGCACGGCCGGGGTGGCGAATCCGATCAGCGCGGAGAGCAGCACCGACAGCGCGTACTGCTCGGGGGTGCGGTCGAGCAGGGCGAGCTGGCGGTGCGGCGGGCGCAGCCAGCGGGACAGGCCGGCCAGCCAGTCCGGCCCGGCCCTGGTGACCTGGCCGGGCGGCTGGTGCAGCCGGCGCAGCGCCGGGCCGAGCGCCGGGGTGGCCGGCAGCGCCTCGCGGACCACCAGGAACAGGCCGAGGCCCACGGCCGACCCGCCGAGCACCGCGACGGCTAGCTGCCAGTTGACGATCAGGCTCACGCGATCGCCTCCTCCGGGTCGGGGGCGGGCAGGAAGCGCGCCGGGCGGGGCGGCTGGCTCATCGAGCGCACCCAGACCAGCAGCCCCACGAACGCCGCCCCGAGCACGGCCATCACCAGCTGCCCGACCGGCGTCGCGTACGGCCGCACGTACTCCCGGTTGACCAGGCCGTACGCGAGGGCGGCCAGGGTCATCCCGGTGAGGAAGCGGACCGCGAACCGGGGCTGGGTCCGCTTCGCCTCGACCTCCCGCCGGGTGGCCACCTCGGCCGAGGCGGCGGCGGCGATCGAGCCGAGCACGTCACCGAGCCGCTCGCCCCGGTCGGTCAGGTGCAGGATCAGCGCCGCCACCACCTGGTCGCAGACCGGGTCGCCGATCTCGTCGGCGAACGCGAGCAGCGCGGACTTCGCCAGCCAGCCGGCCTGCAACCGGGCGGCGAGGGTGCGTACCTCCTCCTGGATCTCCTCTGGCGCGGTGGCGATGGTGCCGATGATGGCCTGTTGGAGCCCCTGGCCGGTGCCGCAGATGTCCTTCAGTCGGCGGGTCCACTCGCCGACCGCCTCGATCCGGGCGATGGCCCGCTGCTCGGCCCGGCCGACCGCGAAGAGCCACGGCACCCCGGGCACGGCCAGCGCCACCAGCAGGCCGACCACCGGCAGCCCGGTGAGCAGGAAGGCCAGCGCGCCGGCGACCACCGCGCCACCGAGCAGGACCCGATGGCGGTGCTGCTCCCGGGCGCTCGCCCCGGAGCCGGCCCAGAACCGGCGCAGCCCCGGCCCGGCGCCCGGGGCGCGCCCGGGCGGCCGGCGGGTGCCGACCAGCGCGACCACGGCCAGCACCAGTCCGGCCACGCAGACCGCCCCGGAGACCAGGGCGACGAGTTCGATGCTGGCCATCGCTAGCCCGCCTCCGTTCGCGACCGTGGCGCTCGCCGGACCGGTTCACTCCTCGCGCGCACGGTCACCGCCCGCCGAGCCGGGAGTGCCGGGGGCGGCGCCAGGCGCCCGCGCCGGCTTCGACGAAGCGGCTCAGCAGCCGGGCGTCGTAGCCGACCCGCAGCAGCTGGTCGCGGACCCGCTCCGGCAGGTGCCGGGGCACCGCCCGGCCGTCCGGGCCCGGCCCGAAGACCGTGGTGGTCATGATCCGGTTGCCCTCGCCGACGCCGATCACCTCCTCGACGTGCGAGACGAAGCGGTGCTTGCGGCCGCCGATCGCGGTCTCGTCCTCGACGGTGACGTAGACGATCAGGTCGAGCGCGTTGCCCGCCATCCGGCGGGCCTGGTCGACCGTCATCTCCCGGCCGTGGGAGAGGGCCAGCTCGATGATCCGCTCGCTCACCCCCGCCGGGGTACGGGCGTGGATCGTGCACATCGAGCCGCGGCTCGTGGTCATCGCCTGGAGCATCGGCACGATCTCCCGGGATCGGACCTCGCCGACGATGATCCGCAGCACGCCCATCCGCAGCGACACCGGGATCAGGTCGGCGATGCTCACCTCACCGGCCGGCCGCCCGTCCAGGCCCCGCTCGCCGTGCCCCTCGCGCGCCTCGAAGCTCATCACCGCCCGGTGCTTGTGCCCCCGGCGGGCCGGCAGCAGCTCCCGGCTCTCCTCCAGCAGCACGTACGGCTCGTCCGCCGGGATCTCGTCCATCAGCGCCCGGATGACCGTGGTCTTCCCCGCGCCGGCCAGCCCGGCCACCATGATGTTCAGCCCGGCCCGCATCGACGCGCGGAGGAAGTCGCGCAGCAGCGGATCGATCATCTCGTCCAGGTCGGGCCGGCCGCCGGCGATGTCCTCCAGGCTCACCGAGAGCGTGTTGTGCTTGCGGATCACCGCGTACGGGCGGTGGCTGACCAGGAACACCGCCGCCAGCCGGCTGCCGTCGGGCAGTTGCAGATCCAGCGTCGGCTTGGAGGTCGACAGCGACCGCTCGGTGGCCCCCGCCCGCCGGGCCGCCGCCTGGAGGATCTCCACCAGCTCGTCGTCGCTGTCGGCGATCGGCTCGGCCCAGTCGACCCCGCCGCCGTGCCGGGTGATGCGGACCTGGTCGCAGCCGAGGATGTGCACCTCCTCGATGGTGTCGTCGACCAGCAGGGTCTGCAGCCGGCCCAGGCCGACCAGCTCGGCGGTCACCTGGTCGAGCAGCAGCCGCTCCTCGTCGGCGGGCATCGGCGTGCCGGACCGGCGCACCGAGTCCGCGTACGCGGAGACCACCGCGACGGCCAGCCGGGCCCGCTCGACCTCCTCGGCGTCCGCGTCGAACTCCCGGCCGCGCTGCCAGAGGGTGAGCCGCTCACTCAGTTCCCGGCGCAGCTCGCGGACCACCGCGAAGTCCACCCGGGGCCGGGCCGGCGGCGGGGGTGCCCCGGGCGGGTGGTGCCAGCCGTTCGGCGGAACCAGCGGCGGCACCGTGGAGGTCGCGCCGGGCTGCTGCCCGCGCGGGTCGTGGGAGACCGGCTCAAACCGCACCGGACACCCCCGGCGTGGTCGGCGCGGTCACCTCTCGCGGCTGAACGGCACCCGGCCAGGCCAGCCGGGCCCGCCGCCGGTCCAGCAGCGCCCGGACCGGCACCTCCAGAGCGCCGGCCGCGCGCATCAGCGGCCGCCCGGAGCGCACCGTGCCGCCGAGGCTGAGCACCTCGGCGGTACGCGGGTCGTCCGGCAGCCGGGCGATCACCGGCAGCCCCAACGCCTTGCTGATCTCGCTGGTGCCGTGCCCGTCGCCGACCACGAGCAGGCGCAACGTGCCCGGGGGCACCCGGTGCTCGGTGAGGTCCCGCTGGATAGCCCGGATCGTCGACCGGGTCGCCGACAGGTCGGGCAGGTGCGCGCGGGTGACCAGCAGCACGATCGCGGCGGCCCGCAGCACCGGCCACGGTGGACCGCCCACCTGCAACCGGCCGCAGTCGGCCAGCACGTCGTACGGGGGCACGCCCCGCTCCAGGCCGGTGAAGAAGTCCGCGAACCGTTGCCAGAGCGGGCTGACGCTGCCGGCCTGGGCGGGGTCCAGCACGCCCGGCAGCAGCAGCCGCTCCCGTTTCGGCGCGTCCAGGTCGACCAGTTGCGACCAGAAGGCCGTCTCCAGGTTGCCGTCGCGTAGCTCCCCGACGGCCAGCTCACCGATGCCCCGGGGGCCGTCCAGCGCCCCGCCGAGGTAGCCGGCGAGGATCGAGCCGCCCGCCGGGTCGCACTCGGCCAGCACCAGCCGCCGGTGCCAGCTCAGCGCGGCGGCCAGCGCGGAGGTGGTGACGCCGGGCGACCCCTTCGCCGAGACCAGGGCGATGATCGCCATCAGGCCGCCTCGGTGAGCACGAGCGCGATCCGGTCGTCCGCGGCCAGCGCCACCACCGCCGGCACGTCCCGGACGGCCAGCGCGACATAGACCACCACGTCCTCGTGCTCCGGCGCGGCGCTGTCGATGACAGTGCCCTCGAACCGGGTGCCGCCGCTGCTGGCGGACCTGCCGTCGGCATGCCGCTCCGGGGTGCTGACCAGCAGGACCTTGTCGCCGGGGTGGAGCGTACGGGCCGGCACCCGGGCCGGCTTGAGGCCGAGCGCGATCTGCTGCTGCCCGGGACCGAACAGCGGGGCCTCGGTGAGCTGACCCCGGGTCAGCAGCGTGCCCGGGGTGAGCCGGACGGCGGCGCGCAGCTTCACCACCTCCTTCAGTCGGCTGGCCGGCACCGGGCGCAGTTCCCGCCCGCCGGAGACCCGCACGGTGACCAGGTCGTCGGCGGTGAGCTGCGCGCCCACGTCGACCGGTCGGGCCACCGCCAGGTAGCTGCCGGTGGACCGGACCGAGGTCACCGCGAACGCCGCGCCCAGCCCGCCGAGGGCGATGAGCAGCACCGCCAGGCCGAGCAGGCCGGGTCGTACCCGCCGCTGCCAGACCACCCGGGGCGGCGCCACCGGCGCGTCCAGCGGGATCCCGTTCCGCGTCGCCACACTCATCGCGTCACCACCTGAAGTTCGTTGATCTGCACCGGTACGGTCCCGCTGACCCGGCTCTGCGCGATGTCGCCGCTCTCGCCCCCGCCGGACCAGTGCACGGTCCAGAACGTGGTCGCCCTGACCCGGTAGGTGCCGGCGCGGCCGTAACCCTGGTCGTAGCCGCAGTCGGGGGAGGTCTGGCCGGCCCGCGGTCCGCCGGCGTCGTAGGGCGTGCCCGGGCCGGTGCAGGTGACCTCCGCGCCGTCGCCCATGGCCCAGACGATCCGGTCCACCTGGGCGGTGATCGAGACGGTCAGTCCGCGGTCCGAGGCGGACGCGGTCAGCGGCCCGAAGTAGGACGGCCCGGCGCTGGCCCACAGCCAGACCGGCAGCCCGACCAGACCCGGTCCCTTGCTCCGCCGGGGTGCGACCGCGATCCGGGGCGGCAGCAGCGAGATCGAGGCGAGCGCCCGGCGGGCCAGCTCCTCCGGGTCGGGCGGCGCGCCGTAGCCGGGCGGTGCGGCGTCGAGCAGCACCACGCTCTGGTCACCCAGGTCGCCGCCGTTGCAGGTGCGGACGTACCACTGCTTGCCGTCGGGGGCCTCGGGCTGCGGCTCGGCGAGCTTGTAGTAGCAGCCGTCCCCGTTGTTGAACCAGCCCAGCAGGTCGTCGTAGCAGGGGATGGCCCGGCCGTTCCACTGGCACTTCGCGGTGCCGCCGCCACCGGAACCCCCGCCGCCGGTGTCCCCACCGCCCGGGTCCCCCGGGGTGCCCGGATCGTCGTCCCAGACGTTGCAGTCGTTCTGCCCGGGTGGGCACTCCCCGCCCGCACCGGCGGCGTGGACGGGTGATCCGGTCAGGGTCAGCAGCAGCGCCAGGCCGGCGGCGAGCAGCAGCCGGCGGGGCGTCCCGGCCCGGGTCGGGCGGGCCGGGACACCCCTTCCTCCCCAGGTCAGCACGGCTGGTCCTGATGTGCCGCGCCGGCGTTGATCAGCCACCGGCCGTCCGGGTACCGGGTCGCGGTGGCGGTCGCCAGGTACCGCCCGCCCCGGGTGCCGGGGACGACCCGGTGGTCCTTGGCGTAGACCAGGCGGTAGCCGGTGGCGTCCAGGCAGTCCTGGATCTGCACGGTGGGCGGCTGGGTGGCCAGGTCGACCGAGACGACGGTGGGGTCGGAAACCAGTTTCCCGGTCCGCAGCGCGCCGTGCTCCTTCGCGTCGCGAATTGCCACCCGCACCCGGGTCAGCAGCGGATCCGCCAGGAATCGGGGCAACGCGGGATGTCCGGGATCGCTGCGCGCGCTCGCCACCCGGGACGCCTCGAGATAGCCGGAATAGGCGGTGAGGGCGGCTTTTCCGGCCGCCTGCTCGTCGGCTGCGGAATGCGCGGCCGGCACCGGGTCGGGTCCGGCCAGCGGGCCGGCCGCCACCTCGGGTCCGGTGCCGCAACCGGCGGTCACGCCCAGCAGGGCCACGCTGATCAGGCAGATTGTCCATCGGCGGGAATGCCGTGTTCGCAACGCCGCGCCCTCCTCGGTGGCGACCCGGAGCGGACGCGCGGGCGTACTCCGGGCAGGCGGCAGCGCACCCGGAAGTGTCCTGCCGGGCCCCGTCTGACTACCGCTGCATTTACCTGTACAGATCTTTAACTAATGTGGAACCTGCTGTCTCCGGTCGGCCTCCGACGCCAATTGATCGGGGGTTGCGTCGTACCCAAGGGGCGAGCATAGGCTGACGTCCGCCGATGCAACAGAGGCAATTCATCCGAACACGCTGAGTGATGACAGGTGGTGGTGGCCGGTGGCTGTCGGGACCGTGACCCTTGGCAAAGAATCGACCGGGCCGGCGGCAGGAGTGGTCGCAGCCTGTCCCGGAAACCGGTGTTCCACCGCAGCGCCGACTGGCGGAGGAATGTGCGGCATCGATGCCTCTGGTCCGATCCGTCCCCCTGGCGTAACGGTCGGTCGGCGGGAATCCCACGCCCGCCGCCGGTATTCCCGCCGCGCCGGCCAGCACGCCGTTTTCCGCGTCATGAGCCACACGTCGAGCGGGCTGAAATCACTCTCCGTGCTCCAGAGTGGAACTATGCGCGACGGTACGGGCGGGTCGCGGTGACCACCGAACGGGTCCACGGCGCAGTCCCGGAAGTCACCGGCCGTCCCCTGGTACGCGTGCTGGCCGCCGTGGCGCTCGTACCCCCGATCCGGCTGGCGGTCGCCCGGTACGCCGTACCCCAGGGGTCGCCGGACCGGACCGGGTGCGACCGCTGCGCCGCGCCGATCGGCCTGGATCGCCCACTGCCGGCGCTCGGGCCCGCCGCCCGCTGCCCGGCCTGCCGGACCCGGCTTGGCGCGCCGCCCGGCGTGGTCGAACTGGCCCTGGTCGCCGCGGTCGCGGTGCTGCCGCTGACCGGCGGGTCGCTCGCGGCCCGGGCGGCGGTGGCCTGGTGGCTGGCCTTCGCGGTGCCGTCTGCCCTGGTCGACGCGGCGGTGCACCGGCTGCCGGACCGCCTCACCTGGCCGGCGGCGGCGGGCGCCTGGGCGCTGCTCGGCCTGGCCGCGCTGACCGGGGCGGGCCCGACGCCCTGGCTGCGCGCCACCGCCGCCGGGCTCGCTCTCGCTGCGTGCTTCGCGGCGACCACGCTGCTGCTCGGCCGGCGCGGCTTCGGGCTCGGCGACGCCAAGCTGGCCCTCGGCGTCGGGGCGCTGCTCGGCTGGTACGGCTGGCCGGTGGTGGTCACCGGGCTGGTGCTCAGCTCCGCGCTGTCCGCGCTGGTCGGGCTGGCCCTGCTGGCGGCCCGCCGGGTCCGCTGGTCCAGCCACCTCCCCTTCGGCCCGTTCCTCATCGCCGCCACCGCCGCCACCCTCGTCCTCGCCACCCCCTGACCCCGCCCGCGTCCCGGCCGCTCGCGCGCACCCCGCGCCGCCCTGCCCGGCCGGGCTCGCCCGCGCCCGCGCACCCGGTCCGGCCGCGCCCGCGCACCCGGCGGCCGTCGGGCTGGCCCGAGATCGACTCGGTGTGCGGGATGTCGGGCCTTCCCGGGCCCGCGAGTCCCCGGGTTGCCGCATCCCGAGTGGATCACGCGCCGGGCGCCGGGCGGGGGCGCCGGACGCTGGCGGCGGGGGGCGGGTGGGTCGGGCAGTGGCCGGCGACGATCACCAGGTCGGCCGGCTGCGACACGGCCGGTCCTCGGCGACCAGGCTCTTCAGCCCCTCGCTGGCGCCGTACGCCATGACCACCGCGACCGGCGCGGCCAGGGCGAGCGCCCGGTCCCGGACGCCGCCGCCGACCAGCCGGGTCAGCGCCGCCAGCACCAGCAGGATGCCGAGCAGCACGAGCGCGCCCTCGGTGAAGTGGGTGGCGAACCAGTGGATCGGCTGGGGCGTACCGTCGGCGAACTCGACGACGTCCCGGTACCAGTCGGTGCTGATGTCCGGAACACCGGTCATTACGGTCTGGTCCACCTCCCGTTCATACTCCGTCCACCGGGAGGGTGGCAGGGGAATCAGCGCGGTACGCCGGAAGTCTCAGCGACCTCACAGGGCGGCGGGCCGCCGCTACGACGCGGTCGGCGGGTCCGACGGCGGCCGCGGGGCGGGCTGCCCGACCGGCCCGGACATCCGCTCGACGATCTCCTCCAGCGCCTCGAAGGCGTACGCCCAGTTGTGGCACTTGAAACTGCGCAGGCCGTCGATCGGGGTGCGGCAGTCCGCGCAGTGCACCCCCGGGATCGCGTCCGGGACCTCGGTGTTGACGTACTTGCGTTCGCCCAGGATCACCCGGGCGATCATGGCCCGGTCGTGCACCCCGTGCAGGGCGGAGGAGACGATGTCGTACCAGTTCACCCGGCGGCCGCACTTCGGGCAGTCGGGCTCGTCGCCGCTGACCCAGAGCGGCGCGCCGATGCTGCGCGCCGGCATGTCGAGCAGCTTCTCCAGCCGGCGTACGTCCGACTCGGGCGTGGTCCAGCGGTGCCGGCCCGGCAGCGCGGCGGGCGAGTCGTAGACCGCACGGAACAGCGCCGGGTCGACCTCCACGGTCTCCCGCCTACCGGTCATCGGGACCTCCTCGGACGTCGACGTTCCTCATCGTCGTACCAGGGTGGGCGGCGTGCGCCGCCGGATCAAGGACACGACGGGTCAACGGTGTGTCGCCGACAGTGCTAGACATCAGGCGTGACCGGTGAGCCGACGACCACCCCGAGCGAGGCCGAGTCCCGGCCGAACGTCGCCCGGATGTACGACTACTACCTGGGCGGCTGCCACAACTTCGCCGCCGACCGCGCCGCCGCCGAGCAGGTCCTGGAGATCTTCCCGGACACCGGGGTGGCCGCGCAGACCAACCGGGCCTTCCTCCGCCGGGCCGTCCGGTACGCGGCCGAGCGGGGCGTACGCCAGTTCCTGGACATCGGGGCGGGGCTGCCCACCCAGGGCAACGTGCACGAGGTGGTCCGGCCCATCGCGCCCGGCGCCCGGGTGGTCTATGTGGACAACGATGACGTCGCCGTCGCGTACGCCCGGCGGCTGCTGCCCCTCGACGGCCGGACCGTGGTGGCCCACGGCGACCTGCGGCGTCCCGACGAACTGCTGGCCGACCCGGCCGTCCGCGCCAACATCGACTTCACCGAGCCGGTGGCCGTGCTGCTGGTGGCCGTGCTGCACTTCCTGCCCGACGACGACGAGCCGTACGCGGCGGTCGCCCGGCTGCGCGACGCCACCGCGCCGGGCAGCCTGCTCGTGCTGTCCCACCTGACCTTGGACGGCGCGCCGCCGGTCCCCACCCAGCAGGGGCGGGAGGTCTACCGGCGCAGCAGCGCGCCGATCGTGCCCCGCACGCACGCCGCCACCGCGCGCTTCTTCGACGGGTACGAGCTGGTCGAACCCGGCCTGGCCTGGCTGGCCGACTGGCGGCCCGACGGCGAACCGCACGCCGCGGTGTCGCACGGCTACGGCGGGGTCGGCGTGCGCCGCTGACCGCCGACGCGCGGAGGTCCGCGAGCTGGTCCGGGCCCGGCTCGACGCGGCCGTGGCGGCGGACCGGCTGGTCACCATCGAGGAGTCGCTGGCGAAGCTGATGCTGGTCACGCCCGGCTGCCGGCCCGACGACCGGGCGCTCGCCACGGCGGTGCTGAACCGCGGTCAGGATGACCAGGACGAGCAGGAGGAGCAGCGACCGGCACCGGCACCGGCGCCGGCCGCGAAGCGCCGCTGGTGGCAGCGGCGCGGCTGACTCCCCGCCCGGGCGGCCACCGCCGGTCCGCCGGCTCAGCCGACCGCGCCCCGGCGAACCGCCTCGGCGGCCAGCCGGGCCCGGCGCCGGTCGTCGTTGCTGACCAGGTCGAACTTGTCGTACAGCCGGGTCAGGTGCTTTTTCACCGCGCTCTCGCTGACGCCCAACGTGCCGGCCAGGGCGCGCACGGCCGGCGGTTCCGGGAAGGCCCCGGCCCCGGCCAGGTACGGCCGGCAGAGCAGCTCCAGCAGCTCCCGCTCCCGCCGGGTCAGCGCCGGCGGTGCGGGCGGTGGCGTCACCCCCACCGTGCGGGTGCCGGTGAGCTGTGCGGGCGCCCGGAACACCAGGCAGGCCGGACCGAGCTCCACCCGGTCACCGTCGTGCAGCGTGCGCGCCTCCCGCAGCGGCACGCCGTTGACCGTGGTGCCGTTGGTGCTGCCCAGGTCCCGGATGATCCAGCCGGCCGGCAGCCGTTCCACCAGCGCGTGCAGGCGGGAGACCAGCGGGCTGTCCACCGGCAGCTCGTTGCCGGGCGCCCGGCCGATGGTCAACGCGTCCGGGCGGAGCGGGACGAGGCGTACCGGGCCCAGCCCGTGGACCTCGAAGTGCCCGCCGGTCACCGGTCGCACCACGGTCGGGTGGTCGCGGCCGTCCCCGCGCCGCCGCGAGCCGGAGTCACCGTCGCCGAGGCGGTGACGCACCGCCCCGCCGACCGGTAGGGCTCGGTCCACAACTCGTACGCCTGGCCGGCGGCCCGCTGCCGGGTGCCGGGCCCGCCGGCGGACCGCACCGCCACGTCGACCGCCCACGTGCCACCCGCGGTGCCCACGTTGTCCCGGTACTGCTTCCACACCCACACGTACGCCATCGCCGCGTGGCAGCTCGGCGACCAGTACTGCTTCACCGAGATGGCCCGCAGGCCGCCCGCGTACCCGTAGGCGGAGGCGCCGACCTGGTAGGCGTCGGCGTAGCAGGGGCCGGGCGGGGCGTCGTCCTGGCTGGCCCGACGCGGAGCCGCCGTGCCGGTGACCACGGTGCCGACCCGCCGGCCCGCCACCGTCAGCTCCAGCACCCACCGGACCGGGCCGGCCACCCGCGGGACGGCCACGAACCCCACCTCGCAGCCCGCGCCCGGAGCCAGCCGGCGCGACCCGCACCCGTCCGCCACGATCCGCAGGTCACCCCGGGACGGGCCACCGACCGTCAACGCGCCGAGCAGCACCGGCTCGCCGGTGCGGTTGCGCACCGGCACCACCCGCTCCGCCGACTCGCTGTACAGCGTCAACTGGCCAAGGTCCAGGCGGGCGGGCAGGGTGACCGGGGCCGGCACGGGCAGCGCCTGCGCGTACCCGGTGGCCAGGATCGCCACCACGGCGACGGCCAGGCCGACCGACCGGCGCAGCGCGGTGCGGCGTACCCCGGCGGGCCGGGCGACCGTCGCGGAGAGCGCGAGGGCCGCGCGCCGCCGCGCGGTGAGCGACAGCGCCGGCCCGGCCGTCCCGGCCGGCGGCGGGTCGGCGGCCACGTCGCCCAGCACGAACGGGGTCACCGGCAGCCCGGCGGCGGCCTGCGCGGCGCGCAGCTCCCCGGCGAACTCCGCGACCGAGACCGGCCGCCGCGCGGGATCCTTGGCCAGCGCGCGTTCCAGCGCCGCGCAGACCTCCTCCGGTACGCCGAGCGGGCGCAGATCGGGCACCGGGTCGGCGGCGATCCGGCGCAGCAGCGACTCGACGGGCTCCCCGTCGGCGGGGGCGAACGGCGGTGTGCCGCGGATCCAGTGCAGCACGGTCGACGCCAGCGCGTACACGTCGGCCGCCACCGACGCCGGTTCGCCCCGCAGCACCTCCGGGGCGGTGTGCAGCACGCTGGCGGTGATCGTGTCCCGCGTCCCGGTGCGCTCGGCGTACGGGCGGGCCTGGCCGAAGTCGGCCAGCTTCGGCTCCTCGTACCCGGAGATCAGGATGTTCTCCGGCTTGACGTCGCGGTGCAGGACGCCCGCACGGTGCGCCGTCTCCAGTGCCCCGGCCACCGCGACCCCGCCGGCGACGGCCGCCCGCCAGTCACCCGCCGTCCCGTCGCGCAGCCGGTCGCCGAGCGAGCCACCCTCCTCGTACGCCATCAGCAGGTACGGGTTGCCGGCGGCGGTCCGGCCGGCCTGGTGCAGGGTGACGATGTGCGGGTGGTCGGAGAGCCGGCCCAGCGTCCGCAGCTCCCGCTCGAAGCGGGCCCGGGACGGCCCCGCCCAGTCGGCCGCGAGCACCTTCACCGCCACCCAGCGGGAGTAGTCGGCCTGCCGGGCCCGGTAGACGACGCCGAACCCGCCCCGCCCGACCTCGACCGCGTCGGTGCACCCGGCGATTCCCAGGGGGATGCCCGGGCCGGCGCCCGACCCCGGCCGGCGCGTCGCCGCACGCTCGCTCTGGACCATCGCCGCTGAATGCTACCGATGCCTGGTGACGGGATCCGGCGCCGCTCGGGCCCCCGGGACCGCCCCGCCCCCGGGAAGCCGTTGCCGCCGTACCCCCGGGACACCGACCGCCCGCACCGGCCGCCGCCGGCGGGCCCGACGCCGGGCCGGCCCGGCCGCCGCCACAGTGCCGGTCGTTGCCGCAGCTCAGCCCGGCGGCATCGGCCCCGGTTGAGCCGGTTGTCGCCGGCCCGGCGCGGCTCCCGGGTCGGCCGGCCGGGACCTCCGGGGCGGCCAGAATTGCCAGGGCCGGTGCGACCGGGGCGAGCTGTGTGACCCTCGTCGCCTCACGTCGGCGGTCCGAATCGGACGGTGCCCCGGGGCCGGCCGGATCGCCCCGGCCGGCCCCGCCCCCGTCGGCGATCGGTTGTCGTTGTGGAACCTGTGGGCGTCCTTCCGACGCAGTCGCTCGCCCGTTAGGTGACAGGGGCGGGCGTGCGTGCCGTGACGGAGCGGGCCCTCGTGGGGCCGACCGACAGACAACCAGCGTGGGGGCGCGGCCGACAGGTGACGAAACGGGGAGGGTTTCCTGCCCCGTGGCACCCGGGTCCGCTGCCGCCCGGGCAAGCCGGGTCGGCGACGGCCCCCGGTTGAGGCCGCTGCCGCGGGAAGGTGGGCCGCCAGGGACTCGAACCCTGAACCTATGGATTGCCGGCGAGCCGGTTTTTTGCGGTGTGGTTCGAGGTCATCCGGGCTGCGGGCGTGCTTCTCGGCCGGGTTCGGCTGGCACGGTTGCTGTACTCCGCTGCTGTACTGCTGGTGTCGGCCGGTCGGCTTCCCTGGTCCAGCCGAGGAAGCGGCGGTGCAGCACGCCGGCGGGTGTCCAGGGCATGTCCTCGGTGGCTTGGACGAGGTAGGAGCCGAGGTAGAGGGCCAGGGACACCGGGGCGTCGGCGTACTGCGCCCGTAGCTCCCGCTTGCGGGTGGGGCAGGGCCAGGGCAGGTCGCAGCCGCCGCAGCTCCAGATCGGCATGACCGGGCCGTGGGTGGTCACCGCGCACCCTCTAGGAAGCGGGCGGTGATCGTCCGGGCCTGCCGGCTGGTTGCCCAATCCACCTGCCAGCACGGGTACGGCGTCAGCCGCGACCACCAGGCGCGGCAGCCGGCGCACATACCGTCGAGCCCTCGGACGTGCACCGCGAGGATGGCCCGCTCCTGTCCGTCGTTCACTGCTCCCCCTCGGTCGGCCAGTGCCCACGATTGATCGGAATCCGGTGCTGTGTGCGACACGGCAACTCGGCTCCGCACCGGCAGACCCGCCGCCACCGCCGCCAGCACCAGACCGGTCGATGCCTGCGCGCGAGAGTCATTGCTGCGGCGAGCAGGTACTCCTCGTACGAAACACGCCGCACCTGAACTCCCCCTTGGGCGCCGTCGACGGCACGCAGCCGCGCATTGGCTGGTCATCCGACCGCAGCACCTGCCAAGCCACCGTACATACGTAGGACTGTAGATACAATAACCTGTAGAACTGTTGGACACGTAGCGTCACATTCGTGATCGACCCCAGCGCGGACCGCGCAGTGTTTCGGCAGCTCGCCGACCTACTGCGTAAACGGATCACGTCCGGCGACCTCGCGCCCGGCGCGTCGCTGCCGAGCGAGCTGCGACTGGCTCAGGAGTATGGACTGAGCCGGACAAGCGTCCGGCAGGCCATCTCCCTACTCCGGTCGGAAGGGCTCGTGACCGTCCAACCGCCGCGCGGCACGTTCGTCCGCAGCATGGAGCCGACCGAGACAGTGACCCTACGAAAGGGCGACACCGCCTCAGCCCGGATGCCGACGCCTGCTGAGCGCCGTGAGCTGGAGATCGGGGAAGGTGTCCCGGTGCTCGTTGTCTTCCGGGCCGACGGCTCCCGCGAGTTGTACGCCGCCGACCGCATCCGCGTAGGAAGGTAGACCGGAGAGGGCCTTAAGTTGCGCCTGGGCGCTGTTGCCCTAGGGGTTCGTCACGCCTTGCCTGCAAACTGCCCGGCAACGCTGATCGCCGTCGCCACGATGGCCGAGAGAATCCCCACGATGGCGCCTAGGGTCGTCAGTCCTTCCCTGGGCGACGCCCAAAGCCCGCGGTTCATCTGACGCCAGGCATGTGGAACGAACGTCATCCTGAGCTTCTGCCACTTGTGCTGCCGCTTGCTGCACCCAAGCAGCAGGCCAGCCGAGTTGTTACGGCACAGGGTCCCGTCGCGGTTCATGGCGCAGCACCAGACAGGGGCCTGGAACAGGAAGAAGCCGGTCACCAGCAGGGACAGCACGAGTAGCGCCACTGGCCCCACGGAGCGAGTCCACCAAGCCGTGACGAGGATGACGAACGCCAGATAGCCCCAGTATCGCGCCAGACCCTTCATGAAGATCGAACGTAATGGATCGCATGCGGTCAGTGATGGGCATGTGTCCGGCACCCGACAAGTGGTCTCGGGTGTTTGCAGAATCCGGCGTACAGGTCGACTCGTCCGTCGCTCACTAGGTCAGCCGCGAGTGCATGGCGGCTGACCTGCTGTTTCTCCGAGTGCTGCTGGTCGTCCTCGGTCATCATTGGTCGGCGCTTGACGGCCCAGCGACGGCCCAGCCGGCCGGAGACGGCCCGGGGCGACCCCTCGCTTGTAAGTTCTGGGCGCTCCGTCTGGCGGGGTCCATCCTCGTCCGTGACCTCGGATGACCATCCGGGTCCGGCGGCCAACGGTCGCCCTTGTCCGGGTCAGTTGCTGTCAGCGTTGCTGTCGACAGCAACGGGGCTACTCGGGTGCGGCCTGGTGCCGGCCCGTTCCGCCGCCCCAGCGCCGTCGAGGCTCGTGTCCACCCAACGAGCGCTGAGCTGCGAGAGCGGTCCACTAACGCCCACGTACGTCCGTCGGTGTCCGTCCCCGTTGTCACTCGGTTAGTCACCCAACCCTCCACGCGGCGGCTCTCCTCGCACTCGCGCTCTCGCCCGGGCAAGCTGCTCCTCGTACGCGGGCGAGAACGGCGCGGCAAGCTGCCGCTCCAACTCGCAGTGAATGTCCCACAAGACGACGCGCTCGGCGTCATCCTCCACGAGGCCGACGTAGTCCCCCGTGGTGCGCTCGGTGCGCGCAAGCCATTCGAACAGGACCAGGGCCTCGTCCCAGCTCAACTCGATCGACATGCCGTCGTGGGCCACGCGGAGAAGGTAGCACCGTCAGTTTGGAAGGTGCCCGAGCATCAGCTTGAGAATCGGGTTGATCGTTACGGTGCGTAGGGGAGAGGTCGGTCGTATGCAGAGATGCGGTTACGGAGCGCTAATATATGGCTGGCCGGCTGTATGGTGTTGACCCCTGTCGACCGAGCCTGCGGGCACGCTTCGGGCACGCTTACTATGCGCGTCGCCTGCCACCCATCCGACAGTTCTGCCGTGAGAGAGCCTGGCGACCGGTCGAGCGATGGTGAGAGCATCGAGCAATGAGGATGCGTTTGACCGGGATCTCTGTCCCCGGAGGCTTCGGAGCGCAGTGGCAAGCGGTTGAAGGCGACCAGGATGTTGCTCGTCGCATCCTTCTCTTCCTTGAAGATCGAAGGCTTCTCTTTGGCGACCGCCACTGCGAGGACGAAATGCACTGTGTCGAGTCAGCGAATCAGATCCGCGCCTTCCTCACACAGCAACTTGATTCGGCGAAGCCGGACGGTAGCCTCTCTACGAGCATCCGCGCTATGCGCGCTGCTTGTCGGCGATTCATCGAGTCCGCTGGGCCGTACGGGCGGAACTTTCACCATCGCGATTATGGCTATGGCCAGGCAGATCTCTTTTCTTTGGCACTCGGAGACCTTCGCACGAGCATGGGTGTACACATCGCCGTCCTCGCGTATGCCTTCGACCTGGAAGTTGATGAGGAACTGTCGTCGATCCTGCCGCCACAACCTCAAGATGATGACGGCGACCTCGACTGGCTGCCTGGTTTTGAGCGGCAGCAGCCATAGTACGAGCGCTTCTGCCATCCCGTCTGCCGCCGACCCGCCCTCTGGGGAGCGGGCCGCCGCCCGGTCCGCCACGTCAAGCGGACCTTGACGCACGTACGGACGCTGGCGGGCCGGGCGGTGGTCTGCTCGGCTCGCCCGGGTCGTCGGCTGGCGGGATGGCCCTGCGCAACCACCCACGGACCGCAACCCGCCGACGGACCCCCAACCATCTCGGAGTCGTTGCGCCCCCGCCGGAGGCGCGGTAACCGCGACCAGCTCGCCGCCGCGACCCGCCGCGCGGACCCGGCGTGCCCTTCGCTGCGCCGCGCTGCTCGGGGCGCGGCCCGGCCGGCTGCCGGCCCACGAACACCAACCACCTCGACCCTACCGTCTGCGGCGGCCCCGGGCTCACCGCTCTTCGCGCCAGCCGCCGGGCGTCCTGCGTGGCCGGAGTCGGAGCGCCAGCGGAGCGACGGACGCGCGCCCAGGCGGCGGCGCTTGCGGCCCGTCTCGGGCCGCCTTGATAGACGTACAGAAAGTACTCCCATACCGGCCGGCAGCCGGCCGTCCCGGCACGAGGGGTCACAACAGGTTGACGTGTCGGTACCCGGTGCTACTCTGGTGCTCGTCGAGCACGCCAGCGCGGCCGTCCTGCCGGATCGCTGGACTCGACTCCGGAGATGCCGAGCGGCCTTCTTGCCGCTGATGCGGGCCACGTCCCGCCAGTTCTCGATCACACCGGCCATCATGCCGGCCTCGCGAATCCGCTGAGCAGCCCAGCACGGCCTTCCCTGCCGTCCACGATGGCCCCGATTTGCACATCTCCACGGGTGGGGGCAGCCTGCGGCAACCCGCCGGATGCTGATATCCCAGGCTCCCCACCCGTGCCGGCCCATTACGTTCACGAGCGCGAAAGGACAGGACCCATCGGCGGGGAAGTGGCACGGCCACGGTTCCGCCCTCCGGCGTCAGCCGCCCTCTCGGCGGTGCCAGGAGACACGACGAACACCACCAGCGGACATATGCGTCCACGGCTGGTGGTGCTTCGTCTCCCGTCCCTGCCACCCCCTGAAGAGGAGACAGCCCTGTCCACCACCCCGCTCACCCTCTACCGCCCCGGTCTCGCCGTCGGCCGTGACGCCCAGGTCTTGCACCGCGCCGCCTCGCCGGAGTTCTCCGGCTGGCTGGAGCACACCCGGCCCGCCGGCGGTTGTGCTCGCCCGATCCGCCTCACTGGGACCATCGCTGCCGTCGACCGGAACACCGGCCACATCACCGGCCTACTGCACACCGACGAGCTGCCCGACCGGGCGCACTACAAGGCGTGCGGCAACCGCCGCGAATCGGTGTGCCCGGACTGCGCCTGGCTCTACCGAGGCGACGCCTACCAAGTCGTCTGTCGCGGGCTGACCGGCGGCAAGGGCGTCCCTGACTCGGTCGGCCGGCACCCGGTCGTCTTCGCCACCTTCACCGCCCCGTCCTTCGGCCCGGTCCACCACCGCCACGTCCCCCGCCACACCTGCGCCACCCGGCAGCGCTGCGACTGCCGCCCCGCGCCCTGCCGCGCCCGCAGCAACGCCGGCACCTGCCCGCACCTGCCCGCACGGGCAGCCCGCGGCGTGCTTCGCCCGCCACGACGCCGACGATCCGCGGCTCGGCCGGCCGTTATGCCTGGACTGCTACGACCACGACCACCAGGTCGTCTGGAACTACTTCTCCGGCGAGTTGTGGCGGCGCACCAAGCAGGCCATCGAACGCCACCTCGCCGCCCTCTGCCGCAAGCGCGGCATCCCCTTCATCCGGGTCGTAACGGCACCCGGCAAGGTCCGCCGGGTGCCGCCCGTGCGGGTATCCCACGGCAAGGTCGCCGAGATGCAACGCCGTGCAGCGGTGCACTTCCACTGCCTGCTGCGCCTCGACGGCGTCGACTTGGACGACCCGGACGCTCTCGTGCCGCCGCCGGCCGGCATCACCGTCGACGACCTGGAGGCAGCCGTCCACGCCGCCGCCCGGCAGATCACCGTCACCACACCCCCGCACCCCGACCAGCCGCAAGGCTGGCTGATCGCCTGGGGCGAGCAGGTCGACGTCCGCCGCATCAACACCACCGGCGGTGAGCTGACCGACGGCAAGGTCGCCGCCTATCTCGCCAAGTACGCCACCAAAGCCACCGAAGCCACCGGCCACCAATCCACCCGACTCACCCCGGCCACCATCGACGACTACGCCGACCCCGAAGGCGACCACACCGCCCGCCTCATCGACGCCTGCTGGCACCTCGGACGCCCCACCCACACCGACACCAGCAGCGGCGCCTCAACCTCCGACCACCGTCAAGACAGCCTTGACACCAAACCGCGCCCCTACGCCGGGCTGCGCCGCTGGGCGCACATGCTCGGCTTCGGCGGTCACTTCCTCACCAAAGCCCGCCGCTACTCCGTCACCTTCCGGCTGCTCCGCGACACCCGCGCCACCTACCAGCGCAGGGAGGACCACGAGCCCGCCGACGCGGTGACCGTCGGCACCCTCACCTACGTCGGGTCCGGCTGGCTCAGCGAAGGTGACGCTCTGCTCGCCAACACCGCCGCCCGGCAGCGACGCGAAAGCAGACGCATCGGTCGGGAAGAACTGGCCCACGAAGCCTGGCTCGCCGGGGCCGCCGCATGATTCACGACCTCCGCCCCCGCTGGTACTCGCCGGCAGAAGTCGCCGTCCTGCTTGGCTTCGGGATCTCCAAGGTCAAGATGAAGATCGCCACCGGTGAGCTGCGCTCCATCAAGAACGGCAAGTACCGCCGCATCCTCCCCGAATGGGTCGACGACTACATCCGCGAGCAGGTCGAACGCCAGGAGGCCGCCTGATGCCCGGACGCGCCCGAGCCAACGGCGAAGGGTCGATCTTCCCGTACCGAAACGGCTTCGCCGCCTACGTCTGGGTCGAGAAGCCCGACGGCAAGCGGGGCCGGAAGTGGGTCTACGGCAAGACCCGCGAAGAGGTCCACGACAAGTGGATCAAGCTGCACGGACAGGCCAAAGCCGGCCCGGTGGCGACCCGCTCCCCGACGATGGGGGAGTACGCCGGCTACTGGCTGCGCGAGATCGTCAAGCCGAACCTGGCCCCCGGCAGCTACGTCACGTATGAGGTGGTGGTCCGGCTTTACCTCGTGCCAGGGCTGGGCCGGAAACGCCTCGACAAGCTCCGGGTCAGCGACGTGCAGACCTGGATCAACGAGGTGGGCCGGACCTGCCAGTGCTGCGCCCAGGGTAAGGACGAGCGGCGCAAGCCGGCCCAGCGTCGCTGCTGTGCCCTCGGCCGTTGCTGCCGGGATCTGCCTTCGGCAACCAGCGTCACGCACCTGCGGACCGTGCTCCGGACGCTGCTGTCCCAGGCGATCACCGAAGGGCTGATCTCCCGCAACGTCGCGTCCCTGGTGAAGTTGCCCCCGGTTCGGAAGCGCAAGCGGAAGGCGTGGACGAGCGACGAGGCACGGCGGTTCCTGGAGTCGGCCCGCGCCGACGACGATCCGCTCTACACCGCATACGTCCTGGTCCTGGTGCTCGGTCTGCGTAAGGGCGAGATGTTGGGGCTCACCTGGGCTGACGTCGACCTCGACGCGGGGGAGTTGACCATCGATCGGCAGCTCCAGCGGGTCGGTGCCGAGCTGCTGCACCGGGAGACGAAGACGGCCGCCTCGGACGCCACCCTGCCGCGGCCGGACATCTGCACCGTGGCGCTCGATCGCCGCCGCGCCGCACAGATCACCGCTCGGGATGCCGCCGGCCCGGCCTGGCAGCCCTCGGACCTGATCTTCACCACCCGCTACGGCCGGCCGGTCGAGCCACGGAACTTCAACCGCTTCTGGGACCGGCGCTGTGACACTGCTGGTGTCCGGCGGATCACGGTCCGGGACGCCCGGCGGACCTGCGCCTCGCTCCTGGCCGACCTGGACGTGCATCCCCGAGTGGCGATGCAGATCCTCCGGCATGCGCAGTTCGCCATCACCATGGAGTTCTACACGGTGGTGTCGTCGGCGGCCACCCGCGACGCGCTCAAGCGGCTCGGCAGCGCACTGGACCGGTAAGACGGCACCGATCCAGTCGGGACGGCCGACGCTCCTGGTTTCAGTCCGGCCCGCTATCGGTCGCCGTAGTGGTAACGGCAGGCGATGATTTCGACGTCGTCCTTGGTGATCCGATACACCAGCCGGTGTTCGCGATCGATGCGGCGGGACCAGAAGCCGGACAGCTCTCCCCGAAGGGGCTCCGGCTTGCCGATGCCCTCGTATCCGTTGCGCATCACGTCCGCGATGAGATCGTTGATGCGCTTGACCAGCTTTCGGTCCGTGTGGCTGAGGTACTGGCTCCACGCCGTCGCGGTGAAGACCAGCCTCACGCGACGTCCCGCACGGTGGCCGGGTCGATCAGATCCCGCTCGGCCGCGTCACCCTTCTCCAGCTCCGCCATCGACCGGCGCAGCGCGGCGGCGTTGCCCGGGTTGCGGAGGAGGTACTCGGTCTCCTTCATCGATTCGTACTCCGCGAGCGGCACAATCACCACGGGTTCGTGCCCGGATCGGGTCACCACCACTTCCTCCGCGTCGTTGATGACGCTGTCGAGTTCGGCGGCCAGGTTCTGCCGTAGCTGGGTGAAGTTCACGGTCCGCATGACTACCTCCGGGGGCTAAGTACAGAAAACTGTACCTCAGGCGGACCTGCGGCTGCTGTACGAGCCGAGGCAGGGCTCAACTGGCCACCCGATGGGCCGCTGAGCTGCGGAGAAGTGGGCCGCCAGGGACTCGAACCCTGAACCTATGGATTAAAAGTCCACAGCTCTGCCATTGAGCTAGCGGCCCGCCCGCTCAGGCTACCGGAACCCGCCCGTGGCGGCCTTCCGCCTTCCCGCCGTCGTCGATCTTCCGACGGACGCCGGGTCGCCGAAGTGGCGGTGTCCCGCCGCCGGCGATGCCGCCACCTCGCCGACCTGCCGTGCGGCCGGGGCTGCGCGCGCGGGACGGGCCGGCATGGGCGCGCCGAGGCGGGGAACCGGGTCGGGCATGAGGTTGAGCAGCACGCCCGCGGTGGCGGCGTCGAGTGAGGTGCCCGGCGCCGACGGGGTACGCCGGCCCGGCGGCGAGGTGCACGCCTGGCTGCCGGGGCAGAACCAGACGGTGTGCGGGCTGCCGCTGAGCCGTACCCGGTTGCGCCGCTTCCCGCACGTGCCGTTCGAGTATTCGGCCACCGACCAGCTCACCGAGGCCGACCCGGAGGGGTACGTCTGCCCGCGCTGCCTGGCCGCCAAGCAGGGCCGCCGGCCCGGCGAGAAGGGCTGGGTCCGGCACAATCCGCGCCCGTGACCGGGTCCGGGGGTTGGCGTCCCGGGCAACGGGTACGGCAGCGGGCATGCGGATCGTGATCGTGGGGGCCAGCGGCAACGTGGGGACGGCACTGCTGCGCCGGCTGCGGCGGGAGTCCGGGGCGGAGCTGGTCGGGGTGGCGCGGCGCCTGCCCGGGCCGGACGCGGGTGAGCCGTACGACGGGGTGGAGTGGCACTCGTGCGACATCGGGGACCCGGACTCGCCCGTGCGGCTCGCCTCGATCTTCGCGGGGGCGCGGGCAGTGGTGCACCTGGCCTGGCAGATCCAGCCCAGCCATGATCGTCGTACGCTCTGGCGGACCAACGTCGGGGGCAGCCGCGCGGTGCTCGACGCCGCCGTCCGGGCCGGCGTCCCCGCCCTGGTGTACGCCTCGTCGGTCGGCACGTACGCGCCCGGCCCGAAGGATCATCCGGTGAGCGAGCGCTGGCCGGCGACCGGGGTGCCCACGTCGTCGTACAGCCGGGACAAGGCGGAGGTGGAGGGCCTCCTCGACGGCCTTGAGCGGGAGCACCCGGAGCTGCGGGTGGTCCGGCTGCGGCCGGGGTTGATCTTCCAGCGGGACGCCGGGACCGAGATCAGCCGCTACTTCCTCGGCCCGCTGGTGCCGGTCCGGCTGCTCCGGTACGGCCGGATCCCGCTGGTCCCGGCCAACCGGCGGCTGCGGGTGCAGGCCGTGCACGCCGACGACGTGGCCGACGCGTACGCGAAGGCGGTCCTGGGTGAGGCGCGCGGCGCCTTCAACCTGGCCGCGGACCCGGTGCTGAGCCCGGAGCTGGTGGCCCGGCACTTCCACGGCTGGACGGTGCCGGTGGCGATCCCGGTGCTGCGCGCGGCGGCGGCGTTGACCTGGCGCGCCCGGCTGCAACCGGTCGACGTGGGCTGGGTCGACCTGGCGTTGAACGTGCCGCTGCTGTCCAGCGAGCGCGCCGAGTCGGAGCTGGACTGGCGCCCCCGCGTCGACGCGGTGACCGCCCTCAGGGACCTCTTCGCCGGCATGGCCCACCGCGCCGGCACCCCGGCCCCGCCCCTCTCCCCGTCCCCGGACCTCCCCGGCCGCCCCACCGCCCTGCTCAAGGCCCGCCTCCCCGGCCACCCCAACCCCTACTAACCCCACCCCCCCGCCCCCCGCCCCGCCCCCCGCCGTCCTCGGTGATCAAGGGGTTTGCGTCTCGGTGGAGATCCACTCTGACGCAAATCCCTTGATCAACCGTGCGCCCCGGGGAGGGGGTCGGGGTCAGCGGAGGGTGGAGGCGGTGGTCGTGGGTGGGTGGGCGCCTAGGAAGAAGATGCCGGGGTAGCCCTTGGTCTCGAAGCCCTGGCTGGGGTTGCGGCGGAGGGTGGAGCCCTCGATGCGGAGGGTGCCGGTGCGGTTGTTGCTGACGAAGAAGATCGCCCCGCCGCCCTCGTTGGCCCGGTTGTCCTCGATGACGGTGCCGGCGATCCGCACCGTGAACTCGTTGCCGTCGCAGTAGATCGCGCCGCCGCTGCCCCCGCCGGGGGTGCCGGACCGGGCCGGGTTCGCGCCGCTGCCGACCGCTCGGTTGTCGCGGAAGACGCTGTTCAGCACCGTCCAGGAGACGCCGATGCTGCTCAGCGCCGCCCCGTTGGCGCAGGTCCCGCGCTCGAAGGTGCTGTTCACCACGTACACGGGGCGGTTCTCGTACTGGCTGAGCACGCGCAGCGCCGCGCCGCCCAGGTCCGGGCCGGTACGGTCGCAGCGGTTGCCGACGAACCGGGAGTTGACCACCTTCACCCGGCCACCCCGGACGAAGATCGCCCCGCCCCCGCCACCCTCGGTCCGGTCGCCGGTCGAGTCGCCGTCGGCGAAGGTCAGGTTCTGCACGGTGAGCTGCGGGTGGTCCTGGTTCTGGCAGTGCGAGGTGGTCCAGCCCTGGGCCTGGTCGCAGGTGTTCAGGTAGAGGATCCGGCGCTCGCCCCCGCCGCTCAGGGTGACCTTGCCGCCGCCGTCCAGGACGATCCGCGGCCCGTGCGAGTTGACCACCTTCGCGGTGGCCTTCATCCGGATGGTGACCGGGTTCGGGCCGCAGTCGAAGGTGATGACCCCACCCGCCGCCACCGCCCTGACCACCGCCGCCGAGGTGCAGCTCGCGGCGGTGCCGGTGCCGACCGTACGGGTGGGGTGCGAGGTGTCGACCGCCCGTGCCTCCGCCGGCACGCTCGCCCGTCCGGCCGGGTTGCCGGCGCGGAAGGCGGGCGTTGACGGGCTCGGCCGGGCGGTGCCGAGGCCGGTGCGGGCGCTCGGGCCGGCCGTCGGGGCCACCGTCGGCGCGGCGGCGGTGCCGGTCGCCGCGACCGGAGCGGCCGCGTCCGGGGTGGACGGTCTGCCAGAGCCGCAGCCGGGCAGCGCGGCCGCCACGACGGCGAGGGCGACGAGGGCCAGGGTGGGCTTCGAACGCACCCGCCGATGCTAGAGGCGCGACCGGCCCGGGCAGGACGCCCCGCCAAATCCTTAACCCTCCGCTAAACCCCGCACCGCCCTCGTTGAGACGGCCCTGATTCACGGAAAGAGTGGCTGTCGCGCGCGGAATGGCCACTCTTTCCGGGAATTAGCGCGAATCCCGGGGCGGGGCGGAGGGCGGGGACGGGTGTTGCGGGTCAGGCGTGGGAGAGGGCGAAGGCGGTGAGGAAACCGAGCACCGTGATCAGGCCGACCAGCAGGTGCGCGTCCTCGAACGCCTCCGGGACCATGGTGTCGGTGATCATCGCGAGGATCGCGCCGGCCGCCAGCGCGGTGATGGTCGCCAGCACCTCCGGCGGGGCGCCACCGAGCAGCGTGTAGCCGGCCAGCGCCGCCGCGCCGCTGACCAGGGCGATCGCCGTCCAGAGCAGGAAGACGTACCGCCGGGTGCGGCCGGCCTGGCGCATGCCGGCGGCGCTGGACAGGCCCTCCGGGACGTTGCTGAGGAAGACGGCGATCACCGTGACCAGGCTGACCGGGCCGCCGGCCAGCAGGCTCGCCCCGATCACCACCGACTCCGGTACGCCGTCCAGCAGCGCGCCGATCGCGATGGCCGTGCCCGAGCCCGGTTGCTCCTGTTCGGACGGCTGCTCGTCACCGGAGCGCTTGCGGTGCCGGGCGCCGCGACGGGCCAGCAGGACGTTCGCCCCGGTGTACGTGAGCGCCCCGACCGCCGCCCCGATCGCCACCGGCACCAGTCCGGCCTGCTCGTGCGCCTCGGCGATCAGCTCGAACGACACGGCGGAGAGCAGCACCCCGGCGCCGAACGCCATCACCGACGCGATGACCCGGCGCGGCACCCGCGCGAAGAACCCGGCGACCGCCCCGATCAGCAGGGCGGACCCGGCCAGCAACCCCCAGAGTCCCGCTTGCCACCATTCCGGCACGCGCAGGACCCTACCCCCGCCGGCAAGGCGGAAACCGGCTCAGAAGTCGGCGAAGAGGTACGGCAGCTCACGCGGGAAGATCCGGCGCAGCTCGACCGCCGCGTCCGCCGGCACCTCGCCCAGTCCCCGGATGACGACGTCGTCCGGGCCGAGCACCCCGTACGCCAGGGCGGAGAGCCCCGCGGCGGTGAGCGTCGCGGTCGGCACGCTGCCCACCGCGGCGCTGTCGCCCGCCAGCACCTCCAGCTTCCCGGTGGCGCCGTCGAGCAGGTGGCTGCCGGCCAGCCAGCGGTCGCCGACCAGCTCGACGCGGACCCGGCCAGGCCCGGTCGGCAGGTCGGCCAGCGCGTCGAGGCTCAGCAGCCGGGCCATCGGGGCCGGCGACCCCGGCCGGGACACCCGGGCCTCGACGTGCACGGCGAGGTCGGTGAGCCACAGCTCGGGCAGCTCGTCGGCGGGGAGCTGGACGCTGATCCGGTCCACCTGGTCGACGTGCCGGGCGAAGAACTGCAGCAGCGACGCCCGTGCGTACGGATCCTCGGCGAGCAGGTCGTCGGCGAGCAGCGTGCCGCCGTGGTCGTCGATCCGGTAGGTGACCGCGCCCACGGTCGCGCCGTCCCGGACGGCGGTGAGCAGCCAGCGGTCGTCCCGGTCCCGCTGGGCGACCGCCCGGAAGTCGGGGAAGATCGCGAACCCGTGCCGCTCGCGCAGGCAACGCTCGGTGTACCCGCACCACGTCGGGTAGCCGGCGCCGATCCGCTGCCAGGTCACCTCGCCCGGCAGGTCGGCGCGGAGCAGCGGGGCCAGGTCGGCCGGGGAGAAGGTCGCGGTACGCCGGCGGGGCAGCCCGACGTACCCGAAGCGCTCGTAGAACGAGGCGCGGAACGGGTAGAGCGCGGTCAGCGCGTGGCCCTCGTCCCGCATCTCGTCCAGCAGCCGGTGCAGCAGGTTGCGGACGTGACCGCGCCGGCGGGCCAGCGGATGCGTCGCCACCCCGGCCACGCCGGCCATCGGCAGCACGCTGCCGCGCAGGTTCTGCCGCATCGGGATCGCCGAGGCGGCGGCCGTGACGCCCCCGTCCTCCTCCGCGACCAGGGTCCGGTTGCCCGCGTTGTAGGGCAGGTATTCGCGGAACTCGTCGACCCGGGACGGGGCCATCGGCGAGGCCTCGAACGCGTACGCCTGGAGCGGGAAGGTGGTGGTGAGGCGTTCCTCGGCGGCCAACCGGCGGATGAGCATCCGTCCATCCCAACCCGGGCCGGCCGGTCCCGCAACCGGAATCGGCCGGTCAGGCCGCGGTGACGTCGGAGACGATGACGGTGACGTTGTCCGGCGCGCCGGCCTGGTGGGCGAGCTTCACCAGTTGCTCGCCGCAGTGCTGCCGGTCCGGGTACGTGGCCAGCGCCGAGGCGATCGCGACGTCCTCCACGTAGTCGGAGAGGCCGTCGCTGCACAGCAGCAGGCGGTCGCCGGGGAACACGGTCAGCACGCCGATGGCCGGCGGCGCGTCCGAGCCCTGCACGGCCCGGGTGACCAGCGAGCGCTGCGGGTGGTGGCGGGCCTGGTCGGGGGAGAGCGCGCCCTGGTCGACCAGGGCCTGCACGAAGGTGTCGTCCCGGGTGAGCTGGGTCAGCTCGCTGTCCCGCAGCAGGTAGCAGCGGGAGTCGCCGACCTGGGCGAGGACCAGGGTGTCCCCGGCGAGCAGGCCGGCGGTCAGCGTCGTACCCATGCCGTCGCGGGCCGGGTCCACCGTGATGGCGGCGCGGATCCGCTGGTTGGCGGTGCTCACCACGGCGCGCAGCGCGTCGGCGGCCTCGTCGGGCACGGTGGGCGGGGTCAGCTCGTCCAGGATCCGGATGACGATCTCGCTCGCCACCTCCCCGGCGGGGAGGCCGCCCATGCCGTCGGCCACGGCCACGAGGCGGTCACCGGCGAGGGCGGAGTCCTCGTTGTTGGTCCGGACGAGGCCGACGTCGTTGAGGATGGCCGAGCGGAGGATCAGCGTCATGGGGTCAAGCTTGCCAAGAAGACCCCGTGCTCGTCTCTACCCACCGGGTATGGCCGAGGAAGATCAGCGTGTCTCGTTGCACCGTCCATCGTGGTCAGCGGTGCGGGTAGCGCAGCAGCAGGCTCGCCCGGACCGGCTCGTCGCCGACCGCGGCGTAGCTGTGCGGCACGTCCGAGGTCCAGCGCAGGTACTCGCCCGGGCCGGCGGTAATCGGGGCGTCCACCGGCCCGGCGCGTAGCACCCCGGAGAAGACCGTGACGTGTTCGGTGACCCCGGTGTGATGCGCGGGGGAGAGCTGCGGCGCGCCCGGACTGACCCGCATCCGGTAGAGCTCGTACGTCGCGTCGGTGTCGGTGAAGACCTCCAGCAGCGTGGCGCCCACCGCGGCGCCCCGGACGGTCGGCGTGTCCGCCGGCCCGGCGAGGACGGCGGTGAGCGGCACGCCGAGCCGGGCGGTGACCGCGTAGAGGGTCTCCAGGGTGGGGTTTCGGGTGCCGTTCTCCAGCCCGGAGAGGGTGGCCTTGCCGATTCCGGCCAGCCGGGCCAGGGCGGAGAGGGACAGTCCCCGCTCCTCGCGGAGGGCGCGGATGCGCCGCCCGACCTCTTCCGCGGTGTGGTCCATGGCGGCTATCGTCCTACACCGTGTCGTTCCGTAAACGGAACGGCGGACGGAGGTGTGGCATGGCGGGGCGACTCCAACCCGTGCTGGCCGGCGCGGTCACCGCCCTGGTCGGCTTCGCCAGCTCGTTCACGGTGGTCCTCGCCGGGCTGCGCGCGGTCGGCGCCGACCGCGCGCAGGCGGCCTCCGGCCTGCTCGCCCTCTGCGTCGCCACCGGCTGCTGCGCCGTCTGGCTCGGGCTGCGGCACCGGATACCCCTCACCATCGCCTGGTCCACCCCGGGCGCCGCGCTGCTCGTCGCGACCGGTCCGGTGCCCGGCGGCTGGCCGGCGGCGGTCGGTGCGTTCCTGCTCACCGGCGTGCTGATCGCCGCCGCGGGACTGGTCCCGGCCCTCGGCCGGGCGGTCGCGGCGATCCCCGGCCCGATCGCCAGCGCCATGCTCGCCGGGGTGCTGCTGCCGCTCTGCACCGCGCCCGTCCGGGCCCTGGTCGAGGTGCCCCGGCTGGCCGGGCCGGTGGTGCTCGCCTGGCTGGTGCTGCACCGCTTCGCGCGCCGCTGGGCCGTACCGGGCGCGCTGGCGGTCGCGGCGGTGGCCATCGCGCTCACCGCGTCCGCGCCGGTCCGTACGCACCTCGCACCGGCCGTCGCGCTGACCGCGCCGACCTGGACCGGGTCCGCCGTGGTCGGGCTCGCGCTGCCGCTCTTCCTGGTCACCATGGCCGCCCAGAACGTGCCGGGTACGGCCGTGCTCGCCGGCTACGGCTACCGTGCCCCGCTCGGCTCCGCGCTCCGGGTGACCGGGCTCGCCACCGCGCTCGGCGCGCCGGCCGGCGGGCACGCGGTGAACCTGGCCGCGATCACCGCCGCGCTGGCCGCCGGGCCGGACGCGCACCCCGACCCGGACCGGCGCTGGATCGCCTCCGTCACCGCGGGGATCGGCATGGCGCTGCTCGGCCTCGGCGCGGGCGTGGCGACCGCACTGGTGCTGCTCTCCCCGCCGATCCTGGTCGAGGCGGTGGCCGGGCTCGCGCTGCTCGGCGCGCTGGCCGGGGCGGTCGCGGCGGCCGTCGCCGAGCCGGACGCCCGGGAGGCCGCGGTGGTCACCTTCGTGGTCACCGCCGCCGGGATCAGCCTGCTCGGCGTCGGTGGGGCCTTCTGGGGCCTGGCCGCCGGCTGGTCGATGCTCCTGCTCTTCCGCCGCCGTCCCGCTCGCACCACGCCGCCAGCCGGCCGAGACGAGCCGGAGGCGGATCCGGTCGCTCCGGCGCGGGTGGGCTGAGTGGGCCGGTCCTCACTCCTCCTCGGGGAGTTGGGCGGCGGGGACGTCGAGGCGTACCCCCTGGTCGGTGACGGCGGCGATCCGGTCGGCCGGTACGTAGACCGCGCCGGTGCGGGCCCGCTCGGCGGCGACCTTCAGGTAGCCGCTGCGCAGCAGCCGGGCGGCCAGGTCGGCGGGGACGTCCGGCTCCTCGACCGCCGCCGACTCGATCAGCTCGTCCAGGCTGCTACCGGGGTCGACCCCGTCCGGCGCCTGTACGGTCACCGCCGCCGGGTCGCCGCGCTGGACGAGATCCACGGTGCCGACCTCGGCGCCGGTGGAGTCGACCACCCGCATGCCGGTGGTGACGCGGGAGACGGTGTCCTGCTGCTGGCTCATGCCGGAGCGGTTCCCGGGGCGCGCGGGCGCTAAACGGAGGGGGCCCAGCCGCCCGGCGGGCGGGGGGAGAGCTCGCGCCAGGTGTCCGGCCCCTCCAGCAGCGCCCGGACCGTCTCCTCCGCCTCGTCCGCGCTGCCGTACTCGTAGAACCGGGAGACCCCCTCGGCGCCGCCGGCGCGCTGCTCCACGTGCCAGCGGTCGCCGTCCACCCGGAGGAAGACGTCCCGCCGGGCCAGCCGCCCCCATTTCCCGTTCCACCAGTGCCTGCGCTGCTCCATGGCCGGACTCTATCGAACATGTGTTCGACATGAGTCGGCCCCCACGGGATTCCCATGGGGGCCGATCGGCTATGGCGTCAGCGCGGCGCGGGCGGCTCCGGCCGGCGACCCAGCACGTCGTCCAGCGCACCCCGCTGGGCCGGCGTGGCCTGGTGGCCGGCGAGCAGCGCGTCCCGGATCTCGGTGAGCAGCTTGACCTCCTCGCTGGGCGCGGCGGGCGGCGGCTCCTCGCCGCGCTTGCGCCGCTCGGCCAGCCGGTTCATCGGGTAGACGACCAGGAAGTAGAGCACCGCCGCGGTCAGCAGGAAGGTGATGGCGGCGTTGATGAAGGCGGCCCAGTCCATGTAATTGCCGCTGCTGATCTTCCATCGGCCGGCCGTCAGCGCGGTCCCGCCGCCGAAGAACTTGATCAGCGGTTCCAGGAACGACTTGGTGAACTGCGAGACCAAGCCGGTGAAGGCTGCGCCGATGACGATGCCGACCGCCAGGTCGACGACGTTGCCGCGCATGATGAAGTCTTTGAAGCCCTTGAGCATCCGCTCTCCCGTGCTGTCCGATTCTGCGTCGGGCACAACCTATGCCCCGGCGGGGGCCTCAAGGAAAGCACCGGCCTCGATCGCCGCGCGCGCCGGGTCGCCGGCCCGGATCGCCTCGACCAGCCGGCCGTGGTCCACGTAGCGGCCGGGCTCCAGGGCGTCGCCCATGGCCTGGGCCACCGTGCTGCGCAGCGCGACGCCGACCGAGGCGTACAGCTCGGCGAGCATGGCGTTGTGCGCGGCGGCCACCACGGCGGTGTGCAGCGCGGCGTCGGCCTCGACGAAGTCGTCCACCCGGCCGGAGCGCCAGGCGGCCTCCCGGACCGCCAGCGCGCCGTCGAGCGCCGCCAGGTCCTCGGGTGTACGCCGCAGCGCGGCGAGTCGGGCCGCCTCCACCTCGAAGGCGCGCCGCACCTCGATCACCTCGGCCATCCGGTCGTCGGTGAGCCGGCGGGCCACCACCGGGGCCAGTTCGTCGGTGGAGACCACGTACGTCCCGGAGCCCTGCCGGCACTCCAGCACCCCGGCGTGCACCAGCGCGCGGACCGCCTCGCGGACCGTGTTCCGCCCCACCCCGAGGGCCGCCACGAGCTGCGGCTCGGTGGGGATCTTCGCGCCGACGGGCCACTCGCCGCCGAGGATCCGGGCCCGGAGCTGCTCGATCGTCTGGCGCACCCGGTGGCCGCGCGGGGGCACGACGACGGAATCGACGGGGGGTGTCACCGGTTACAACTCCTGCCGAAATTCATCCCATGATTGTAGGTTCGAGGTCATGACGCCGCCACCCACCAGCACCGAGGCCGCGGCCACCGCCGTGCCGACCACCGACGTGACGCCCGGCCCGGCCCCGGCCGCCGTACCGGCCCGCCCGGTCGGCCCGGTCCGCGGCGGCGCGCTGGTGCTGGTCGGGATGCTGCTGGTCGCGCTGAACCTGCGCGCCGCGGTGACCAGCCTCGGCGCCCTGCTCGACGAGGTACGGGGCGGTCTGGGGCTTTCCGGCGCGATGGCCGGCCTCGTCACCACCCTGCCCACCATCGCCTTCGCCGGCCTCGGCGCGCTCACCCCGTGGCTGGTCCGCCGCTGGCCGGCGCCCCGGGTGCTGGTGCTGGCCATGCTCGCCCTCACCGTGGGGCAGGTGCTCCGGGTGGTCACCGACTCGGCGGCGGTCTTCGTGCTCACCAGCGCGCTCGCCCTGGCCGGCATCGCGGTGGCGAACATCCTGCTGCCGATGCTGGTCAAGCAGCACTTCCCGCACCGCACCGGGCTGGTCACCGGGGCGTACACGATGACCCTGACGGTGGGCACGACGGTGGCCGCCGCCTCGGCGGTGCCGGTGGCGCACGCCTTCGGCTCCTGGCGGGCCGGGCTCGGCGTCTGGGCCGGGCTCGCCGCGCTCGCCG
>NZ_RJLN01000056.1 GCF_003725545.1 Micromonospora solifontis | reverse complement strand
AGCCGGAGACCCGGCCGGCGCCTCAGCCGCCGACGCCGCCGGCGGCGTGAGCCGGGCTCACTCCCACTCGATGGTGCCCGGCGGCTTGCTGGTCACGTCCAGGACCACCCGGTTGACCTCGGCGACCTCGTTGGTGATCCGGGTGGAGATCCGGGCCACCACCTCGTACGGCAGCCGCGACCAGTCGGCGGTCATCGCGTCCTCGCTGGAGACCGGGCGCAGCACCACGGGATGCCCGTAGCTGCGCCCGTCACCCTGCACGCCGACGCTGCGGACGTCGGCCAGCAGCACCACCGGGAACTGCCAGACGCCCCGGTCCAGCCCGGCGGCGCTGAGCTCCTGCCGGGCGATCAGGTCGGCCTTGCGCAGCACCGCGAGCCGCTCCTCGTCGACCGCGCCGATGATCCGGATGGCCAGGCCCGGGCCGGGGAACGGGTGCCGCCAGACCATCGCCTCCGGCAGGCCCAGCTGGAGGCCCAGCGTGCGGACCTCGTCCTTGAAGAGGGTGCGCAGCGGCTCCACCAGGGCGAACTTCAGGTCCTCGGGGAGGCCGCCGACGTTGTGGTGGCTCTTGATGTTGGCGGTGCCGGTGCCGCCGCCGGACTCCACCACGTCCGGGTAGAGGGTGCCCTGCACCAGGAACTCGACGTCGCCGTGCGCGGCGATCTCCCGGGCGGCGGCCTCGAAGACCCGGATGAACTCCCGGCCGATGATCTTGCGCTTCTGCTCCGGGTCGGTCACCCCGGCGAGGGCCCCGAGGAACCGCTCCCGGGCATCGACCACCTTGAGCTTGATGCCGGTGGCGGCGACGTAGTCCTTCTCCACCTGCTCGGCCTCACCGGCCCGCAGCAGGCCATGGTCGACGAAGACGCAGGTGAGCTGGTCGCCGACGGCCTTGTGCACCAGCGCCGCGGCCACCGCGGAGTCGACGCCGCCGCTCAGGCCGCAGATGACCTCCTTGTCGCCGACCTGCTCCCGGATCCGGGCCACCTGCTCGTCGATGATGTTCTCGGGCGTCCAGGTGGGCTCGATCCCGGCGATGTCGTGCAGGAATCGGGTGAGCATCTCCTGGCCGTGCGCGGTGTGCCCGACCTCGGGGTGGAACTGCACCCCGGCCCGACGGCCGGTCAGGTCCTCGAACGCGGCGACCGGCGCGCCCGCCGACTCGGCGGTGACCGTGAAGCCGACCGGCGCCTCGGTGACGCAGTCGCCGTGGCTCATCCAGACCGGCAGGTCGTCCGGGAGGTCGCGGAGCAGCACACCGGCCTCCGGGCGCGGGTGCAGCGGGGTGCCGCCGTACTCCCGGTTGCCGGTCTGCGCCACCGTGCCACCGAGGGCCTGGGCCATCGCCTGGAAGCCGTAGCAGATGCCGAAGACGGGCACCCCGGAGTTGAACATCCCGGCGTCGATCTGCGGGGCGCCCGGCGCGTAGACGCTGGACGGGCCGCCGGACAGGATGATCGCGGCCGGGTTCTTCGCCAGCATCTCGGACACCGGCATGGAATGCGGGACGATCTCCGAGTAGACCTTCGCCTCGCGCACGCGGCGCGCGATGAGCTGGGCGTACTGGGCTCCGAAGTCCACCACGAGGACGGGGCGAGGCGTGCTCATGTGCAGAAAGCCTACCGACCGTCACCGCCCCGGCGGGCCGCGCCCCGGTGTGTCGCGCGCCGCGTCCGCCGCCGCCCCGGCCGGCCTGCTCAGGGGCGCAGGGCGGCGGGGGCGTGCGCCGGAACGGCCGGCTCCCGGGGCGGGACCGGGTCGACCCGGCGGTACGCGGCGCCGAGCGGCGGGCGGGGGTCCGCCTCGCCCTTGTTCGGCCAGCAGGACATCGCCCGCTCGGCCTGCGCGGTGATGGTCAGCGACGGGTTGACCCCCAGGTTCGCCGAGACCGCCGCCCCGTCCACCACGTGCAGCCCCGGGTGGCCGTAGACCCGGTGGTACGGGTCGATCACGCCACGCTCCGGGCTGTCGCCGATCGCCGCGCCGCCGAGGATGTGCGCGGTCACCGGGATGTTGAACGGCTCGGTGACCGCGCCGCCGGGGGTGCCGTCGATCTCCTCGGCGAGCAGCCGGACCGCCTGGTTGCCGGCCGGGATCCAGGTCGGGTTGGGCGCACCGTGCCCGGGGCCGGAGACCAGCCGCCGGCCGAACGGGCCACGCCGCAGCCGGGTGGTGAGCGAGTTGTCGACCGACTGCATGACCAGGGCGATCACCGTGCGCTCGGACCAGTTGCGGACCGAGAGCATCCGGGCGGCCAGCGCGGGCTGGGTGACGATGCTGGCCAGCCAGCGCCGGACCCGGTGCGGCCCGCCGTCGACCAGCAGCGACTGGAGCAGGCCCATCGCGTTGGCGCCCTTGCCGTACCGGACCGGCTCGATGTGGGTCTGCGGGTCGGGGTGGAAGGAGCTGGTGATCGCCACCCCCTCGGTGAAGTCGAGCCCGCGCTGCCGGGCCTGCCGCGGCCCGACCGAGGCGCCGAGGATCGCCTCCGAGTTGGTCCGGGTCAGCTCGCCGAGCCGGGGCGAGAGCCCGGGCAGCGCGCCGGTGGCCCGCATCTCGTGCAGCAGCCGCTGGGTGCCGAGCGCGCCGGCGGCGAAGACCACCTGGTCGGCGTGGATCACCTGGCGGCGCTTGCGCAGCCAGGCGCCGGTGCGCTCGGTGTGCACCTCGTACCCGCCGCCGGCTGCGGGCCGGACCGCGGTCACCGTGGTCAACGCATGGACCTGGACCCCCTGCCGCTCGGCCAGCCAGAGGTAGTTCTTGACCAGGGTGTTCTTCGCGCCGTGCCGGCAGCCGGTCATGCAGGCGCCGCAGTGGTTGCAGCCGGTCCGCTCCGGTCCGGCCCCGCCGAAGTACGGGTCGGCGACCCGCTCGCCGGGCCGGCCGATGTGCACGCCGACCGGGGTGGCGTGGAAGGTGTGGCCCACCCCCATCCGCTCGGCCACCGCCCGCATCGCCCGGTCCGCGCCGGTGACGATCGGGTACGTGGTGACGCCGAGCATCCGCTTCGCCTGGTCGTAGTGGCGGGCCAGCTCGTCGCGCCAGTCGGTGATGTCCCGCCACTGCGGGTCGGCGTAGAAGGCGTCGAGCGGTTCGTAGAGGGTGTTCGCGTAGACCAGCGAGCCGCCGCCCACCCCGGCGCCGGAGAGCACCAGCACCCCGCCGCCGGCCTTCCGGTCGGCCGAGCGGAGCAGGGTGATCCGTTGCAGCCCGTAGCAACCGAGCTTCGGGGCCCAGAGGAATCGCCGGGCCCGCCAGGAGGTCTCCGGGAACTCGTCGTCGGCGAAGCGCCGGCCGGCCTCCAGCACGCCGACCGTGTAGCCCTTCTCGGCCAGTCGCAGCGCGGTGACGCTGCCGCCGAAGCCGGAACCGATGACGACCACGTCGTACCGCATGAACGCATCATTACCGACGGGTAGCTATAGCGCCAGCACGAGTTTTTCGCAGATCATGCAGAGCGCTCGATGATCCGGGATTCCCAGCGCCGCAACCGGCGGCACGCCTCGCGCGTCGAGTACACGGGGGAAGGAGAGCCGCGATGACGCGACGACGGTGGGTACTGGGCCTGGCGGCGCTGGTGGCCGTGCTGGTGGTCGCCGCCGGCGCGGTGGTGGTCACCCGGCTGGTCTCCCACCCGGCGCCCGCCCCGGTCGCCGGCTCCGCCACCCCCACCCCGTCGGCCGGCCCGCCGACCCCGGCCAGCCCCACCCCGCCCCCGGGCGCCGACCTCAAGGGTCCGCTCAACCTGCTGCTGATCGGGGTGGACACCCGGGTCAGCGTGCCGGGCTGGGAGCCGCACGCCGACTCCGTACTGGTCCTGCACGTGCCGGCCGGACTGGACCGGGCGTACCTCTTCTCCCTCCCCCGCGACCTGGTGGTGGACATCCCGAAGTACGCCAAGTCCGGCTACCCGGGTGGCCGGACCAAGCTCACCCACGCGATGAGCTACGGCAGCCGGGTCCCCGGCGACAAGCTGCACCCCAGCACCGCCCAGGGGTACGAGCTGCTGCGCAACACCGTCAGCCGGTACACCGGGCTGCGCATCGACGCCGGCGCGGTGATCACCTTCACCGGCTTCGACAAGCTGGTGACCGCCCTCGGCGGCGTGGACCTCTATGTCGACCAGCGGGTCGCCTCGATCCACCGCCGGCCCGACGGGCATTACCGGGACCGGGTCGGCAGCACCTATGTGGGACCGCAGATGGTCTACCAGAAGGGCAACCGGCATCTGAACGGCTGGCAGGCGCTGGACTACGCCCGGCAGCGGTACACCGCCGGCGGCGACTACACCCGGCAGCGGCACCAGCAGCAGCTCATCCGTGCCCTGGCCCGCAAGATCCTCGACCAGGAGCTGGCCCGGGACCCGGACCGGGTCCAGCAGGTGGTCGACCGGCTCGGCCAGACCCTGGTCTACATCGGTGGCGGGCGGCGCCTCATCGACTTCGCGTACGCCCTCGGCGGGCTGCCGGGCGACCGTTTCGTCCTGGTCGGGCTCCCCGGCGACGCGGTGGGCAGCGGCGGGTCGTACCGCGGCGAGCAGCTCGAACCGGTGGGCCGGCAGTTCCTCGCCGCCCTGCGCGGCGGCACCGCCGACGCGTTCCTCAAGGCCCACCCCACGCTCCGGGTGAAAACCTGAGCAGAGCTGTTAAGAGGGGGCCCCTTCTCTACCGGAGGCGTTAAGAAGGGGCCCTTCCTTACCGGGCCTTCGGGGCGGCGGGACGCTCGGTGCCGTACAGCCAGGCGTCGAAGAGCTTGTCGAGCTTCTTGTGCGAGACCCGCTCGGCGAGCGCGACGAACTCGGCCGTGGTCCCGTTGCCGTTCTTCTTCTCCGCCGCCCAGGTGCGCAGGATGGTGAAGAAGGCGCTGTCACCCACGGCCAACCGGAGCGCGTGCACGGTCATCCCGCCCCGGTCGTAGACCGACCGGCCGAACAGGTTCGCCATCCCGGGCTTGCCCGGCGGGGTACGCCAGACCTGCCCGGACGCCGTCGCGTACCTCTGCTCGAAGGTGCGCTGCACGGTCGAGGAGCCGGTGTGCTCGGCCCAGAGCCACTCGCCGTAGGTGGCCAGCCCCTCGTTCAGCCAGATGTCCTGCCACCTGGCCAGCGACACGCTGTCGCCGAACCACTGGTGGGCCAGCTCGTGCGCGACCACCCCGGTGTTGTCGCCCTGCCGGAAGAACCCGGCCGAGTAGACCGGCCGGCTCTGCGTCTCCAGCGCGTACCGGATCCGGTCGTCGGCCACCACCACCCCGCCGTACGCGTCGAACGGGTAGGGCCCGAAGACGCTCTCCAGGTAGTCGGCGACCTCGACGGTCCGGGCGACCGACCGGTCCGGGGCCCCGTCGGCCACCTTCGTGGTGACCGCGTGGTACACCGGCCGTCCCTTGTGCTCCCCGGTGGTGACCCGGAACTTCCCGATCACCACGGTGCTGAGGTAGCTGGCCATCGGCGCGTCCTCCGACCACGCGAAGGTGGCCCAGTCACCGCGCACGGTCCGGCCCTTCGGCACACCGTTGCTGACCGCGGTGAGCTCCTTCGGCACGGTGATCTCGAAGTCGTAGGTGGCCTTGTCGGAGGGGTGGTCGTTGACCGGGTACCAGGTGCTCGCCGACTCCGGCTGGCCCAGCGCGACGGCCCCGTCGGAGGTGTGCAGCCAACCGCCCTCGCCGAGCACGTCGTTGCGCAGCGCGGCCGGCACGCCGTCGTACCGGATCTCCGCGACGAAACCGTTCCCCGAGGTCAACGCGGTGGCCGGGGTGATGACCAGCTCGTCGTCGGCCCGCGCGTGCCGGGCCTTGACCCCGTCCACGGTGACCGATCGGACGGTCAGCCCGGCCAGGTCCAGGTTGAAGGCGGAGAGGTTGGCGGTGGCGGTGGCCCGCAGCGTGGTGGTGCCGCTCAGGCGGTCGGTGGCCGGGTCGTAGCGGATCTTCACCGTGTAGTGGGCGACGTCGTAGCCGCCGTTGCCGTAGCTCGGGACGTAGGGGTCGCCGGCGCCGGCCGCGCCGGGCCCGACGCTGCGGGCGGCGCTCGGGGTGGGCCCGACCGGCGCCGGGGCGGCCGGTCCCGGCGCGGTGGATCCGCAGCCGCCGAGCAGCAGCGCGCCGGTGACCAGCAGCCCGAGCCGTCGTCGTGCACTCCGCCGCGCCAGCGCCATCGCCTCGATCCCTCCCCGGGCGCGCGAGCCGGGCCGCCCCGGGCCGCTCCGCCCGCGGCAGCCTACCGACCGCCGGTCACACCCGCGTCACGGCAGGGCCGGTGCGGTCGCGCCCACCAGCCAGGCGTCGAGGAGCGGGCGGAGCGGGCGGCCGGCCACCCGCTCGGCGTACCCGGCGAAGTCGGCGGTGGTGGCGGTGCCGTCCCGCCGCTCGGCCAGCCAGCCGCGCAGGATCCGGAAGAAGGTCTCGTCGCCCACCGCCCGGCGCAGCGCGTGCACGGCGAGCGCGCCGCGCTGGTAGACCGCGTCGCCGAACATCGCCGCCCGACCCGGGTCCAGCGAGGGCTTCGTCCAGTCGGTGGCCGCGTAGGCGGTGGCGAAGGACTCCGCGACCCGGCGGCCACCGTCGTGCTCGTTCCAGAGCCATTCCGCGTACGTGGCGAAGCCCTCGTTGAGCCAGATGTCCTGCCACCTGGCCACCGAGACGCTGTCGCCGAACCACTGGTGGGCCAGCTCGTGCGCGATCACCTCGGTGTTCGGCCGGCCGCCGACGAAGAACCCCGGCCCGTAGACCGGCCGGGTCTGCGCCTCCAGCGCGTACCGGATCCGCTCGTCGGCGACCGCGATCCCGCCGTACGCGTCGAACGGGTACGGCCCGAACCGGCCGGCCAGGAAGTCCGCGACCTCCCCGGTGCGGGCCACCGACGCGGCCGCCGGCCCGTCCGCGGGCAGCCCGGCGGCGACCGCCGTGACCAGGGGCTTCCCGGCATGCGTGCCGGTGGACACCCGGTAGTCGCCGATCACCAGGGTGGTCAGGTAGCTGGCCATCGGGGACGCCTCGGCCCAGCGCCAGGTGGTCCAGCCGGCCTGACTGGACCGTCCCTTCGGCACGCCGTTGCTCAGCGCGGCGAGTCCGTCGGGGACGGTCACCTCGACGTCGTAGCTGGCCTTGTCGGAGGGATGGTCGTTGACCGGGTACCAGGTGCTCGCCGACTCCGGCTGGCCGAGCGCGATCGCGCCGTCTCCGGTGGCGTGGAAGCCGCCGTCGCCGAGTTCGGCGTTGGGCAGCGGCCGCGGCACCCCGCCGTACCCGACCTCGACGGTGAACCGCCGCCCCGCCGGCAGGCCGCGGGCCGGGGTGACGACCAGCTCGGTGCCGTCGCGCCGGTGCTTCGCCGGGGCGCCGTCGACGCGTACCCGGTCGACGGTGAGGCCGGCCAGGTCGAGGTGGAACCGGGACAGGCCGGTGGTGGCGGTCGCGGTGACGGTGGCCAGGCCGGTGAGCCGGTCGTCGGCCGGGTCGTAACGCAGGCGCAGCGCGTAGTGGTCGACGTCGTAGCCGCCGTTGCCGGCCCCCGGCACGTACGGGTCGCCCGCGTCGGCCGCCCCGGGCCGGAACCGGCCGTCGCCCCCGGTGCACCCGCCGGCCAGCAGCGCGACGGCCAACGCCGCCGCCGGCCACCACCGCCCCCGCGTCACCCGCCGAGCCTAGAACGGGCGGCGGCGCGGGTGGGACGGAATCCACACCCGCGCCGCCGGTCGTCGGCGCCTCCGGTCAGCGGTCGAGGACCAGGCCGACCTTCTGGAACTCCTTGAGGTCGCGGTACCCGCACTTGGCCATCGCCCGGCGCAGGCCGCCGAACAGGTTGAGCTGGCCGTCCGGCTCGTCGGCCGGGCCGAAGAGCAGCTTCTCCATCGAGCCCAGCGGCTCGCCGGCCACCTCGAACGCGCCACGCGGCAGGGACGGGTGGCTGGCCGCCGAGTGCCACCAGGCGCCGCCGGCCGGGGCCTCCTCGCAGAGCGAGAGCGGCTCACCGAGCATCACCGCGTCCGCGCCGCAGCCGAGCGCCTTGGCGATGTCGCCGGAGGTCTGCATGTCGCCGTCGGCGATCAGGTGCACGTACCGGCCGCCGGTCTCGTCCAGGTAGTCGCGGCGGGCCGCGGCGGCGTCGGCGATGGCGGTGGCCATCGGCACCCGGATGCCGAGCACCGACTCGGTGGTCGACCAGTCGTCGCCGCCGATGCCGACGATGACGCCAGCCGCGCCGGTCCGCATCAGGTGCAGCGCGGTCTTGTAGTCGGTGCAGCCGCCGACGATGACCGGCAGGTCGAGGTCGGCGATGAACTCCTTGAGGTTCAGCGGCTCGTCGGTGGTGGAGACGTGCTCGGCGGAGACGATGGTGCCCTGGATGACCAGGATGTCCACGCCGGCGTCGAGGATCACCGGGGCGAGCGCGAGGGTGTGCTGCGGCGAGACCCGGACGGCCACCGTGCCGCCGCCGGCCCGCAGCTCGCGGACCCGCTCGGCGATCAGGTCGGGGCGGATCGGCTCGGCGTACACCTCCTGGAGGCGCTTGGTCGCCCGCGCCTCCTCGTCCAGGCCGGCCAACTCCTCCAGCACCTTGGCCGGGTTCTCGTACCGGGTCCAGAGGCCCTCGACGTTCAGCACGCCGAGGCCGCCGAGCTGACCGAGCCGCACCGCCGAGGAGGGGCTCATGGTGGCGTCGGACGGGTGCCCGACGCAGGGGATGCCGAACTGGTACGCGTCGAGCTGCCACGCGGTCGAGACGTCGTCGACGTCCCGGGTGCGGCGGCTCGGCACGATGGCGATGTCGTCCAGGTGGTAACCGCGCTGCGCGGTCTTGCCCAGCCCGATCTCGACCACGTCACGCATGGGGGACTCCAGGTGGTTGGGGGTGATGGGTCAGCGGGAGTGGTAGTTGGGCGCCTCGACGGTCATCTGGATGTCGTGCGGGTGGCTCTCCTTGAGCCCGGCCGCGGTGATCCGGATGAGCTGGCCGCGCCGGTGCAGCTCGGGGATGCTCTCGGCGCCGACGTACCCCATCGCGGCGCGCAGGCCCCCGACGAGCTGGTGGGCGACCTGGGCGAGCGGGCCCCGGTAGGGCACCTGACCCTCGACGCCCTCGGGCACCAGCTTGTCCTCGGCGAGCACGTCCTGCTGGAAGTACCGGTCCTTGGAGTAGGACCGGCCCTGGCCCCGGGACTGCATCGCGCCGAGCGAGCCCATCCCGCGGTAGGCCTTGTACTGCTTGCCGTTGATGAAGATCAGCTCGCCGGGGCTCTCCTCGCAGCCGGCCAGCAGGCTGCCGAGCATCACGGTGTCCGCGCCGGCGACCAGGGCCTTGGCGATGTCGCCCGAGTACTGGATCCCGCCGTCACCGATCACCGGCACGCCGGCCGGGCGGGCCGCCCGCGCGGCCTCCATGATCGCCGTGACCTGCGGTACGCCCACCCCGGCGACGATCCGGGTGGTGCAGATGGCGCCCGGGCCGACGCCCACCTTCACCCCGTCGGCGCCCGCGTCGACCAGCGCCTTCGCGCCGGCGTAGGTGGCGATGTTGCCGCCGACGATGTCGATGGCGACGTCCTTCTTGAGCCGGGCCACCATCTCCAGCACGGCCCGCTGGTGGCCGTGCGCGGTGTCCACGATCAGCACGTCGACGCCCGCGTCGACCAGGGTGCGGGCCCGCTTGTACGAGTCCTCGCCGACCCCGACGGCGGCGGCGACCCGGAGCCGCCCGGCCGAGTCCTTGGTGGCGTTCGGGTACTGCTCGCTCTTGGTGAAGTCCTTGACCGTGATCAGCCCGCGCAGCTTGCCGGACTCGTCGACGATCGGCAGCTTCTCCACCTTGTGCCGGCGGAGCAGTTCGAGCGCCTCGTCCTTGCGCACCCCGACCGAGGCGGTGACCAGCGGGGTGCGGGTCATGATCTCCCGGACCGGGGTGGCCGGGTCGGAGACGAAGCGCATGTCGCGGTTGGTGACGATGCCGACGAGCTGGCCCTGACCGTCGACCACCGGCACGCCGGAGATGCGGTAGCGGCCGCAGAGCGCGTCGACCTCGCGCAGGGTGTCGTCCGGGCTGGCGGTCACCGGGTTGGTGATCATGCCGGACTCGGAGCGCTTCACCAGGTCGACCTGGAGCGCCTGGTCCTCGACCGACAGGTTGCGGTGCAGCACGCCGATGCCGCCCTGGCGGGCCATGGCGATCGCCATCCGCGCCTCGGTGACGGTGTCCATCGCGCTGGACAGCAGCGGCACGGTCAGCTCGATGTTGCGGGTGAGGCGGGTGCGGGTGTTGACCCGGCTGGGGACGACGTCCGACTCGCCCGGCTGGAGCAGCACGTCGTCGAAGGTCAGCCCGAGCGGCACCACCCGCGCCGAGCCGGCCGGCAGCTCGGGCAGATGGCCGCTCAGCTCGCCACCGTCGACGCCGCCAGGAAGGTCGGTGCTGGGCGAATTCTCCACGATTGCTCCCCTGAGCTGTTCGGACGGGCTTCAGCGAGGTGGCGCGTGCGGGCACCGGGACACGCCGCACAGCGGGCGCGCCGCTTCATCGTACCCATTGAGCTGCGCCGCCCCGGGCAGCGGCGGGTCCGGGTAGGCGGGGCCACAGGGACCGCCCGGGGGCGGGCTTTCCGGCCCCACTGCGACTACGGTGAGGGGGTGCACGACGAGCCCATCGACCCGTTCAACGGCGACCCGGCCGATCCGGCTGCCGGCCTGCACGACCCGCGCGAGGACGACCCGCTCGACCCGCTGACCGAGGTCGAACGGCAGGACGTCCTGGAGGACCTCGCCGACCTGGAGATCTACCAGGCGCTGCTCCAGCCGATCGGGGTGCGCGGCCTGGTCATCGAGTGCGAGGACTGCCGCGAGCCGCACTACTTCGACTGGGATCTGCTCCGCGGCAACCTGCGCCACCTGCTCAACTCCGGACGGCCGCGGGTGCACGAGCCGGCCTACGACCCGGACCCGGACCACTACGTCAGCTGGGACTACGCCCGGGGGTACGCCGACGGCGTGCACGACACCCTGACCGAGGGCACCGAGGACTCCGCCGAGCAGTGACGGCGAGCCCGCCCTGGTCGGTCAGGCGACCAGGCCGGCGCGGAAGCCCGCCGCGACGGCGTGCGCCCGGTCCCGGGCGCCGAGCTTGCGGAACAGCCGGCGAGCGTGCGTCTTGACGGTGTCCTCCGAGACGAACAGCTCCCGCCCGATCTCCGCGTTGCTCTTCCCCTCGGCCATCCCCAGCAGCACCTGAAGCTCCCGCTCGGTGAGCCCGACCGCGCTGCGCGGGGTACGCCCGCCGGTCCGCGGGGCCCCGCCGGCCGGCGTCGGCTCCGGCTCGCCGCCGGCCGCCTCCGCCGGGTCGTCGCCGCGCTGCACCGGGACCACTGTGGGTGCCCCGCCGGGGCCCTCCCCCGGCGCCGCCGGCCAGGCCGCCGTCGCTCCGCCCGGGGTACGTCCCGGCGCGTTGGTCCGGACCGGGCCGCCGACCGCGGCCGCGTCCCGGGCCGGGTCGGTCACCCGGTTCCGGGTCGCCCGTCCGGGCGCGGAGAGCAGCAGCAGCGCCTTGGCGACCGCGCTGGTCAGATCGTGGTCGGCGCCCTGGATCAGGCCGCGGGCGCCGGCGTTGATGGTGGCCGCCGCCGCCTCCGACTCCTCGGCGCCGAGCAGCACGACCGCGGCCTGGGGCGCCCGGGCGAGCACCCGGCGCACGAAGCCGGCGCTGTCCGGCCGGGTGAGGGCGGTGTCGGCGAGGACGACGTCGACCGGACGCTCGGCCAGCCGCAACATCACCTCGGGATCGGAGACCGCCGTCCGGACGACGCCGGACAGCCCGAGCCGCGCCGCCGCGGAGGTCAGGTGCTGGGCCGCGAGTGGTGTCCGAACGCACACGAGAACGTTACGCACAGTGGTCTCCTCTCCGACACAGAGTCGACCACGACGGCCTCGGCGTCGGAGGAGGTTCCGGGCAATCATCCGAACTTTTCCGGCAGATGGGGCATATGCCGCCAGTTGTCGAGGTTTTCGATCACGAGATGTGTGAGCACGGGAAAGCCCGGGTACCGAGGGGCCAGTCCGGAAACGGTGTCCCGCGCGGACCGCCGCCCGGTAGCTGGCCACGAAGGATTCTCCGCGGTGCCGCGCGGGAGGAGGGGTGCTGATGTCGAACGTACGTAGACTGCCCGGACCCATCATCGACCTCTGGGACTGGCAGCGTCTCGGCGCCTGCCGGGGCCGCGACAGCGCGCAGTTCTTCCACCCCGACGGCGAGCGGGGCTCCTCGCGGCTGCGCCGCGAGTCCGGCGCCAAGGCGGTCTGCCGGGCCTGCCCGGTCCGGGCCGAGTGCGCCGCGCACGCCCTGTCGGTCCGCGAGCCGTACGGCGTGTGGGGCGGGTTCAGCGAGTCGGAGCGGCTGCGGCTGCTCGCCCTCGGCTGGGAGGACCTGGCCGACCGCCGCCAGACCCGGGTGGATGTCGCCCGTCTGGAGGCCCGCCTCGGCCGGCCGCACAAGTCCGCCGTGCCGGAGCAGCGCAAGGTCGCCTGAGCCGGCCCACCCGACCACCGTCGACGCCGCGCCCCGCACCGGGGCGCGGCGTCGGCGCGTCCGGGCGCGTGAATCGGGTCAACAACGACTCAGCCAGCCGAGCGCCCGGCGGCGTCCGGGCGGGACGGGCCAGGCCGGCCCTTCCGGCCGGGGCCCGGACACGTCCCGGCGGACCGGGGAGTCGGGTGAGTCATCCGTGACATCAGCTCGACAGGCGGATCGAACCCCTCCACCGCCGGGTGGGACCGGACCGGGCCGGCGGACGCCCGCGCCGGGCGAGGGCCCGCTCAGCGCACGGTGACCTTGACCGAGTGCCAGCCGGTGGCGCCGTCCGGCGCGACCGGTCGGCGTTCGGGCGTCTGGGTCACCCCGTCGGCGTCCGTGGCCCGTACCTGGAGGGTGTGCTCCCCCGGGGTCGCGTCCCAGCGCCACGACCACTGCACCCAGGTGTCCACCGAGACGGTCGGGGCGAGCGTGGCCGCCCGCCACGGGCCGCCGTCGACCCGTACCTCGACGGCACGGATGCCACGGTGCTGAGCCCAGGCGACCCCGGCGACCGTCACCGGACCCGCGGTCAGCCGGTTGCGCGGGCGGGGGGTGTCGATCCTCGACTCCGTCTTGATCGGGCCCTGCGCCGACCACCCCCGGGGCACCCAGTACGCGTCGAAGTCGGCGAAGCTGGTCAGCTCCAGCTCGGTCACCCACTTGCAGGCCGAGACGTAGCCGTAGAGGCCGGGCACCACCATGCGGACCGGGAAGCCGTGCTCGACCGGCAGCGGCTCACCGTTCATCCCGACCGCGAGCAGCGCGTCCCGCCCGTCCCGCAGCACGGCCGTCGGGGTGCCGCAGGTCCAGCCGTCCACCGAGCGCCCGACCACCTGGTCGGCGCCCTCCTCCGGGTCCGCCTCGTCCAGCAGCTCTTTGATCGGTACGCCCAGCCAGCGCGCGTTGCCGATCAGGTCCCCGCCCACCTCGTTCGAGACGCAGGCCAGGGTCACGTACCGCTCCACCATCGGCCGGGCGAGCAGCTCCTCGAAGGTCAGCTCGATCGGCTTGCGCACCCGGCCATGGATCCGCAACCGCCAGGTCGCCGGGTCCACCTGCGGCACCACCAGCGCCGTGTCGATCCGGTAGAACCCGCTGTTCGGGGTGACGTACGGGGCGAGCTGGGCCAACGACAGGTCCGCGCCGGCCGGCACCGCGGGCGCGGACGCCGACGGGGCCGGCAGCGTGACCGCCCGCCGGGCCGCCGAAACGCCCCGCCGGCCGGCGAGCCAGTGCCCGCCGAGTCCGGCCACCGCCGCCGTCCCGGCCAGCACGCCGACGCCGCGCAGGAACCGCCGCCGCCCCTCCGGATCGGTCTCCTCCTCGCGCCCTCCGGCACGCCCGCCGCCCGGCGCAGGCCGGGGTTCGCCCGGCGCAGCCGGCCCACCGGGAGCGGCTCGCTCGCCGGGAGCAGCCGGCGCGGCGGATTCGGCCGGGGTCGGCGGCGACCAGGGCCAGAGGTCGGGGGCCAGCGGGCCGGCGATGAGGGCCCAGAGCGTCAGCGCGCCGAGGCCGCCGCCGACCAGCGAGGGCAGCGCGGCGGCGGGGCCGGCGCCGGGCCGGGTCAGCGCGGCGGCCACCCCGAGGGCGGCGAACGCGGCGATGCCCGCCAGGCCGAGCCAGAGCCGGCGGGCGGCGAGCACGCCGAGCAGCCCGGCGATCGCGGCCAGCAGCACCGCCGTCCCGATCAGCAGGGCGATCTTGTCGTGCGTGCCGAAGAGCGAGATGGCGAGGTGCTTGAGGGCCTCCGGCACCAGGTCGACCACCAGCCCGCCGACCGCGATCAGCGGTGCGGAGCGGAAGCCGGTGAGGACGGCCACCGGCTCGGCGACGCCGACGGCCACGGCGGCGGCGGTGACCCCGGCCAGCGCGGCATGGCCGCGGGACAAGCTGCTCACGCCGACCAGTGTTGTCGATCAAACGGGCCGGGCGCCAACCATGTCAGCGTTCCGTAACCAGATACGGGTCGGGGCACACCGCCACGCTGGCGGTGTGCCCCGACGTCAGGCCGTACGGCGCGCGGTCAGAAGCCCGGGCCGTGCTGGTGGCCGTGGCCGTGCGAGTGGCCGTGGCCCCCGGCGGCGGCCGGCTCGGCCTGCTCCGGCTTCTCCACCACCAGGCTCTCGGTGGTGAGCAGCAGGCCGGCGATCGAGGCGGCGTTGGTGACCGCGTTGCGGGTCACCTTCACCGGGTCGATGATGCCGGACTTGACCAGATCGACGTACTCGCCGGCGGCGGCGTCGAGGCCGTTGCCCCACTCCTGCGCGGCGACCTTCTGCACCACCACGTAGCCGTCGTGGCCGGCGTTCTGGGCGATCCAGCGCAGCGGCTCGACCAGCGCCTTGCGCACGATCGAGACACCGACCTTCTCGTCACCGGTCAGGCCCAGGTCGCCGTCGAGGACGGAGAGGATCTGGGCCAGGGCGGCGCCGCCACCCGGGACCGTACCCTCCTCGACCGCGGCCTTGGTCGCGGCGATGGCGTCCTCGATGCGGTGCTTGCGCTCCTTCATCTCGACCTCGGTGGCCGCGCCGACCTTGATCACGGCGATGCCGCCGGAGAGCTTCGCCAGCCGCTCGGCCAGCTTCTCCCGGTCCCACTCGGAGTCCGAGGCCTCGATCTCCTTGCGGATCTGGGCGACCCGGTCGGCGACCTCGGCGGCCTGGCCGCCACCGTCGACGACGGTGGTGTTCTCCTTGTCGACCACCACGCGCCGGGCGGTGCCGAGCACCTCCAGGCCGACCTGGTCGAGCTTGTAGCCCAGCTCGGGCGCGACCAGCTCGGCACCGGTCAGGATCGCCATGTCCTGGAGCATCGCCTTGCGGCGGTCACCGAAGCCGGGGGCCTTCACCGCGCAGACCTTGAGGGTCTTGCGGATCGCGTTGACCACCAGCGTGGACAGGGCCTGGCCCTCGACGTCCTCGGCGATGATCAGCAGCGGCTTGTTGTTCTGGAGGACCTTCTCCAGCAGCGGGAGCAGCTCCTCGATCGCCGAGATCTTCTGCGTGGTGATCAGGATGTACGGGTCCTCCAGGACCGACTCCTGCCCCTCCACGTCGGTGACGAAGTTCGGCGAGATGAAGCCCTTGTCGAACTGGAGACCCTCGGTCACGTCCAGCTCGGTGGTCAGGGCGGAGCCCTCCTCGACGGTGATGACACCGTCGCGGCCGACCTTCTCCATCGCCTCGGCGATCAGCTCGCCGATGGTGGCGTCCTGCGCGGAGATCGTCGCGACGTGCGCGATCGACTCCTTGTCGGCGACCTCCACGGCCTTGCCGAGCAGCGCCTCGGAGACCTTGCCGGCCGCCGCGTCGATGCCCCGCTTGAGGCCGGTCGGGTTGGCCCCGGCGGCCACGTTGCGCAGGCCCTCGCGGACCATGGCCTGGGCCAGCACGGTCGCGGTGGTGGTCCCGTCGCCGGCGACGTCGTTGGTCTTGGTCGCCACCTCCTTGACCAGCTGCGCGCCGAGGTTCTCGTACGGGTTGGTGAGCTCGATCTCCTTGGCGATCGTCACGCCGTCGTTGGTGATCGTGGGCGCACCGAACTTCTTGTCCAGGACGACGTTGCGCCCGCGCGGGCCGAGAGTGACCTTGACCGTGTCCGCGAGGGCGTTGACACCGTGCTCGAGCAGGTGCCGGGCGTCGTCCGAGAAGCTGAGGATCTTCGCCATCAGTATCCCTTCGAAGCGACGTTGCCCCGGCCCGGCGAGCCGGACCGGGGCAACGACACTGATCGGTTGCTTACTTCTCGATGACCGCGAGGACGTCGCGGGCGGAGAGCACCAGGTACTCCTCGCCGGCGTACTTGACCTCGGTGCCGCCGTACTTCGAGTAGAGGACGGTGTCGCCGACCTTGACGTCGATCGGCACGCGGTTGCCCTTGTCGTCGATCCGGCCCGGGCCGACAGCGAGGACGGTGCCCTCCTGCGGCTTCTCCTTGGCGGTGTCGGGGATCACGATGCCCGAGGCGGTGGTGGTCTCGGCCTCGTTCGCCTGGACCACGATGCGGTCCTCGAGCGGCTTGATCGCAACCTTGGTCGCGGTAGTCACGGGCATACCCTCCTGGGGTACTTGGTGTCGTTGCCGGTCGGCACGCCGACCAGCGTCAATCTGCCACATGCCACCGGGCGGGGCCGTCGTCGCGGGTGCCGGTCCGCCTGGCGTTCAACCCCCGGACACCAGGGCCCGGGCGTTGGCACCCTCAGGGCGAGAGTGCTAATCGCAGGTTATTCCTCGGCTAGCACTCCGTCAAGGAGAGTGCCAACGGACCGGCCGGCGAGTCGCGCCGGACCGGCCCGACCTGCCGCACCCCGGACGGCGGCCGGGCACGGGGGCGGCCGGGGGCCGGCGGGGGCGGAGGGCGGCACCACCGACAATGGGCGCGTGGACCTGGACCAGCTCGCCGCCCTGCGTACCCCCGAGGGGTCGGCCGCGCTCCGCTCGACCGGGGTGCCGGCCGGGCTGGCCGCCGCCGCGCTGACCCAGGCGGAGCTGCGCCGCCGCGCGGTCGGCAAGTTCGGTCCCGAGGCCGCCGGCATGTTCCTCACCCGGGCCGGGCTGGAGCAGGCCACCCGGCGGGTGGTCGCCGACCGGCGGGCGGCCCGGCTGCGCGCCGCGGGGGTGACCACGCTGGCCGATCTGGGTTGCGGCCTGGGCGCGGACGCGCTCGCCGCCGCCCGCGCCGGCATCCGGGTGTACGGGGTGGAGGCCGACCCGGTGACCGCCGCGATGGCCGCCGCGAACGCCGAGGCGGCCGGGCTGGCGGAGCTGTTCACGGTGGAGTGCGGGGACGCCACGGCGTTCGACGTGACCGCGGTGGAGGCGGTCTTCTGCGACCCGGCGCGGCGGAAGGCCGGCACCGGCCGGCGGATCTTCGACCCGAACGCCTACTCGCCGCCCTGGGACTTCGTCACCGGGCTGGCCGCGCGGGTGCCGCACACCGTGGTGAAGGTGGCCCCCGGCCTGGACCACGCGCTGATCCCGGCCGGCGCCGAGGCGGAGTGGGTCAGCGTGGACGGCGACCTCGTCGAGGCGGCCCTCTGGTGCGGCGCGCTGGCCGAGGTACCCCGCCGCGCCACCCTGCTGCGGGAGAAGGAAGGGTCCCCTCCTGACGCCTCCGTTAGGGCGGCGGCCCCCGCCGATCAGCTCACCGGCTCCGGCACGGACGAGGCGCCGGTCGGGCCGGTCCGCCGCTTCCTGTACGACCCGGACCCGGCGGTGGTCCGGGCGCACCTGGTCGCCGAACTGGCCGGTGGACTCGACGCCACCCTCGCCGACCCGAGCATCGCCTACCTGTACGCCGAGGCGGCCCGACCCACCCCGTTCGCCCGCTGCCTGGAGGTCACCGACGTGCTGCCGTTCTCGCTGAAGCGGCTGCGCGCGCTGCTGCGGGAGCGGCGGGTCGGCCGGGTGGAGATCCTCAAGCGCGGCTCGGCGCTGGAGCCGGAGAAGCTGCGCCGCGACCTGAGGCTGGCCGGGGACGGCGCAGCCAGCCTGGTGCTGACCCGGGTGGCCGGCGCGCCGACCGTACTGGTCGGCCAGCCGGTACCGGGCTGAGCCGGCGGCCTCGTTCCCGGCCCGTGGTTTCGACTCGCCCGCCGGCCCCACCCGGGTTAGCGTGTCGGCCATGGCGGGACAGGGCACTCCGGCGACGGCACTGCTGACCAAGCGGAAGATCGCCCACAGCACCCACCCGTACGACGTCTCCCCCGAGGCGCCGAACTACGGCGCCCTGGTCGCGGCGGCCCTGGGGGTGCCGCCGGCGCAGGTCTTCAAGTCGCTGGTCACCGAGGTCGACGGCGGCCTCACCGTGGCGGTCGTGCCGGTCACCGGGGAGTTGGACCTGAAGGCCCTCGCGGCGGCCGTCGGGGGCAAGCGGGCCGCCATGGCCGACCGGGCCGCCGCCGAGCGCGCGACCGGCTACGTGCGGGGCGGGATCAGCCCGCTCGGCCAGCGCAAGCGCCTGCCCACGGTGATCGACGCGTCCGCGCTGACCCATCCGACCGTCTACGTCTCGGCCGGTCGCCGCGGCCTGCAACTGCAACTCGCCCCGGCCGATCTGGTCGCCCTCACCGACGCCGTCACGGCCCCGATCGCCACCGCCTGAACCGGCCCGGCAAGGCCGGTTGGGAGCGTTTCCGGACGTCAGGCGGTAAGCGCTCGCACCACGGTGACGGCCGGGTGACAGTCGCGTTGCTGAATTGTTACCGCCGCCAACAAAACTCTGACCTCGACAGTCTTGCGCCTTCACCGCAGCGGGGAATACGTTGCCGGACACAACAAAACACCGACAACTACTTCCCCCACCCTCCGAAAGGACCCATGCAGATGCGCAAGGGCTTCCTCACCTTCGCGGCCGTCGGTCTCCTCGCGACCGGCAGCATGGCCGCCTGTGGTGACAACGGCGGTTCCGACCAGGCCGGCGGTTCGAACGACAAGAAGCCGAAGATCGGCGTGATCCTCCCGGACAGCAAGTCCTCCGCCCGTTGGGAGGGCGCGGACCGCAAGTTCCTGGAGGCGGCGTTCAAGGCCGCGAACGTCGACTACGACATCCAGAACGCCCAGGGCGACAAGACCCAGTTCCAGACCATCGCCGACCAGATGATCACGAACGGCGCCACCGTCCTGATGATCGTCAACTTGGACGACGGCACAGGTAAGGCCGTGCTCGACAAGGCCAAGTCGCAGGGCGTCGGCACGATCGACTACGACCGGCTGACCCTGGGCGGCTCCGCCCAGTACTACGTCAGCTTCGACAACGAGGCGGTCGGCAAGCTCCAGGGCGAGGGCCTGAGCAAGTGCCTGACCGACAAGGCCGCGAAGAACCCGGTGGTGGCCTACCTGAATGGCTCACCCACCGACAACAATGCGACCCTGTTCAAGAACGGGTACGACTCGGTACTCAAGCCGAAGTTCGACTCAAAGGAGTACGTGAAGGGCCCGGACCAGGCCGTTCCGGACTGGGACAACGCCCAGGCCGCCACGATCTTCGAGCAGATGCTCACGCAGACCAATGGCAAGATCGACGGTGTGCTGGCCGCCAACGACGGCCTCGGCAACGCGGCCATCTCGGTGCTGAAGAAGAACAAACTCAACGGCAAGGTCCCGGTGACCGGCCAGGACGCCACCCCGCAGGGCCTGCAGAACATCCTCGCCGGCGACCAGTGCATGACGGTCTACAAGGCGGTCAAGAAGGAGGCGGACGCCGCCGCCGAGCTGGCCATCGCGGTTGCCAAGGGCGAAAAGAAGGACACCGGGCAGACGGTGCACGACCCGAAGGGCAACCGCGACGTTCCGGCCGTGCTGTTGGAGCCAAAGGCAATCTACAAGGACAACGTCAAGGACGTCGTCGCCGACGGGTTCGTCACCAAGGACGAACTCTGCACCGGCGAGTACGCGAAGCTCTGCGCCGACGCCGGCATCAGCTGACCTGTCCTACCCGCCTCAGGCGACGCCGCCCGGCACGGGTCTCCCGTGCCGGGCGGCTCCCGCGCCGGACGGGCTCCGAGATCTCCCTCCATCCAAAGGAGAACCCCGTGTCCGCAACCCCCCTGCTGGAGCTACGCGGGATCGACAAGAGCTTCGGTCCCGTCCAGGTGCTGCGTGACGTCGCCTTCACCGCGCACGCCGGCGAGGTCACCGCGCTGGTCGGCGACAACGGCGCCGGCAAGTCGACCCTGGTCAAGTGCATCAGCGGCATCTACCCCACCGACGCCGGCGAGTTCCTCTTCGACGGCCGGCCGGTGAGCATCAACAGCCCGCGGGACGCCGCCGCGCTCGGCATCGAGGTCGTCTACCAGGACCTCGCGCTCTGCGACAACCTTGACATCGTGCAGAACATGTTCCTCGGCCGGGAGAAGCGCAGCGGCATCGTGCTCGACGAGCCGACCATGGAGCAGATGGCCGCCGAGACCCTGGCCGGGCTGAGCGTCCGCACCGTGAAGTCGCTGCGCCAGCACGTCGCCAGCCTCTCCGGCGGCCAGCGGCAGACCGTCGCCATCGCCAAGGCCGTGCTCTGGAACAGCAAGCTGGTCATCCTGGACGAGCCGACCGCCGCGCTCGGCGTCGCGCAGACCGCCCAGGTGCTGGAGCTGGTCCGCCGGCTGGCCGACAACGGCCTGGCCGTCGTGCTCATCTCGCACAACATGAACGACGTCTTCGCCGTCTCCGACCGGATCGCCGCGCTCTACCTCGGCCAGATGGTGGCCCAGGTGAAGACCACCGACATCACCCACTCGCAGGTGGTCGAGCTGATCACCGCCGGCCGCTCCGGCAACCTCGGCCTCGCCGCCGAACCCGCCGCCAACGGCAACGGCGCCGCGCCCGCCGACACCACCCCAGGAGCCGTCCGATGACCACCACCGCCGTGAAGAAGGAAGGCCCCGCCGCCGTCACGCCGGCGCCGACCGTCGGCACCCACCTGAACAACTACTGGCGCCGGGTACGCGGTGGCGACATCGGTGCGCTGCCCGCGGTGTTCATGCTCCTCGCGCTCTGCGTCGGCTTCTCGATCGCCCGTCCGTCGTTCTTCACCGCCGGCAACTTCGCGAACCTGTTCACCCAGGGCGCCGCGGTCACGCTGATCGCGATGGGCCTGGTCTTCGTCCTGCTGCTCGGTGAGATCGACCTCTCCGCCGGCTTCGCCAGCGGCGTCTGCGCCGCCATCCTGGCCAACGTGGTCACCGTGCTCGGCTACCCCTGGTACGTCGCGGTGCTCGCCGCCATCGTCACCGGCGTGGTGATCGGCACCGTGCTCGGCCTGCTGGTGGCGAAGGTCGGCATCCCGTCCTTCGTGGTCACCCTGGCCGGCTTCCTCGCCTTCCAGGGCGTCGTGCTGATGCTCATGAAGTCGGGCGCCAACATCTCGGTGCGGGACGACACCCTCGTCGCGATCGCCAACCGCAACCTCTCCCCCGCGCTGGGCTGGGCGCTGGCCGCGGTGGCCGTCGCCGGGTACGCCGCGGTGCAGCTGCTGCGGCACCGCAACCGGGCCGCCCGCGGCCTGCTCACCGACCCGATCGCAGTGATCGCCGCCCGCATCGTCGGGCTGGGCGTCGTCCTCGGCGTGCCGGTGTTCATCCTCAACCAGGAACGCAGTCGCCTCGCCCTGATCAGCTCGGTCAAGGGCGTGCCGATCGTGGTGCCGATCATCGCGCTGCTGCTCGTCCTCTGGACCTTCGTGCTGCACCGGACCAGCTACGGCCGGCACGTCTACGCGGTCGGCGGCAACGCCGAGGCGGCCCGCCGGGCCGGCATCAACGTCGACCGGATCCGCATCTCCGTCTTCGTCATCTGCTCCACGATGGCGGCGATCGGCGGCATCGTGGCGGCCAGCCGGGCCAACTCGGTGGATCCCAACACCGGTGGCAGTAACGTACTGCTCTACGCCGTCGGCGCGGCGGTGATCGGCGGCACCAGCCTCTTCGGCGGCAAGGGCCGGGTCCTCGACGCCGTGCTCGGTGGCGCGGTCGTCGCGGTCATCGACAACGGTATGGGACTGATGGGGTACAGCTCGGGGGTGAAGTACGTGGTCACCGGCGTGGTCCTGCTCGCCGCCGCCACCATCGACGCGCTCTCCCGGCGGCGGGCCGCCGCGACCGGCACCCGCTGAACCCCGCACGGACATGGCTGTGGCAATGCGCGCGGGACCGAGTCAGGACGAGATCCGTCGGCAGAACCTGGGCGCACTGCTCCGCTACGTGCACGTGCACGGGGCGACCACCCGCGCGGAGCTGACCACCGCGCTCGGGCTCAACCGCAGCACCATCGGCGCGCTGACCGCCGACCTGGCCGGCGCCGGTCTGGTCAGCGAGGGGACGCCGAAGGAGACCGGCCGGGCCGGGCGACCCTCGCTGGTCGTCCGGCCCGAGTCGGCCCGGATCTACGCGTACGCGTACAGCGTGGAGGTGGACCGGCTGCGGGCCGCGCGGGTCGGTCTCGGCGGTGAGGTGCTCGACAGCCGGGAACTGGACCGGCCCCGGAACCTGGTCGCCGGGGAGGCCGCGCCGCTGCTGGCCGGCGCGGTCAAGGAGATGCACCAGTCGGTGCCGGCCGACTCCATCTGCGTCGGCGCCGGCGTCGCGGTCTGCGGCATGGTCCGCCGCGAGGACGGGCTGGTCCGGCTGAGCCCCACCACCGGCTGGGTGGACGAGCCGATCGGCGCCGCGCTCGCCGCCGAACTGGGTATCGACGTACCGATCACCGTGGGGAACGTGGCCGACGTGGCCGCGTTCGCCGAGCACGCCCGGGGCGCCGCCGCCGGCTGCGACAACGTCATCTACCTGTACGGGGACGTCGGCGTCGGGGCGGGCATCATCGCCGGCGGGCGGCGGTTGACCGGGCACGGCGGGTACAGCGGCGAGGTCGGCCACATGGTGGTGGTCCGGGACGGCCTGCTCTGCGACTGCGGCCGCCGGGGCTGCTGGGAGACGGAGATCGGTGAGCACGCGCTGCTCCGGGCCGCCGGCCGCTCCGACGCCCGGGGCCGGGAGGCGATGCTGGCCGTCTTCGACGCCGCCGACCGGGGCGACGCCCGCGCCCAGGCCGCCGTCCGGCAGGCCGGCGACTGGCTCGGCTTCGGCGTGGCCAACCTGGTCAACATCTTCAACCCGGAAATGGTCATCTTCGGCGGCACCATGCGCGACCTCTACCTGGCCGCCGCCGCGCAGGTGCGCAGCCGGCTCAACTCCAACGGACTGCCCGCCTGCCTCGAGCACGTGCGGCTGCGCACTCCGAAGCTCGGCGACGACGCGGCGCTCGTCGGGGCGGCCGAACTGGCCTTCGAGCGGCTCCTCGCCGACCCGCTCGACGTCGGCTGACCGCCGGACACACCTTGCCACAACTATAGACGTCTCTCTATTCTCGTCTTGGAAAGCGCTTTCCAGGGGCCGGGGACCTGACCAGAGCAACACCCACCAGTGATGACTGAAGGTGAGGCGAGGATGAGACGACCAGTAGTACGAGGACTCCAGGCGGCATTCGCGACGACGGCCATCGGGGCCGCGATCGGCCTGGTGCTGCCGACACCCCAGGCTTCGGCAGCGACCGGCAGCGCCACCGGCTACGCGACCCGCAACGGCGGAACCACCGGCGGCGCGGGCGGGCAGACGGTACGCGCCACCACGGGCACCCAGATCCACGCGGCCCTGTGCAATCGGGCCAGCAGCAGCACCCCGATCACCATCGAGGTCGAGGGGACCATCAACCACGGCAACACCAGCAAGGTGTCCGGTGCCAGCTGCAACACCGCCGAGGACAAGATCGAACTCAAGGAGATCAGCAACGTCACCATCATCGGCGTCGGCGGCGGGGCCATCTTCGACCAGCTGGGCATCCACATCCGCGACTCCAGCAACATCATCATCCAGAACGTCACGGTCCGGAACGTCAAGAAGTCGGGCTCGCCCACCTCCAACGGCGGTGACGCCATCGGCATGGAGAGCAGCGTCCGCAACATCTGGGTCGACCACGCCACCCTGGAAGCCTCCGGCGGCGAGGACGAGGGGTTCGACGGCCTCTTCGACATGAAGGACAACACCCAGTACGTGACGCTGTCCTACAGCATCCTGCGCAACTCCGGCCGCGGCGGCCTCATCGGGTCCAGCGAGAGCGACCTGTCGAACAGCTACATCACCTTCCACCACAACCGCTACGAGAACATCGACTCCCGTACGCCGCTGCTGCGCGGCGGCACCGCCCACATGTACAACAACCACTACGTGGGGCTCAGCAAGTCCGGCATCAACTCCCGGGCGGGCGCGCACGCCAAGGTGGAGAACAACTACTTCGAGGACTCCAAGGACGTCCTCGGCACGTTCTACACCGACGAGCTGGGCTACTGGCAGGTCAGCGGCAACATCTACGACAACGTGACCTGGTCCGCCCCGGGCACGGAGAATCACCCGGCCGGGCCGAACCCCCAGTCCAACACCAGCGTCAGCATCCCCTACGCCTACACCCTCGACGGCGCGAGCTGCGTGCCGGACATCGTCCGGCAGACGGCCGGCGCCAACACCGGCCTGAAGGTGTCGGACGGCAGCTGCTCGCCGCAGCAACCGTCGCCGACGCCGACCAGCCCCACGCCCGCACCGACCACCCCCACCCCGGCGCCGACCAGCCCCACCCCGGCGCCGACCACGCCGAGCGGAACCAACCTCAGCATCGGGGCCGACTCCGACGGCTCCAGCAAGGCCAGCGGAACGAGCTACGGCAACGTGCGCGACGGTGACATGAGCACCTACTGGTCGCCGGCCGGGTCCACCGGTGAGGTCTCGATCAAGTGGGGTTCCAACACCACGGTCTCCAGGATCATCATCCGTGAGGCGGCCGGCGCCGTCGGCACCATCGGGGCCTGGCAGGTCATCAACTACGACACGGGGGCCGTGCTGACCTCCGGCAGCGGAGCGGGCGTCATCACCTTCGCCCCGACCTCGCTGCGCAAGATCACTTTCAAGATCGTCAGCTCGACCGGCACGCCGAAGGTCGCCGAATTCGAGACCTACGCCGGATAGCCGCCGGGTGCGGGGGCCGACAGAGCGGGCCCCCGCACCCGGTCCACCCGGTGAACCGACCGGTGCCGTGATCCGTACCAGTGTCCGGACGGGCGCCGTCGGCGCGACCGTCCGCGACATCCGCGTACCGGTCCCCGAGGAGGCACCGCAACCATGGCACCGCTGGAATCCGTACGCCGCCGGCTGGCGCACCGGGTGATGCTGCTGCTCGTCGCGCTCGTCGCGGGCATCGGCGTCCTCCCCGCCACGGCGTCGGCCGCGCCCGCACCCGGTCAGCAGCTCAACGCCGCCGACATGACCCTGCTCAACGGCGTCCGGCTGGCCGGCCTCTGGGAGATGCCCGCCGGGCAGATGGCCGCCGAGAAGGGCCAGTCCAAGCGGGTACGCGAGATCGGCGCGGAGATCGCCCGCCAGCACGAGGTGCTGGACCGGCTGTGTGTCGAGGCGGCGAACCGGCTGGGGGCGACCCTGCCGACCACCCCGACCACCCAGCAGCAGGGGTGGCTGACCGAGATGCAGAACGCCACCGGCAACCAGTTCGACCAGATCTTCGTGACCCGGCTCCGGGTGGCGCACGGCAAGATCTTCCCGGTGATCGGCGCGGTCCGGGCCAGCACCCGGGATCCCATCGTCCGCAAGCTCGCCGAGGAGGCGAACAAGTTCGTCAACGACCACATGACGATGCTGGAGAGCACCGGCCTGGTCCGCTGGCAGCAGCTCCCGCCCGCGGCGCTGCCCCCGGCCCAGAGCGACTCGCTGGTCGCCGCGGCGGGGGCCAACGTCGGCAGCGGCGGCGGGGTCCAGGTCAGCACCACCGTGGTCTGGGCGGTGTTCCTCCTCGCCCTGCTCACCGCCGGCTACGCCACCTGGCGCATCCTGCGCCGCAACTGACCTCGCCCGGTCGGCCGCCCGCCGTCAGCGGTCGACCTGGGTGAAGTCCCAGGTGTGCGGCGGGCGGGCGACCAGCGTCGGCGGCGGGTCCGGCAGGGCGCGTGGGTTGCTCCGCCACTTCGAGATCACCACCAGCCGGTGATCGGTGGACGAGAACACCTCGCTGGACAGGTGCAGCGGGTCGTGGTCGAAGTCGGGCAGTGCCGTCTCGCACACCCAGGTGATCAGGTCGGCGAAGCCGTACGGCTCGGCCTTCGCCTCCCACATGCGCACGATCACGTCGGTCCCTCCCGGTCAGACCCTGACCACGGTCAGCGGCATCGCCGAGTCGGCGGGCAGGTCGAGGCGGCTCGGCGCGACGCCGGCGGCGACCAGGTGCGAGCCGAGCGCCGCCACCATCGCGCCGTTGTCGGTGCAGAGTTTCGGCCGGGGCGTACGCACCCGGACGCCGTGCTTGGCCGCCCGGTGCTCGGCCATCGCCCGCAGCCGCGAGTTGGCCGCCACCCCGCCGCCGATCACCAGCGTGTCGATGCCGCTGCTGCGGCAGGCGTCCAGCGCCTTGCCGACCAGCACGTCGCAGACCGCCTCCTGGAAGGACGCGGCCACGTCGGCGACCGGCACCGCCTCGCCGGCCCGCTGCCGCGCCTCCACCCAGCGGGCCACCGCGGTCTTCAGGCCGGAGAAGGAGAAGTCGTAGCGGTGCCCGACCAGGTCCTTGGCGGCGGTCAGGCCGCGCGGAAAGGCGATGGCGGCGGGGTCGCCGGCCCGCGCCTCCCGGTCGATGTACGGGCCGCCGGGGAACGGCAGCCCGAGCAGCCGGGCCACCTTGTCGAACGCCTCGCCGGCCGCGTCGTCGATCGTCGAGCCGAGCGGGGTGACCTCCCGGGCCAGGTCGTCGACCCGCAGCAGCGAGGAGTGCCCACCGGAGACCAGCAACGCGATCGCCGGCTCGGGCAGCGGCCCGTGCTCCAGGGTGTCCACCGCGACGTGCGCGGCGAGGTGGTTCACCCCGTACACCGGCTTCTCGGCGGCGACCGCGTACCCCTTCGCGGCGGCGACCCCGACCAGCAGCGCACCCGCCAGGCCCGGGCCGGACGTGACGGCGATCGCGTCGATGTCCGCGATGGTCACCGCGGCCTCCTTCAGTGCCCGGTCCATGGTCGGCACGATCGCCTCCAGGTGGGCGCGGCTGGCCACCTCCGGCACCACGCCACCGAACCGGGCGTGCTCCTCGACGCTGGAGGCCAGCGCGTCGGCGAGCAGGGTGTGCCCGCGTACGATGCCGACCCCGGTCTCGTCGCAGGACGTCTCGATGCCCAGGATCAGTGGTTCGTCAGCCATGCTCGTCAGTCCTCGGTGCGCTGCATGACCAGCGCGTCGGTGTTGCTCGGTTGGTAGTAGCCGCGCCGCACGCCGATCGGCTCGAAGCCGTACGTGGCGTAGAGCCGCTGCGCCGGGGCGTTGTCCGCCGCGACCTCCAGCAGCGTGCTACGGATGCCGCGCCGGGCCGCCTCGGCGAGCAGGGCCTCCAGCAGCAGCCGGCCGATCCCCCGGCGCTGGGCGTCCCGGCGGACCGCGATGTTCTGCACCCACGCCTCGTCCGGCGGGGCGACGGCCAGCCCGGCGTAGCCGAGCACGCTGCCGTCGTCGTCGGTGGCGACCAGGTAGTGGTGCCGGTTCGCCAGCTCGTTCCAGAACATGGCCGGCGACCACTGCTCGGCGCCGAACAGGTCCGCCTCGATCGGCAGCACGGCGTCGATGTGCCACCAGCGGAACCGGTCCAGTTTCACGGCAGGACCGGCTTGTGGCCGGTGGCCGCGACGGCGTCCGGGCGGCGGAGGTAGAGCGGGTTGAGCGGCTCGGCGGGGGCGCCGGCGCGGATCCGCTCGGCGGCCAGCACGGCCAGTGCCGTGGCGTCCGGATAGCGGGGCTCCTCCCGCACGGGCAGGCCGAGGACCTCCGCGTACCGGTGGGCGCCGTCGCCGACCGCGACGGTGACCGCGAGGTCCCGGGCGCGTTCGGCGGCGACCCCCGGGGTGTCCACGTTCGGCCCGGCGATGCGCTGCCCGGCGCCGTCGTAGACCGCCCAGTAGACCTCCCGGCGGCGCGCGTCACTGGCGACGAGCACCGGCTCGCCCACGGCCACCGGGTGGCCGATCCCGTCCAGCGAGCAGACACCGTACGTGGGGATGCCGAGCACCTGGCCCATGGTGGCGGCGGTGACCAGACCGACCCGCAGCCCGGTGAACGGTCCCGGGCCGAGCCCGGCGACGATCGCGCCGAGATCGGCGGGGCGGGCGTCGACGTCGGCCAGCACCGCGTCCACCTGCGGGGCGAGCAGCTCCCCGTGCGCCCGGGCGTCGACCGTGCACCGCTGCGCGCGGGCCACGACACCGTCCGCCGAGACCTCGACCACGGCGGCGGTCACCGCAGGCGTCGAGGAGTCCACCACGAGTACGAGCACGGTAAGCCAGCCTAGCCGCCCTGCCGTCACGCCCGGTCACGGCCCGTCCCCATGCGACGACGACCGCCGGCCGCCGGGCCCGGGCGAGCGGGGCGGCCCAGGGGCAGGCCCGCCTGGCCCGCTACCCAGGGTGACTCGCGCCGACCGGCGCACCGGTTGAGAGCGACATGTCCGAGAGACATGAATATGACTGAGCGACATGTCGCTCTCCACTCTTCGTCATCATCGTGGGGTGTCCGACAGCCGCCTGGCCCGCCAGATCGCCACCACCATCCGGCACGAACGGGAACGCCGGGAGTTGACCCAGCAGGCCCTGGCCGACCTGGTCGGGCTCACCCAGGGCGCACTGGCCCACATCGAGCGGGGCAGCCGGATCCCGAGCCTGCCGGTGCTGGAACGGCTGCTCGCCGCGATGGACGTCCAACTCACGGTCGGGGTGGAGCCGCTGGACAGCCACCTGGACGCGGCGCTCGACGCGCTCGCCGACGCATCCGTGGTCGAGCGGATCCGGGAGATCGGGTTGGACAGGATGCTCGACGCGCTGGGCGAGCTGCCGTACGTGCTGACCGGGAGCTCGGCGGCGCTGCTGCAGGGCGCGCCGCTGCCGGTGGGCGCCGTCGAGGTGGCGGTGCGCTGGCGGGACTCGCCCCGACTCACCGGCTTCCTCGAGGCGGCCTACGCGCAGCGCTGGAACGCGCGCTGGGAGGAGTGGGGCGGGCTGCGGCTGGAGCCCGAGGAGCCGGGCGAGCACCGGTGGCAGACCCTGCACGGCGAGCTGCGGGCACGGATGTGCGACGAGTTGCCGCAGCCGGTCGAGGTGCGGTACGGCGGCCGGAGCTATCCCGTCGAGCCGCTGGTCCGGGTCGAGCTGGCCGACCCGCGCGCCGCCGACCTGCTACGCCGGCACCGGCAGCGCCTCGGGTCAGCCGGCTGAGCGTTCCCAGTCGATGGTGGGCAGGCCGGCGTCGGCGAGGGCCTTGTTCGCCGCGCTGAACGGACGGCTGCCCAGGAAGCCGCGCGGGTTCATCGGGCTCGGGTGGCCCGCTTCCAGCACCACGTGCTGCGAGTTGCTGACCAGGGCCGCCTTCTTGCGGGCGTACCCGCCCCAGAGCAGGAAGACCACCCGCTGGTCGAGCGCGTCCAGGGCCCGGATGGTGGCGTCGGTGAACTCCTCCCACCCCTTGTTCGCGTGCGAGCCCGGGGTGGCCTGCCGGACGGTGAGCACCGAGTTGAGCAGCAGCACCCCCTGCGCCGCCCAGCCGCTCAGGTCGCCGCTGCGCGGCTTCGGCACGCCCAGGTCCTCGCCCAACTCCTTGAAGACGTTGCGCAGCGACGGCGGCACCGACACCCCCTCACGCACGCTGAAGCTCAGCCCGTGCGCCTGCCCCGCCCGGTGATAGGGGTCCTGGCCGAGGATCAGCACCCGGGTCTCCGCCGGCCCGCACAGCCGGTAGGCGGAGAAGAGGTCCTCGACCGGCGGAAAGACCGTCCCGCTCGCGTACTCGACGGCGACGAACTCGGCGAGCGCCGCCGTGCGGGCGGCGTCGAGGTGCGGGGTGAGCACCGTCCGCCAGGCGTCCGGGAGGAGCGCCAGCAGGTCGAGGGTGGGCGCGTCGTCGGGCATCGGCAACCTTCCGCCGGGGTGATCGGTCCCCGGCACTGTAGGCGGGAGGTACGACAATCGTCAGTCCAGGGCGGCCAACCGCTGCGCCCAGTCTCCGCCGACCGGCTCGCAGGTGACCACCCGGGTGTCGTCCTCCCGCCGGTCGATGCGTACCCGCAGGTGGGCGTCGGCCAACTGCTCGACCATTCCCTCGCCCCACTCGACCACGGTCACCGCCTCGTCCACCGAGGCGTCCAGGTCGAGGTCGTCGATCTCGGCGCGCGGGTCCGCCGACTCCCCCAACCGGTACGCGTCGGCGTGCACCAGGGTCACCCGGCCGCCCCGCGCCGGGTCGGGCCGGTGCACCCGGGCGATCACGAAGGTCGGCGAGGTGATGTCACCGCGTACGCCCAGACCGGCGCCGATGCCCTGGGTGAGCGCGGTCTTCCCGGCGCCCAGCGGACCGCTGAGCAGCAGCAGGTCCCCGGCGTGCAGCAGGCCGGCCAGCCGGCGGCCGAACTCGTGGGTGTCGTCGACCGTCTTCAGTTCGGCCACCACCGTCACAACGCCACCTCGGCTCACAACGACTCCAGGAAGCGTTCGAGCGCCGCGTTGACCTCGTCGGCGTGCTCCAGCATCACCACGTGCCCACTGTCGTGGATCTTGACGAACTCGGCGTGCGGCAGCCGGCGGACGATCTCCTCCGAGTGGGTCACCGGAGTGATCATGTCCTTGTCCCCCACGATCACCAGCACCGGCGTGCCGGCCAGCGCGGCCAGCGCCGGGAACCGGGAGTGGGTGGCCAGGGTGCGCAGGTAGCGGGTGACCGTGTCGGCGGACGTCCGCGAGTTCATCGTCTCGACGTACGACACCAGGGCCGGGCTGGGCCTCTCGGTGCCGAAGCCGTACCTGCGGGTGAGCAGCCAGGCGACGTTGGAGGTCGACTTGCGGGCCTTGTCGATCACCGTGCCGCCGTACCGGGTGGCGTTGCTCATCATGTAGAGCACCGGCGCGCCGACCCGGCCGAGCAGCGCGGGAGCCACCAGCTTGGTCTCGGCGAGCAGGCCGCCCGAGGTGGCCATCAGCACCGTGCCGACCACCCGATCGCCGAACAGCTCCGGGTACAGCTCGGCCAGCGCCATGATGGTCATGCCGCCCATCGAGTGCCCGACCAGCACCAGCGGCCCCTCGGGAGCGACCTCGTCGATCACCCGGCGCAGGGTCCGGCCCAGCGTGGCGAGGTCGTACTCGCCGGTCTCCAGCCGCCCGGAACTGCCGTGCCCGGGCTGGTCGTACGCGACGATCCGGTAGTCGCCGCGGGCGGCGAGCATCTCGCGCTGGAAGTGGAACGTCCCCATGTCCAGGCAGAAGCCGTGCACCAGCACCACCGTCGGGTGCCCGGCGACCGGGCGGGTCGGCTCGACCACCTCCACGTGGATGTCGGTGCCGTCCGGCATCTCCAGCGTGCGCGCCTCGTCGTACCGCTGCCGGCCGAACACCTCGTGGGCGTACGGATCGGTGGGATCGCTCTTGAGCCGGCGGACCAGGACCCGCTCGCTCACCACGCCCGCGGCGAGCCCGGCGGCGGCGACCCCGACGGCGGCGCCGACCACCCCGGCCACCTTGCCGGCGGCGGTCCGCGGCCGGGGCACGCGGAAGCCTCGACTCATGGCCGCTCGCCGTCGTACGCGCGGGGCACCCGGACCCCGCCGAAGCGGGTGACGATCTCGTAGTTGATCGTGCCGACCGCCTCGGCCCAGTCGTCCGCGGTGGGCTCGCCGTCCGCGCCGCTGCCGAAGAGCGTCGCCACGTCCCCGGCGGCCACCTCGTCGTCGCCGCAGTCGACCACGAACTGGTCCATGCAGACCCGCCCCGAGATCGTCCGCCGCTTGCCGCCGAGCTGCACCGGGCCGGTGTTCGAGGCGTGCCGCGGCACCCCGTCGGCGTAGCCGAGCGGGACCACGGCCAGGTTGCTCTCGCGCTCGGTGAGATAGGTGTGGCCGTACGAGACGCCGGTGCCGGCCGGCACCCGCTTGGTGAGCATCACCCGGGCCCGGGCGGTCATCGCGGGGCGCAGGCCGAACTGCTCGCCGGCGATCGGTGACAGGCCGTAGACCGCCAGGCCGGGGCGGACCAGGTCGAAGTGGGTGTCCGGGCGGGTCAGCGTGGCGGCCGAGTTGGCCAGGTGCCGGTAGCGCGGGCGCAGCCCGGCCCGCTCCGCCAACTCCAGCCCCTCGTGGAACACCGCGAGCTGGCGGTCCGTGGTGGGGTGCCCCGGCGAGTCCGCGTACACGAAGTGGCTCCACACCCCGACCACCTCGACCAGGCCGTCGGCCTGGGCCTTGGCGGCGGCCTCCAGGAGGGCCGGCCAGTCCGCGACGGTGGCCCCGCCGCGCGACAGCCCGGTGTCGATCTTCAGGTGCAGCCGGGCCGGACGGTCCGCCCGGCGGCCCGCCTCGATCATCTCGTCCAGCTGGGTGAGGCTGGCGCAGCCCAGATCGACCCCGACGGTGACCCCGTCGTGCAGCGGCAGGCCCGGGTCGAGCAGCCAGGCCAGCACGGGGGCGGTGATCCCCTCCTGGCGGAGCCGGAGCGCCTCGTCGAGGGTGCAGACCCCGAGCCAGTCCGCGCCGGCGTCCAGCGCGGCCCGGGCCGCCGGGACCATGCCGTGGCCGTACCCGTCGGCCTTCACCACCGCCATCAGCTCGGCGCTGGTGCCCGACTTGAGCCGGGCCACGTTCTCCCGGATCGCGTCCAGGTCGACGCGCACCTCCGACTGCCACATGCCCCCAGCCTACTTCCGCCGGTGATCACCGTGGGCCGTGAGCCGCGCGGCCGGTCCCGACCGCGCTCCGGCCGGCCAGCCCGCGCAGGTACGCGGCCGCGGCGGCCGCCCGCTCCGGGGCCAGCCCGGCGGCGAGCAGCGAGCCGAGCAGCCCGGCCAGCACGTCGCCGGTGCCCCCGGTGGCCAGCACCGGGGTGCCGGTCGGGTTGACGTACGCCCGGCCGGCGGGGGTGCCGATGATCGTGCGGTCGCCCTTCAGCAGCACCACCGCGTTCATCCAGGCGGCCAGCCGCAGCGCCGCCGCCACCCGGTCCGTCCCCGGGGTCTCCCCGCAGAGCCGGGCGTACTCGCGGTCGTGCGGGGTCACCACGATCGGGGCGTCCCGATCGCGCAGCCGATCCGCCATCTTGCCGTCGACCAGCAGGGTGAGCGCGTCGGCGTCGAGCACCACCGGCACCGGCGCGGCGAGCACGGCACGCAGCTCGGCGGCCGACTCCTCGCCGGTGCCCAGCCCGGAGCCGCAGACCCAGGCCTGCACCCGGCCCGCGTCGGCGACCCGGTCGGTGGCGATCACCGACGGGTGCTGGTGCAGCACCTCCGCCCGGGCGCCGCCCGCGTACCGGACCATCCCGGTGGGCCCGGCCAGCGCGCCGCTCACCGAGAGCACCGCCGCGCCCGGGTAGATCGCCGAGCCGGTCGCCACCCCGACCACGCCCCGGGAGTACTTCTCCGACGACGCGCCGAGGGCCGGCCACCAGTCGACGACGTCGGACCACTCCACCACGCGCAGCGCCGGGCTGCCGCGCAGCCACGGCTCCAGCCCGATGTCGACCAGCTCGACGTGCCCGGCGAGCGCGGCGGCCGGGCCCACCACCAGGGCCGGCTTCAACGCGCCGAAGGCGACCGTGACGTCGGCGCGGACCGCGCAGGGCCGACCCGAGGCGGTGAGCGGGACGTGCCCGGTGTCCACCGCGACACCGCTGGGCACGTCCACGGCGACCACGGTGGCCCGGGTCCCGTCCCGCCCGATGCGCTCGGCGAGGCTCGCCGCGAGCTGATCGGCGGTCTCCCGCAGCCCGCCGGTCCCACCGATCCCGACGATCCCGTCGAGGACCAGGTCCACCACGGCCGGGGGCCGGTCGACCAGCCGCCCGCCGGCGGCCCGCAGCGCGGCCAGCCCGTCGGCGTGCGCGCGGCCGGGGGTGAGCAGCAGGGCGGCGACCGCCGCGCCCCGGCGGGCCAGGTGTGCGCCCGCGTACAGGGTGTCGCCGCCGTTGTCGCCGGAGCCGACCAGCAGCAGCACGCGGGCGCCGTAGACGCCGCCCCGATCGGTGAGCAGCAGCGCGCACCGGCGGGCCAGGCCCGCGGCCGCCCGCTGCATCAGCGTCCCGGGCGGCAGGGTGGCCATCAGGCCCGCCTCCGCCGCGCGTACGTCCGCGACCCGCCACACCGGTCTCATGCCACTCCGTCCCGTCCGTGCTGCCCGGGTGGGCCGGCCGGCCCGCCCGGGTCGGCTCACCGTTCCGCGACCACCATCGCCGATGCGATCCCGCCGTCGTGCGACAGCGACAGGTGCCAGCGGTTGATCCCGCGTTCGGCCGCGGCGGCGGCCACCGTGCCGGAGACGGCCAGCCAGGGCCGGCCGGCCGGATCGGGCACGATCTCGCAGTCGTGCCAGTGCAGGCCGGCCGGCGCGCCGAGCGCCTTGGCCACCGCCTCCTTCGCGGCGAAGCGGGCGGCCATCGACTCGGGCGGGCGCGGGTGGCCGGCGCGGGTGTGCCGCTCGGCCTCGGTGAACAGGCGCTCGGCGAGCAGCGGTGTGCGCGCCAGGGCCCGGGCGAACCGGTCCACCAGCACCACGTCGATGCCGACCGCCACGATCACGAAGCTCACCCTACCGGCGCTCGCGGCCCACCATTGGCCACCGCAGGGCGCTGCGCAAGGCCTGTGGACAACCGGGGCGTACCGGTGCCGCCGGTTGTCCACAGGGCCGGCGCCGACGCCGGCCGGCCGCCTAGCGTCCCCGTTGCCCGGTTTCCCGTTCGGTGCCGGGCTCGTCCGTCCGCCGCCGGCACTCCTGCCGGCGTCCTGTCCCACGGGGAGGCACCGATGGCCGAGGAGCCGTTCACCGTCGAGCCCGAGCTGTTGCGCGGGGTCGCCCGGGAGCTGGGCGACGACGCGTACCGGCTGGCGCACGGGCTGGCCACCGCGCCCGGGCTGGTGGCGCCGGCCGACGGCTGGCGGATCGGTGCCGAGCTGGCCGGGCTGGAGGCGGCGACGCAGCGCTGGTGCGGGTC
>NZ_RJLN01000055.1 GCF_003725545.1 Micromonospora solifontis | reverse complement strand
CACCCGCCCCCGCCGCAGCCGCCGCCCCCGCAGGAGCTGCCGCCGCCGCAGGAGCTGCCCCCGCCGCAGGAGCTGCCGCCCCCGCACGAGCTGCCCGAGGAGCCGCCGCCCGCGCTGATCGCCTGGCGCTGGATCTCGGCCTGCTCCGCGAAGCCGGGGTCCATGGCCCAGATGGTGGCGGTGCCGAACAACGCCACCCCCATCGCCGCGTCCGACGGCCCGTAGGTGGCGTACGCCGGGGCGGCGGAGGGCCGCAGCCAGGTGTGCTGGCGGCGTAGCTCGCGCAGCGCCCGGTCGGCCGCCCGGGTGCGCCACGGCACCCGGCTGAGCAGCACGAAGGCGATGAAGAGCGGGACCATGGAGAGCAGCAGGAAGCCGGCGGGGCGGCCGTTGGACAGGCCGACGAAGGCCCGGATCACGCCGAGTGCCAGCAGCGCGCCGATCAGCATCGGCCAGCGTCGCAGCGCCGTTCGCCGGGCCTTGCCCAGCGCCAGGCCCCGCTGCTCCAGGCCGTCGCGGAGCTGGTCGACCGCGCGGACCACCCACTCGTCGCGGCGCAGCTCCCGGGAGGGCACGCCCCGGCCGGCCGCCTGGTAGACGGCCTGGTCCAACGGGGTGACGCCGGCCGGCAGCGGGCCACCGCGGACGATCCGCCGGTCGGGCGACACCCCCACCGCGCCGGCCCGGCGCAGCCCGCCGAGCGCCGTCCAGACGGCGAGCTGGTCGCCCCCGTTGAGGTACGCGACCTGCTGCGGCCCGAGCTGTCCGCCGGGGCCGGCCGAGGTGCCGGAGAGCCCGCGGATCCGGTGGATCACGGCGCCCACGACCAGCGCGGCGGCGGCCAGGAGATACCACCGCAGGAAGACCGGGCCGGGGATGCCCCAGGTGTCGCCCGGTGCGGCGAGGACGGTCATGCTCTGCTCCTGTCGCGAGGGGATCGCGGCCCATTGTGGAGCAGTTCCGCCAGTGCCGATCCGGCCCGTCGGGCCAGTTACCGGACCGAGACCCCGCCCCGGTCAGTGCCGGCGCACGGCCTCCTCGACCAGGTCGAGCACCCGGCCCAGGTCACCGGCGGGCCGGCCCATCGCCAGGTGCAGCACCAACCCGTCGTACGCCAGCTCCAGGAACTGGGCCAGCACGTCGATCGGCACGTCGTCGCGGAGCACGCCGGCCTCCCGCTGGCGCAGCAGGCGTTCCCGGGTCGCCTCAGCGATGGCCGCCGAGCGTTCCGCCCAGCGCTTGGCGAAGGCCGGGTCGGTGCGCAGCCGCCGGGAGACCTCCAGCTGGCTGCCGAGCCAGCCGGTGGTGTCCGGGGAGACCGCCCGGGCGAGCAGGTCCCGCATCACCTGGACCAGGCCGTTGCGGGCGACGGTCTCCACCATGACCGCCGCGTCGTCCTCGGCGACGGCGAGGAAGAGCGAGTCCTTGTCCCGGAAGTGGTGGAAGATCGCTCCGCGGGAGAGGCCGGTGGCCTCCTCCAGGCGGCGGACCGTGGCGCCCTCGTAGCCGTGGCGGGCGAAACACGCCCGGGCGGCGGCCAGGATCTCCTGGCGGCGCGCGTCGAGCTGGTCCTGGCTTACTCTGGGCACGGACCGATCGTCGCAGGCCACCCCGTTGAATGCAAACCGTACGTACGGCTTGAGATGCGGTCGTCAACATGATCACCCGCCCGGGGGATCCGGTTAGGATCGGCCGGTGACCCAGGCCGCGCCGCTTCCCGCCCACCCGTTGACCGTGGCCGCCGTGCAGGCCACCCCGGTCCCCGGCGACCTCGCCGGGAACGCCGCCTCCGCCGCCCGGCTGGTCGGCCGGGCCGGCGGCGCCCGGGTGGTGGTGCTGCCCGAGCTGTACCTGCCGGCGTACCACCCGCCGACCCTGGCCGCCGACCCGGCCGGCACCGACCTGGCCGCCGACGGGGACGGCCGGGTCGAGGACCCGCGGTTGGACCCGCTGCGCACGGCCGCCCGGGACGGCGGGACGACGGTGGTGGTGGGCGCGGCGGTCCGGCACCCGGACGGGCGGCGGACCATCTCCGCCCTGGTGGTCGACCCGACCGGCGCGGTGCGCGCCGCGTACGACAAGCAGCAGCTCTGGAGCGGCGAGCGCGAGCTGTTCGACGCCGGGCGGCGGGGCGCCACCGTGGTGGTCGACGGCTGGCGGCTCGGCCTCGGCATCTGCTACGACGGCTGCTTTCCGGAGCACGGCCGCGCCGCCGCCGACGACCAGGCGCACGGCTATCTCTGCCCGAGCGGCTACCTGGCCGGCTCGGCGCACCGGCGCGACCTCTACTACGCCGCTCGCGCCCTGGACAACACCATGTACGTGGTCTTCGCCAACGCCGTCGACGGCGCCGACCCGTGGCGCTTCAACGGCGGCGCCGCCGTGTACGACCCGGAGGGGCGGCCGCTGGCCCGGGGCGCGGACACCGGGGAGGACGTGCTGGCGGCCACGCTCGACCCGGCCGCCCTGGCGGCCACCCGGGCCGCGCACACCATGCTCGCCGACCGGCTGCCCGACCAGGGGCTGCCGCGGACGACCCTGCTGGCCTGACCGACGCTCCCTCAGCCCTGTCGGTCGGGTGTCCCGGTCCCGTAAGGTGCCCGAGTGCCGCTGCTCCTGCTCGACCTGGACAACACCCTGCTCGACCGCGAGAAGCCGTTCCGCGCCTGGGGTGAGCGGTTCCTGGCGGGCATCGGCGCGCCACCCGCCGACATCGAGTGGTTGCTCTCCGTCGACGCGGACGGGCTCACCGACCGGTGGGACGTGGCGGACGCGATCCGGGACCGGTACGCGCTGCGCATCCCCTCCATCGACCTGGTGGAGGAGCTGCACGACGGGGTGGTGGCGAACACCCGGCTGGACCCGCTGGTCGCCTGCGCGCTGCGGATCGCCGACGACGCCGGCTGGGTTCCGGTGGTGGTCACCAACGGCGTGGTACGCCAGCAGGAGGCGAAGATCCGCGGCACCGGCCTGGACCGGTACGTCGCCGACTGGGTGATCTCCGAGGAGGCCGGGGTCAGCAAGCCCAACCCGCGGATCTTCGCGCTCGCCGCCCAGCGGGTGCGGATGCCGCTGCGCGGCGCCTGGGTGGTGGGGGACAGCCCGGAGGCCGACATCGGCGGGGCGACCGCCGTCGGCCTGCCCAGCGTCTGGCTGCACCGGGGGCGCCGCTGGTCGGACACCCGGTTCGCGCCCACCCGCACGGTCGACGGCCTGATCGCGGCGGTGGCCGCGGTGCTGGCGGGGTAATTCGCTTGACCCACCCGGTCGGCCCGGTGACCATGGGGCCGCGCGAGGGCGCAGCCGGGCGGGGCCCGGTCGAGGAGAGGAGGTCGGTCATGGCCGTCTTTGCAGGGTCGTTCCACCTGCCTCCACCCGCCTCGATCGAAGGATCAACCCACCCGTGCGCGAACACGACCTCCCGGCGCCGCAGCGCCGTGGCCGCGGCAAGAGCCGCTTCGACGACGACGAACCGTACTTTCTGAAGCGGGGCCGGCACGCCGAGCCGGTCCTGAGCGAACCCGACGACGAGCCCGCCCCCGAGGACGCCTGGTCCTCCTGGGACGAGGCCGTGCACGGGCCCGAACCCCATCCCGACTGGCTGGTCACCGAGCTGGCCGCCCGGGACACCGAGCTCGGCGTGCTCAAGACCGGCAAGGAGGCGGACGTCCACCTGGTCCGCCGGGCCGTGCCGGACACCGACCGCTCCTGCCTGCTGGCGGCCAAGCGCTACCGGGACCCCCAGCACCGGCTCTTCCACCGGGACGCCGGCTATCTGGAGGGACGGCGGGTCCGCCGGTCCCGCGAGATGCGGGCGATGGCCGGGCGGACCGCCTTCGGTCGGCAGATGATCGCCGGCCAGTGGGCGGCGGCCGAGTTCGCCGCCCTGGCCCGGCTCTGGGAGATCGGCGCCGCCTCCGGGCGGATCGCCGTGCCCTATCCGGTCCAGCTGCTCGGCACCGAGGTGATGCTGGAGTTCATCGGCGACGCCGAACAGGGGCAGGCCGCACCCCGGTTGGCTCAGCTCCGTCCCGACGGCGCCGAGCTGCGTGACCTGTGGGAGCAACTGGTCGACGCCCTGGCCGTGCTGGCCCGGGCCGGGTACGCGCACGGCGACCTGTCGCCGTACAACCTGCTGGTGCACCGGGGGCGACTGGTCATGATCGACCTGCCGCAGGTGGTCGACGTGGTGGCCAACCCGCAGGGGCCGGACTTCCTCGCCCGGGACGTCCGGGTCGTCGGCAGCTGGTTCGCCGCCCGGGGCCTGCCCGCGGCGGCCGCCGACCCGGCCGAGCTGACCGGCGTGCTGCTGCGGGAGGCCGGGATCCGCTGAGCGCGCCGCGTCCCGGGCGGGGAACACCCGCCCGGGACGCCGGCGCGTGATCCCCGGCCGGTGCCGGGGACCACGGGTCACTGGAGGTAGCGCTCGACCTCCGACAGCGGGCGCTCGCCCTGGGCGTCCGGGTCGCCGTGCGCCTGGCGGGCCGCCCGCCGGCGGCGCAGCAGGTCCCAGCACTGGTCGAGGGACTCCTCCAGCGCCCGCAGCCGCTCCCGCGCCGCGTCGTCGGTGCCGGCCTCGTTCTCCTGGGCGGCCGAGCGCAGCCGGTGCTCCTCGTCGACGAGCTCGGAGATCCGGTTCAGGATGGTCTTGTCGTCCATGCCCCGAAGCTTGGCACAGGGGGCGGTGCGGCGCGCGAGTTCTCGTTGCCCCCGGCGTCCCGCCGGTGCCGGCGGGTGCAGCCGCGCCGGTTCCGGCCCGTCGACCCGTACCCCCGTCGGTTCTGCCGGTGGCGGCGGCTGCGAGGGTTGACGGGTGCTTCCGGTTCACGTCTTCGACACCCGGCTCCTGCCACCGGCGGACCGGTTCGGCCTGTGGCTCGACGTGGTCGAGAGCAGCGCGCCCGCGCTGATCTCGAGCGCCCACGCCGACCGCTTCGACGCCCATGCCCGCGCCGTCGGGCTCGGCGGTCTTCGACTGACCGACTTCACGTACCCGTCGTTGACGATGGTGCGCACTCCGAAGCTCATCCGCCGGGCCGATCCGGAGATGTATCAGCTGTCGCTGACGCGGGTCGGCGTCGGCGCGGTCAGCCAGCAGCGGCGGGAGTCGCTGGTGCACGCCGCCGAGTTCACGTTGCTGGACAACTCGCGGCCCTTCGAGGTGCGCCACGAGGCCCCGCCCGGTCAGCTGCTCAACGCCATCACGGTCAACATCCCCCACGCGGCGCTGCCGCTGTCGCCGGCCAGGGTGACGAAGCTGCTGGCGGGCAGCATCTCCGGGTCGACCGGAATGGGAGGGCTGCTCGCGCAGTTCCTCCGGCGCATCGCCCGGCATCCGGAGCAGTTCACCGCGGCGGACGCCGGCCGGTTGAGCGCCGTCGCGATCGATCTCATCGCCGCGATGCTCGCCCAGCGGATCGATGCCGAGGACACCCTTCCGGAGGATGTGCGACAGCACGCGCTCCGCCTGCGCATCGAGTCCTTCATCGACCGCCACCTGGGCGACCCCGAGCTGACCCCGTCGATCATCGCGGGCGCGCACCACATCTCGCTGCGGACGCTGCACCGGGTCTTCGAGGGCGGGGAGGCCACGGTAGCGGGGCTGATCCGCCGTCGCCGCCTGGAGCGATGCCGCCGTGACCTGGCTGACCCGCTCCTGGCCGGCCAGGCCGTCCGGGTGATCGCCGGGCGCTGGGGGTTCACCGGCAAGGCGCACTTCAGTCGGGCGTTCCGTGCCGCCTACGGTCACTCGCCACAGGCGTACCGGGACCAGGTCGGCGCCACCTCGGCATGACGAGCGGGACGGGTGCCTCCGGGGACTCGGCCGCGATCACACCTTGCATCCTTCCGGTTGCGGAACGGACACTTAACGGCGCCTAGGTTGAGCGATGACTCAACGGAGTGCGGGCACGCTGAGGTGGGGGAGGGCTTGTGGAGGTTCGCCATGGCTAGAGCGCGGTCAGGCGTACGGGCCAGAGCGGTGCCCGCCCGGCGCGCGCTACCCGCGGTCGTGCGGGACGCGCACCGGGCGCTCATCGACCTGGGTAACTGGTCCGGGGGCGACGTCGTGCGCGTCGGTCTGGGCGTGTCGCGCCCGTACCTGGTCACCAATCCGGCCCACGTGCAGGAGGTTCTCCACGACCGGGCCGCCAGCTACCCGCGGGGTGACGACACGGCTCTGTGGCGCTCGGTGCGCAAGCTGGTCGGGGACGGGATCCTCTCCGAAGGGGAGACGTGGGCCGCCAGCCGCCGCACGTTGGCGCCCCTGTTCCGGCCCGCCCGCATCGACGCCATGGTGGACACCATGGCGGAGGCGATCAGCGCGGCGGCCGATGAACTCGACGCCGCGGCCGCCGCCGGCACCACGCTGGACATCGGCCGTGAACTGTCCAGGATCGTCTGCAGCGCCATCATGCGGGTGTTCTTCGCCGACCGCATCTCCGTCGACGACGCGCTGCGGATCATGGCGGCCCAGGAGACCATCGTCACCGCGATGGCTCCCCGGCTGCTGGCGCCGTTCCTGCCGTGGTGGGTTCCGCTGCCCGGGGACCGCCGCTTCCGGGCTGCCGTCCAGGCCATCGACGACATCCTGCTGCCGGTGCTGCGGGCCGCGTTGGGCAGCCCCGGCGACGGCGACGACGTGCTGTCGACCCTGGCGCGTGCCCGGCGGCAGGGCGACCGGGAGCTGAGCGAGAAGCAGCTGCGGGACGACCTGGTCTCCATGGTCGCGGTGACCACCGAGACCAGCCACGTCGTGCTCACCTGGCTCTGGCCGGTGCTCGCCAACCACCCCGACGTCGCCGACAAGCTGTATGACGAGGTCGACCGCGTGGTGGGCCGGGGACCGGTCCGCGCCGATCACCTGCCCGACCTCGCGTACACCAGGATGGTTCTCGAGGAACTCCTGCGCCTGTACCCCGCGGGCTGGATCCTGCCCCGACGCGCCGCCGCCGAGGACGTCCTCGGCGGCGTCCGGATCGACAAGGGAGCCACCGTCATCCTCTCCCCGTACGCCACGCAGCGGATGCCGCTGTGGTGGGGGGACACCGCGGAGACGTTCGATCCCGAGCGGTTCGCCCCGGGCCGGGCGGGCCGGGACGACCGGCACCGCTACGCCCACTATCCGTTCGGCGCCGGGATGCACCGCTGCCTAGGCGAGCACCTGTTCAACCTGGAGGCCGTGCTGATCGTGGCCACCCTGCTGAGCCGGTTCCGCCTCACCGTCACCGATCCGCGCATCCCGGGCACCAGGGTGGCCGCGTCACTGCGGCCGGCGCGTACCGTGACGGTGACCCTGAAGCCCGTCGAACCCTCCGTCGCCCCGCGGGAGCACGCCCATGACTCTCCATGACCCCGGCGACGGGTTCGCCGCCGCCGCCGAGCAGGGCCGGATCTGCTCGCTCGCCGCCCGGGGGCAACGTGACCTGCAGCAGCGTGTGGCGGTCCACCCCAGCCTGTTCCCCGCCCTTCCGGTGGACGGCGCGATGCTCAGCGCCCTGGCCCTGTCGACCGCGTTCATCGCTCCCTGGTGCACCGCCGGGCAGCTCCGCATCGCCAATCTCACCTCCCTGTGGGTCACCGCCGAGGACTGGCAGGTCGACTCCGTCGCGACCTCCGCCGACGCCGCCGCGGCGCTGGTGGCCGCGTGCCTGGACATCGCCGACGGCGCCGCACCCGCCGACGGCGACGAACTCGGCCGCTTCCTCGCCGAGATCCGCGACGAGTTGTCCACCGTGGCGGCGTTCCCGCGCGCCCGACCGGTGTGGCGGGAGGAACTCCGCCGGATGCTCACAGCCGATCTCCGCGAATGGCGGTGGCGTGCGGCGAGGGAGCACGACGAGACCTGCCTCCCCTCGTTCGAGGAGTACCTGAGCAACGCCGACAACTACGGGGCGACCTGGGTCAACGTGTCCCACTGGATCGCCACGGGGGAGGCGCGGACCGTCGACCGTCTCGCCGAACTGATCGCCGCGAGCCGCGAGGTGCAGCAGGTCCTGCGACTCGTCAACGACCTCGCCAGCTACGAGCGTGACCTGAAGTCCGGCGATCTGAACGCCCTCCTGCTCGGCGTCGATCGGGATGACGTCACGCGGCAGATCAAGCTGCGGACGGCCGGCTGCCGCGCCCTGCTCGACACACTGGCCGGAACCTGCCCGCGGGAAGCCGAGTACCTCAGGCGGGAGATTGGCTTCACCACCGGCTTCTACCACGGCACCGACTTCTGGGGCAGCGTTGAGCACTGACGGCGATCCCGGGCTCCGCCGTCCCGCGGGCGCCGCCGACCGCCTGCTCGCGGCGATGCTGCGCGAACCGGCCGGGCACGTCACCCCGTCCCTCTACGAGACCGCTCGGCTGGTCAGCCTGTCCCCCTGGCTCGCCGGCCATGCCGAGCGGGTCGACTACCTGTTGCGCAGTCAGCGGGCCGATGGCGGGTGGGGACCGCCGGAGGGCTACGCGGTGGTGCCGACCGCGAGCGCCACCGAGGCGCTCCTGGCCGTCCTGTACACCTCGTCCGGGAGCGAGGCCCTGATCCGGGCGGCCGACCGTGGTCTGCAGGCCCTCACCCGGCTGCTCCGGGCCGGGCCGCCGACTCCGGACACGCCGGCGGTCGACCTCATCGTGCCGGCCCTGATCGCCGCGATCAACGGGCACCTGTCCCGGCCCGACATCCCGGCCGGACTGCGGCACTGGCGGGCGTACCCCCGGCTGGGCCTGCCGTCCGGAATGGACGGCCGCCGACTGTCGGCCGTCCGGCGGCTCGTGGCCGCGGGCGGCGCCGTGCCCGACAAGTTGCTGCACGCCCTGGAGGTCGTCGGCCCGTCGGCCCGCGACGCCGGCGGCGTGCCGCCCTCTTCCGCGGGTCTGGTCGGCGCCTCGCCGGCGGCGACCGCGGCGTGGCTCGGCCCCGACGAGGTCCACCACCACCTCCGCAGCTGCCTGGAAGCGGTCGTCGAGCGGCACGGTGGGCCGGTCCCCTGCGCGACGCCGATCACGGTGTTCGAACGCGCCTGGGTCGTCGGCACCCTCACCCGGGCCGGCTTCGCCGTGCCCGCGTCACCTGACCTGGTGGGCAGCCTGACGGCGCAGTTCACCCCGGCCGGCACACCGGCGGGCCCCGGCCTACCCGCGGACGCCGACACGACATCAGTCGCCCTGTACGCCCTCGCGCGGCTCGGCGTACCCACCGACCTGGACTGCCTGTGGAGGTACGAGGTTCCGGACGGGTTCTGCACCTGGCCGGGCGAGGACGGCTTCTCCGTCACCACCAACGCGCACGTCCTCGACGCGCTCGGCCACCACGTCCGCGCCGGACGAGGGGCGACCCGACGGCACCGTGCGGCCGCCCTGCGGGTGGTGTCCGCGCTGGTGGCACGGCAGGAGACCGACGGCAGTTGGCGGGACCGGTGGCACGCCTCCGCGTACTACGCGACCGTCTGCTGCGTGCTCGCCCTGTCCGAGTTCGACTCCCAGGGGGTGGTGCCGCAGGCGCTCGCTCGCGCCGTCGGATGGGTGCTCGCCACGCAGCACCCGGACGGCTCCTGGGGCCGATGGGGCGGCACGCCCGAGGAGACCGCGTACGCCGTGCAGATCCTCGCCGTCGCGGGCCGCCACCCCGACGTGGCCCACGCCGTCCGCCGAGGGTACGCCTACCTGGCCGCGAGCGGCGACGAGGAAGGCCCGGCGCTGTGGCACGACAAGGACCTCTACCGGCCGACCTTGATCGTCGACGCTGCCGTGTTCGCCGCGCAGCGGCTGGCTCAGCTCGCCGTCGGCGCCGAGCCGGCGGCCCGGTCGGTCGCGGTGTGACGCGACCGGCGGGTCACCTGTGGCGCGGTAGCCGGGCGCAGGGAGCGGCCGGCCACGATCGCGTCCCCGCGAAGGAGCGCCCTTTCCTGCGGTCTTGAGGCGATAGTCCGGCAACTGCTAGCGTGCCTCGATCTGCCTACCCACGAACCGCTTGTTCGGCACGCCCCGCCGGCAAGTACCTGATGTCCGGCATGGGACGGTCAAATGCGGCCTCGCACCACGAATCTGCGCGCCAAGGTCATCGCGCTCCTCGCCTCGCTCGTGGCCCTGTGGTCGTTCGCCGCCTGGGTGACCCTCCGCGAGGGGATCAACCTGCTCGGGGTGCAGACGATCGACAGCCAGATCGTCTCGCCGAGCGAGCCTCTTCTCCTCGAGCTGCAGGTGGAGCGGCGCCTGTCGGTCGCCTACCTGGGCGCGCCCACGGCCGCGCGGCGGGAGGCGCTCGACGACGTCCGTCGAACCGTCGACGAGGACACGGCGGCGTTCAAGGACACGGCGCGCGGTTGGCGGGCGAGGCTGGCCAGCGACGGCGCGGCCGAGCAGCGGGTGGACGCCACCGTCGTCGCTCTCGACGGCCTGGCCGGCATCCGCAGGTCCATTGACGACCGGACCCTCGACCGGACGAGCGCCACGAGTTCCTACACGGCGCTCATCGATTCCCTCTTCCAGCTCTACGACGTGGTCGGCGGCCTCGACGATCCCGAGATCGAGGCGGACACCCGACACCTGATCGAGCTGTACCGGGTCCGGGAGCTGATCTCGCAGGAGGACGCGCTGCTGGTCGGCGCGCTCGCCGCCGGGCGGATCACGCCCGACGAACACCTCCGCTTCACCCAGCTCGCGTCCGGCCAGCGGTTCGCCGCGGAGCGAATCCGGTCGCAGCTGCGTCCGTCCGACCAGACCCGGTTCAACCAGGTGCTCACCGGTTCGGCCTTCAACGACCTGCGCCGCCTCGAAGACCGGGTCATGTCGAGCGATCGCCGGGAGACCAAGCTCGCCGTCGGCGAGCCCGACTGGAACCGCGTCTCCGCCTCGGCCCTGACCGAGCTGCAGGAGATGGTCCTCGACAGTGGGGACGACGTGGTCGAGCGGGCGAAGCCGGTGGCCGCGCTGGTGATCGTCCGTCTGGTCCTGGCCGCGGGCCTCGGCCTGATCGCGGTCATCGCCTCGATCGTCGTCTCCGTCACGACCGCGCGTGCCCTGGTGGCCGAGCTGCAACGGCTTCGCGATGCGGCACACCAGCTCGCCAACGAGCGGCTGCCCGGCGTGGTGGGGCGGCTCGCCCGCGGCGAGGAGGTGGACGTCGCCCGCGAGGCGCCCCCGCTGCAGACCGGCGACGACGAGATCGGGCAGGTCGGCAAGGCGTTCAACGCCGTGCAGGAGACCGCGATCCGGACCGCCGTCGAGCAGGCCGAGCTGCGCCGCAGCGTCCGGGAGGTCTTCCTCAGCCTGGCCCGGCGTACGCAGGCGCTGGTGCACCGCCAGCTGACCCTGCTCGACGCGATGGAGCGCCGGGAGCACGACGCCGAGGAGCTGGAGGACCTGTTCCGGGTCGACCACCTGGCCACCCGGATGCGCCGCAACGCGGAGAACCTGATCGTCCTCTCCGGCTCCACCCCGGGCCGGTCCTGGCGGCGGAACGTGCCGATGGTGGACGTGGTCCGGGGCGCGGTGGCCGAGGTCGAGGACTACACCCGGGTCACCGTGCTGCCGCTCGGGCCGGTGTCGCTCAGCGGCCGGGCCGTCGGCGACCTGATCCACCTGCTGGCCGAGCTGATCGAGAACGGGCTGTCCTTCTCGCCCCCGCACACCACCGTCGAGGTACGCGGCCAGCTGGTCGCCAACGGCTTCGCCATCGAGATCGAGGACCGCGGCCTCGGCATGAGCGAGGAGGAGCTGGCCGCCGCGAACCACCGCATCGTCGACCGGTCCGAGCTCAACCTGGCCGACGCCGCCCGGCTGGGCCTGTTCGTGGTCAGCCGGCTGACCGAGCGGCACGGCGTGAAGGTGCAGCTCAAGGAGTCCGCGTACGGCGGCACCACGGCCGTGGTGCTGATCCCGTCCGGCCTGCTCGGCGAGGACGGTTCGGACCCGACGGTCTCGGGCGGTTTCCGGGCGGGCACCGGTGTGCCGGGCGGGCCCGTGACGTCCTCGCCGGAGGCCGGATCCGACGCGGCGGCGACGCCGACCACGCCGGAGGCCGGGGAGCCGGCCGACCCGGCGGTGCGGCCCGCCGAGCCGGCCCGGGTCACCTCGTCCGGGTACGCGCCGGCAGCTGCGGACCCGGCCGGCGCGACCACGCCGGCGCCCGCGGAGTCGGCGGATCCGACCACGCCCGCGCCGCCCGCGGAGTCGGCCGACGCGACCACGCCCGCGCCGCTCCCGGTGGCCGCGGAGTCGGCCGACGCGACCACGGTCGAGGTGGCTGCCGAGGACGGGCCGGCGACGGGCGAGTCCGGTCTGCCGGTCCGGGTCCGCCAGGCCAGCCTCGCGCCGGAGCTGCGCGCCGGGCCGTCCACGGTGGACGCGGACGACGACGAGCAGGTGGTACGCCCGCCGGAGCAGGTGCGCCGGATGATGACCGCCTACCAGAGCGGCACCCGGCGGGGCCGGACCGACGCGGCGCGCCTGCTCAGCGGCGCGCACGGGGCGACCGGCGAACCCGGCGCCGCGGACGAACAGGCGACCTGAGCACGCCGAGGCGGCGGGGCAGACGAGCACGGCGACACCAGCCGGGGGAGAAGAGGACGACGAGTGGTGCAGCAGACGGCTTCGAGCGCAGACCTGACGTGGCTGCTGGATGACCTGGTCGGCCGGGTGAAGCAGGCGGAACACGCGGTGGCCCTGAGCACCGACGGCCTGTTGATGGCCGCCTCGCGGGGCCTGAGCCGGGACGACGGCGAGCACCTGGCGGCGATGGCGGCCGGCATCCAGAGCCTGGCCCGGGGCGCCGGCAAGCGCTTCGGCGGCGGCCAGGTGCAGCAGACGATCATCGAGATGCAGTCGTCGTTCCTCTTCGTCACCGCGGCCGGGCGCAACGCCTGCCTGGCCGTGCTGGCGGGCCAGGACGCCGACGTCGGCCTGATCGCGTACGAGATGGCGATGCTGGTCACCCGGGTGGGCCGGTTCGTCGCCTCGCCCAGCCGGGAGCCTTCCGCCGGCGAGGCTGCGGCGCGATGACCGGCCAGGGGGAGCCCGCGGACCACGAGTGGGTGGACGAGGGCCCGGTGGTCCGCCCGTACGCGGTGACCGGTGGCCGGGCCCGCCCGGTGACCGGCACGTTCGACCTGATCTCCCTGGTCACCTCGACCCGGGAGGACGTGGGGTCGGAGTCCGGGCTCGGCCCGGAGCACGTGGCGATCGTCGGTCTCTGCCAGCGGGTGCTGTCCGTGGCCGAGATCGCCGCCCATCTCGACCTGCCGGTGGGCTCCGTCCGGGTTCTCCTCGGTGACCTGGTCGCCCGCAGCCTGGTGCAGGTCCGTGAGCCGAGCGCCACCCCCGCCGGCCTTCCCGACGACAGTGTTTTCGAGGCGGTACTCAATGGACTACGGGCGCTCTGAGCGGCCGGCGGGCGCGGCAACCGTGCCCACCGGCGTCAAGATCCTCATCGCCGGTGGCTTCGGTGTCGGCAAGACCACCCTGGTCGGCGCGGTCAGCGAGACCCGCCCCCTGCGCACCGAGGAGGTGCTGACCGAGACCGGGGTCGGCATCGACGACCTCTCGGGTGTCGAGGGGAAGACCACCACCACGGTGGCGATGGACTTCGGCCGGATCACCATCAGCGACGACCTGGTGCTCTACCTGTTCGGCACCCCCGGCCAGGACCGGTTCTGGTTCGTCTGGGACGAGCTGGCGCTTGGCGCGATCGGCGCGGTGGTGCTCGCCGACACCCGGCGACTGGCCGACTGCTTCCCGTCGATCGACTACTTCGAGGAGCGGGGCACCCCGTTCGTGGTGGCCGTGAACTGCTTCGAAGACGCCCGGCGCTACCGGGTGGACGAGGTGCAGACGGCGCTCGACCTCGATCCGGGCGTACCGGTGGTGCTCTGTGACGCCCGGGAGCGGGAATCGGTCAAGGAGGTGCTGATCACGCTGCTGGAGCACGCCATGAAGCAGCGTGAGGAGCGCCGCCGGGTCACCGACTGACCCGGCCGCTAGCCGCTGAATTCGACGCCGGCGAGGACGACGGCGCGGTACGCGGCGAGGCGTTCCGCCTGGTCGACGACGGCTTTGCGGCGGTGCTCGGACAGCCGCTGCCAGGGCTGGACGGTGACGGTCATCCGGTTGCCCGACTTGCGGGCACGCCAGGTGCCGACCAGCGCCCCGTCGATCAGGACGGCGCCGGGGCGGCCCAGCACCGGCCACAACTCCTTGGCGTGCGCGGCGTCCGGCACCAGGGTGGCCCGGTCCTTCGCCTGGAGGAAGAGGTCGAACGGCCCGAGCAGGCAAGTCGCCGTGCCGTCGGCCGACTCCAGCGCCGGCTCGTCGGCGGCCAGCAGGGAACGCCGCTCGCCGTCGACCGTCACCTCGACCACGTCCTCGGGCCAGCGGGCCCGCACCTCCTTGACCGGAGCGTCGAGATAGTCGGCCACGTGCTTGGGGGTGGCCGGGCCGAGCAGGCGCAGGTACGCGCGGATGAGGTCGAACCTGTCGCCCGACGCGACCGCCCGGGTGAACCGGGGGATGCGCCGCAGCACCGGCGGCGAGGTGCCGAGCTGCAGCTCCAACCCGGCCCGCACGGCGGCCAGCCGGAACGGCATCTCGTAGAGGTGGGTGGCGTTGCACGGGCGGCAGAAGCGCAGATACGGCTCGGGCAGCGCCTCGGCCAGGCGGGCGGAGACCACTCCCTTGACGGTCGGCTCCGTGACGACCGCACGCATGTGGGTGGCCACCTCGTCGAGGGCGGCCAGGATGCCGATGCCGGCCGCCTTCAACGGCTTGGCGGCGTCGTAGATGCGCTTGCCCGCGTCCGCGTCGGAGAAGGGCTCCAGCGCGGCGCTCACCGCCGCCACCTCGGCCCGGCGGTAGAGGTGGGGAGCGCCGCGCACGGACCACAGCAGGATGAGATCCTCGCCGGACAGCGCCGTCACGTCGACCCCGCGCACGGCCAGCGCCCACCGGCCGCCGTCCGGGCCGGTCTCCTGCACCCCGATGTCGAGCACGGCGGTGTCGTCGAGGGCGCCCTCGGCTCGGCCGAGCTGCTGGGCCTGGACGCGGAAGTTCATCACCTGGCGCGGGTCGACCATCCCCCCACCCTAGGCAGTGGCTCCGACAGCTCCCACGAGCCCGGCAGAGGATGTCGCAGCCGGTCGCTATGGTCCGCGCATGGACGACACCTCGGTGACCCGGCAGACCGCCCACGACTACGTCGACCGGGTGGAGCGCCGGGGGTGGCGGCCCTGCTCACCGACGACGTGGTCTACGAGATGCCGCAGACCCGGGAGCGCATCCGCGGCAGGGACGCGTTCCTACGGTTCAACGTGGAATATCCCGGCGACTGGCACCTGCGGGCGCGGCGGGTGGTCGCCGACGGCGGCTTCGCCGCCCTGTGGCTGGACGTTCGGGTGGGCGTCGAGCAGCAGGACGCCCGGCGCGATGCCGGCGGATCGCCGAGGGGCCGCCGGAGCGGCGGGTAGGCCGCGGTCGAGGGAGTCCGTTGAGGCGCCGGCCGAGTCACGCGACCAGGATCGGCACATCGTACTTCTGAATGTGACCGTCGCGGGTGACGAGGGTCAGCCGCTCGTGCCGGGCCTGGGCGACCAGCATCCGGTCGAACGGGTCCCGGTGGATCGGCGGAAGCTGTCCGGCCTCGACGGCGTGGTCGTGCCGGATCGGCAGTTCCCGCAGGCCGGCTCGGCACACTCGGGCAGCGAGGTCGGGCGGCCCGGCCAGCTTGCCGAGCGCCTGTTTGATGGCCACCTCCCACACGGTCACCGCGCTGAGGTACACCTCGGGCTGGTTGTCGACCAGGTCCTTCACGTCGTCGGACAGGGTCGGATCGTCCGTCAACCACCACAGCACGACGTGCGTGTCGAGCAGGAAACTCATCCGGAAAGCCCGAAGTCGTCGGCGATCGACTCGTTGATCTCGTCCGAGTCCCACCCCTCGCGCAGAACGAGTTCACCGCGGAGCGAACCGCGACCGCTGCGGGCTGTTGGGCGTAGCGGGATGACCTTGGCGACCGGGGTACCGGCGCGGCTGATCACGATCTCCTCGCCGTGCTCGACGCGCTCGATGATCCGGGACAGGTTCGTCTTCGCGTCGTGGATGTTGTATTGCGCTGCGGCTTCCCCCACCACGTCACCTCCTTAGCTAACAGGCTAGCCCGCCCCGGAGGCTCAGGTGAACACGCGGAGCCGGAAACGCCGCAGGGCCCCTCCCCGCTGGTCGCGGGAAGGGGCCCTGTCCGGGTACGACGTCAGCTGGCGATCATGCGGCGCAGCACGTACTGCAGGATGCCGCCGTGCCGGTAGTAGTCGGCCTCACCGGGGGTGTCGATCCGGACCACGGCGTCGAACTCCACGCCGGTGTCGGTGGTGACCTTCACCGTACGCGGGGTCTCGCCCTCGTTCAGCGCGGTGACGCCGCTGATCGAGAAGGTCTCCGTGCCGGTCAGGCCGAGCGACTCGGCGGTGGTGTCGACCGGGAACTGCAGCGGCAGGACGCCCATGCCGATCAGGTTCGAGCGGTGGATCCGCTCGTACGACTCGGCGATGACCGCCTTCACCCCGAGGAGCATGGTGCCCTTGGCCGCCCAGTCGCGGGACGAGCCGGAGCCGTACTCCTTGCCGGCCAGGATGACCAGCGGGACGCCCGCCTCCTGGTAGGCCATCGAGGCGTCGTAGATCGAGGTCTGCTCGCCGGTCAGGTGGTTGACCGTGAAGCCGCCCTCGACGCCCGGGACGAGCTGGTTGCGCAGCCGGATGTTGGCGAAGGTGCCCCGGATCATCACCTCGTGGTTGCCCCGGCGCGAGCCGTACGAGTTGAACTCGTGCCGCGCCACGCCGTGCTCGGCGAGGTACCTGCCGGCGGGGGAGTCCGCCTTGATCGAGCCGGCCGGGGAGATGTGGTCGGTGGTCACCGAGTCGCCCAGCTTGGCCAGCACCCGGGCGCCGGCGATGTCCTGCACCGGCTTCGGGTCGCGCTCCATGCCCTCGAAGTACGGGGGCTTCCGGACGTAGGTCGACTCGCCAGCCCAGGCGAAGGTGTCGCCGGTCGGGGTCGGCAGCGACTGCCAGCGCTCGTCACCGGCGAACACGTCGGCGTACGCGGAGCTGAAGCCGGTGGCGCCGATCGCCGAGGCGATGACGTCCTGGATCTCGGCGCTGTTCGGCCAGATCTCCCGCAGGAACACCGGGTTGCCCTCGGAGTCCTCGCCGATCGGCTCGTTGGCCAGGTCGATGTCCATGGTGCCGGCGAGCGCGTACGCGACCACCAGCGGCGGGGACGCCAGGTAGTTCATCTTGACGTCCGGGTTGATCCGGCCCTCGAAGTTCCGGTTGCCGGAGAGCACCGAGACGACGGCGAGGTCGCCCTCGTTGACCGCGGCGGAGACCTCCTCCGGCAGCGGGCCGGAGTTGCCGATGCAGGTGGTGCAGCCGTAGCCGACCAGGTTGAAGCCGAGCTTCTCCAGGTACGGCGTGAGGCCGGCCCGGTCGTAGTAGTCCATGACGACCTTGGAGCCGGGCGCGAGGGTGGTCTTCACCCACGGCTTGCGGGCCAGGCCCTTGTCCACCGCGTTCCGGGCCAGCAGCGCGGCGCCGATCATGACCTGCGGGTTGGACGTGTTGGTGCAGGAGGTGATCGCGGCGATCACCACGGCGCCGTGGTCCAGCTCGTACTCGACGCCGTCGGCGCCGGTCACCCGGACCGGGTTGGTGGCGCGGCCACCCGCACCCGCCGCGGCGGTCTCCAGGTCGCGCGGCTCGTCGGCCGGGTCGCTGAACTCGTTGGCGGGCGGGTCGCTGGCCGGGAAGGACTCGGCGCTGGCCTCGTCGGCCGGGCCGTTCGCGCCCCGGGGCAGCTGCTCACGGGCGACGCTCGGCTTGAGGTCGCGCTCGCCGGCGGCGTCGGCGGCCACGTAGTCGGTCAGCGCCGAGCGGAACAGCGTCTTGGCGGCGCCCAGCGGCACCCGGTCCTGCGGGCGCTTCGGGCCGGCCAGGGACGGCTCGATGGTGCTGAGGTCCAGCTCCAGCCGCTCCGAGTACTCCGGCTCGTGGTTCGGGTCGTGCCAGAGGCCCTGCTCCTTGGCGTACGCCTCCACCAGCGCGACCTGCTGCGGGTCGCGGCCGGTCAGCTCCAGGTAGCGGACGGTCTCGGCGTCGATCGGGAAGATCGCCACGGTGGAGCCGTACTCGGGGGACATGTTGCCGATGGTGGCCCGGTTGGCCAGCGGCACCGCGCTCACGCCCGGGCCGTAGAACTCGACGAACTTGCCGACCACGCCGTGCTTGCGCAGCATCTCGGTGATGGTGAGCACCAGGTCGGTGGCGGTGGTGCCGGCCGGCATCTCGCCGGAGAGCTTGAAGCCGACGACCCGCGGGATCAGCATGCTGACCGGCTGGCCGAGCATCGCGGCCTCGGCCTCGATGCCGCCGACGCCCCAGCCCAGCACGCCCAGGCCGTTGACCATCGTGGTGTGCGAGTCGGTGCCGACCACGGTGTCCGGGTACGCCTGGCCGTTGCGCTCCATCACCGTGCGGGCCAGGTACTCGATGTTGACCTGGTGCACGATGCCGGTGCCCGGCGGGACGACCTTGAACTCGTTGAACGCGGTCTGGCCCCAGCGCAGGAACTGGTAGCGCTCCTTGTTGCGCTCGTACTCCAGCTCGACGTTGCGCTGGAAGGCGTCCTCGCGGCCAAACAGGTCGGCGATGACGGAGTGGTCGATGACCAGCTCGGCCGGGGCGAGCGGGTTCACCTTGGTGGCGTCACCGCCGAGGTCGCGGACGGCCTCGCGCATGGTGGCCAGGTCGACGACGCACGGTACGCCGGTGAAGTCCTGCATCAGCACCCGCGCCGGGGTGAACTGGATCTCCACGCTCGGGTCGGCGGCGGAGTCCCACGCGCCGAGCTGCCGGATGTGGTCGGCGGTGATGTTCGCGCCGTCCTCGGTCCGCAGCAGGTTCTCCAGGAGGATCTTCAAGCTGTAGGGCAGCCGGTCGTGGCCCTCCACCTTGTCGATCTTGAAAATCTCGTAGCTCGCGTCTCCGACGCGTAGCTGGGTCTTCGCACCGAAGGTGTCGAGGCTCGCCACGTCGTACTCCTTCACACCAGCGACCGTGAGTAGTCCTGAGCAGTCTGTCGCACCGGCGGGGGCGTTGCCGTGCTTAGGCAACACTTACCTGCGTCGGGCTCTACAAAACCGTACGTCCGTCTTGCTATTCGCGCAACCTCATGCCAGGGTTCGGGACGAGGAGGTGCCCACCATGATCCATCACGTCCTGCTCGCCTGTCCGCGCGGCTCCGAGGAGCTGTCCCGCTCGTTCTACGTCGGCCTGCTCGGCCTGACCGAGAAGGCCAAGCCCCCGGCCCTCGCCGCCCGCGGTGGTTGCTGGTTCACCGGGTACGACGCCGAACTGCACCTGGGCGTCGAGGACGACTTCCATCCGGCCCGCAAGGCGCACCCTGCGCTGGTCCGCCCCGACCTCGACGCGCTCGCCGCCCGGCTGGCCGCCGCCGGCCACCCCGTCACCTGGGGTGACGAGGAGATCCCCGGCGTGCGCCGGTTCCACACCCACGACCCGCACGGCAACCGGCTGGAGTTCCTCGCCCCGGTGACGGCCGGCTGACGGGGAGGTTTCGCCCCCCACTGCCGGGTAGGGTTCGGGATCGGACCGGAAGGGGTGGGCGTGGTCGACGTACAACACTGGCTCTCCGCGCTTCCCTCCGGCGTGGTCTACCTGATCGTCGCCGGGGTGATCGGCGTGGAGAGCATGGGCGTACCGCTGCCCGGCGAGATCGTGCTGGTCAGCTCCGCCCTGCTCGCGGCGACCGGGGTGGTGGAGCCGGAGTGGGTGGCCGCCGCCGCCGCGGCCGGCGCCATCGTCGGCGACTCCATCGGGTACGCCGTCGGCCGGCGTGGCGGGCGGCCCCTGCTGGCACGCCTGGGCCGGCGCTTCCCGAGACACCTGGGCCCGGCGCACCTGGCCCGCGCGGAGGAGAGCTTCGCCCGGCACGGCGTCTGGGCGGTCTTCTTCGGCCGGTTCGTGGCCCTGCTGCGGATCCTCGCCGGACCCCTGGCGGGCGCGCTGCACGTGCCGTACCGCCGGTTCCTGCTGGCCAACGCGGCCGGCGGCCTGGTCTGGGCGTTCGGCACCACGTACCTGCTCTTCAGCGTGGGCCGGGCCGCCGAGCACTGGCTCAAGGACATCTCCTGGGCCGGCCTGGCGCTGGCCGTCCTCGCCGGGCTGGTCAGCACCTGGTGGCTGCGCCGCCGGGCGCGGCGGCTCGGGGCCGTGGAGGTGCCCGACGAGGCCGAGCCGGTGACCGCCGGCGACCGCTGACACGACGAAGGGCCCGACCCCTTGTGGGGGCCGGGCCCTTCGTGCTCGCTCCTGTCGGCGGTCGCCGGTCAGGAGGCGCTGTAGCCGCGGGTGGCGATCCAGTCGGCGAGGTTGTCGACGGTGATGCGGTAGGAGGCGGTGTTGGGGTTGGCGGAGTCGGCGATGGTGACGATGTTGCCGTTGTCGCGGTAGCCGACGACGCTGATGTAGTGGCCGCCTTCGAAGGAGTGGGTGTTGCCGTCGGTGTCGGTGGTGGTGCCGGCGATGTTGGCGACCACGGCGCGGCCGTTGTCGATGGTGCGGACGATGTCGGCGCGGAGTCGGTCGGTCTGCTTGTCGTCGGCCTTGCTGTCCTTGATCTCCACCGAGTGGTAGGCGTCGGTCTTACCGGTCTCCTTGTTCAGGACCGGGGTGATGTCGTTGATGCTGTTGGTGCCGTTCTCGGTGGTGCCCATCTCGCGGGCCATGGCGTCGACGTCGATGTTCTTGCCCTGCACGCTCAGCGCGTTGCGGGTGGCGGCGGGGCCGCAGTAGTAGAAGTTGGGCTGGGCCTCGTAGCGGACGTTGAGCTCCCGCTCGCCGCCGTGCTTGCGGTCGGTCTGCACCTGCGCCGTCGGCTTGGCCTCGGCGGCGTGCGCGGCGATGGCGGGGCCGGCGATCCCACCGGCGGTGGCGGCGAAGCCGGCAGCGGTCAGAACGGTCTTACGCAGCAGAGTGGTAGCCATGATGAGTTCACGCCTTCCATTCGGGGGTTCCGCGGCACCCCGCGAAAGGGGGGTGCGGTGCGTGCCGCGAGAAGGGGGAAAGTCTGTGGTGGGCGGGCCCGGCGATCGGGGGGGTGACCTGCTCGGGCGGCCCGGGGATGTAACGACCGGGGGCGGGGAGTGATTCCCTCGACCTCACCGGCTCGTGGACCAGGCGTTCGCGGTCCGGGGGAGGTAACGACGGCCGGTGGCCGGTCATTCCGACCGGGGCTGCCGACCCCCCGAGAGGGGGTGGTGGTTGCCGCGCGGTCTGCCATGTTCAACGACCCCCGCCCCGCCATCATTCCGCCCGTGGGATGGCCCCGGCCACACGACACCGGGCCCATCAACCACCCGGACCGGCCCGGCGGGGACATCCCTCCACGACCAACGCAACCGGACAAACCACCCCAGCGAAACCTGACAAGCCGCCTCATCGAAACCGGACACCGCCCGCCGTGGGCCGGGCACGGCGCTCGCCGTGGCCGGACAGACCGCTCGGCGTGGCCGGACAGACCGCTCGCCGTGGCCGGATGCGCCGCCAGCTGTGGCCGGGACCAGCCGACCCTGACCCGGACACCGCACCCCGGGCGGTCCACTGCACCCCGGGCGGCCCACCGCACCCCGGGCCGCCCACTGCATCCCGGGGGGCAACTCTGCGGTCGGTGGAACGCTATGGAGGTCTCCGGCGACCTTGCACGGACCGACCCGCCCACCCGACCACGCGACACCCGCCCAGCGCCACCCGACCGGCGGCGCATCGCATCGAACGGTGATCGACTCGGGCTGCGGCAGGGCGGGGTGGCCGAGCTCCGGGATGCCGCGGTTTGCCGCACCTGGAGTGGATCAAGCCCAGGCCGAGGGACGCGGCGTCCGGCCGGCACGGTGACGAGCAGGCACGCGGCTGTGGAATGCCGTGGCGCTCACGCGGACCGCCATGGCATGCCCCGCGACCGTCGGCCGGCACAGTAGCCGGACATTCCACCCGAAACGGCCCTCCGGCCCCGCCGTCACCGGTCAAGGTCGACGGGCGGGGCAAGATCCACGCAATCTCGCCGAAGGGGGGTGCTTCCCGGTGCCGGGAAGCCGCGATATCGGCGAGATTGCGTGGGCGCCGAGGTTGGCGTGGCGGCGAGGGCGCCGCAGAGGCCGCGCGCTGGCGGTGGCGCGGGCGCCGAGGGCGCCCGAGGGGCGCGGGTGGCGCGAGCGCCGGAGGGGGCCCGCGCGCTGGAGGGGGCGCGCGGGGTCAGGGGGTGGTGAGGAGGGCGACGACGGCGTCGCGGGCGGCGCGTACGGCCGCGCGGGACTGGTCGGTGTGGTCCAGGGCGTCGAAGCCGTGCCGTCCGTCCGGTACGTCGATGACCTGCACGGGCGTACCGCGGCGTGCCGCTTCGGCGATGAACGCCTCGGTGCCGGCCGCTATCTCCGGGCGCTCCTGGCCGGCCCGGGTGAGCACGAGTGGCGGCGCGTGCTCGGCCTCGGCGAGCGCCTCGAGCGGGCGGAAGCGCGGGTCGACGTCCCAGCCGGGCAGCGGGGCGAGCAGCGGGTACGTGGCCGCCAGGCCGCGCAGCCACGGCGGCGGGTCCCGCAGCCAGTCGCCGAGCAGCAGGCCGCTGCCGGAGAAGAACCAGAGGATCACCCGGTCCGGGTCGACCCGGGGGTCGGCGCGGACCAGGTCCACGGCCTTCGCCAGCTGGGCGGCCGGCTCCGGCAGGCCGGCCGGGGCGTCGACGGTGAGCCGGGCCAGTGCGGCGACCGTGCCCTGCTCGGCGAGGAGTGCGCCGTAACCCCGGTAGAGCAGCCAGTCCCGGGGGTCGGGGGCGTCGGGCGGGAGCGGGATGCCGTGCGCCACGACGACGGCCGGGCGTCGGCCTCTCCGCACGGGCGGGTAGAGGTCCACCTGGTCGTGCCGCTCGACCGGCCCGGTGGGCGGGGACAGGACAAACTGCGTCTCCCAGAAACTGTTTCCCATGGCTGCAGTATAGGGGTCGTTCCGCGGCTCCGTCGACCGTCCTACCCGGACTGTCGGGCGGCTCTGCCACGATGTCCGGCATGGAGATCTGGGACAACCCGGCCTGCTCGAAGTGCGCCACCGCCCGGAGCAGCCTGGACGAGGCGCGGGTGCCGTACCGGCTGCGCGCGTACCTGACCGAGCCGCCGAGCGCGGCGGAGCTGGCCGAGGTGCTGCGCCGGCTGGGGGCGCGGGCCTGGGACATCTGCCGCACCGGCGAGCCGGCGGCCGCCACCCTCGGCATGGCCGACTGGTCGCGGGACGACGACAGCGAACCGCGCTGGATCGCCGCGATGGTGGCGCACCCGGAGTTGATCCAGCGGCCGATCCTGCTGCTGGACGACGGCGGGGCGTTGGTCGGTCGTACCCCCGAGGCCCTGGACGAGGCGGTGCGTCGCACCGACCGGTGACGCGGTGCGCTGGTTGCGGCCGGCCGTCGGGCCGGCCCTACGCCGACCGCGGCTCGGGCGAGCCGGACGGCGGCGGGACCCGGTGACCGAACGGGATCAGGAGCGGTCGTCGGCCGGGGTGACGTCCCCGCCGGCCCCCGCGTGCCGCTCGCGCAACCGCTGGCGGATCTCCTCCGGGGTGTACGCCCGCCGGCGCCGCTCCGCCCGGGCCACGACCACACCGGTCGCCGCGACCCCGGCGAGGCCGGCCAGTCCGAGCACCTTCCACCACCGCATCCGTAGCCGCATCGGCTTAGGGTAGTCCTTCATGAGCATCAGCCTGGACGAGGCCGTGGAGCTGACCCGGACCGGCGACGTGTGGGTGTTCCGGGGGCGCAGCGTGCCAGACCGGGCCATCCAGTTCACCACGAACAGCCCGGTCAACCACGTCGGCATGGCGCTGGTCCTGGACGACATGCCTCCGCTCATGTGGCACGCCGAGTTGGGCCGTTCGCTGCCGGACATGTGGACCGGCACCCACCAGCGTGGCGTCCAGTTGCACGACCTGCGGGACGCGGTCTGCGTCTGGGCCAACCGGTACGGCCAGCGGGCCTGGCTGCGCCAGCTGGAACCGCCGGCGGACGTGGCGATGGAGGAGGCGGTGCTGCATACCGTGGCGCGCCTCGACGGCACCCCGTTCCCGTCCACCGCCCAGCTCGCCTGGCGCTGGGCCCGGGGTCGGGTGCCCGACCTGCGCCGCGGCCGGTCCACCCCGGACGGCGCCGGCGTGCCGGTGCGCGACCGGGCGCTGGAGACCGCGTACTGCGCCGAGGTGGTGGCGGTGACCTACGAGGCGATGGGGCTGCTGCCGGCGGGCCGCCGGCCCAACTGGTACGACCCGGGCCGGTTCTGGAGCGGCGACGATCTGCACCTGACCGGTGGCGCCCAGCTCGGCGCCGAGATCGAGGTGCGCATTCCACCACGCTGAGCAGGTTTGCCGGGCGGCCGGCGCGGCAAAGGAGAGCGCTGTGACGGCTTCCACGGATCTCGACGCGCTGACGGACTTCTTCGACCGGTACGGCGTCGCCCTCACCACCGGCGACGTGCCCGCGATCGCCGGCTGCTACGCCCTGCCCGGGCTGGTGGTCGCCGACACCTACAGCTTCTCGTTCACCTCCCCGGCCGCGGTGGCGCTCAGCTTCGTCGGCGCGGCGCCCGACTACCAGGAGCGGGAGCTGGTCGCGGCCAACGCGCAGATCGAGGACGTGCAGCCGGTCTCCGCGCTGCTCACCGAGGTCGCCGTCCGATGGGAGTTCCTGGACAGCCAGGGCGGGGCGGTGCCGGGGGAGCGCTACCGCTACCTGCTGCGGGCCACGGACGACGGCCCGGCCATCTGCACCGTCATCCGGACCGCCTAGCGGGGCCCGCTCGGCAGCCGGGTACCGCGGCTTGCCGGCCGGCTCGTCGTCCGGTACCCCCCTTCCGACCCGGGGGTGAACGGACGGCAGTCCGACCCGCCGGCCGGCGGGTCGGACTGCCGCGTCGCGTAGCTCGGGGTGGTGGAGTCACTGACGGCCGGCTGCCACCCGGCTGTCGGGTTCGGGCGACGGGTGCAGGCCGGGTTCGTGGAATCCCTGCTCCGCGACCCGACCGATGCGGGCGTAGGTGTCCGGGCGGGCCGCCCTGAGCACGGCGCCCCAGATCAGGCCCACGATCCCGGCCGCGACCGGAAGCGCCGGCAGGAGCCACTTCAGATAGCTGGCGGTGTCCGGCGCGAGCAGGGCGTCGAAGTTGACCAGCAGCACCAGCAGGACCGCGCCGAGCAGGACGGTGCCGAGGGCCGGGGCGACGCTGCGCTGCCAGCGGGTCTCCGGCCCGGGACGGCTCCGGAAGAAGCCGACGACGGCGGCGGAGGTCAGCGTCATCAGCAGGACGACGCCGACGGCGGCCGCCCCGGACAGCCAGGTGAACAGGTCGATGACCGGGTCCCGCCCGGCCACCGCGAACGCCAGGAAGACGACCACCGCCAGGCCGCTCTGGACCAGCGACCCCGCGACCGGGGCCCCGCTCCGGCTCGAGGTGGCGCCGAGGAACCTGGGCAGCACCCGCTCGCGGCCGAGCGCGAAGAGGTAGCGGGCCACGCCGTTGTGGAACGACAGCAGCGCGGCGAGCACCGACGTGATGAACAGGACGTTGGCGATGTCGGCGACGATGGTGCCGGCGTACTGGTCGAGAGCGCCGAAGACCACACCGGGCCCGGCCTCGGTGGTGGCCTGCTGCGCGTTGCCCGGGCCGGTCAGCACGGTCAGCGCCCACGCGGAGAACGCGTAGAACAGGCCGGTGAAGGCGACGGCGATGTAGGTGGCGCGGGCGACGGTGCGCCGCGGGTCCTTGACCTCCTCGCTGTAGATCGCGCCGCTCTCGAATCCGGTGAACGAGGCGATCGTGAAGGCGAGGACCGCCCCGAACCCGACGCCGAACAGCTTGCCCGGGCTGATGCCGTCGGCGGTGATGGCCCCGTCGGCGGGGTGGGCCAGGGAGACGACGTCGAAGATCACCACGACGATGCATTCGAGCACCAGCAGGATCGCCAGGACGGTGGCGTTGAGGTCGATCCGCAGGACGCCGAGCAGACCGACGACGGCCCAGGCGACCAGCGCCCAGATCCACCAGGCGAGGTCGATCCCGGCCTTGGCGGACAGGAAGTCCTTCAGGATGGCGCCGATCAGCCCGTACAGGCCGATCTGGATGGCGTTGTACGCGACCAGGGCGACGGCTGAGCCGGCCACCCCGCCGGCCCGGCCGAGTCCGTTGGCGATGTAGGCGTAGAAGGCGCCGGCGTTGGCGACGTAGCGGCTCATCGCGGCGTAGCCGGTGGCGAAGACGGCGAGCACCACGGCGATGAGCACGTAGCCCAGCGCGGCGCCGATGTTGCCGCTGACGGCGTACATCGTGGTGACACCGCCGCCCAGGACGGTCAGCGGCGCTGACGCCGCGACGGTGAAGAAGACGAGGTGGGCGGTGCCGAGGCGGCCACGACGCAGGCCGCCGTCGGCGAAGAAGGGATCGGAGGTCAAGACTTCTCCAGGAGCGAGGAGGGGTTGGGGTGGTCCTAAGAGGAGCAACCCGATGCAGGGTATTGAGGATCACGCATCGTCACAAGACCACTGCGGACATCATTCGCGGACACTTCGGGTACACGCGAATTGAGCTGTCGGTGGTCATGCCGTACCGTCCCGTGTCGACGTTCGCGGCCGTCGCATGAGGATGGACGATGACCTACCACGGCGCACAATCCACGCACCGGCTCGCTGATGCGCTGTTCCTGATCGGCCACGACGAGTTCACCGGCAAGCCGCACGCCGCCGTGGACCGGCTGGACTGCGCCCTGGCCGGTGCGGCGCTCGCCGAGCTGCTTTTCGACCGGAGAATCGCCCTCGAGGGCGGCGGAGTCGTCGCGGTGGACCACCGTCTGTGGCAGGAGCCGCTGACCGATCTGCTGATCACCGAGATCATGCGCCGCGAAGGGGTGCACCCGATCCGGCTGTGGATCCGCTACCTACGGGAGCACCTCAACATCAACGAGCGGGTGGGCACCCGCCTGGTCACCGCCGGCGTCCTCCGCCGCGAGCAGGGACGGCTGCTCGGCCGGGCGGTCAGGTGGCCGGCGACGGACCCGAACCAGGCGGCCTCCGCCCGGGTCCGGTTGACCGCCATGATGATGCAGCTCCAGCACGCCAGGGTGGATGCCGGGACGCTGCTGCTGGGCACCTTCGTGGAGGCGGTGGGGCTGGGCGGGACCGTCTTCGACGCCCAGGTGATGGCACGGATGCGGGAGTCCCGCGCGCTCCTGCCGCCGCCGCTGGAGGTGCTGCTCGCCGCCGTGGTGGCCGCACTCGACGCCACCACCACAGCGGTACGCCGCTGAGCCGCCGCCCCGCCACGGGCGGGGCGGCGACGAGAGGATCAGAGCGCGTCCCGCCACATCGGGTAGAGGCTGGGGCCCTCCGGTAGGTCGAGCGTCGTCGGCCGACGCCGGAAGCCGAGCCGTTCGTACAGGGCGGCGTTGCGTGGCGAGCTGGCTTCGAGGTAGGCGGCCGAGCCGGCCCTGTCGAGCACCGCCAGCTTGTGCCGCAGCAGCGCCGTGCCGATGCCGGTGCCGTGGTGTTCGGGGCGCACCGCGATGAACGGCAGGTACCAGTGCGGCTCGCCCGGGTGGTTCGCGGTCATCAGCTCGTCGAGAACGCCGAACCGCTTGCTCGCCTCGGGCCCGATGGCGGCCTCGAGGCCCGCGAACTCGTCCGCCTCGTCCGCCTCGTCCCCGCCGTCGACCGGCAGCCACAGGGTCGCTCCCACGCCGTCGCCGGCCACATAGACCTCGCCGTCCCGGAGGGCGAGCGCGACGAACGGGGCGAAGAACGCCGGGTGGACCTGCTCCCGGTGCCCGTACTCGGGGAAGATCCAGGTGCTCACCGGATCGCGCATGAACGCCTCGGCGAGGATCCGGCTCACCACCCCGCTGTCGTCCTCCGACGCACGTCGAACGGTTCCCTGCCATTCAGCCACTGGCCACCCCATCTGCCGACTTCGACAAGCCACTGTGGTCATCGATCGGCGTGCACGCTATCAGTTCGTCGAGGCGCGGCACGACCGGAACGGAGGCGACCGTCGGCGCCCCGGGGCCGCCCCCAGGAGCGCGTCGCGCCGTACCTGGCCGAGGGGCGTGCCGGCGTCGTCCGTTCCGCGCGTCCGGTCGGCCGGACGGGCGGAACGCGGCGGCCACGCTGCGAATCCCCGCAGACCATGGCTACGCTGGCGCGTCGGGGCCGGCGAGGGGGGCTTGATGAGCGTCGGGCAGCAGCCGGCGTCCGGGGCGCGGTCGACGCCGCGGATGCTGACCTCGGTGCCGTGGATCGTGGTGATGCTCGGCGTCGGCCTGCTTGCCGGCCTGCTGGTCTTCGCCCTGTTCTCCGCGCGTCCGAGGGAGAGCGGTGCGGTGCCGGCGACCCTCGACCCGCCGATCTACCTGCCGGCCGTCGGAGTGGAGACGACAGGCTCCGCTGCGCCGTCGAGCGCCGCGCCGCTGGTCGAGGACACGCCCTCGCCGACCGCCAGCTCACCCCGCCCCACCCGGTCGGCGGCGGCCAGCGTCGCGGCACCCGCGGTGTCCACGCCCGCCGAGCCGCGGACCGGCACGGTGACCGCGGGTTACCAGGCGACCGCGGTCGAGCGGGACTGGTTCGAGGCCCGGTTGACGGTGACCAACGGTTCGGCCCGGAGCGAGAGCTGGGAGGTGCGGCTGTTCTTCACCGGCAACGTGAAGAGCGTCCAGGCGTTCTCCGCGTCCGGGGTGTCGGTCAGCACGCAGGGCAGTGGCGTGTTCGTGCTGCGCGGCGCCGGGCCGCTGCCTTCGGGCGGGTCCGCCGTGGTCTCGATGCGGTTCACCCGTACCGGCACCGGCGACCGGCCGGGCCGGTGCACGGTGAACGGGGCGGACTGCGTCATCGGCTGAGCACGCCGCGCCCGCGGTGGCGGTGACTTTCCGGCACTGCTCCCGATCGCTACGCTCACCGCACGACGACAGGGGAGGATCATGTCCGGCACGCGTCGGGTCCGCCGGTCGCCCGGCGCGGCCATCGCCTCGTCGCCCTGGATCGTGGTCTCGATCGGCGTGATCGTCATGGTGGTGCTGCTGGTCATCGCGCTGGGCGCGGCCCGGGGCCGCAGACCGTACGCCGACGTCCCGGCACCCGACCCGACGATGTCGTTGCCGGGGCTGCCGCCGCCCGCCACCACGTCGGGTGCCGCGCCGACCTCCGCCGCCCCGGCGGCGCCCGGGCTGTCGCCCCGGTCCACCGTGCTGCCCAGCCGACCGACGCGCACCCCGTCCGGCGCGATCGGCGGCAGCGGGCGCCCGCTTCCGCCTCCGTCGGCGTCCCCGCCGCCGCCCCCGGCGTCGCCGGTGACGGGGCGGTACGCGGTGGTGAGCACCTTCGACGGGGGCTTCATCGGTGAGGTGCGGATGGTCAACGCGGCGGCCTCGCCGCGAGGTTGGACGGTGCGGGTGACCTTCTCCCGTGGGCGCCTGGTCACGTCCTGGGTGGAAAGTGCCGAGCAGGGCACCGCCGACTTCACCGACGGCGTGCTCACCTATCGCAGCGGAGTCGACGTGCAGCCCGGGGCGTCGGTGACGCTGCGGTTCCACTTCGAGGGCACCGGCACCACCCGGCCGGCGGGTTGCACGGTCGACGGATCGGCCTGCTCGGGCCTCTGAATCCCGGCGGTCGTCACCCTGAGCGATGGCGGGGTGGGCCGGCCGACCCTGCCACGTTTCGCAAGACAGCTGCTTTGTTGCGACTTGGTTTGCAAGGCATTGCAGAATGTTTCGGCAAGGGCTAGCGTGCGGGCGAATCAGCGACCAGAGAAAGGCCGTCGATGAAACCCCCGCCGATATCCTCCAAGGCGCTGCTCGCCTTGGTCTCCTCGCTCGTGCTCACCCTCGTCGGCGTACCGGTGGCCATCCACCAGCTGGGCGCCGACGCCGCCGACCGCTCCGCCGCCCCCGACGTGCTCGCGGCCGCGGGCGCCCCGCAGTGGGGCCGGGAGCCGTCCGCCGAGACGTTGCTCAAGGCCGGCAGCAACAGCGCCCGGGCCGAACAGTTCTACTTCGTGCTGCCGGACCGCTTCGCCAACGGCGACAAGCGCAACGACACCGGCGGCCTGACCGGCGGCCGGCTCACCACCGGCCTGGATCCGGCGGACAAGGGCTTCTACCACGGCGGCGACCTGAAGGGCCTCATCGACAAGCTGGACTACATCCAGGGCCTCGGCACCACGGCCATCTGGCTGGCCCCGATCTTCAAGAACCGGCCCGTGCAGGGCACCGGCGCGGACGTCTCCGCCGGCTACCACGGGTACTGGATCACCGACTTCACCCAGGTCGACCCGCACTTCGGCACCAACGCGGAGCTGAAGAAGCTGGTCGACCTCGCCCACCGGCGGGGCATCAAGGTCTACCTCGACATCATCGTCAACCACACCGCGGACGTCATCCGGTACGCCGAGGACAAGTACGGCTACGTCGACAAGAAGACCACGCCGTACCGGGACGCGCAGGGCCGGGCCTTCGAGGACCGCAACTACGCCGACGGCACCCGCGACTTCCCGCAGGTCAACACCGAGTCGTTCCCGTACACCCCGGTCTTCGCCAACGCGGCGGACGCCAAGGTGAAGGTCCCGGCGTGGCTGAACGACCCGACCATGTACCACAACCGCGGTGACTCCACCTTCGCCGGCGAGAACAGCGAGTACGGCGACTTCTACGGCCTCGACGACCTCTGGACCGAGCGGCCCGAGGTGGTCCGCGGCATGACCGACATCTACGGGCAGTGGATCGGCAAGGCCGGCGTCGACGGCTTCCGGCTGGACACCGTCAAGCACGCCAACCTCGACTTCTGGCCGCAGTTCACCCGGGGCATCAACGCCGCCGCGGCCAAGGCCGGCAAGCCGGACTTCTTCATGTTCGGCGAGGTCTACAGCGCCGACCAGGAGATCGAGTCGACGTACGTGCGGCGCGGCGGGCTGCCAGCCACCCTCGACTTCTCGTTCCAGGAAGCCGCCCGCGGCTACACCGCCGCGGACGGCTCGGCCAAGGCGCTCGCCGACGTGTACGCCAGGGACGACCTGTACTCGGCCCGGAACACCGACGCCAACCGGCTCACCACCTTCCTCGGCAACCACGACATGGGCCGGATCGGCTCGTTCATCGCGGCGACCGGCGGGGACGACGCCAGCCAACTGCGCCGGGACCAGCTCGCCCACCAGCTGATGTTCCTCACCCGCGGCCAGCCGGTCGTCTACTCCGGCGACGAGCAGGGCTTCACCGGACCCGGCGGCGACAAGGACGCCCGGCAGGACATGTTCGCCTCCAAGACGGCGGACTACCTGGACGACGACCTGATCGGCACCACCCGCACCCACGCCAGCGACCAGTACGACACGAGCCACCCGCTCTACCGCACCATCGCCGAGCTGGGCCGACTGCGGCAGGACCACCCGGCGCTGCGCGACGGCATCCAGGTCACCCGGTACGCGGCCGACGGTCCCGGCGTCTTCGCCTTCTCCCGGATCCTTCCGCAGGACCGCACCGAGTACGTCGTCGCGGTGAACAACGCGGCCACCGCGCAGACTGTCCCCGTGGACACCTGGTCGGCCGGCGCCACCTTCACCGGCATCTACGGCGGCGCGGCCAGCACGGCCGCCGGCGCCGACGGCAAGCTGTCGCTGACCGTGCCGGCGATGTCCGCCGTGGTCCTCAAGGCCGACCGGGCGATCCCGCAGGCCGCCGCCGCCCCGAAGGTCACCATCACCGAGCCGGGCGACGCCCCCGTCCCCACCAAGGCCGCCGTCACCGCGCAGGTCACCGGTGACCCCCTCGCCACCGTCACCTTCGCCGCCCGGGTCCCCGGCGGCAAGTGGACGCTGCTGGGCACCGCGCACCAGGCCCCGTACACCGTCCACCACGACCTGACCGGACTGGCCGGCGGCACGAAGGTGGAGTACAAGGCGGTCGTCCGGGACGGCAAGGGCCGGATCGCCTCCGCCCGGTCCACCGGCACCGTCGGCACCCCGGCGCAGAGCGCGTCGCGGGACTGGGCGATCGTGCACTACCAGCGCCCGGCCGGCGGGTACGCCGACTGGGGGCTCTACACCTGGGGCGACATCGACCCGGCGTACCAGACCGACTGGCCCAAAGGGCAGCCGTTCGCGGGGGAGGACTCCTTCGGCCGGTTCGCCTGGGTCAAGCTGAAGCCGGGCGCCAGGTCCGTCGGCTTCCTCGTGGTCGACAAGGACGGGACCAAGGACGTCGCGAACGACCGCACGATCGACGTGACGCAGACCGGTGAGGTCTGGGTCAAGCAGGGCGACCCGACCCTCTACCCGACGCGGCAGGCCGCCACCGGCGAGCCCGACCCGCCGGTGGACCAGAGCACGGCGGTCATCCACTGGCGCAAGGCGGACGGCGACTACGCCGGCTGGGGCCTGCACCTGTGGGACGGCGCGGCCAACCCCACCGACTGGGGCAGCCCGCTCAAGCCGGAGAAGGTCGACTCGTACGGGGCGGTGTTCCGGGTGCCCCTGGCCGCCGGCGCCACCGGGCTGAGCTACATCGTGCACAACGGCGACACCAAGGACCAGCCCGACGACCAGCGGCTCGACCTCACCGCCGTCGGGCACGAGATCTGGCTGCTGGCCGGGGTCAAGGGCCGGCTGCTGCCGGCCACCACCTCCGGCGTCGCCAAGGACCTCGACATCACCAAGCAGAAGGCGCAGTGGATCGACCGGTCCACCGTCGCCTGGCAGACCGGGCCCACCGACGGCAAGCGGTACGACCTGGTCGCCGCCCCGACCGGCGGACTGAGCATCGCCGACGGGGAGCTGGCCGGGACGTACACCACGCTGCCGCTGCGGGCGCAGCGCGACGGGCTCACCGAGGCCCAGCGGCAGGCGTACCCGCAGCTCTGGGCCTACCAGGCCTTCCGCCTGGACCGGGCCGACCTGGCCAAGGTGCCGGCGGCGCTGCGCGGCCAGCTCGTGGTCACCGAGCGGGACGCCGAGGGGCACCTGCTCGGCGCGACCGGGGTGCAGCTCCCGGGCGTGCTCGACGACGTCTACCCGGCCGCCACCTCGGCCCGGCTGGGCCCGACGTTCGCCGGCGGGGTGCCCACCCTGGCGGTCTGGGCGCCGACCGCCCGCACGGTGTCGCTCCAGCTCTTCGACTCGCCCACGGCCGAGCCGAAGACGGTGTCGATGAGCCGGGACGACCGCACCGGCGTGTGGTCGGTGCGGGGCACCCGGTCGTGGACCGGCAAGTACTACCGCTACCGGGTCGAGGCCTGGCAGCCGGCGGTGCAGAAGATGGTCACCGCCTCGGTGACCGACCCGTACTCGGTGGCGCTCGCGCCCGATTCGACGCACAGTCAGATCGTCGACCTGAACGACCCGGCCCTGGCGCCGGCCGGCTGGGCACGGCTGCGCAAGCCGGCCGCGGTGCCGTCGTCGCAGGCGCAGATCCAGGAGCTGTCGGTCCGCGACTTCTCCATCGCCGACAGCACCGTCCCGGCCGAGCGGCGCGGCACGTACCTCGCCTTCACCGACCCGGGCACCGCCGGGATGAAGCACCTGAAGGCGCTCGGCGACGCCGGGGTCAACTACCTGCACCTGCTCCCGGCGTTCGACTTCGCCACCATCCCCGAGAAGCGGGCCGACCAGGCCCAGCCGGCCTGCGACCTGGCCGCGCTGCCGCGCGCGTCGGACCAGCAGCAGAAGTGCGTCGCGGCGGTGGCCGACAAGGACGGTTACAACTGGGGCTACGACCCGCTGCACTACACCGTGCCGGAGGGCGGCTACGCCGTCGACCCGGCCGGGGCGAAGCGGACCACCGAGTTCCGGCAGATGGTCGCCGGGATCAACCAGGCCGGCCTGCGGGTGGTCATGGACGTGGTCTACAACCACACCTCAGCCGCCGGCGTCGACCCGAAGTCGGTGCTGGACCAGGTGGTGCCCGGTTACTACCAGCGGCTGCTGGAGGACGGCACGGTCGCGAACTCGACCTGCTGCGCCAACACCGCTCCGGAGCACGCCATGATGGGCAAGCTCGTGGTGGACTCCCTGGTCACCTGGGCCAAGCAGTACAAGGTGGACGGCTTCCGGTTCGACCTGATGGGGCACCACCCGAAGGCGAACATCCTGGCCGTGCGCGCCGCGCTGGACCGGCTCACCGTCGCCCGCGACGGGGTGGACGGGAAGAAGATCCTGCTCTACGGCGAGGGCTGGAACTTCGGCGAGGTCGCCAACGACGCCCGGTTCGTACAGGCCACCCAGGCCAACATGGCCGGCACCGGGATCGGCACCTTCAACGACCGGCTCCGCGACGCGGTCCGCGGCGGCGGCCCGTTCGACGACAATCCCCGGCTGCAGGGCTTCGCCTCCGGGCTGTACACCGACCCGAACGGCGACGCCGTCAACGGTTCGGCGGCCGAGCAAAAGGCCCGGCTGCTGCACCAGCAGGACCTGATCAAGGTGGGTCTGACCGGCAACCTGCGCGACTACCGGTTCACCGGCTCATCGGGCGAGGTCGTCACCGGCGACCAGGTCGACTACAACGGCGCGCCGGCCGGCTACACCGCCGCGCCGGGCGAGGCGGTCACCTACGTCGACGCGCACGACAACGAGATCCTCTACGACGCGTTGGCGTACAAGCTGCCGCAGAGCACGTCGGCGCAGGACCGGGCCCGGATGCAGGTGCTCGCGTTGTCGACCACCGCCCTCGGGCAGGGCACCGGCTTCGTGACCGCCGGCTCGGAGCGGCTGCGGTCGAAGTCGCTGGACCGCAACTCGTTCAACTCCGGTGACTGGTTCAACCAGATCCGCTGGGACTGCGCCCAGGGCAACGGGTTCGGCGTCGGTCTCCCGCCGGCGGCGGACAACGAGAGCAAGTGGGCGTACGCCAAGCCGCTGCTGGCCGACCCGAAGCTGGTGCCGGACTGCGCGGCGGTCGACCTGGCCGACGCCCGGTACGCGGAGCTGCTGCGGATCCGGCGGTCCTCGCCGGTGTTCGGGCTGACCACCGCCGACCAGGTGCAGCAGCGGGTGGCCTTCCCGCTCTCGGGGAAGCAGGAGACCCCGGGTGTGCTCACCATGACCCTGGACGCCCGGGGACTGGGCGGGAAGTGGAAGTCGGTGACCGTGGTCTTCAACGCCACCCCGGAGGCGGCGGAGCAGACGGTGACCGGCCTGCGCGGCGCGAACGTCGACCTGCACCCGGTGCTGCGGAACTCCGCCGACGCGGCGCTGCGGACGGCGTCCTTCGACCGGACGAGCGGCACGTTCACGGTGCCGGCCCGCAGTGTGGCGGTCTTCGTGCAGAGCTGACCCGCCCCGACCACGATCCGGCCCCCTGCCACCGAGGTGGCAGGGGGCCGGACGCCTGCGTGGCTCCGTACGCTGACCGTCGG
>NZ_RJLN01000054.1 GCF_003725545.1 Micromonospora solifontis | reverse complement strand
CCGCGGCGTCGCGGAGCAGGCGGCGACGGTCGTACGGACGGTCTGCGGGCATGGTGCGTCCTCCCCGTTGTGGCTGGGTGATCGGTGCGCCCAGCCCACCACCGCCCGGTCCGCCCTGTCCAAGATCGACCGGCGGCACGGTCCATATCCGACCGGATATCACCGCAGCTCGAACCGGCTGCACCCTGCTGGCGGGGAAATTCAGCGCAGCGACTCGACCGCGACCCGGGCCGCCGCACCCATCGCCAGGTCGACGTCGATCCGCCGGACGTTCAGCCGCCGGGTACGAGCGTGGACCAGGACGGCGTACCGGCCGCCGTCCGGGTATTCGGCGACCCCGGCCTCCAGGTGCAGGCCGGGAAGGTTGCCGGTCTTCCCGGCGACCCGGACACCGGGCGGGAAGCCGGCGGCCAGCCGGGTCCAGAAGAGCTGCCGGGCCATCAGCTCGCGGACCATCGCGCAGGCGGAGGGCGGCCCGGCCTCGTCCCGCCAGATCAGCTCCAGCAGCCGGGTGATCTCGCGGGCGGTGCTGGACGTGGTGTGCGCCGGATCGAAGACCCGCATCGCGCGGACCCGGTCGGCGCTCACGGTGGGGAAGATCCGGGCGAAGTCCGCCTCGTCGCGGGCGCCCACGTCGGCGAGCATCAGCTCGACCAGCTGCCGGGGCCCGCCGAGGATCCGGGTACGCGCCAGCCCCAGCTCGGCGGCGAGCATCGGCGGCACGTCCGGGCCGACCCGGCGCAGCAGCAGATCGGCGGCGGTGTTGTCGCTGACCGACATGGTGAAGTACGCGAGGTCACGCAGCGAGACCTCGACGTCGTCGGCGCAGCCGGCCACCCCCCAGCCGCCGAGCCGGTCCGCCGCGCCGACCAGGACCCGCTCGGCCGGGTCGAGCTGACCGGCGACGACCTGCCGGGCGAACTCCAGCACCAGCAGGATCTTGAACACCGAGGCGATGACGATCTGCTCGTCGGCGCGGACGGCGACCTGTCGCCCCGGTGCGTCCACGTCCACCCCGCCACGCTAGCGAAGCGCGCGCGTAGGGTGCGGGACGTGGACCTGCTGCGGCACCTACGGCACTTCGTGGTGGTCGCCCGGGAGCTCCACTTCGGGCGGGCCGCCGAGGCGCTGGGGATCGCCCAGCCGCCGCTGAGCCAGTCGATCCAACGCCTGGAGCGGGAGCTGGACGTCGTCCTGTTCGACCGGTCGCAACGGCAGGTCCGGCTCACCACCGCCGGCCAGTTGCTGCTCGGCGAGGCCGACGAGCTGCTGGCCGGTGAACGGCGGCTGCGCAACCTGATCGACCAGGTACGGCAGGGCACGCTGGGGCTGCTGCGGGCCGGCGTACCCCCGGAGACCCCGGCGGTGACGCTGCGCGCGCTGCTCGACGGGCTGGCCGCCCGGGCGTCCGGCCTCGACGTGGACCTGCACGAGCTGACCAGCGGCGAGCAGGTGCGGATGCTCGCCGAGGGCCGGCTCGACGTGGGCCTGCTGCACCAGCCGGTGCCCGGGTCGGGGCTGCGCCTGGGCCCCACCGTGGATGTGCCGGTGGGGGTGCTGCTGCCGCGCGACGCCCCGGCGGCGCGGGCCCGGCAGGTGGCGCTGGCCGACCTGGCCGGGCTGGACCTGATCACCGCGCCCCGGGCCACCGCGCCGGGCTGGCACGACCACGTGCTGGCGGTCTGCCGGGAGCACGGGTTCACCCCGGCCCGGGTCCGGCACGCCCGCAACCCGGAGTTCCTGTTCGGCCTGGTCCTCGCCGGTGGGGCGGTGGCGGTCGAGCCGGCGGCGACGGCCCGCCGGGAGCCCCGGATCGCCTGGCGGCCGATCGTCGGCGCGCCCCTGGTACGGCGTACCTCGGCGGCCTGGCCGGCCCGGGCGGCGCACCCGGCGGCGCCGATGTTCGGGCAGCTCGCGGCGGAGGTGCTCGGGGTGGACGCGGGGCCGCCCCGGCCGGCGACCCTCGCGCCGGCCGCCCGGCCCTGGCCGGTGCTCTTCGAGGCCGGCCAGGACGAAGAGTCGCGTGATGGTCCGACCCGAGCGGGTAGGAAGGCCGGGTGTAACCCCGACGATGGGAGATGAGGCTCTTCATGGCCGCGAACACCGTTCCCGACATCTCGCTCAACGACGGCAACACCATCCCGCAGCTCGGTTTCGGGGTGTTCCAGATCGACCCGAAGGACACCGCCCAGGCCGTCGGCAAGGCCCTGGAGGTGGGCTACCGGCACATCGACACCGCCGAGATGTACGGCAACGAGGCCGAGGTCGGGCAGGCGGTCCGCGCCTCCGGGCTGGACCGCCGGGACGTCTTCGTCACCAGCAAGCTCAACAACGGTTTCCACCGGCCCGACGACGCCCGCAAGGCGTTCGAGCAGACGTTGCAGGCGTTGCGGTTCGACTACCTGGACCTGTTCCTGATCCACTGGCCGCTGCCGACGCTCTACGACGGCGACTACGTCTCGACCTGGAAGGTGCTGGAGGAGTTCCAGCGCGACGGGCGGGTGAAGTCGATCGGCGTCTCCAACTTCCAGGTGGCGCACCTGGAGCGGCTGGCCGCCGAGGCGGACGTGGTGCCGGCGGTGAACCAGATCGAGGTGCACCCGTACTTCTGCAACGAGGAGGTGCGCGCGTACGGCAGGGCGCACAACATCCTCACCGAGGCGTGGTCGCCGATCGCCCAGGGCAACGTGCTGGGCGACCCGACGGTCGTCGACATCGCCGAGCAGGTGGGCCGCACCCCCGCCCAGGTGGTGCTGCGCTGGCACGTGCAGCGCGGTGACATCGTCTTCCCGAAGTCGACCACGCCGGCCCGGATCGAGGAGAACTTCCGGATCTTCGACTTCGAGCTGGACGGCGCGGCGATGGACCGGATCACCAACCTGGACAAGGGCGAGGCCGGCCGGCAGGGTCCCAACCCGGACACCTTCGACTACGTGCCCAGCTGAGCGGCCGTGCGCTCGCCGACCCGGTGGAACGCCGCCTGGGTCGGCGAGCCCGGCTCCGGGACGTACACGATCAGCCGCTGGTCGGTCTCCGGCACGTGCAGCACCCGGCACTCAAACTCCAGCGGTCCCAGCTCCGGGTGGGTGACCCGCTTGACGGTCGGCCGGCGCTCCCCCACCTCGTGCTCGGCCCAGAGCGCGGCGAACCGCGGCGACACCCCGAGCAGCTCGGTGACCAGCGCGGCGAGCGCCGGGTCGGCCGGGTAGCGGCCGTACGCGGCGCGCAGGTCGGCGATCGACGTGCGGGCGAAGGTGAGCACCTCCGGGTCGCGCCAGTACGACTCCGGAACCTCCCGGCGGAACATCCAGCGGATCATGTTCCGGTCACCCACCGGCACCGCCGTGAGGTCGCCGACGAACCACGCGGCGAGCCGGTTCCAGGCCAGCACGTCGTACGCGGCGTCGACCAGGTACGCGGGGGTGTCGGTCATCGCGTCCAGCAGGTGCCGCAGCCCCGCCGGCACCTCCCGGCTCGGCCCGGTCGCCTCCGGCGGGCTCTCCCCGGCGAGCCGGAACAGGTACGCCCGCTCGTTCCGGCTGAGCAGCAGCGCCCGGGCCAGGGCGGCGAGCACCTGCCGGGACGGGTGCGGGCCCCGGCCCTGCTCGATGCGGATGTAGTAGTCGATGGAGATGCCGGCGAGCTGTGCGACCTCCTGGCGGCGCAGGCCGGGCGTGCGGCGGCGTACCCCCTCGGGGAGGCCGACCTCGGCGGGGCGCACCCGGGCGCGGCGGGCGCGCAGGAAGTCGGCCAGCTCAGCGTGGCGCAGCGTGCTCATGCCTCCAGCGTGCCGCAACCCGGGCCGTCGAAGGTGGTACCGCCGGTACCAGCCTCGACGGGTCTCTCCCGGCCGCCGGCCCACGGCGGCAGCCTCGATCGCATGACGACGACGATCGCCCTGATCACCGGGGCCAACAAGGGGATCGGCCTGGCCACCGCCCGGCAGCTCGGCGCGCGCGGGATGACGGTGCTGCTGGGCGCGCGGGACGAGACGCGCGGCCGGGAGGCGGAGCGCACGCTGCGCGCCGAGGGGGTGGATGCCCGGTTCGTGTCGCTGGACGTCACCGACGAGAAGTCGGCCGCCGCCGTGGCCGAGCTGGTCGAGCGGGAGTACGGCCACCTCGACGTGCTGGTCAACAACGCCGGCATCGTCCGGGCCGACGGTACGGCGCTGCCCAGCGAGACGACCCTCGCCACGCTGCGCGAGGTGTACGAGACGAACGTGTTCGGGGTGGTGGCGGTGACCAACGCGCTGCTGCCGCTGCTGCGCCGGGCGCCCGCCGCCCGGATCGTGAACGTCTCCAGCGAGGTCGGTTCGATCGCGGTGATGACCGACCCGCGGGGTGCTCTCTTCGAGCTGACCTCGGTGCCGTACCCGTCCTCGAAGACGGCGCTGAACATGATCACCGCGATGTACGCCAAGGAGCTGCGGGACACCCCCATCCGGGTCAACGCCGCCAATCCCGGCTACTGCGCCACCGACCTCAACCACCACAGCGGCTTCCGCACGCCGGAGCAGGGCGCGGAGGTGAGCGTGCACCTGGCGACGCTGCCGGCGGACGGGCCGAGCGGGTTGCTCTGGGGCTACCAGATGGACGCCGGCGGCGGGTACGGCGTGCTGCCCTGGTAAGGCGTTGACTTCGCGTGTACTCGAAGGTGGAGGGTGGCCGCATCGTTTCGACGGGGAGGAATCCATGCGTTACCGCACCATCGGCACCGATCCGGCCACCCGCCGCGAGGTCAGCGTGCTCAGCCTCGGCGCGATGCTCTTCGGCAGCGCCACCGACGAGGCCACCTCGTACGCCATCCTCGACCGGTACGTCGAGGCCGGCGGCACCTTTATCGACACCTCGGACAACTACGCCTTCTGGCAGGACGGGGGCCAGGGCGGGCAGAGCGAGGAACTGCTGGGCCGCTGGCGGCGCAGCCGGGGCGTCGGCGCCGAGGTGGTGATCGCCACCAAGCTCGGCGCCCGCCCCCTCGCCCCGGGGACCAGCTACCTGGACAACCCGGAGGGGCTGTCGGCGAAGGTGATCCGCGAGTCGGCCGAGCGCAGCCGGGAACGGCTCGGCGTGGAGCGGATCGACCTGCTCTACGCGCACATCGAGGACCGGACGGTCCCGCTGCGGGAGACCGTGGAGGGCTTCGCGGAGCTGGTCGCCGAGGGCACGGTCGGGCTGCTGGGCGCGAGCAACCACCGCGCCTGGCGGGTGGAGCGGGCCCGGGCGATCGCGGCGGCGGACGGGCTGCCCGGGTACGAGGTGCTCCAGTACCACCGCAGCTACCTGCCGCCCCGGCTGGACCTGCCCAGCGAGCTGGACCCGGACGGCGACGTGGGCTTCGTCGGCCCCGATCTGGCCAGCTACCTGCGGGCTGAGCCGCAGCTCACCCTGGTCGCCTACTCGCCGCTGCTCAAGGGCGCGTACGCCCGGCCGGAGCGGCTGGGCGCGGAGTACCAGCTGCCGAGCACGCCGGCCCGGCTGGCCGCGTTGCGGGCGGTGGCGGCGGAGACCGGCGCCACGGTCAACCAGGTGGTGCTGGCCTGGCTGCTGGGCAGCGAGGTGGCGACGATCCCGCTGGTCGGCTTCTCGTCGGTGGCACAGCTGGAGGAGAGCCTCGCCGCGGTCGACCTGGAGCTCAGCCCGGAGCAGCGGGCCCGGCTGTACAGCGCGCGCTGACGCCGGCATGCGGCGGCGTGCGGGGTGAGGTGCTCAGAGGCTCCAGCCGCCCACGCCGCCCCGGTCCTCCCGGCTGCGCTGGTCGTCGAGCCGGCGGCGGGCCTCGCTCGACGCGCGCAGGTCGCGCAGTTCGCGGTCGCCGTCGAGCGGGGCCCGCCGGGTGCGGCGCCACAGCCACACCGCGAGCGCGATGACGATCAGGACGAGTAACCACCGCATCCCGGCCCCCTCCAGGTGAGCTGCCGCTCCCAGTGTGGCAGCAGGGCCAGGACTAGGCGTCCACCCACCGGGTACCCGCGCGGCATGGGTAGCCACAAGCAGAACAAGCATGATCCGGGCGGCGAGTCGGCGCGGGCGGGACGGCATTCGGGCAGCGGCGCCCGGGGCCGGCAGGGTTCCGAGGTGGAGCGCTCGCCGGAGCGCCGGCACCTGCGTGCGGCGACCGGGACGTCGGGCACCGAACGTGACCACGGCCGGGCCAGGGTCGAGGGCGGCCAGCGAATCCAGCGGCAGGGGAACCGGTGACGTGCCCACGTTCCTGTTGCAGTCGACGTACACCGCCGAAGGGCTCAAGGGGCTGATTCAGGACGGCGGCACCAGACGTGCCGAGGTGGTACGCGCCCTGGTGGAGAACGCCGGCGGGCAGCTGAGCTCGCTGCACTTCGCCTTCGCCGACCGGGACACCTACGTCCTCTGCGACCTGCCGGACCACCGGGCCGCCGCCGCCTTGGCGATCGCGATCGGCGCGGCGCGCGGCCTGCGGGTGCAGGTCACCCCGCTGCTGAGCCCGGCGGAGGTGGACGAGGCGGCCCGGATGCCGATCGGCTACACGCCGCCGGGCGAGTGACCCACCGCCGACCGGGGCCGGCCGGCGGGTCAGCGGCCCTTCGCCATCTCCACGGCGGACGGCAGCGTGAACGGCGCGTGCCGCTCCGCGGTCATCAGGGCCATCGCGGTGCCGGCGATGTGATCGACGAGCAGCTCCCGGGCCCGTTGCCGGTCGCCGGCCGCGCAGGCGGCCACGATCTCCCGGTGCTCGGCCAGCTTCGCGGCGACGAACTCCCGGTCGGGCTCGTACTGGACGAAGGAGCGCTGGTACCGCTCGGCGTGGTCGGAGAGTTGTTCGAGGTGCTCGGCCAGCCGGGGCCCGGCGCCGATCCGCAGGCCGGCGTGGAAGCGGCGGTGGGCCTCGGGGTCGCCGGCGGCGGTCAGCGCGGCGTCCTGCTCCAGCCGCTCGATGTCCGCGGCGCGCAGCATCGGCACGGTCAGCCAGATCGCCAGCCCCTCCCCCATGACCCGCAGGGAGTAGAGCTCGTCGAGGTCGGCGGGGCTCAGTGAGCTGACCCGGGTCGACCGGTAGGGGCCGGTGTCGACGACCAGCCGCTCCCGTTCCAGCAGGCGCAGCGCCTCGCGCAGCGGGGTGCGGCTCACGGCGAGCCGCCGGCTCAGCTCCGGCTGGGAGATCTCCGCGCCGGGCGGCAGTTCACCGTCGAGGATGAGGCGGCGCAGCGCGTCGTAGACCGAGCGTGTCCCGGCGCCGTTGCCCGCCCGGTCGTCTGCGGTCATCGCACCGCCCGGGCCATTCACCGAACCCATCGAGTCGGGCACCTCCCCGGACGACACAACGCAGCGTGATCGATTGTACGCATCTCCCTAATTCGTGAATACATTGAGGGTGGTGGCATTTCGGGTCATACGCCGGGGTCGGGCGCGCCGCGCAGCGCCTCGGTCGCCGCCCGGTCCACGGTGAACCCGCCGCTGCCGTCCGCCACCACCGCCACGCCGTACGCGCTGCGGGCGGCGGCCACCGAGACGTAACCGGCCCGCACGTCGGCCAGGACCTCCTCGACCGGGCGCTCGTACGGTGACCCGAAGCCCCCGCCGCCGCCGAGTTCCACCACGTGGCTGTCCCCGGCGGCGAGCGCGAACCCGGTCACCTTGCCGTTGTCGAACCGGACCGGCTCGCCGTCGGCCCGCTCGACCCACACCCGGTTCGGCGCGGCGTCCCCGCCGCCGGCCAGCCCCCACGGCGCGCACGCGGTGCGCTCGATCCAGGTGTCCACGTGCGCGGGCGTACGCAGGCGCACCCGCAGCCGGGTGCCGAGGCCGCCCCGGCGCCGGCCGGGGCCGCCGGAGTCCTCGCGCAGGGCGTACTCGTCGACGGTGACCATCGGGTACTTCACCTCGAGCACCTCGACCGGCGCGTTGTGGGTGTCGCCGTCGTTGACGCAGATCGTGGCGTTCTGGCCGTCGGCCCGGGAGGTGGCGCCCCAGCCGCCGCCCTGGGGCCCGCCGACGAACTGGAAGAACCGGCCGGTGCGCTGGTCGACGCCGTAGGTGTGGGTCATGCCGAGTTCGGCGTGGTGGCCGGCGACGCAGGCGTCGGGCAGCACGTCGGCCATCGCCCGGAAGACGCAGTCGACCACGGTCATCGGGTACGTCATCCACCACCGCATGGCCGCCGGCTTGGTGGCGCTGACCACGGTGCCCGGCGGCAGGATCACCTCCAGCGGCCGCAGCGAGCCGGAGTTGATGGGCGATTCGAGCGACGAGGTGAGGCACTTGAACGCCACCTGGGCGGCCGAGCGGCCGGCGGTCGCGCCGGAGTTGAAGTAGCCGGCCACCTGGGGACTCATCCCGCTGAGATCGACGGTGAAGGTGTCGCCGTCGACGCGTACCCGGACCCGGACCGGGATCCGGCGGCCGGGGTTGACCCCGTCGTCGTCCATGTACGCCTCGGCGGCGTACTCGCCGTCGGGGATGCGGGTGACCGCCCGGCGGGCCAGTTCCTCGCTGCGCCGGAACAGCTCGGCGATGCTCGCCTTCACCGCCGCGACGCCGTAGCGGTCGAGCATGGCGCGCATCCGGACCTCGCCGGTGCGGATGGCGGCGATCTGCGCCCGCAGGTCGCCCATGGCGAGGTCGGGGAAGCGGACGTTGGTGGCGATCAGCCGGGTCAGCTCGTCGTCCTGGACGCCCTCCTTGAAGATCTTCACGATCGGGACCTGGAGGCCCTCGGCGTAGATGTCGGTGGTGGTGCCGCCGAGCACGCCGCCCACGTCGATCCAGTGCGCCATGGACGAGGCGAAGGCGACCAGCTCGCCGTCGTGGAAGATCGGCAGGGTGAAGATCATGTGGTTGAGGTGGCTGCCCACGATGTAGGCGTCGTTGGTGAGCAGGATGTCGCCGGGCTTCATCCCGTCGGGGCCGTAGAAGGCCAGCTTGGCCTTGATGGCGTCGGAGAGGCCGCCCATGAACATCGGCAGGCCGAGGCCGATCGAGACGGGGTCGCCGGCGGCGTCGAACAGCCCGACGGTGAAGTCCTGAGCCTCGTAGATGATGAGGTTGTACGCGGTCCGCATCAGGTTGGTCTTCATCTCCTCGGTGATGGAGACGAAGCCGGCACGGATGATCTCCGCGGTGATCGGGTCGACCATCTCAGCCTCCGATCTCGACCAGGAGGTTCCCGAATTCGTCGACCCGGGCCGTGTCGCCCGGGCGTAGCAGCGTGGTGGTGGTCGGTTCCTCGATCGCGGCCGGGCCGGCGATCCGGTTGCCGGCGAGCAGCCGCGCGCGGTCGTACACGGCGGTGGGCACCCCGCCGTCGGCCGGGTCGAAGACCACGTCGCGGGTGCCGGTGCGGGCCGGTGCGGGTGGGGTGAGGTCCCCGGCGGTCACCTTCGGCACGTCCGGCTTGCTGAGCTTGCCGACCGCCGACACCCGCAGGCTCACCACCTGGGCGGGTTCCCCGGGGGCGCTGTGGCTGTAGCGCTGCTCGTGGGCCGCGTCGAAGGCCCGCCGGAGCGCGTCGTCGCCGCCGGCGGTGGCGGGCAGCGGCGGCGCGGGCAGCGTCACGGTGTGCTCCTGGCCGACATAGCGCATGTCGGCGGCGCGCAGGAACTCGACCTGGTCGAAGCCGATCGCGCTGTCGTGCAGCTGTTGCGCGCACTCGGCCTCCAGCGTCCGGTACGCCTGCTCGATCTCGCCGGGTTCGGTGCTGCCGAGCGTCCGCACCCGCGTCTGCACCAGGTCGAGCCGGGCGTCGGCCATGAGCATGCCGAGCGCGGAGAAGACGGCCGGGACCGGCGGGATCACCACCCGGGTGACGCCCAGCTCGCGGGCGACCAGGGAGATGTGCAGCGGCCCGTTGCCGCCGTACGCGAACAGGGCGAAGTCGCGCGGGTCCAGGCCCCGCTCGGTGGTGACGGCGCGGACCGCGTTGGCCATGGCGGCGGCGCCGATGGCGATGATCCCGGCGGCCGCGGTGACGGTGTCCAGGCCGAGCCGGTGCGCGAGGGCCTGGACCACCCGGTGCGCGGCGTCCCCGTCGATCGGCAGGTCGCCGGAGAGCCGGCCGTCGGGCGCCAGGTGGCCGAGGACGACGGCGGCGTCGGTGATGGTCGGTTCGGTGCCGCCCCGCCCGAAGCAGGCGGGACCGGGCTCGGCGCCGGCGCTGCGCGGGCCGACGTGGATGCCGCCGGCCTCGTCGAGCCACGCGACGCTGCCGCCGCCGGTGCCGATCTCGACGATGTCCAGGCAGGGGATCCGGATGGGCAGGCCGGTCCGGTAGCCGCCCAGGAAGTAGTCGCTGGCGACGGGGAAGGTGAGGTCCCGGATGACGGCGGACTTGGCGGTGGTGCCGCCCATGTCGAAGGCGATCGCCTCGCGGTAGCCGAGGGCTTCGCAGAGCGCGATGGTGCCGACCACTCCCCCGGCCGGTCCGGATTCCAGCATCTGCACGCACTGGGTCGAGGCGGTGGCCACGTCGGAGACGCCGCCGTTGGACTGCATGACCGCCACGGCGGTCCGCGCGCCGCCCTGGCGTAGCCGCTGGTCGAGGCGGCCGAGGTAGGCGCTGACGATCGGCCCGACGAAGGCGTTGGCGACGACCGTCGAGGTGCGTTCGAACTCGCGGTACTCGCGGCTGATCTCGTGCGACAGCGTCACGTAGGCGCCGGGCAGTTCCTCGCGGAGGATCTGGCCGAGCCGGCGCTCGTGCGCCGGGTTGCGGTAGGCGTGCAGGAGGGCGACGGCCACCGCCTCGACGCCCTGCGCGGCCAGCTTGCGGGCCACCGACCGGGCGCGCTGCTCGTCCAGCGGGCGCATCACCGTGCCGTCGGCGGCGATCCGCTCCGGGACCTCGAAGACCATCTCCCGGGGTACGAGCGGCCGGTGCCGGGTGAAGGAGAGGTTGAAGGCGTCCGGGCGGTTGATCCGGCCGATCTCGTAGACGTCGCGGAACCCGGCCGTGGTGACCAGGGCGGTCCGCGCGCCCCGGCGTTCGATCAGCGCGTTCACCACGATCGTGCTGCCGTGGATGAGGAAGGCGATCTCGTCCAGCGGGACGTCGGCGGCGGCGAGCCCGTCGAACACCCCCTGGATCAGGTCGCGCGGGGTGCTGAGCGCCTTGCCCAGCAGCAGTTCGCCGGTCTGCTCGTGGTACGCGACCACATCGGTGAAGGTCCCTCCGATGTCGACCGCCGCCCTGATCGGCATGTCGTCTCCTTCGACAGTCGTGACCCTGCATCCGATTGCGCCGCAACTGTATCCAGATCGCGCTTCGTAGTCTACAGTTCACCTTCAAGCATGTGCAGACGTCGATCAATCCTCGTCCGTCGCCGGCAGCGCTGCCGCCCGGCGGCCAGAAAGGACAGAGCATGCGACTGACCACGCTCCGCCGGGACGGGGAGACGCAGGCGGGCAGGGTGGCGGACGGCGAGGTGGTCCTCCTGCCGTACCGGGACGTCGGGGAGCTGCTCGCCTCCGGCGCCGACTGGCGGGAGCGGGCCGCCGAGCCGACCTCGCCCTCGGTGCCGCTGGCCGAGGCCGACTTCGCCCCGCTCACGCCCCACCCGGAAAAGATCATCTGCGTCGGCGTCAACTACGCCTCGCACATCGCCGAGGTGGGGCTGCCGACGCCGGAGCACCTGACCATCTTCGCCAAGTACAGCCGCAGCCTGATCGGCGCGTACGACGACATCGTGCTGCCGCCGCAGTCCCGCGCGGTCGACTGGGAGGTCGAGCTCGGGGTGGTCATCGGCAGCCCGGTCCGGCACGCGGACGCCGAGGAGGCGCTGGCCGCGGTGGCCGGCTACACGATCGTCAACGACGTCAGCATGCGCGACTGGCAGCTGCGTACGTCGCAGTTCCTGCAGGGCAAGACGTTCGAGGCGTCCACCCCGGTGGGGCCGTTCCTGGTCACGCCCGACGAGGTCGACCACGCCCGGGCGCTGGACATGACCTGCGCCGTGGACGACACGGTCATGCAGAAGGCCGGCACCGACGAGCTGCTCTTCCCGGTCGGCGAGATCATCGCGTACGTCAGCTCGATCATCACCCTGGTGCCCGGTGACCTGATCGCCACCGGCACGCCGGCCGGGATCGGCGCGGCCCGCAAGCCGCCGGTCTTCCTCGCCGCCGGCCAGACCCTGCGGACCGCGATCAGCGGCCTCGGCGAGCAGGCCAACCGGTGCGTCGCCGGCTGAGCCGAGGGGAGTCCCGATGCACCTGATCGAGTTCTTCGACCGCGGCGTACGGATCAACCCCGACGGCGTCGCGTTCGTCCGCCCGGACGGGACCGGCGCGGTGACGTACGCCGAGGCGGAGGCGCTCACCCACCGGGTGGCGGCGGCCCTGCACCGGGTGGGCCTGCCGCCGGGCGCCCCGGTCGCGGTGGCCAGCCCCAACTCGCCGACCGTCTTCCCGTGCGTGCTCGGGGTGCTGCGGGCCGGCTGCACCTGGGTGACGGTCAACGCCCGGTCCACGCCGGAGGAGATCGCCACCCTGCTGCGTACCGTCGAGGCCCGGGCCCTGCTCTACGCGGCCGGGACCGCGGTGGAGCAGCTCCGCGCGGCCGTGCCGTCCATCGAGCACTTCGTGGCCATCGACGAGCCGGCCGGCGACGACCCGACGCTGGAGAGCTGGCTGGCGCCGGTGCGCAGCCGGGTGCCCCTGCCCCCGCTGGACGAGGAGGCGATCGCCGCGCTGATCGGCACCGGCGGCACCACCGGGCGGTCGAAGGTGGTGCGGGTCTCGCACCGCGCCTTCGCCACGATGCTCGCCGGGTTCCACGCGCACATGCCGGAACGGCACCCGGTGCACCTGGTCGCCGCGCCGATGACGCACGCCGCCGGCGCCGCCGTGTTCCCGGTGCTCAGCATGGGCGGCACCAACGTGGTGCACGCCGGCGTCGTGCCGGGCGAGATCCTGGCGTCGATCGAGCGGCACCGGGTCACCCGGCTGTTCCTGCCGCCGACGGCGATCTACGCCCTGCTCGCCGACCCCGACGTCCGCCGGCGGGACCTGTCGAGCCTGCGTTGGTTCCTCTACGGCGCCGCACCCATGTCGGTGGAGAAGCTCAAGGAGGCGCTGGACGTCTTCGGGCCGGTGATGGCCCAGTTCTACGGCCAGACCGAGCTGCCGATGATGTGCACCTTCCTCAGCCCGGAGGAGCACGCCGAGGCCCTGGCCGACCCGGCGCTGCACCGGCGGCTGGCCAGCTGCGGGCGGCAGACCGTCGTGGCGAACGTCGCCGTGCTGGGCGACGACGGCCCCGCCCCGGCCGGTGCGCCCGGCGAGATCGTGGTCCGCAGCTCGCTGCGGATGAGCGGCTACCTGCACGACCCCGAACAGACCGCCGCGGTCCGGCTCGACGGCGGCTGGCAGGCCACCGGGGACGTCGGCTACCTCGACGACGACGGCTACCTGTACATCGTGGACCGCAAGCGGGACCTGATCATCTCCGGCGGCTTCAACGTCTTCCCCAGCGAGGTCGAGCAGGTCATCTGGTCCCATCCGGCGGTGAAGGACTGCGCCGTGATCGGGTTGCCGGACGAGAAGTGGGGCGAGCGCGTCACCGCGGTCGTCGAGCTCAAGCCCGGCGCCGAGGTCGACGCCGCGGAACTCATCGCCCTGTGCCGGGAGCGGGTCGGCAGCGTCAAAGCCCCGAAGGAGGTCATGTTCCGTCAACTTCCCCGGTCGGCCGTCGGCAAGGTGCTCAAGCGCGACCTGCGCGAGGAGTACTGGGCCGGGCAGGCGCGGCGGGTCTAGGGCAATGCCAGCACGAGGAGTCCCCGATGGCACAGAGAGGTCGGCTTCAACAGACTGAGCCGGCCGTCGCGACGGCGACGGCCACCGACATCCCGGCCCGCATCGAGCGCATCCCGCTGGGCCGGTTCCACTACCGGCTCGCCGGCACGCTCGGCGTCGGCACCTTCTTCGACGGGTTCGACTCGACCAGCATCGCGGTCATCCTGACCGTGGTCATCGCGTACTTCGACATCAGCACCGGGCAGGCCGGCATCCTGGTCGCCGCCGGCTACCTGGGCCAGTTCCTCGGCGCGCTGGTCATCGGGGCGCTGGCCGACCGGTTCGGCCGCCGGCCGGCGTTCCTGCTGTCGCTGCTCACCTTCGGCGTCCTCTCCGCGGTGTGCGCCCTCGCCTGGAGCGCCCCGAGCCTCGGCGTGCTCCGCGCGGTGCAGGGCATCGGCCTCGGCGCCGAGGTGCCGGTGGCGGCGACGCTCATCAACGAGTACCTGGGCGCCCGCAACCGGGGCCGGGTCGCCGTGGCCTACCAGTCCACCTTCAACTGGGGACTGCTCGCGGCCCCGGTCGTCGGGATCGTCGCGCTGCGCGGCTTCGGCGAGGACGCGGGCTGGCGGGTGCTGCTGGCGGTCGGCGCGCTGCCGGTCCTCGTCGCCGCGTACGCCTGGTTCCGGCTGCCGGAGTCGGCGCGCTGGCTGGCCGAGCGGGGCCGGCGGGCGGAGGCCGAGGGGTACGTGGCCCGGATGGAGCGGGAGGCCACGGCGCGCGGGGTGGTCCTGGCCCCGCCGCAGGCCGCGCCGGCGGCGCCCGCCGCCGGCCGGCTCCGGCTGGGCGAGCTGTTCGCGCCCGCGTACCGCCGGCGCACGCTGATGCTGGCGGCGATCTGGTTCCTGGCCTTCTTCGTCGGCTACGGGTACGCGGTGTGGATGCCCACGCTGTACGTGCGGGTCGGCGGCCTGGCGACCACCCAGGCGCTGGGGCTGACCGTGCTGGTCGGCGTGCTGCAGCTGGCGATGGTCTACGTGACCGCGTTCCTGGCCGACCGGGTCGGCCGCAAGCCGCTGCTGACCTGGGGATTCGTCATCATGACGGCCGGCGCGCTGGTGGGCTTCGTCGGGGTCGGCGTGCTCGGGGTGCACGCCTGGCCGATGCTGCTCGCCACGGCGGCGGTGTTCGCCGTCGGCGCCACCGCACCGACCAGCACCCTCTACCTCTACACCGCCGAGCTGTACCCGACCCGGATGCGGGCCTGGGCGACCTCGGCGTGCAGCAGCGTCAACCGGCTGGCCAGCATCCTCTCCCCGCTGCTCGTCGGCGGGCTGCTCGGCACCAGCCTCGGCGCCGGGGCGGTCTTCCTGTCCTTCGCGCTCGCCTGCGCCGTCGCGCTCGCGGTGGTCATGGTGGCGGGCATCGAGACCCGCCGGCGGCCGCTGGAGGAGATCTCGCGCTGATGCTTCTGCCCGGTCACCGGGTGCCGCGGTGACCGGGCAGATCCCCTGTTCAGGGCAGCCGGAGCAGGTGTACGGCGATGGCCTCCAGCGCCGCCGGCAGCACCGGGTACGCGCGCACCCGCCGGGTGCGGGCGGCGTCGTTGGCCACGCTCAGCACGGCCTGCACCCGGACCCGCGCGGCGGCCGGGTCGAGCCCGGGGCGGTCGGCGCGCAGCAGGTGCACCCACTCGCCGATGTACTCGTGCTGGGCCTGCCGGCTGTTGCCCCGCTCGACCTCGGGCAGGTGCTCCACCTCGGTGATCAGCAGGTCGACGAGGTCGTGTTGGGCCTGGGTGAAGCCGACGTAGCCGCGGACGAGCACGCGCAGCCCGTCGGCGGCGTCGTGGGCCGTGCGGTAGGCGGTGGCGACGTCGGTGAGCAGCACGCCCGCCCCGCGCCGCAGGGCGGTGACCAGCAGGTCGGCCTTGCTCGGGAAGTGGTGGTAGACGCTCGGCCCGGCGATGCCCACGGCGGCGGCGATCTCCTCGATGCCGACCTCGGTGTAGCCGTGCGCGGCGAACATTCGCACCGCCTCGATGAGCAGCGCCTCGCGCCGCGAGGCCGGCACCAGACCGGCCGGCTCCGGTGCGGGCGGCGACGTGCCCGGGTCCGGCAGCGGCGCGTCCAGCACCGCCCCGCACAGCTGCGCGAGCAGGTCGTCGTAGTCCGGCCGGGGCAGGTCGATCCGGTGGAAGGAGACGCTGGTCAGAACGCTGATCATGGCCCAGGCGAGCAGCTCGGCGGCGGCCGGGTCGAGGGCCGGCCGGACGACCCGCACCTGCCGGGTGAGCAGCGCGCCGACCTCGTGCAGCTCGGCGCGGAACGCGGTGCGGTCCCCGGGGGTCAGGTGCCGGGCCTCCCGCTGCCAGAGCAGGCCGAGCTGCCGGTGGTCGAGGGCGAGGGACCCGAGCCGGCGCAGGGCGGTCGCCCGGTCGGTCAGGTCGAGGTCGGCCAGCAACGCGCGCACCGGGGCGAGACCGCCGGTGAGCACCTCACGCAGCAGTTGCTGTTTGCCGGAGACGTGCCGGTAGAGAGCGGACGGCCCGACGCCGACCGCCTCGGCCAGGTCGCCCATGGTGAGCTGGCCGTAGCCACGGCGGTGGAACAGGTCGGTGGCGGCGGCCAGGATGAGCTCCCGGCGGTTGCGGGGCCGGGTGCCGCGCGGCGGGGTGGCGTACGCGGTCACGGCTCGCCCTGCCGCAGCGACCGGGCGATGATCTCCTTCATGATCTTGCTGGTGCCGCCCGAGCTGCGCGCGACGCGGGAGTCCAGCCAGGCGCGGGCGATGCAGTACCCGGTCAGGTAGGTGTAGCCGCCGTGCAGCTGGACGCAGGTGTCCATGACCCGGCCCTGCACCTCGGTGGCCCACCACCTGGCCTTGGCCGCGTCGACCGGGTCCAACTCCCCCGCGTTGAGGGCGAGCACGCACAGGTCGATGTACGCCTGGATGACGTCGATCTCGGTGGCCAGTTCGGCGAGCGAGGAGCGGGGCTGCTGCAGGGCGCCGATCGGGTTGCCGAACACCCGGCGCTCGCGGACGTACTCGGTGGTGCGCCGCACGGCCGCCGCGGCCTGGGCGATCGCCGCCACGGCCCCGGAGAGGCGCTCCTGGGCGAGGTTGCGGTTCAGCCCGGCGAAGCCCTCGCCCTCGCCGCCGAGCAGGTTGGCCGCCGGGACGCGAGCCCCGGTGAAGGTGAGTTCGACCATGTCCTGAGTCTGCCGGCCGACCTTCTTCAGCCGGCGCTCGCGGGCGACGCCGGGGGTGTCCCGGTCGACCACGATCAGGCTGAGCCCCCGCTGCGGGTGCTCGCCGGTGCGGACCGCGACGATCAGCAGGTCGGCGGGGACGCCGGTCGCGGGGAACGCCTTCGCGCCGTCGAGCACGTAGTGGTCGCCGTCGCGGATCGCGGTCATCCGGATGGCGGACAGGTCGGAGCCGGCGCCCGGCTCGGTCATCGCGACGGCGGTGACCAGCCGGCCGGCGGTGATGCCCGGCAGCCAGCGCGCGCGCTGCGCCTCGTCGGCCAGGTCGAGGAAGTACGGCAGGCAGACGTCGGCCTGCACGCTGGCGCCGAGCACGGCCGGCGCCACCGCCAGCCGGGCCCCCTCCTCCTGCAGGACGGCGTTGTACCGGAAGTCGGTGATGCCGGTGCCGCCGAACCGCCGCGGCACCCCGAAGCCGAGCGCGCCGAGCGCGCCGAGCTTGGGGAACAGCTCGCGCGGGGTGGCCCCGTCCCGCTCCCACTGCGGGTAGTGCGGCACGACCTCCTGCTCCAGCAGGACCCGCACGCCGGCCCGGTAGGCCTGGTGCTCCGTCTCGAACAGGCTCCGTCTCATCGGGGCGCTCACATCATGAATCCGCCGTCGCAGACCAGGGTCTGGCCGGTGACGTAGTCGGACTCGGGGACGGTCAGCAGGTAGACCGCGTTGGCGGCGTCCACCGGGGTGCCGGCCCGGCCGAGCGGGATCATGTGTTCCGCCGCCGCGAGCAGGTCCGGGTTGACGCCCACCTTGATCTGCCGGCCCTGCACGTCGATGGTGCTGTCCCCGGCGGCGGACGCGTCGGTGAGCCGGGTGCGGATCAGCCCGAACGCGACCGTGTTCACGGTGACCTGGTAGCGGCCCCATTCCTTGGCCAGCGCCCGGGTCAGGCCGGTGACGCCCGCCTTGGCCGCGGCGTAGTTGACCTGGCCGGCGTTGCCGTGCAGGCCGGCCACCGAGGAGATGTTGACGACCTTGCGTACCGGCACCGGATCGCCGGCCGCCAGCGCTCGCTTGACGGCCGCGGAGATCACCGGCTGGGCCGCGCGGAGGATCCGGAACGGCGCCTTGAGGTGCACGTCGAGGATGGCGTCCCACTGGTCGTCGGTCATCTTCTGGATGACGGTGTCCCAGGTGTAGCCGGCGTTGTTGACGATGACGTCCAGGCCGCCGAAGCGGTCCACCGCGGTGTCGACGAAGCGCTGCGCGAAGTCGCCGTCGGTGACGCTGCCGGCGCAGGCGACCGCCCGGCCGCCGGCCGCCTCGATGTCGGCGACGGTCCGGGCGGCGGGCTCGGCGTCGAGGTCGTTGACCACGACCGCCGCGCCCTCGGCGGCGAGCTTGCGGGCGATCTCCCGGCCGATGCCGCGCCCGGAGCCGGAGACGATGGCGACCTTGCCGTCGAGCTTTGCCATGGGCGGCGATCCTTTCGTACGCGATGGTCAGGAGAGGTCGATGACCGCCTCGCCGGTCAGCGTGGTGGTGCCGTCGGCGAGGGTCACGGCGAGCGCGACGGTGGCCCGCCCGTCGCGGACGGAGACCACCCGCCCGGTGCACGTCGGCTCGGCGTGCACCGGGGTGACGGCGACGAACCGGACCCGGTAGGTGCGGATCCGGTGCTGCGGCACCCACCCGGTCAGCAGCCGGCCGAGGTACGCCATGGAGAGCATGCCGTGGGCGAAGACGTCGTCGAGGCCGGCGGAGCGGGCCACGTCGAGGTCGATGTGGATCGGGTTGTGGTCGCCGGAGGCGCCGGCGAAGAGCGCCAGCGTGGTCCGGGTGATCGGCGGCAGCCGCAGCGGCGGCAGCTCCGTCCCCTCGCGCAGGTCGTCCACCATGGTCACGAGGCCACCTCCGGATCGCGTACGACGATGACGGCGGTCGCCTCGGCCACCAGCCGGTCGTCGCGCCGGATGTCGGTCCGCTTGACCAGGAACTCCAGCGCGCCGCCCTTGCGGGTGTAGACGTCGATGATCCGCGGCCGCAGCTCGACGGTGTCCCCGGCGTAGACCATCGCGTGGTAGCTGAACTCCTGCTCGCCGTGCAGCACCCGGCGCAGGTCCACACCGAGGTCGGCGAGGTACGACCACGGGTCCGGGGACTCCATCTCCAGGCTGAAGAAGAAGGTGGGCGGCACCGGCAGGTCCGGGTGGCCGGCCGCGCGGGCGGCGGCCGGGTCCACGTACACCGGGTCGGTCTCGCCGATGACCTGGGCGAACATCCGCAGCCGCCCGCGCTCGACGGTGACGGTGACCGGTGGGAAGGCCAGTGCCCGGGCCTTGTCGGGGTCGACGGGCATCGCCTCAGCTCCGCTTCTCGTAGAGGGTGACCACGGCGGCCCCGCCGAGGCCGATGTTGTGCTGCAGGGCGACGGTGACGCCGTCGACCTGCCGGGCCCGCGCCTCGCCGCGCAGTTGCCAGACCAGTTCGGCGCACTGGGCCAGCCCGGTCGCGCCGAGCGGATGGCCCTTCGACAGCAGGCCGCCGGACGGGTTGGTGACCACCCGGCCGCCGTAGGTGTGGTCGCCGTCGGCGATGAACTTCTCGGCGGTGCCCTCCGGGGTCAGCCCGAGCGCCTCGTAGCTGATCAGCTCGTTGGCGGTGAAGCAGTCGTGCAGTTCCACCACGCGCAGGTCTTCGGGGCCGACGCCGGAGTCCTCGTACACCTGCCGCGCGGCGGCCCGGGACATGTCGTAGCCGACGAGCGTGCGCAGGTCGCCGCTGTCGAACGTCGACGGGCCGTCGGTGACCATCGCCTGCGCCCGGATCGCCACGTCGGTGCGCAGGCCGCGCGCGCGGGCGAAGTCCTCGCTGCACAGCACCACCGCCGCCGCGCCGCAGGTGGGCGGGCAGCACTGCAGGCGGGTCAGCGGGCCGTGGATGTGCGGCGAGGCGAGCACCTCCTCGACGGTGACCGGGTCGCGGAACACCGCGTACGGGTTGTGCGCCGCGTGCCGGCGGGCCTTCACGGCGATCGCGGCGAAGGTCTCCGGCCGGGTGCCGTACCGCTCGGCGTAGGCGGCGCCCGCGCCGCCGAAGTAGCGGGCGGCCAGCGGGGCGTCACCGGGACCCTGGATGCGGTCGGAGACCTCGTGGAACCGGTCGAACGGGGTGGGCCGGTCCGACCAGTGCGTGGTCAGCGCCCCGCGCTGCATCTGCTCGAAGCCCAGGGCGAGGACGCAGTCCGCCGCACCGGACTCGACGGCCTGGCGGGCCAGGAACAGCGCGGTGGAGCCGGTGGAGCAGTTGTTGTTGACGTTGACGACGGGGATGCCGGTCTGCCCGACCCGGTACAGCGCCGCCTGGCCACATGTCGAGTCGCCGTACACATATCCGACGTACGCCTGCCGGATCCGGGCGTAGTCCAGCCCGGCGTCGGCGAGCGCGACCCGGGTCGCCTCTTCGCCCAGCACGTCGTACGGCTGACTGGTCCTCGGTGTGGCGAACGGGACCATCCCCACGCCCACCACGAGCGCTCGCCGACCCATCACCACTCCTCACTAGCGGCTGTTCACTTGCCCGCCCGAGGAAGAGACTAGGCCACGCGATCGAGGGACATCAAGCGCACGGAAATTCATCGATCGCCTTGATATCGAGCAACGTCTATCAATAGGCTGGCCTGGTTCCCGCTCAACCCCGACCCGAAAAGGGAGTGTGAACCGTGCGTCTGCCCAAGCTGTCCCGGATCCTCGCCACCCTCGCGGCCGTGACGCTCACGGCGCTGGGCGCGGTCGCCGTCGACCCGGCACCGGCCTCCGCCGCCCTCCGCAACGTCTGCTACAACACCAGTCAGGCCGGCCCCTTCGCCAGCTACGCCGTCCAGGCCGCCTCGATCTGGAACAACTCCACCAACAACATCAACATGGCCCAGTGCGGCTCGAACCTGATGATCTACTACACCTACGGCGGCGGCTCGTACGCCCAGCGCACCAGCCTCGGCAACGGCCGCGTGGTCATCGACTACTACCAGGCCCAGCAGTACTCGCCGCTGCGGATCATGACCCACGAGATCGGGCACATCCTCGGCCTGCCCGACAACTACAACGGCAACTGCGCCATCCTGATGTCCGGCGGCAGCGCCGGCACCAGCTGCACCAACCCGTACCCGAGCTCGGCTGAGGCCGCCCGGGTCGACTCGCTGTTCGGCTTCGCCGTCCGCAGCGCCACGACGAGCCAGGTCTTCCGCGACAGCTGGCCCGCGCCCGTGACGGCCGGCGCCCAGCGCTGACCATCCCCACGGCCGGGGTCGGCGGCAGTCGCCGACCCCGGCCGTGCCCGGGATCGCCGCCCCTGACGGTCTCCACGCTGGTGGCGCTGGCTGCGGCGACTCATCCCCGCCCCGGCTGCTCGGTCAGGATGGTGCAGCCGTCGGCGGCGGCAGCGAGGAGGGCGCTCGCTGTGTCGAGCCGCTCGACCGCGAGACAGGTGGTGGCGAACTCCCGCCAGCGGAACGGATCAACGGTCAGCAGCACCGCGGCTGGATGATTGACCAGCAGCTCGAGACGGCCGGCGTCGACGTTCGACCGGTACGCCTCAGCCAGGCACAGCACGGGTAGCCCGAAAAGCCCGCCCTCGTCGGCGATCTTGGTGATCGCCTCGCCCACGGCGCTCGACCCGGTGGTGAACGCGATGATCGCGGACGTGTCGAGGACGGCCCGGATCGGGGCGTCGTTCATCCGGTGTCTGCGGCCATCCCGCTCCGAACGCCCGGCTCGGCCGGATGCGCCGTCGGTACGCCGGCTTCCCGGGGTTCGCCACATCGGGTAGGCGGTGGTCCCGTCGGGCAGAGTGAACGGGTCGTGGGGGACGTAGCCGTGCCGGGCGTACAGGTCTCGATCGGCGAGGGTCGTCGCCTCGGTGTACGCGGGGAGGAGGGCCTGTCCCATCCGGACGTTGCTGTTGACCAGCAGGGTGGTGGCACGCCTGAGGCGGCGGGGGTTCGGGGCGACCGCGAAGAACGCCAGATGATTGTGGGGACCGGCGGGTCGGTGCGCGCGCAGGACCTCGTCGAGGCGGAGGAAGCGGTCGAGGTGTTCGCCGGACGCGACGGCGAGCCGCTCGCCGTAGGCGGGAGCCGGGATGGGTCCGTACCGGTGCAGCCATACCGCGGCGGCGGAGTGGTCCGGCAGGAGATAGGCCTCACCGAACAGGAGAGCCTGCTCGACCCAGACCTGGACGACGGCGCTGAGGACATCACGTCGGCGGCGTTCGTCGGGTACCAGCCATGCGCCGACAGCGCTGCTGGCGAAGGAGCCGACGACCAGATCGACAATCTGCGGGGTGTCCCGCCATCGAGCGCGGCAGACGGGCATGGAGTGGTTCACGGAGTGCTCCTGGTGGCAGACGATGCGGTGCGCGGAAGACGGTTGTCGTGGGGGTGGGGCCCGGTGCTGACGCCCGAAGCCCGAGGTAGGCGGGATCGCGGGCGCCGGCCCGTGCGCGAGAAGCGGAGGCGGGCGGGAGCGGGGCCGGCGGTGCCGCACAGGGCGGATGCCGGGCCGGTCAGCTGGTAGCCGTGCCGGCATCACCGCGCAGGCCGTCCACAGTGTTCGTGGCTGTAAGGCCTCGACGTGGTGTGCCGCAGTTGCTCAGGCCGGTGTCGGGTCCGGTCGCCGTGAGCGGCCCGCGAGTGTGTCGCACCTGCTGCCGGGGCAGCCGAGAGGCCGCAGGCTCGGGACCCACGACCCAAGCACGGCGTCGGCCGGAACGGCCGTCCCACCGCCGGAGCCGCTGCCGGCCGCGCTGCCGGGCGCCGCGGGCGTCACGCCAGGGGCCGGGCTCGGCTCGGCCGGCCACCGCCGTGGTGTCTCGTCGGCAACCGTCGGTGCCGGCTGCTGAGCGCCTGCCGGCCGTGCCAGCGGTGCCCACGACGAGGCTGGCGGATGAACCGCGACCGGCGACGGCGTGGAGCGCGGGTTGGTGACAGGCGCGGCCCCGGGCGCGCCGACGGCCGGCGGCCCGCCGACGACGGGGCCGGCGGGAGGAGTTGCCGGCGTCGCGGGTGCGCCGATGATCGGTTGCGCCAGGTCGAGGACCGGAGGCAGCGCCTCAACGATCGGCTCGACGACCGGCCGGACGACATCGCCGACCGGCTTGAGCAGTCCTGTCCCGCCGATCTCTGCCACGACGGGCGAAGCGAGGTCCACGACAGGACGAGTGACCGGTCTGATCGCCTCGACAACTGTCGCGGGGCGGGCGACGTCGATCGCGGCGGCTACCGGTGCCGGCACCGCTGAGCGCTCACCGGCAGGTACCTGGGCCGGGGCCGCCAGGCCCGGGCTCGTGACCGTCCCGCCAAGGCCGACGCGGGCTTGCGCACCCACCGTCGCCGAGCCGTCCGAAGCATGCCGCGTACAGGTCAGCGAAATGTCGAGAACCGGTGTGCGAGCGCTCAGCAGGTCGCCGAGCAGGCAGGCCCGGGCAGGCTCGACCGCCTGAGCGGCGTCATCCGTGACCGCCTCGTGCAGGCCCCACACGCCGAACGCGCCACCGATCAGGAGCACTCCACGCAGTGTCCACCGAGCCAGTCGGCCTCGACACCGCAACAACGGGACACCTCTCAGGGAAGCATTTCCTGGTCGCACCCAGGCCCTGCGATTGTGCCCGGCGTGACCGAGCGAACATGTCCCGACACACCGTGAGATTGATGAAGGCGAGAAGGGCCCGCCTTAAGTGACCTTGACGTACACGCTGCCGCTGGTGACCGCCGCGGCGGTCGGGCTGCCCGCGAACACGTAGCGCCAGTAGCCGCTCACGGACGCGGTGACCTTCACCGTGACCTCGCCGACCTGGTCGACCGTCACGCTCTTCACGTTGGCGTACGTGCTGCCGCCCGCCTTCTTGAACTGCAGCGTGACCGCCTGGCCCGGGTAGCCGCTGTAGGGCATCCGCTCCCAGTTCGCCTGGGAGAGCGTGCCCTGGACGGAGATGGTCTTGCCCGCGGTCACCGACGTCGGCGTGGCGGTGGTGGTCAGCGTGGTCTGGCGCAGCAGCGGGAAGGTGGCCGCCGCCCGCCGGTCGGTGAAGCTCCTGCCGTCGTTGCTGGTCGCGCGGACGGCCACCTGCCACGCGCCGGCCAGGTTGTTCCTGCCGAGGCTGAGTCTCGGATCGACCCGGAAGGTCGCCTGGCAGGTCGCGGTGGTCGTGCTGGTCGGGGTGCAGACCGTGGCCGCCCCGCTGACCAGCACGGAATCAGGGCCGGCGGACGAACCGCGGGGGAGGTAGCCGCGGGACGGGCCGCGCCTGAGGTAGACGTCGCCCGCGGCGATGCCGGCCGGGTCGGTGGCGGTGAACGTGGCGGTGAACTCGGCCACGCCGGACGGGGTCAGGACGACCGGCCTACCGCCGTTGACCACCACGTTGGACACCCTGGTGGCGCCGACCGTCTCGTCGGCCTGCGACGCCGGGCCGGCGAAGGCCCGGATGACGGTACGCCGGAGGGTGTCGCCGGAGTCGTCGGCCGCCGTGGCGCGCAACGAGACGAAGGCGGCGGTGGACGGCACCGTCAGCTCGACCGAGGCGCGGTCCGCCGAGCCGGAGACGGGCAGCGTCGCCCAGGTCGCGCCGTCGTCGGTCGAGTACTCCAGGCCGGTCAGGGTCGTCGCCGCGCCCGGGCGGCGCGAGGTGGCCGTCGCGTTGATCCTCATCGGCGCGAGCGGGGCCGTGTTCTGGGTGTCGAGGCCGGTCGTCGTGAAGCCGATGTCGACGAGGGGCAGCGGGTCGCTGTACCGGACGCCGGCGGACAGGAATCGCCACTCGCTGCGGACCTCGGTGGAGAGCCGGGACCAGGACGCGACCCGGGTGACGGTGTGGTTCAGCTGGTAGACCGTCGACACTGACGGCACCGTCGCGGACACGGACTGGTACGGCGACAGGCCGCTGGCCGAGATGTAGGGCTCTCCGCCGGAGCTGAGGTTGATCGACACCTTCGCGTCCCGGTCGAGCCCCAGGTTCCCGGCGGCGTCGCTCAGGGCCGGGTACTCGTAGATCCACATCCGGGTGATGTCCCGGTAGGAGTCGCTGCCGGGGGCCCGACGCGGGGCGAACGGCGCGCCACCGATCGTCTCACCAGCCGACAGGCCCGCCGGCAGGACCCGCTCCGTCAGGGTCATGTCCTGCGCCGTGGGACGGTAGTTCAGCAGCCGTCCGAAGGACTGGCTGGGCGTCACGTACTCGGTGAGGGTGCCCGGGACCGCGACGGGCGACGGGAGGTAGACACCGGTCCAGTCCCCCGCGGTGTACGGCACGGTCTGCAGCGTGCCGTTGGTGGCCCTCGCCTGCCCCCGGACGGCGGTGGTCGTGACGGCCAGCCCGGCCCGGGTCACGTTCGCCACCGGCGTGGCCGGCACGGTGCCGTCGAAGCTGCGGTAGAGGTCGTACCGGTAGGGGCCCGGCACGTACTCGGACGTCCCCCGCTTCACCAGGAGTTCGTGCAACCGCAGCGAGGCGCCGGGCACGGAGAACGGCGTCACGTACGTCTTCTCGGCCCCGCCGCCGGCGAAGCCGGCCAGCCCGCCGGGCACGGAGATCCACACCGCGGAGGTGTAGCGGGTGGCGGTGGGGTCGTCGACCGCGATCCGCGTCTCCTTCGCCGTGCTCTCGTCGAACCGGACGGTGGCGCCGGCACCGGCGACCTGGAAGGTCCGGGTGAGCAGGTAGCTGCCGCCGCCCGACTGGCTGTATAGCGCGACCGCGAAGTAGTTGCCGTCGGGCAGTTGCACGCTGCCGTTCGGGGTGAACTCCTCGTCCTTGACCGAATAGGAGGTCCAGGTCTGGCGGTCCCACACGTAGAGGAGCTTGAAGGCGACCGCCGTCGGGCTGGCGATGGTGAGGGTCACCGGGTAGGCGCCGGCCGTGACCGTGGCCGATCCGCGCGCTCCGGCCCGCACCCGCACCGCCTGGGCCCGGTGGCCGGTGGGCTGCACCCGCAGCTTCCCGCCGGCCGCCCCGTACGCGAAGCGCCCGGGCCGGACGGAGTTGCCCGCCGGGAGGACCCGGAACGGCGACACCGAGCGGGTGTCCGCGCGCATCAGCTCCAGCCGCTCGCCGGTGGCGAGCCGGACCGCCTGCTGCGGGCCGCGCACCGTGGTGACGGAGGCCTTGGCGGCGGCGCGATCCACAGTGGGTGGAGCGGCGGAGGCGGCTCCGGACAGGGTGGTGACCAGGGCGGTCAGGGACGCGACGGCGAGAAGCCGGTATGACGCCATGAAGTTCTCCCCGTGATGGCGCGGCTGGTCGCGTCCGGACACGCGGAACGCGGGGCTCACCGTAGCATCGACGGGCGTCCTTCCACGGTGCCCGTTCGTCCGGTTGTCAGTCGGCGTGATGGGCGGCGAGGTGGGCGAGCATCGTCTGGTTGGCCTCCCAGCCGTCCGGGAACTTCACCGGCACGTCCAGGTGCATCCGCTCGGTCGACGGGTGCGCGTCCAGCAGCTCCGGGATCCCCGCCCGCGCCACCACGAGACACGCGTGCCGGTGCCGGGACGCCAGCACGCACAGCCGCCCCGACTCCAGGTGGAACGCGGTCGCGTCGCGCCGCCCGGACAGCGGGTGCAGCACGATCGTCACGTCGTACTCCCGGCCCTGGAGCCGGTTGGCGGTGTCCACGGTGATGCCCGCGCCGGCCGCGCCGAGCCGCGCCCGGATGGCCGCCGCCTGGTCGCGGTGCGCGGCCCCGACGGCGATCCGGTCCGCGGTCACCGGCGCGCCGCCGGGGGCCTGCTCGGAGACCGCGATCGCGCCGCGCCGCAGCACCCGCAGCGCCAGCTCCGCGCAGGCCGCCGCCGCCTCCCCATCGGTACGCAGGGTGTGCCGGGCCGGCAGCTCGTACAGCCCCCAGCCGGTGCGGGCCGCCAGCTCGACGGTCGCGTCCAGCCGGTCCCCCGGCCCCGGCTCGGTGAACGTCAACGCCCGGTCGGCCGGCCCGGTGCCGGCGCGGAACCCGGTGAACGGGTAGAACGCCGCCGCGACCACCGGCGCGGCCGAGGCCGGCAGCCGCCAGGACACCGGCAGTCGGTGTACGGGCAGGTCCGGGTTGTGCCGCAGCAGGGTGGCCACCGCCGACTGCATCGGATCCCAGGTCAGGCCGGTCCAGCGGGCCGTCTCGACGGTGGAGAACGGGTCGAGCTGGCCCGGATCCCCCACGAACAGCGCCCGCTCGAACCGCCCGGCCACGCGCAGCAGGGCGTCCGAGCGCATCTGGTACGCCTCGTCGACGATCGCCCACGGCCAGGTGCCCTCGGCGACCGTGGCCCACTTGGCGGCCGTACCGATGACGACGGCCGGATCGCCGAGGTCGGCGACCTTCGCGGCGACCCGGACCGTGGCGTGGTCCCGTACCCGGTCCGAGGGCCGGTAGTCGGTCGCGGAGAGCCGGCCGATTCGCAGCTCGGGGGCCTTGCGGACGAGCCGGTCGATGAGGTCGTCGACCTGCTCGTTGGTCTGCGCGACGATGATCAGCGGCTCGCCGGTGGCGGCCAGTTCGGTGGCGGCCCGGACCACGAGGGTGGACTTGCCGGCGCCGGGCGGGGAGTCGACGACCACGCCGCGGTGCTCCCCGGAGCGCAGGTCGGCCAGCACGGCGGTGATGACCCGTTCCGCCTCGACGGCGGGCGGCACGGCCAACCCGGCGTGCATGGACCACTCCCCTCGACCTGGCCGCTGCCCGGCCACGATACGAGGAGGGTACGGTCCGGCGGCGGCCGTCCGCTTCCGGCGGCCCGGGCAGCGGTGCTGCCCCGGTGAGTCGTTCGTGACGTCACCCCCACAGGCGGCCGAGGAGAGGCACCGGGCCGCCACGAGCCGTGCCAGGGACTCAGACCAGCTGGCCCGCCGGTGCGGTGGGCAGCGCTCGCGCCGGCTGCCCGGGAACGACCACGTTCAGTGCCGGCATCGTCACCGTCACGATGAGTCCGCCACCGTTGCGGGGCTGCGCGTGCACGGCGCCGCCGTGCGCCTGGGCCACCGCCCGCACGATCGACAGGCCGAGCCCGAAGCCGCGTCCGGCACCGGCCCGGTCGTGGCCCCGGCCGGCCGGCCCGGCCACCCGGTCCTGGCGCAACCGCCGGAACGGCTGGAAGATCGTCTCCAGGTCGTAGCTGGGCACCGCCGGGCCGGTGTTGGCGACCACCAGGGTGGCGCGACCGTCGACGGTGCCGGTGCTGACCTCGACCTCGCCGCCGGCCGGCAGGTTGTGCCGGACCGCGTTCTCCACCAGGTTCTGCGCCAGCCGTTCCAGCAGCACCGGGTCGCCGGCCGTGGGGGCGGGTGCGAGGTGCCGGCGTACGGTCAGCTCCGGCGTCCCGGCCGCCGCCTGGTCGAGGAGATGGCCGGCGATCTCGGCGAGGTCGACGGGGGTGCGGTCGACGACCTGCTGCTCCGAGTCGGCCAGGGTGAGCAGCCCGTCGATGAGCCGTTCATGGCGTTCGTTGATCGCCAGCAGGGTCTCGCCGAGCTGCCGCAGTTCGGCGGAGGCGCCCGGCCGGGACACCGCCACCTCCAGCAGCGACCGGTTGAGTGCCAGCGGGGTACGCAGCTCGTGCGAGGCGTTCGCCACGAACCGGCGCTGGCCGTCGAAGGACCGGTCGAGCCGCTCCAGCATCAGGTCGAACGTGTCGGCGAGTTCCTTCACCTCGTCGCGGGGCCCGTCCAGCGCGATCCGCTCGTGCAGCCCCCGGCCGGCCGTGCCGGCGGCGATCCGCTGGGCGGTGCCGGTGATCTGCTGCAGCGGCTGCAACGCCCGGCCCGCGATCAGCCAGCCGAAGGCGAGGGCGACCGCCGAGATCAGCAGCAGCGCGATCCCGCCCTGGGTGAGCAGCGACTCCAGCGCGTTGCGCTTCGCCTCGTCCTGGGCCTCCTGGATCAGGATCCGCAGCTGGTCGGCCGCGCCCAGGCCGGGCAGCTTGCCGAGCGGCTTCTCGATGATCTGGGCCTTGACCCCGGTCAGCGGCTCCCGCATCCGCTGGTTCACCAGCACGTACGTGACGGCGAGCAGGACCACGCCGGCCAACAGCAGCAGGCCGCCGTGGACCAGGGTCAGCCGGGCCCGGATGGTCAGTCGTTTCACCTGATCTGATACCCCACTCCCGGTACCGTCTCGACGACCTGCGGGTCGCCGAGCTTGCGGCGCAGCTTCATCACGGTCACCCGGACCACGTTGGTGAACGGGTCGATGTGCTCGTCCCAGGCCCGTTCCAGCAGTTCCTCGGCGGAGACCACCGCCCCGCCGGCCCGGAGCAGCTCGGCCAGCACCGCGAACTCCTTGCGGGACAGCGCCACGTACCGGCCGTCGCGGTAGACCTCCCGGCGGGCCGGGTCGACCACGATGCCGGCCCGGGCGAGTTTCGGCGGGGCCGCCGGCCGCGCCCGCCGGGCCAGCGCGTGCACCCGGGCGGAGAGTTCGACCAGGGCGAACGGCTTGACCAGGTAGTCGTCGGCGCCGAGGGCCAGCCCGGCCACCCGTTCCCGGACGGCCGCGGCGGCGGTCAGCATCAGCACCCGGGTCTCGGTGCCGCTGTCCACCACCGCCCGGCAGACGTCGTCGCCGTGCACCACCGGCAGGTCCCGGTCGAGCACCACCACGTCGTAGTCGGTGACGCCGAGCCGCTCCAGCGCCGCGTCCCCGTCGTAGGCGACGTCCACCGCGAACGCCTCCCGGCGCAGCCACTCCGCGATGGAGTCGGCCAGCAACGTCTCGTCCTCGACCACCAGCACCCGCACGCCTTCCATGGTGCCGCGCCCGCCGATAACGGCGGCGTTAACGCCGGTGGTTACGCCCGGGATACCGCCCTCGCGGTCGAGTGGTCCGTATCGGCCGGCGGTCCGCGCCGGCCCGGAGGAAGGAGTTGTGCCATGCGCCGACGAATGTCGGGCACGCTGCTCGTCCTGCCGCTGCTGCTGAGCCTGGCGGTGGCCGGCTGCGGCGGCGGTGACCGGGACGGGGAGCAGGTGGCCACAGCCGGTGGCGGTGCCGGCGGCGCCTCGCCCAGCGCCACCGTGGCCCCGGTGAAGGACGAGGACCGGCAGCGCGAGTTCGCCAAGTGCATGCGGGAGAACGGGGTGCCGGACTTCCCCGACCCGGAGCCCGGCGAGGGCGGCGGTTTCAAGATCCGCATGCCCGAGGGGACCGACAAGTCGAAGGTCCAGGGGGCCATGGAGCAGTGCCGCAGCCTGCTGCCCAACGGCGGCAAGGCGATCAAGCTCGACCCGGAGCAGGTGGAGAAGGTGCGGGCGCTGGCCAGGTGCATGCGGGAGAACGGGGTGCCGAACTTCCCCGACCCGGGCCCGGACGGCAGCATCGAAATCAGCGGCGGCGCCGGGTTCGATCCGGACAGCCCGACGATGCGGGCCGCGCTGGAGAAGTGCCGCCAGGAGGGCGCGCCGCTCATGCTGAAGCGGAAGCCGTGACCGCGCGCAGCGAGCCGGATCTGCGGGCCCCGCAGGCACCGGCCCCGGTCAACGCCAGCACCACCGTGGCGACGGCCGCCGCGCCGGCCGATCCGCCAGCGACGCAGGCGTCGACCGGTGAACGCGGCCGCCGTCGGCGTCGCGCGCGTACCCCGATCGTGGTCGCCTCGGCGGTGGTGGTCGCCGCCGCGGCGGGCGTCACCGCCGCGGTCGCGGACGGTGGCCGCGACGGGGGTACGCCGGCCCGCGGCGGCCTGCCACCGGCGACCGCCCAGGTCACCCGGCAGACCCTGACCGACACGGAGAGCTTCGACGGGGAGCTCGGCTACGGCGCCACCCACACCGCGGCGGCCCGCGGCGGCGGCACCGTCACCTGGCTGGCCGACACCGGCAGCCAGGTCGCGCGGGGCAAACCGCTGTACGCGGTCGACGACGCGAAGGTGGTGCTGCTGTACGGGTCGCTGCCGGCCTACCGGACGCTGGGGCCGGGCATGTCCGGCGCGGACGTGCGGCAGTTGGAGCGGAACCTGGACGCACTCGGCTACTCCGGCTTCACCGTCGACGACGAGTACACCTCGGCCACCGCGGACGCGGTGCGGGACTGGCAGGAGGACCTCGACCTGCCGGAGACCGGCCGGGTCGAGCTGGGCCGGGTCGTCTACGCCCCCGGCCCGGTGCGGGTGGAGAGCCACGAGGCGGACGCCGGCGACCCGGCCCAGCCCGGGCAGGCGGTGCTGACCTGGACCGGCACCACCCGGGTGGTGACGGTGTCGCTGGAGGTCGACGACGAGCGGCTGGCGAAGAAGGGTGCCAAGGTGACCGTCACCCTGCCCAACGGCAAGGAGGTCGCCGGGACGGTCGCCACGACGGAGACGGTGATCGAGACCGGGGGCGGCGGTGGGGCCGGCGGCCAGAACGAGCCGACCACCACCATCGAGGTCACCGTGACCGTGGCCGACCCGAAGGCGCTGACCGGCTTCGACCAGGCCTCGGCCAAGGTGGCGTTCACCGCCGCCGAGCGCCGGGACGTGCTGACCGTGCCGGTCGCCGCGCTGCTCGCGCTGGCCGAGGGCGGGTACGGCGTGCAACTGGTCGAGGGCTCGACCACCCGGACCGTGGCCGTGACGACCGGCCTGTTCGCCGCCGGCCGGGTGGAGGTCTCCGGTGCCGGGCTGACCGAGGGCGCGACCGTGGGGATGCCGACGTGACCGGGGTCGTCGACCTGGCCGGGGTGAGCAAGGTCTACCCGGGCGGCGTGCGGGCCCTCGACGGGGTGTCGCTGACCATCGACCACGGCGAGCTGGTCGCGATCGTCGGCCCCTCCGGGTCGGGCAAGTCGACCATGCTGCACCTGGTCGGCACCCTGGATCGCCCGTCCACCGGCCGGGTACGCATCGACGGGCACGACGTGGCGACGCTCACCGACCGGCAGCTTTCCGCGCTCCGGTCGTCCCGGATCGGCTTCGTCTTCCAGCAGTTCCACCTCGCGCCGAACGTGCCGGTCCGCGACAACGTCGCCGACGGGCTGCTCTACGCGGGCGTACCCCTGCGGGAGCGGCGGCGGCGCGCGGAGGCCGCGCTGGTCCGGGTGGGGTTGGGGCACCGGCTCGCCCACCGGCCGCACGAGCTGTCCGGCGGCGAGCGGCAGCGGGTGGCGATCGCCCGCGCGGTGGTGGGTGAGCCGGCGCTGCTGCTGGCCGACGAGCCGACCGGCAACCTGGACTCGGCGTCCGGCGCCGCGGTGCTGGCGCTGCTGCGCGACCTGCACGCGACCGGGACGACCATCGTGGTGATCACGCACGACCTGGAGATCGCCGCCGGTCTGCCCCGCCGGGTGCAGATGCGCGACGGTCGGATCGTGGCCGACCACCGACCGGCGGAGGTGTCGGCATGAGTAGCGGGCTCGGCGTGCTGGACGGCGGTCCCACGGCCCAGCGCGGTGCCGGCGAGCGCCGGCCGCCGCGGCTGGCGCCCGCCCGGCTGCGGCCCCGCGACGTGCTGCGGGTCGGTGGGGTCGGGCTGCGCACCCGGCCGCTGCGGGCGTTCCTGTCGGCGTTGGGCATCGCGATCGGGATCGCCGCGATGGTGGCGGTCGTCGGGATCTCCGCGTCGTCCCGGGCGGAGCTGGACCGCACCCTTGCGCGGCTCGGCACCAACCTGCTCACCGTCAGCCCGGGCAACACGCTCTTCGGCGGCGACGCCCAACTGCCGACCGAGTCGGTGGCGATGATCGGGCGGATCGGGCCGGTGCGGCAGGTCGCCGCCACCGGGCTGCTGGCCGACGCGCGGGTCTACCGGTCGGACCTGATCGCCCGGGGCGAGAGCGGCGGGATCGCCGCCCGGGCCGCCGGCCTGGAGCTGCGGGACACCGTCGGGCTGGAGGTGGCCAGCGGCGCCTGGCTCAACGCCGCCACCGCGCGCTACCCGGCGGTGGTGCTCGGGGCCACCACGGCCCGGCGGCTGGGCATCGGCGCCGCCGGTCCGGACGTGCAGGTGCAGGTCGGCAACCGGTGGTTCACCGTGGTGGGGATCCTCGCGCCCGCGCCGCTGGCGCCGGAGCTGGACCTGTCCGCGCTGGTCGGCTGGGACGCCGCAGCCTCGTACCTGGGCTTTGACGGGCACCCGACCACCGTGTACGCCCGGACGTCGGACACGGCGGTCGAGGCGGTGCGCGGGGTGCTCGGCGCCACGGCCAACCCGGAGGCACCCGACGAGGTGAAGGTGGCGCGGCCGTCCGACGCGCTCGCCGCGAAGCAGGCCACCGACGAGGCGTTCACCGGGCTGCTGCTCGGCCTCGGCGCGGTCGCCCTGCTGGTCGGCGGGGTCGGGGTGGCGAACACGATGGTGATCTCGGTGCTGGAGCGCCGCCCGGAGATCGGCCTGCGCCGGTCGCTCGGCGCGACCCGGGGCCAGGTACGCACCCAGTTCCTGGCCGAGTCCCTGCTGCTGTCCGCCCTGGGCGGCGTCGGCGGGGTCCTGCTCGGCAGCGGGGTCACGACGGCGTACGCGTTCTCCCAGGCGTGGCCGACGGTGGTGCCGGTGTGGGCGGTGGCCGGCGGGCTCGGGGCGACCCTGCTGATCGGGGCCCTCGCCGGGCTGTACCCGGCGATCCGGGCGGCCCGGCTCGCGCCCACCGAGGCGCTCGCCACGCCCTGACCGGTCCTGGCGGGTTGTGGCCGGTCACCCGGCCACAACCCGCCAATCCTGGTCCTCGGTCCGCTGCGTCCTCTCATCAGCGATCGCGGCCGGCGACCTCGCGAACGGCCTCGGCGACGGCCGCGTAGTCCTTCTTGAGGATCGCCCCGTGGTTGCTGGTGACCTTCGCCGCGATCTGGATGTTCGGGTTGCGGGTGGTCACCGCGTCGAGGCTGGTACGGATGCGTTCCTGCTCGTCGCCGCGGCTGCCGAAGGACGTTCCCGACGCGACCACGTACCGCGTCGGGACGGTGATGCGGTCCAGCACGGGGCCCAGCTCGCGCTCGCGGGAGAGCCGGCCGAGTTCGATGTTGCTGTTCGCCTGCTGTTCGGCGGTCATCCGCGGCGCCAGGCCCGTCGGGCGCAGCAGCGGCAGGAACCAGCTCATCCGCCGGAACAGCTTCCGGATCCGCTGCTCCATGGCGTCGTCGAGCCAGTCGTACGGGAACGCGCCGTCGACCAGGACCGCGCCCACGGTACGGTCCGGATGCCGGCTGGCCCAGTGCGCCCCGACGACCGCCCCGTAGGACCAGCCCACCAGCAGTGCCCGGTCCACGCCCCGGGCCGCGAGCACGGCGTCGACGTCCCGGACGGCTGCCTCGAAGGAATAGTCCGCCGAACGCTTCGATCTGCCGCGCGCCCGCTCGTCGTAGGTGATGTGCCGCCACCCCGTCCCCAGTTCGGCGATGACCCGCCGCCAGTAACCCTGGGTGGCGAACTGGCCGTTGAGGTAGACCACCGGGACGCCGGGACCGCCGGTGTCGGTGACGGCCAGGGCCGTGTCCTCGACCGGCACCAGGCCGGTCCACGTCGAACTGGTCGCGGAAGCGCTGATCTTCGTCATGGTTCTGCTCCTTCAGAGGCTGCTGGCGGTGATGTCGCCGTGGGAGGTGGTGGCGCGGATGTCGAGTTCGGTGCTGCCGTCGTTCTTGAGGGCGTTGCTGATACGGCCGTAGCCGGTGCCGGCGTCCAGGGCGGCCGAGACGCCGGGGGCGGCGGCGACCGAGATGTCGCCGGACTGGGTACACAGGACGACCGTGCCGCGCACGGCCTCGGTGATCCGGATGTCGCCCCGTGCGGTGCTGATCTCGGCGGGGCCGTTGAGCCGGCCGACCTCGACGTCGCCGTCGATCGCGGTAAGGCGGACGCGGGCGGCCTCGTCGATCTTGATCTGGCGGTACGCGCCGTCGACGGCGACGTCGCCGAGGCGGCCGACGCCACGGAACTCGGCGCTGGCGGCCCTGGCCTCGACGCCGGAGCCGGCGGGCAGCTGGACGGTGACCTCGACGGATCCGGCGGCGCCGACGAGCCGGTTGGCGGGCTCGGGGGCGTGGATCCGCAGGACGCCGTCGGCGTAGCCGACCGTGGTCTGCTCGGCGGTCTGGACGTCGCGGCTCTTGGCGGCGTTGGCGGGCCGGATCTCGACGACGGTGTCGGCCCGGTCGGCGGCGATAAACTGGATGCGTCCGGCGGGGATGGCCAGGACGGCGGAGATCGGGGCGGGGGTGTCGAACTTCTGCATCATGCGCTCCGGTGCTCGTTCGTTGTTTCCGATACGGGAAAAGCTACGTTGCTTTCCAGTCCTCGGCAACGCTTTTGTTGCACTGGACAGCAGTCTTCCCAGGTGGAGCTATAGAAATCGTTGCAACAGTCTCCGGAGTAACGCAACGAAAGCCAGTCGGCACATTGCAATGGATGAACAGTGAACGCTATCGTCAGGGGGTCAGGGACCGCCGGATGATCACCAGGGAGATCGCGATGCCGGGAGGCAGGCTCACCCAGCAGGAACGCCAGCAGATCGCGCTGGGGCTGGCCGACAGCCTCCCCTACGCCGAGATCGCCCGGCGCCTCAACCGGCCGACCTCGACGATCACACGTGAGGTGATGCGCAACGGCGGCCCCACCGCCTACCGCGCCGACCTGGCCCACCGCGCCACCGAACGCCGCGCGCACCGGCGCCGGCCCGCCCCCTCCCGCGGGCCGGAGTCAGTCCCCCAGCAAGCCGGACGCGACGCCGAGGCCCTGGCCGAGTACGAGGAGACCCTCACCACGGTGCTCATGGGCTCGGGCCTGAACAAGATGGGAGCCCGGGTGCTGACCTGCCTGTTCACCACCGACGCAGGCAGCCTCACCGCGTCTCAACTCGCCCAGCGCCTCCAGGTCAGCCCGGCGTCGATCTCCAAGGCGATCGCCTTCCTGGAGAGCCAGAGCCTCGTCCGCCGGGAACGCGACGAACGCCGCCGGGACCGGTACCTCGTCGACGACGAGCTCTTCTACCAGGCGACGATCGCCAGCGCCCGAGCCAACGACCAGCTCGTCGAGACCGCACGCCAGGGCGTCGCCATCCTCGGCCCGCACACCCCGGCCGCCGCCCGCCTGGAGAACATCGCCCGCTTCCTCGACTTCATCAGCGAGAGCATCACCCGCGCCGCCGAACAGGCCCGCGAAGTCCTGCACACCAGACCCGAAACGGCCCCCACCGACACCGGCATCCGCCGACAGCCATGATCGTTCTCGCCGATTCTGTTCGACGCGCCGTCCCGGTGAAGCTCGCCGAGGCCCTCGCCGCCTGACGCGACGTCACCGGAGGCAGCTGATCAGATCGGCAATGTCGCCGAAGACCCGCACTACCCCGGGGTCACCGGGCCACCCATGCGGTGGACCCCGCGTGCCAGGTCTGTCCCCGCGAGGCTCCAGACAGTGCCCGATCGGCAAGCAGGAACGCGCGCTGCACCACTCCGAAATCCTGGGGCAGCCGCTCTTCGAGGCGGTGTTTGCGCCGCCAGGCCGCCCACCGTGATTGGGCCAGCGTCGCGTAGCCGTCGAGGACCTCGCTCAGCGACACCGCCATCACCTCGCGATAAGCGGCAACCCGCCGCACGGCGGTGGCGAGTTCGTCCCCGTCCACATCGTGCTGGCCGGACAGCAGGTACACGTCGGCAAAATCGCGCCAGCGGGTGTTCGCCTCGCCCCGCTGTAG
>NZ_RJLN01000053.1 GCF_003725545.1 Micromonospora solifontis | reverse complement strand
CGCCGGGGCGGCGCCGCCGACCGCGGCACGCCCACCGGACGAGCCGCGCGGCGTCGCCGCGGCGCGGCCCTCGGACCCGGATGACCAACCGTTCCCGCGTGCGCTCCCGCCGGAACCGGGGTCGCCGTTCGGGCCCGGGATCTGGGCCCGCCCACGCGAAGAACTGGGATCGCCGTAGTTCATTCCTCACACCCTGCCGGTCGCGGTGGGGCGCGCGGGCGCCGCCACCGGGTTGCCGTGAGCTGGAACACGAGACGCTACACGCCGGACGTGCCGGGGTGCAGCCGTCAAATTGGACCTATTCGGACCAATCAGACTCAGTTGCTGTCGGATACGCCACCCGCTCGTTGCGCGGGACCCGCTCCGGACAGCCGGATTCACCGTTGCGCCTCTCGCCTTCGACGAGGGGTGGAGCCGGTCGGCGCGGACGAGCCGCTCACCGCCTCCTGCTCCGACCCGCCCTCGGCGCCACCGGCCAGACCGTCCCGGCCGAGCAGGAACTGCTCGACGAGATGGTTCCAGTCACAGCCGGGGCACACCTCCACCACGAACACCTGGAACTCACGCAGCGTCATCGCCAGCACCGACAACTCGGCCCGGTTACGCGCCTGGCCGGCGGACTGCTTGAGTTCGTCACCGTAAATGTAGTGGACGTGGATGAGGTTCTCACTGCGGCAGATCGGGCAGCGCTCCTCGGTGGGCTCGCCGTGGAACCGGGCGGCGTTCTTCAGGTACGGCGACGCGTCGCAGACGTCGTACGTGCCGATCCGGCTGGCGAGGAGGTCACGCAGCACCGCTCGCTTCTGGAGCGAGTAGTCGACGACCTGGCGCTGCGTACGCATGCGGCAAAGGGTACGCGGTCCGGCGGGACGAGGCGACCACCGTCACGATCCGTGATGGCAGGAGCGCGCAAACGAGGGTTTGCCCTGATCATGCGTCTCCGCTAACGTGCGATGTATCGGTCCGATACATCGCGGCGGTTACGACTCCGCGCCGGGGGTAAGAAGGGGTGGCCCGTGCTCGAGTTCGCCATCCTGGGCCTCCTGCAGGAGGCTCCCATGCACGGCTACGAGCTGCGCAAGGAGTTGACCGCCAAGCTCGGCGCCATCCGGGCGGCGATCAGCTACGGCTCCCTCTACCCGACGCTGCGCCGGTTGCAGGCGGCGGGTTGGATCACCGAAGCCGCCGAGACGCCCGCGACCGCCGAGGAGGTGCCCGCCCTGACCAGCCGGCGAGGTCGGGTGGTCTACACCATTACCGCGGAGGGCAAGGAACGCTTCGCCCAGCTGATAGCGCAGGCTGGGCCAGAGACGTACGACGACACGGGCTTCGGGGTGCACTTCGCGTTCTTCGCCCGGACCGACCAGGCCACCCGGCTCCGGATCCTGGAAGGTCGCCGTCGAAAGATCGAGGAGCGTCGCGAAGGTCTTCGTGACGTGCTCGGCCGGGCGGCCGAGCGGCTCGACGCGTACACCCTGGAACTGCAACGCCACGGGCTCGACGCCTGTGAGCGCGAGGTCCGCTGGCTGGAGGAGCTCATCGCCAACGAGCGCTCCGGCCGAGCCCCGACGGTCCCGCAACCCGGGACGGCCGGCGGCCGACGAGAAGAAGACAGCCCGCCCCCGCCTGGAGAGTCCAGGAAAGAGCGGCCGTGATGAAGAAGAAGGAGGCAGACGCTATGGGCTCCGTCCGCGTCGCCATCGTCGGTGTGGGTAACTGCGCCTCGTCCCTCGTGCAGGGCGTGGAGTACTACCGGAACGCCGACCCGAACGACCGCGTCCCGGGTCTCATGCACGTCACCTTCGGCGACTACCACGTTTCCGACGTGAAGTTCGTCGCGGCGTTCGACGTGGACGCCAAGAAGGTGGGCATGGACCTCGCCGAGGCGATCGTCGCCAGCGAGAACAACACCATCAAGCTGTGCGACGTGCCGCCGACCGGCGTCACCGTGCAGCGCGGCCCGACCTTCGACGGTCTCGGCCAGTACTACCGCGAGATCATCGAGGAGTCGGACGTCGAGCCGGTCGACGTGGCCCAGGCGCTGCGCGACGCGCAGGTCGACGTGGTCGTCTCCTACCTGCCCGTGGGCTCCGAGCAGGCCGACAAGTTCTACGCCCAGGCCGCGATCGACGCCGGCTGCGCGTTCGTGAACGCCCTGCCGGTCTTCATCGCCTCCGACCCGGAGTGGGCGAAGAAGTTCGAGGACGCGGGCCTGCCGATCGTCGGCGACGACATCAAGAGCCAGGTGGGTGCCACCATCGTGCACCGCGCTCTGGCGAAGCTCTTCGAGGACCGCGGGGTTGAGCTGCTGCGCACGTACCAGCTCAACTTCGGCGGCAACATGGACTTCATGAACATGCTGGAGCGCAACCGCCTGGTCTCGAAGAAGATCTCGAAGACCCAGTCGGTGACCTCCCAGATCCCGCACGAGATGCAGAAGAGCGACGTGCACATCGGCCCGTCGGACCACGTGCCGTGGCTCGACGACCGCAAGTGGGCGTACATCCGGCTGGAGGGCCGCTCGTTCGGCGACACCCCGCTGAACGCCGAGCTCAAGCTCGAGGTGTGGGACTCGCCGAACTCGGCCGGTGTCATCATCGACGCCGTCCGCGCCGCGAAGATCGCGCTGGACCGGAAGATCGGCGGACCGATCCTCTCCGCGTCCTCGTACTTCATGAAGTCCCCGCCGAAGCAGTACGCCGACCACGACGCGCACGCCGCCGTCGAGGCGTTCATCAAGGGCGAGGTCGAGCGCTGACGCGCTGAAACAGCACCGTCGAGGGCCGGGTCCGCACGGACCCGGCCCTCGCGCGTTCAGTCCGACATCTCCAGGTACGGCGACAGCCGCAGTGCCAACTCCTCGACCGAGTCGACCTCTCCGCTGGTCAACGCGTCCGTCAACGCCATCCGGTCCTTCGCCGGCATGCTGAGGACGAACCCGAAGCGTTCCAGGAGGACATCGGCTGCCGTCCAGGCGAGACTGGCGTTCCACATGTCGAGCGGACGCCAGACGAGGATCCCGTGCAGGAGAGCGGCCGCCTGATCCAGCGGCGTCGGATAGACGAGACCCTGAAGCAGGTGGGCGTGCGGCCGCGCGGCCGAGGCGAAGAGGATTCCACCGTCCCGCACGATCGTTCGGGACGCTGTGCTGTCGGCCAGCAGGAGCAGCAGATCCTCGGCGTCCGGCCAGTGCCCCCTCACCGGTCGCCCAACATGTCGTAGAACTCGGCATTCCGCTCACGAACGCGACGCGCGGCCTGGCGGGTCCACTCGTCGCGCTCGTGCCGGTCCAGGTACGCCTGCACCGCCACCTCGACCGTCTTGTGCATCGATCGGTGCTCCGCCTCGGCGAGCTCCTTGAGCCGCTGCTCGACCTCGGGCTTCAGGTTCAGGGTGAAGGCCATACCAGATTTGTATAACTCGTCTGGGTGCACGTCAACCACGCTCGGTGCCACGTCTCCTCCGCACGATTCGGGATCTTGCCGGAGAAGATGATGGCGAGCAGCGTTCGGACCACGACGGACGAATTGTGCGATAACTCCTCAGGAGAGCCAGGCGCGCCGCAGCGCCACCGCCGCTTCCAGTTCCAGCAGGGTCACCTTGCGCGGCAGCCCGCCGCCGAAGCCCACCAGCTTGCCGCCCGCCCCGACGATCCGGTGGCAGGGCACGATCACCGGCACCGGGTTGCGGTTGCAGGCCACCCCGACCGCCCGGGCCGCACCCGGGTCGCCGACCGCCTTCGCCACCTCGCCGTAGGTGAGCGTCTCCCCGTACGGGATGCGGGTCATCTCCCGCCACACCGCGCGTTCGAACTCCGAACCGCGCGGCACGGCCACCGGCACGGTGAACTCGGTCAGCTCCCCGGCGAAGTAGGCGCGTAGCTCGGCCAGCGCCCGGCCGGCGACCGCGTCGCCCGGTTCCCCGGTCGCCGCCGCCACCCGGCCGAAGTGCGCCGCGCGGACGGCCTCGCCGTCGGTGGCGACGGAGAACTCCCCGATCGGCGAATCGAGCACGGTCCAGCGCATGCCCCCCATTCTTCCCCGCGGTCGGGCAAAGTTTCGTCCGCCCCGTGCGTCAGAGGTACGGAGGTGAACGGTGACAGACGTCATCGACGGGGAGTTCACCGCGTTCGTCAACGAACGGGGTGCGGCCCTGCTGCGCGTCGCGTACGCGCTCGCCGGCAACCAGCACGCGGCGGAGGACCTGCTGCAGAACGCGCTGGCCAAGGCGTACGCCCGCTGGCCCGGGATCCGGGGCGACGCGGAGCCGTACGTGAAACGGATCCTCTACCACGACCAGGTCTCCGGCTGGCGGCGACGCGCGCGGCGGGCGGAGGTCCCGGTCGCGGAGCTGCCCGAGCAGGCGGCGGCCGGTCCGGACAGCGACCTGCGGCTGCTGCTGCGGGACGCGCTGCGCGCCCTGCCACCCCGCCAGCGGGCCGTGCTGACCCTGCGCTACCTGGAGGACCTCAGCGTCGAACAGACCGCCGCCCTGCTCGGCTGCCGGGCCGGCACGGTGGCCAGCCAGACCGCCAAGGCACTGGCCCGGCTCCGGCAACTGGTGCCCGGGCTGGACGAGCTGACGAGCCGTACGGAGGTGACGCGGTGACCAGGCTGCTGGACGAGACGCTCCGGGCGGCGGTGCGGGACCTCGCGGACGGTGCCGGCCCCGCCCCCGACCTGGCCGCCCGGGCGCTGGGCCGGGGTCGCCGGCTCCGCCGCCGGCGGCGGGTCGCCGTCGCGGGTGCCGCCGTGCTGGCGATCGTCGCGGTGGCCGTGCCGTTCGTGCTGCTCCGACCCCGTCCCGCCGCGCTGCCGACGACGCCGGCGCCGACAGTCACGCCGTCGCCGACGCTGCTCGCCCCGCCGGGGACGGACTGGACCACGAGGCCGCTGGTGCTGCCCGGTGGCTGGGTGGTCACCCGGGCGCAGGTCAAGGGCGGTTCCGGGAGCGGATTCCTGCTGGATCGGGGACGGAATCGGTACTTCGCCACCGACCGCTACGACGGGATCTTCCCCGCCCCCACCGGCTCCCTCGTCGCGGTCCACGACGACGACCGGCCCAAGGACGTCGGGCTCATCGACCTGGCCAGCGGGAAGACCCGGTGGTACCGGGTGGACGGCGCGCTCTCCACACCGCGCTGGTCGCCGGACGGCCGGCGGCTGCTCTTCACCACCCACCGGGTCGACCACTTCGGCTTCATCGTGATGGCGGTGGCGGACGGCACGAAACAGACCCACCTGGTGGGCCCGTTGGGCTGGTCCTGCACCGACTTCTGCGACTTCACCTGGACCCGGGACGGGCGGGAGGTGGCCCTCACCCTCACCAAGAAGCGGGCCGGGGAGCGGGGGCCCCGGGACCTCGCCAAGGGCGTGCAGCTCTTCTCGGTCGACGATGGACGGCCGACCCGCCTCGTCGAGATGCCGGGTGCGCCGGCCAGCCCGGACGCCTGGTCACCGGACGGAAAGCTCGTGGTGGTCCAGGGCCAGCAGGAGCCGCTGCTGGTCGAGACCGCCACCGGCCGGGTGGTGAACCCGCTGCCCTCCGCCGAGGTGGTCTGGGTCTCCGACGACCGACTGCTCTACCGCCGGCCGCTCGGCAGGGGAGACTTCGTCCTGGCCGACCCGACCGGGCGGGAGCTGGTCCGCCAGCCGCTGCCGAGAGAGCTGGTCGATCTTGAGGTGACCGTCGCGCCGCGCTGACCGTTCGGCCGGCCCGCGGCGTTGCACGATGTCGATACCGTGCAGGTCGTGGCCACGGGGACGCTCATCTTCCTGATCATCGGCGGAGCCGGGGTCGGGGTGCTGGCCCTCGCCCTGGTCGGCGCGGGGCTGTTGCACATCGGTCACCCGGACGTCGACGGTCCGGTGTCGCTGGAGGCGGTCGCCGGGTTCACCGGCGCCTTCGGCTTCGGCGCCGCCATCGTCAACGAGCTGCTCGGTGGGCGTACCCCCGGGATGGTCGCGGCGGCGGTGGCCGGCGGCGCGCTGGCGGCCGTGCCCACCGCGTGGCTGGCGGCCCGGCTCAGCCGGGCGGCCCGCAACATGCGGACCGACGCCACCCCCACCCGGGACCACCTGGTCGGCGCGACCGGCCTGGTGGTCACCCCGGTCCCGACCGGCGGCTACGGCGAGGTGCGGGTACGCCTCGCCGGCCAGCCGGTCAAGCTCAACGCCCGAGCCGACCATTCGCTCCCGACCGGCGCCCGGATCTTCGTGGTCGAAGCGCTCAGCGAGACCAGCGTGCACGTCGAGACCTACTGATCTCCCCCTTCGCACAGACGGGAACTTCCATGCCCCTGCTCGTCGCCATCGGCGGCGCGGTCCTCCTCGCCGTCCTGCTCGTCCTCTTCGTGCTCTCCCGCATCAAGGTGGCCGGCCCGAACGAGGCGTTCATCGTCACCGGCCGCAAGGGCCGGACCACCCAGACCGCCGACGGCGGCCGCTCCACCGACATGTCCGGGCAGAAGGTCGTGCTCGGCGCCTCGGTGTTCGTCCTGCCGGTGGTGCAGAAGCTCCAGTCGCTCGACCTGTCCAGCCGCCGGATCGACGTCGGCATCCGGGGCGCGGTGAGCAAGCAGGGCATCCGTACCGACCTGCACGGCGTCGCGATCGTCAAGGTCGGCGGCACCGAGGACGCGATCCGCGCCGCCGCCCAGCGCTTCCTGCACCAGCAGGACGAGATCGACAACTTCACCCGGGAGGTGCTGGCCGGCGCGCTCCGTTCGATCGTCGGGCGGCTCACCGTCGAGGAGGTCATCCGGGACCGGGCGGCGTTCGCCAGCGCGGTCGCCGAGGAGGCCGAGCACTCGATGACCAACCAGGGTCTGGTGCTGGACACCTTCCAGCTCCAGGACATCCTCGCCGAGGGCTCGTACCTGCAGGACCTGGGCCGCCCGGAGGCGGCCCGGGTGCTCAAGGACGCCGCCATCGCCGAGGCGCGGGCCCGCCAGCAGGCCGAGCAGGAGCGGCTGCTCGCCGAGGAGGCGATCGCCGAGGCGAACCGGAACCTCTCCCTCAAGCAGGCCGCCATCCAGGCCGAGATCGACGCCGCGAAGGCGAAGTCGGCGGCGGCCGGCCCGCTCGCCCAGGCCGAGCGGGACCAGGCGATCCTCTCCGAGCAGCAGAAGGTGGCCGAGCGGAACGCCGAACTGAAGCAGCGGCAGCTCGACACCGAGGTGCGCAAGCCGGCCGACGCGGCCCGCTACAAGGTCGAGCAGGAGGCCGAGGCGGCCCGCAACGCGGCCGTGCTGAACGCCGACGCGCAGCGCCAGGCCACCATCGCCGCCGCGCAGGCCGCCGCCGAGCAGTCGCGGCTCACCGGTGAGGGCGAGCGGGCCCGCCGGGCGGCGCTGGCCGAGGCGAACGCGATCGAGGGCGCCAAGGAGGGTGAGGCCGAGCAGCGCCGGCGTACCGCGATCGCCGACGCGGTCGAGCGCGAGGGCCAGGCCGAGGCGGCGGCCATCCTGGCCAAGGGGCAGGCCGAGGCCGAGGCGATGGCCCGCAAGGCCGAGGCGTTCGCCGCGTACGGCGAGGCGGCCGTGCTGGACCTGCTGGTCAAGGTGCTGCCGCAGGTGGTGGAGGCGGCGAGCGCCCCGATCGGCGCGATCGACAAGATGACGGTCATCTCCACCGACGGCGCGTCCTCGCTGACCAGGTCGGTGGCCGGGAACGTGGCCCAGGGGCTCCAGCTCGGCAGCGACCTCACCGGCATCGACCTGGCCGGACTGCTCGCCAAGCTGGGCAGCGCCCACAGCAACGGCGCCACCAAGCCGGCCGTCGAGGCCTGACCGACGAGCGCAGGGCTCCCGGCGTCGGCCGGGAGCCCTGCCGTCAGTCGAGGACGCCCTGTTCGCGGGCCCAGCGGAGCAGTTCGGCCTCGGCCTCGTCGCGGTCCAGCGGGCCGCGCTCCAGCCGCAGCTCCTTGAGGTGCTGCCAGGCCTTCCCCACCAACGGTCCCGGCGGTACGCCGAGCAGCTCCATGATCGCGTTGCCGTCCAGGTCGGGGCGGACCCGGGCCAGGTCCTCCTCGGCCGCGATCCGGGCGATCCGCTCCTCCAGCGCGTCGTAGTCGGCGGCGAGCTGGGCCGCCTTGCGCCGGTTCCGGGTGGTGCAGTCCGAGCGGGTCAGCTTGTGCAGCCGGGAGAGCAGGTCACCGGCGTCGGTCACGTACCGGCGGACCGCCGAGTCGGTCCACTCGCCCCGGCCGTAGCCGTAGAAGCGCAGGTGCAGGCCGACCAGCTTGACCACCTGTGACGTCACGTCCTTGGGGTAGCGCAGCGCCTTCATCCGGGCCTTGGTGAGCCGGGCGCCGACCACCTCGTGGTGGTGGAAGCTGACCCGGCCGTCCGGGCCGACCGACTTGGTGGCGGGCTTGCCGACGTCGTGCATCAGGGCGGCCATCCGCAGCACGAAGTCGCAGCCCTCCGCCTCCAGCGCCATGGCGTTGCTGACCACGGTGAGGGTGTGCTCGTAGACGTCCTTGTGCTGGGCGTGCTCGTCGATGGTCAGCTTCAGCCCGGTCAGCTCGGGCAGGAAGCGCTCGGCCAGGCCGGTGTCGACCAGCAGCCGCAGCCCGGTGACCGGGTCGGCGCCGCAGAGCAGCTTGGTGAACTCGTCCCGGATCCGCTCGGCGGTGATCCGGTCCAGGTCGGTGGCCATCCGGGTCATCGCCGCGCGGACGTCCGGGTGGACCGAGAAGCGCAGCTGGGCGGCGAACCGGGCCGCGCGCAGCATCCGCAGCGGGTCGTCGCGGAACGACTCCTGCGGCGTGCCGGGGGTACGGATGATCTTCGCGGCCAGGTCGGCCAGGCCACCGTACGGGTCGGTGAACCGGTGGTCGGGGACGCTGACCGCCATCGCGTTGACGGTGAAGTCGCGGCGCTTCAGGTCGTCTTCCAGGCTGGTGCCGTACTCCACGACCGGGTTGCGGCTGACCTGGTCGTACGCCTCGGCCCGGAAGGTGGTGACCTCCAGCCGGAGCCCGTCGCGCTGGAGGCCGATGGTGCCGAACTCCCGGCCGGTCTCCCAGATCGACTCGGCCCAGCCGCGGACGATCTTCAACGTCTCATCGGGGTGGGCGTCGGTGCAGAAGTCGAGGTCCTCGCCGAGCCGGCCGAGGAGGGCGTCCCGTACCGATCCGCCCACCAGGTGCAGTTCGTGACCGGCCCGGGCGAAGCGCCGGCCGAGTTCGTCGGCGACCGGCGAGACACGGAGCAGTTCGGCGACGGCGTTGCGCTGCGCGACGGTCAGCTCACGGCGTTCGGCGGCGTGGGATGCGGAGGCTTCGGACATGGGATCGCCAGCCTATCGGGCCGGGGCCGGATCAACTGCGCCGGGCGCGGGTATGCCGCCCACGTTGACTAAGGTCTCGGGTGTACGGGCCCGGAGGTCCGGCTGCGACGTACCCCTTGGAGGCTGGAGATGAGCGGCGGGCTGTACCGCAGCGCCAACGCGCACGGCGGCGGCCAGCCGCCGGACGACACGGCGACCTTCATCTCGGCCGAGCCGCTCAACCAGCCGGGCGCCGAGGCCACCGCCCCGCCGCAGGAGGTGGTGGCGGAGACCAGCGCCGCGGCGAACAGCGCGGTGATGGCGATCGGCAGCCTGGTCAGCCGGGGTACGGGGTTCATCCGCAACCTGATGATCGGCGCGGCGCTGGGCGGCGCGCTGGTCGGCGACGCGTACACCACCGCCCTCTTCCTGCCGAACCAGGTGTACGAGTTCCTGCTCGGCGGGGTGCTCACCAGCGTGCTGATCCCGGTCCTGGTGCGGCGGCGCAAGACCGACCCGGACCGGGGTGAGGCGTACTCCCAGCGGCTGCTCACCCTGGCGGTGCTCGCGCTGGCCGCGACCGCGCTGATCGCGATGATCGGGGCGCCGGTGCTCACCGCGATCTACGCCAGCGGCAAGGACGCGGACTACACCGGCCTGGTCAACGGCCTGTCGTACCTGATGCTGCCGATGCTGTTCTTCACCGGCGTGAGCGCGCTGATCGCCGCGGTGCTGAACACCCGGGGGCACTTCGCCGCCCCGATGTGGGCGCCGATCCTGAACAACCTCGTGGTCATCGGCGTCTGCGCGCTCTACATCGCGGTCTTCGGCGCCAAGATCGTTCAGCCGCACGAGATGGGCTGGGAGCGGATCCTGCTCATCGGCGGCGGCACCCTGCTCGGCGTGGCGGTGCAGACCGCCGGCCTGCTCCCGGCGCTGCGCAAGGTCGGCTTCCGGTGGAAGTGGCGGTTCGACTTCCGGGCGCTCGGCCTGCGCGAACTGGCCCGGCTCGGCGGCTGGATGTTCTGCTACGTGGGGGTCAACCAGCTCGGCCTGTTCGTGGTGGTCAACCTGCTCACCCGGGCCGCCGGCGGCAAGAATGCCGGCCTGCTGATCTACAACAACGTCTTCCTGCTGCTGATGATGGCGCACGGCATCATCGCCGTCTCGATCATCACCGCGCTGATGCCGCGGATGAGCGGGGCCGCCGCGGAGGGCCGGTTCCGCGATGTCACCGCCGACCTGTCCCGGGGCACCCGGATGGTCACCGCGGTCCTCGCCCCGATCGCCGTCTGTTACGCGGTCCTCGCCGGCCCGATCTCCGTGGTGGTCTTCCGGTACGGCGCCTTCACCGGCGACAACGCGGTGGCCACCTCGACCGTGCTGCTGGTGGCGGCGCTCGGCCTGGTCCCGTTCGCGATCAGCCAGCTCTTCACCTTCGCCTTCTACGCGCTGCCGGACACCCGGACCCCGGCCCTGGTCAACATCCCGGTGGTGGCGCTGCGGGTGCTCCTCCAGGTCGGCCTCTTCCTCGCCTTCTCGGCCACCTTCGCGGCGGCCGGGATGATGCTCGGCAACGCCGTCTCCTACGTGGCCGCGGCGATCATCTCGGCGATGCTGCTGCGGCCCCGGGTCGGCCGGATCGGGCTGGGCGGGATCATGCGGACCATGGGCCGGGTGGTCGTCGCCGCGCTCGGCGCGGCCCTGGTCGGCCTGCTGGTGGTCCGGCTGCTTCCCGGCGACCCGGCGCACCTGAGCTGGCTCGCCGCGGCGGTCCAGCTGATCATCGGCGGCGCGGTGATCGGCGCGACGTACCTCGGGCTGGCCATGGTGCTGAAGATCGGTGAGATCACCGAGGTGGTCGGGATGGTCCGGCGGCGGCTGGGCCGCTGACCGGCCCTGATGACGGACGGTGAACGAGGATCACCAGCCTGGGGATACGGCTGTGGATAACTCGGGATTTCGCGGCTCGGTAGCCCTCTCGGCCTGTGGACAACCATCCGTAAGGCTGAGGGTGGGTGACCTGACCGGGGGAATGCGCAGGTGAGTCGGGCGGCGCCACACCGGGCGACGGCTCCCGGTCGGTGCGCGGCGCGGGACGCGCCGAGCGGGAGTTGCCGAAGCCCCTACGCCGACTACTTTGCCGTCAACCTTTAGATTGGCTGGAGCGTGTAGTCAGTGACAGGGCAGGACGGGGCGGGACCCGGCCGGCCGCCGTGACCCACTGGCGCCCCACCGGCTCCGGCGGGAAGATGACATGTCGGAGAACCGGGCATCCCGGGTAAGGTCACTCACGACGGATACGGCAGGTGCCGACGTGGGCGTCGACACCGGTCCGCCGGTTCCTTCGAAGGCAGAGCGGAAAGCCACATGCCCAGCAGCACGGGTCCATCGATCGACACGATCACCGAGGGAGGACGGGTGACCCAGGTCGGCGAGGGTCAGGAGGCGGAGGAGACTGCCCCTCCGGTCATGACCTTCGGTGCTCCCACGGCCGGTGAGATCCTTGCCGAGCGGTACGAGCTGGTCGAGCACATCAACAACGACAGCGCGGGCCGGCTGGTCTGGCGCGGGGTCGACGTCGTGCTGCGGCGTCCCGTCGCGGTGGTCCTCCGCTACCCGGGCGGCGACTCCGCCACCGAGATGCTCCAGGCCGCCGTGGCGGCCAGCCGGGTGATCCACCCCAACCTGGTCGGCGTGTACGACGCGATCGACGAGGCCGACCGGGCGTACGTCGTCCGCGAGTGGGTGGACGGCCAGTCGCTGCGCGAGCTGGTCGCCGAGGACGGGCCACTGGACCCGGGCCGGGCGACCGCCATCGGCAACGCGGCGGCCAGCGCCCTCGCCGCGGTGCACGCCACCGGGATGGTGCACGGCAACATCCACCCCGGCACCGTCATGATCAGCGATGACGGCCGGGTGGTGCTGGCCGACGCGCGGACCGACGGCGCGGACAGCCAGGAGACCGACCTCCGGGCGGTCGGCGGGGTGCTCTACTTCGCGCTGACCGGCCACTGGCCGCACGGCGAGGCTCCGCTGCACGGCGCCACCGCCGGGCACGGCCGGGCCGCCCTCCCCGACGCGGTGCGGGACGCCAGCGGCTCGATCGCCGCGCCCCGCCAGGTCCGCGCCGGGGTGCCGGCGTACCTCGACGACCTCACCATGGACCTGCTCGACCCGGAGATCGCCCCGCCCTCCTCGGACGTGCTCGCGGCCGAGCTGAGCCGCCTCGACATCCCCGCCGAGGACCACTTCCTGGACCAGGGTGGTCCGCTGCGGTTCACCGCGGACCCCGGTGAGGAGCCCTCGCCGCTGGCCTCCGTCGCCGGCCGCAAGGTCGCCCTCGGCATCGCCGCCCTGCTGGCGGTCGCCCTGGTCGGCCTGCTCATCGGGATCAGCGCCCTGGGCGGCGACGACAAGGACCCGAAGACCGAGCCGGTGGCCCGCCCCTCCAGCAGCGCCCCGTCGTCCGGCGACGCCACCCCGGCCGCCCCGGCGGTGCGGCAGCTCGCGGTGGAGGACGTCCGGATCATCGACCCGGACAGCAAGAGCCGCGACGAGCTGAACGACGCCGAGCTGGTCATCGACGGCAACCTGGACAAGGGCTGGGAGACCGACACCTACACCCGGGCGAACTTCGGCAACTTCAAGCGCGGCATGGGAGTCTGGATCGACCTCGGCTCGCCGCACACCGTCAAGTCGGTGCAGGCCGTCCTCTCCGCCACCGGCGCCTCCGCCCAGCTCCTCGCCGGGTCCGCCGACTTCCCGGTCAGTTCCGCCGGCGACAAGCAGCTGCTGACGAGCTACCTGAAGTCGCCGATCGGGCAGCCGTTCGAGGAGCACGACGGCACCAAGATGACGTTCAACGGGTTCGACCCGGAGCGGAAGTACCAGTACCTCCTCTTCTGGATCACCGAGCTGCCGCAGAAGGAAGGCGGCAGCGGCTACAAGGTGGGCGTCCAGGAGATCACGGTCCAGGGCTCGTGAGCCGGCCGCCGCGACGTCCGCACCGCCACGCTCGGACGTGGTGATGGCGGGTCGCGGCGGGCCCACGCCCGAGCCGGTGACCGGGGGCGCCGCGACGGGCGGCAGCTCCGACCTCGACCTGCTGCGCGCGCACGTGGCCGGCGACCGGGACGCCTTCGCCGAGCTGTTCCACCGGCACCGCGACCGGCTCTGGGCGGTGGCCCTGCGTACCGTCGGCGACCGCGAGGAGGCGGCGGACGCGCTCCAGGACGCGCTGCTCTCGGCGCACTGCGGGGCGGCCCGGTTCCGCGGCGACTCGGCGGTCACCACCTGGCTGCACCGGATCGTGGTGAACGCCTGCCTGGACCGGATGCGGCGGCGGCAGACCCACGCCACGGTCCCACTGCCCGACGGCGTGCACACCGACGGGGAGTCCGGCCGGCACACGGGCGGGGTGGAGCCGGCCGCACCGGCCCGCGACCACGACACCGCCCTGGTGGTCCGGCAGGCCCTCGCCGAACTGCCCGCCGAGCAGCGGGCCGCGCTGGTGCTGGTGGACGTGCAGGGCTACCCGGTGGCCGAGGTGGCCCGGATACTCGGCGTCGCCGAGGGGACGGTGAAGAGCCGGTGCGCCCGGGGTCGGGCCCGGCTGGCCGTGCTCCTCGGCCACCTGCGTACCGGGTCGGACGAGGGGGCGGACGTGCGCCGGGTCACCGGGGGGAACCGACGCCCGCCCGAGGGCGTCGGATCCACGTCGGGGCGGTCCCGGCGGGACGCCAGTCAGGAGGAGACGTGACTGCCCGGGAGTTCAGCGGGGTCGACCACGACCTGCTCGCCGACTACATCGGCGGGGCGCTGGACGGCACCCCGGAGCAGCAGACCGTCTCCGGACTGGTCGCGGCGGACCCGGCCTGGCGCGCCGCGTACGACGACCTGGTGCGGGCGCTGGACCTGGTGCACGCGGACCTGGCCGAGTGGGCGGCCGGCCCGGCGCCGGAGCTGCCCCTGGCCGTGGCCGACCGGATCACCGCGGCGCTGGCGGGAGCCGGACCGGCCCCGGCCGGCGACGCACCGCTCGGGCCCGGAGTTGACGGCGATCCGGCTGACGGGCGACGCGGCACCGTGCCGGCGCAGGCGACCGGCGGGAGCCGGCGGACCCGGGGGACGACCCGGCCGGCGGACGGCCCGGATCCCCGGACCGGGCCGGGCCGGCGCGCCCGCCGCTGGGCCCGGGTCGCCGGACCGGTCGCCGTGGCGGCCGCCTCGATCGCGGCCGTCGGGTTGGGGCTGGGCAACCTGGTCGGCGCGGGTGACACCGGCAGTGCGGGCCTGTCGTCCGCCGACAAGGCGGACGCTCCGGCGGCGGCCGAGGGTGGCGCCCGGGCCTTCGACCGGGCCACGGCGGCCACGACGAGCAGCGGCACGGACTACACCCCGGAACGGTTGGCCGGTGGCCTCAGCACCACGTTCGCCAGCCCGTCGCAGGAGAAGGGCTTTCTCGGCGGGCCCGACATGGCCCCGAAGGGGGGACGGGCGGCCGCCCCACCCGCGCTGGCACAGCTGGCCCGGCCGGCGGCCCTGGACGCGTGCCTCACCGCGATCGGCGTCGAGCACGGGGCCACGCCGATCACCGTCGGCCTGGTCGACTACGCGTCGTTCCAGGGGCTCCCCGCTCTGGTGGTGACGTTCGTCGACGCGGCGGGCGCCCGCTGGGCGTGGGCCAGCGGGCCGGAGTGCGGCGTACCGGGCTCCGGCGCGGACACCCGGTTCCGTACGCGGGTAGGGTGAGGGCGCGGTCATCGGCGGCTGCCGTTCTACGTGACGTGACCCACCGGGTGACCGGCTCGGGAATCCCCACTTCGTACGATGACGTTCTGCAAGTCAGGCGCCGGCGCCGCCAGGTCCGTCGGCACTCGGGATCGACATCGTCCCGGCGGCAGATCAGCCGGAGCAGATGACGAACACACACATCGGGAGATGGCAGTGGACGAGGTCCGCAACCTGATCATCATCGGCTCCGGGCCGGCCGGTTACACGGCGGCGGTCTACGCCGCGCGCGCCAACCTCAAGCCGCTCGTGATCGAGGGCGTGCAGTCCGGTGGCGCGCTGATGACCACCACCGAGGTGGAGAACTTTCCCGGTTTCGCGGACGGCATTCTCGGCCCCGAGCTGATGGACAACATGCGCAAGCAGGCCGAGCGGTTCGGTGCCGAGTTCCTTACCGACGACGTGACCCGGGTCGAGCTGCGGGACACCGGCGAGGTCGGCTCCGACGCGGTCAGCACCGTCTGGGTCGGCGGGACCGCGTACCGGGCGAAGGCGGTCATCCTCTCCACCGGGTCGGCCTGGCGTCCGCTGGGCGTGCCGGGCGAGCAGGAGTACCTGGGCCACGGCGTGTCGTCCTGCGCCACCTGCGACGGCTTCTTCTTCCGCAACCAGCACATCGTGGTGGTCGGCGGCGGCGACTCGGCGATGGAGGAGGCCAGCTTCCTCACCCGGTTCGCCGAGTCGGTCACGATCATCCACCGCCGGGACGCGTTCCGGGCCAGCAAGATCATGGCCGAGCGGGCGCTGGGCAACGACAAGATCAAGGTCGAGTGGAACACCGTCATCGAGGAGATCCTCGGCGAGGACGGCAAGGTCAGCGGGGTCCGGGTCCGCAACGTGCACACGGGCGAGAGCAAGGTGCTCGACGTGACCGGCGTCTTCGTGGCGATCGGTCACGACCCGCGCAGTGAGCTCTTCCGCGACCAGGTGGAACTCGACGACGAGGGGTACGTGAAGGTGCAGGCGCCGAGCACCCGGACCAGCATCCCGGGTGTCTTCGCGGCCGGTGACGTGGTCGACCACACCTACCGGCAGGCGATCACCGCCGCCGGTACGGGCTGTGCCGCCGCGCTGGACGCCGAGCGCTTCATCGCCACCCTGCAAAGCTGAAATATTTTCAGAGAAGTTCCCGGAGGAGGGGTTCATAGTGGGAGCAACCAAGGCGGTCACCGACGCGAGCTTCGCGAGTGATGTGCTGAAGTCGGACAAGCCGGTTCTGGTCGACTTCTGGGCGGAGTGGTGCGGGCCGTGCCGCAAGGTCTCGCCGCTGCTGGAGGAGATCGCCGGCGAGATGGGCGACCAGGTCAGCATCGTCAAGCTCAACATCGACGAGAACCCTGAGACCGCGCGCACCTACCGGGTGATGTCCGTGCCGACCCTCACCATCTTCAAGAACGGTGAGCCGGTGCAGTCCATCGCCGGCGCGAAGCCGAAGGGTGAGCTGGTCCGGCTCATCCAGTCGGCGCTCTGAGCCGACGCCCGACACCTCCGGAACCCCCGTCGCCCACCTCGGGTGGCGGGGGTTCCGGCTTCCCTGACCTGGCCGAACATGAAGCCTTCTGGTAACCGATCACGGTACGCTCCGTAAGCGTCCGTCGGAGTCTCCGGCCAGCCAGCATCCGTGCAGAGGGGGTCGTCGTGCGTCCGATCCGACCCGGTGACCGGGGACCCGCGGTGGCCGAGATCCGTACCGTCCTCACCGGCCTGGACCTGCTTCCCGCCGGCGACGGGGGCGACGAGTTCGACGCCCCGACCGAGCGGGCCGTTCGGGCGTTCCAGCAGTCCCGTGGCCTGAGCGTGGACGGGCGGGTCGGGGCGGAGACCTGGCGGGCGCTGGACGCGGCCCGGTGGCGCCTCGGCGCCCGTACCCTCTACCACGCGGTGCCCGAGCCGCTGATCGGCGAGGACGTCCGCACGCTCCAGGAACGCCTCCTCGAGATGGGGTACGACGCCGGTCGGGCCGACGCCATCTACGGGATCCGCACCTCCCGCGCCGTGGCCCAGTTCCAGCGGGAGATGGGGCTCAAGCCGGACGGGACATGCGGCCCGCACACCATGAACACCCTGCGCCGCCTCGGCCGGAAGGTGGTCGGCGGCCGCCCGCAGTGGCTGCGCGAGTCCGACGCGATCCGCCAGGCCGGTCCCACGCTGGTCGGCCGGACCGTGGTGATCGACCCGGGACACGGCGGCACCGACCCGGGCGAGGTGGTGCCCGACGGACCGCTGCGGTGGACCGAGGCCGACATCGTGTACGACCTGGCCAGCCGGCTGGAGGGGCGGCTCGCCGCGGCCGGGGTACGGGTGCACCTCACCCGCGGTCCGACGCCGGGCGCCTGCCTGCCGGACGGCGACCGGGCCCAACTGGCCAACTCCCTCGGTGCGGACGTCTTCATCTCGCTGCACACCGACGGGCACGCCAACCCGGCCGCCGACGGGGTGGCCACCTACCACTACGGCACCGACAACGGCGTCACCTCGGCCACCGGGGAGCGGCTGGCCGGGCTGGTGCAGCGGGAGATCGTGGCGCGGACCGGGCTGCGCGACTGCCGTACCCACGCCAAGGCGTGGGAGCTGCTGCGGCTGACGAAGATGCCGGCGGTCCGGGTCGAGGTGGGCTACCTGACCTCACCGGCGGACCGGGGCCGGCTCGTCGACCCGCGGTTCCGGGACCGGGTCGTCGAGGCGATCGTCGCCGCCGTGCAGCGGATGTACTTCCCCATCGAGCGGGACGTCCCGACCGGCTCGATCGACGTGAGCGAGCTGCGGGCGATCGTCGCCGCCGGCACGGTGGTGGACTGAGCCGCCGGTCAGCTCGTGGAGCGGGTGGCCGGGGCCGGGCGGACCGGGCGGAGCAGCGTCTCCGGGCTCATCGAGCCGAGCAGCTTCTCCAACGCGTACTCGACGTCGGACTTCCAACTCAGCGCTGTGCGCAGCTCCAGCCGCAGGCGAGGGTAGCGGGGATGCGGGCGGACGGTCTTGAAGCCCACCGAGAGGAAGAAGTCCGCCGGCGCGACGCAGGCCCGGGTCGGGTCGTCCTCCGCCCCGTCCCCGAACTTGGCGTCGCCGAACGCCTCGATCGCCTTGATGCCGCGCTTGGTGAGATCCCGGGCCACACCCTGCACCAGCATCCGGCCCAGGCCGCCACCGGCGAAGGCGGGCACCACGGTCGCGTTCATCAGCAGCGCGGCGTCCGCGGAGACCGGCGAGGTGGGAAAGGCCATCGAGCGCGGGACGTACGCGGGCGGGGCGTACATCACGAAACCGGCCGGCATCCCGTCGACGTACACGAGCTTGCCGCAGGAACCCCATTCCAGCAGGGTCTGGGAGACCCATGCCTCCTTCTCCAGCCCGGGGTCGCCCGCGGCGCAGGCCCGGTCGGCGGAAACCGGGTCCAGCTCCCAGTAGACGCACTCACGGCAGGGTCGGGGCAGGTCCTCGAGGGTGTCGAGGGTCAGACTGACCAGACGTCGCGACATCGGCGCATCCCCACCAGTAGGCTCGGGGCGGAAGCCACATTCGTGCCTCTTTCTGCCCCCGACGAGCGATCGTACGCCCCCGCCCGACGGTACGGGAGAGGACGCACAAACGCCCACCCGAGCCGGGGACGGCCCGGTCCGGGATGTGGACGTAACCACACGGCGGGGTCCGCCCCTGGCCGATGGGGACTACGATCGACCAACCGGCCGTCGCGCGCCGCCATGGATGTCGGCATCGCGGGTACCACACCGGGCGGCAGCCCCGCCGACACCCGATCGAGGTGATGTCATGACCGGCACGACGCTCGACGACTACACCGACCGGTACGCCCGCCGGGTCCGGGGGATGACCGCCTCCGAGATCCGGGCGCTCTTCGCGGTGGCCAGCCGGCCGGAGGTGGTCTCGCTCGCCGGTGGGGCGCCGTACATCGCGGCGCTGCCGCTGGACGCGGTCGGCGAGATGCTCGGCCGGCTCGGCGCCGAGCACGGCGCGACCACCCTCCAGTACGGCATCGGCCAGGGCACGCTGGAGCTGCGCGAGCGGATCTGCGAGGTGATGGCCCTCTCCGGGATCGACGCCTCCTGCGGCGCCTCCCCGGAGGACGTGGTGGTCACCGTCGGCGGGCAGCAGGCGCTCGACCTGGTGGCCCGGCTGTTCCTGGACCCGGGCGACGTGGTGCTCGCCGAGGGGCCGACGTACGTCGGCGCACTCGGGGTGTTCCAGGCCGCCCAGGCCCAGGTGGCCCACGTGCCGATGGACGCCGAGGGGCTCATCCCGGAGGCACTGGAGGCGGCCATCGCCGACCTGTCCCGCGCCGGACGGCGGGTGAAGTTCCTCTACACCATCCCCACCTACCAGAACCCGACCGGCGTGACGCTCAGCGAGGAGCGGCGGGAGCGGGTGCTCGACATCTGCGAACGCGCCGGCCTGCTGGTGGTCGAGGACGACCCGTACGGTCAGCTCGGCTTCGAGGGCGACGCGCCGGCGCCGCTGCGGGCCCGGCGGCGCGACGGGGTCTTCTACCTGAGCACCTTCTCCAAGACGTTCGCCCCGGGCCTGCGGGTGGGCTGGATCCTCGCCCCGCACGCGGTCCGCGACAAGCTGGTCATCGCCAGCGAGGCACAGATCCTCTGCCCCAGCGGCTACGCGCAGGCCGCCGTCTCGACCTACCTCGGCACGATGCCCTGGCGGCAGCAGCTCAAGGTCTACCGCGAGGTCTACCGGGAACGCCGGGACGCGATGCTCACCGCGCTGGCGGACCTGATGCCCGCGGGCACCACCTGGACCACGCCGGCCGGCGGCCTCTTCGTCTGGGCGACCCTGCCCGACGGCCTGGACTCCAAGGCGATGATGCCCCGCGCCATCGCCGCCCGGGTCGCGTACGTGCCGGGCACCGGCTTTTACGCCGACGGCACGGGCAGCGGCAACATGCGGCTCAACTTCTCCTTCCCCTCGCCGGAGCGGATCCGGGAGGGCGTCCGCCGGCTCTCCGGCGTGATGGAGCAGGAGATCGCCATGCGCAAGGTCTTCGGCGCGGTCGGCGGCTCCGGGCCGCGGCGTCGGCAGGGCGGCTCGGACGCGCCCGGTCCCGACTTGGCATGATTCCCGCATGGCCGTCAGCCCTGCCGCCCGCGCTTCCGTGACCGACACCGCCGCCTCCGACGAGCTGCACGTCCTGGTGCTCGCCGGCGGGCTCTCCTACGAGCGTGACGTCTCGCTGCGATCCGGCCGCCGGGTGCTCGACGCGCTGCGGGCGGTCGGCATGGACGCCGAGCTGCGGGACGCGGATGTGGCCCTGCTGCCGGCGCTCACCGCCGACCCGCCGGACGCCGTGGTGATCGCCCTGCACGGCGCCACCGGCGAGGACGGCTCACTGCGCGGAGTGCTCGACCTCTGCGACGTGCCGTACGTCGGCTGCGACGCGCGCGCCTCCCGACTGGCCTGGGACAAGCCCTCGGCGAAGGCGGTGCTGCGGGAGGCCGGCATCCCCACCCCGGACTGGGTGGCCCTGCCGCACGACCGCTTCTCCGAGCTGGGCGCCGTGGCCGTACTGGACCGGATCGCCGACCGGCTCGGCCTGCCGCTCATGGTGAAGCCGGCGCAGGGTGGCTCCGGGCTGGGCGCCGCCGTGGTCCGGGAGGCCGGGTCGCTGCCGGCCGCCATGGTCGGCTGTTTCGCGTACGACCAGACGGCGTTGGTCGAGCGGTACGTGCCCGGCATGGACGTGGCGGTCTCGGTGGTCGACCTCGGCGAGGGCCCGCAGGCCCTGCCCCCGGTCGAGATCGTGCCCCGCAACGGGGTCTACGACTACGCCGCCCGCTACACCGCCGGCCGCACCACCTGGCACGCGCCGGCCCGGCTCGACGCGGGGACGACCGAGCGGGTTGCGGAAGTGGCGCTCGCGGCGCACGCCGCGCTGGGCCTGCGCGACCTGTCCCGGGTGGACCTGATCGTCGACGCCGACGGGCAGCCGCACGTCCTGGAGGTCAACGTCTCCCCGGGGATGACCGAGACGTCGCTGCTGCCGCTGGCCGTTCAGGCGGCCGGGCTGGACTTCGGCCGGGTGCTCGGCTCGCTGGTGACCCGAGCCGCCGCCCGGCGCCCCTAGCCGGCCTGGGGCTGTTCGGACTTCGGCTCGCCCGTTCCCAGACTCTCCTCCGATTCCGGGACGTCCGTCGACTCCGGCGCCGCCTCCGACTGCGGGGCGTCCGTCGACTTCGGCGTCGCTTCCGGCTTCGGACCGTCCGTCGGCGGGTGGGTCCCTTCCGGGACCGGGGCGGCCGTCGGCCCCGGGGCTTCCGTCGGCTCCGGGATCTCCTCGGCCGCCTCGATCACCGAGGCGGCCTCGTCCTCGGCGACCGACTCCGTGCTCTCGGCCCGAGACTCGGCCAGGCTCGACGGGGCCTGCCACTGGATCCGCGGCGGCTCGGCCAGTGGCCGACCGCCGAACTCGGCCAGCCAGGCGGCGACCAGGGCCAGATTCTCCCGCCACTGCGCCTCGGAGATGGGCGGCAGGATCGAGTCCCACAGGGACAGGAAGGTGCCCCGCAGTTGGAGCCGCCCGTACGGCCGCGCCAGGAACCACATGTGCAGGTGCGCGGAGCCGTCGCCCCAGCGGTTCACGTGCACCCGGGCGACCCCGTCCAGGGACCGGATGGCGCGTTCCAGCCGGACGGTCATCACGCCCAGCTCGGCGGCGAGCAGGTTCGGCAGGTCGCCGAGATCAAGGTGCGAACGGGACTCGAGGATCAGCACCATCGGCAGGCCGGTGGGGCGGTCCATGGCGCGCACCCGCCACCGCTCGCCCACCCAGATGTACGCCTCATCGGGCGCGTTGCACGCGGTGCACTCCCGGTTTCCCTCCCCCCGGCGGGGAGGTTCGACCGGCACCGGGTCGTCGAGCTGCTTGACGCGAAGGTCGCCCTCGAATGGGAAGGAGGGCCACTGGGTGAAGTCCGGCACTGAGGGAGGGGTGTCCTGCACGACGCTGACCCTAACCGAGTCCGCGACGCCTGTCCCTACCTGATTCCATCGGCGGTCACCGGTTCGCCGGCCAACCCCGCACCCGACCGCCGACGGTTGTCCACCGGGTTGTCCACAGGCTGCCGAGATCACCACCACACCGCGTCATCCACAGCTCAGCAAGGCTTTCGCCGCGCTGTTTCACGTGAAACGAGGATGGCCTGTGGAAAACAACTGTGGATAACGTCGACCGTCATCCGGACTGGTTGTCCCCCGGTCGCGCCCTTCCTTCTCAACGACCGAGCCATCGATCGGCAACCGGCCTCGGAGCGGCGTTACCGATCTCGTCACGGCCTCGGTGCCACCCGCCGTCGATTCCGTCTCAGGACGTCGTAGCCCCCGACGACGGACCGGGATGGCGACGTCTGCGAGCGTCCGCGCTACGTTTCACGTGAAACGAGATGTGCCGGCAACCGCCTCGCATCCCGTCCGCTCCCACGCCTCTCGCCGATCGCCTGGGGACCGTCGGGACTGATGGTCCGCCTCGCGAGCCGGCCCGTGTTTGGCCACTGGCCTCATCCACTCGACATGCCGCACATCGCTCGATCCGAGCGGCGGGTCGCCCGACAACGGCCACACGCGAGAGAGAGTCGACCTGGGCCAGGCCCAGCGGGTCGATCCCGGCTGGCACCGCGAAACCGACGGCGCGGCGCGGAGGGCGCGGCCGGTACGGAGGGCACGGCGGCGCGGAGGAGCACGGCCGGTGCGGAGAGCACGGCTGGCGCGGAGGGCACGGCGGCGCGGAGGGCACGGCGGCGCGGACGGCAGGGCCGGCGCGGAGGGCACGGCCGCTGCGGAGAGCACGGTGCGATGCCCGGCGGGCGCGATGCCCGGCGGGCACGGCCGGCGCGGACGGGCAGCGCGGGGAGGGCGCGGCACGCGGAGGGCACGGCGGGGCGCGGCTGTCGGCTCGCCGGTGCACCCCGCCGTCCAGGGTGGGCCGGACGACACCGCGCCGGCATCCGGGCCACCGCCTGTGGCACACGCCGTCGCCCGGGACGGCCAACTGTCGCCAGCCCCCTACGCCTGTCGCCTCTTCGACCCTTCCGCCTCGGCCGGACGCACGGGCTTTCCGGACGGGCACCTTGCGGCGCTTACCGAGGACACCGGCCTCGCGAAGTACGAGCAGAACCTGCGGGGCACCTCGCCCGCGCCGGCGGGCGAGGTGCCCACCAACAGCCGCGTCAGAATCGCCTTGGCACTGGCACCCGCCTCAACCGAGGGCGGCCGTCCGCCGGGCGGGCACGATCGAACCAGACGCAGCGCACCCTGACCGCCTCGGCGGGCACGAAGACCTTGACCGGCCGGGTGGCAGCCGTTTCACGTGAAACCACACGCCCGCCGGCGCGGCGTGCGACGCGTACGCCGGCACGCCTTCCTTCGGCCTTGTCGCGCCTGAGCCGATGCCCCCGGGCCAGGGCCCGGTTCGACAGCCGTCCTCCGCACGCTAGGCCCGGGCGGCCGGCAGCGGTGTTTCACGTGAAACGGCCTGCCCGCTCGGTCGGCGGGCTCGGCCGAGTGGCGCTCCCAGTTCCCCGCCGCCGCGACGCCGCTCTTCTCAGCGGAACGCGACCGGCCGCCGGAACACCTGCTGCGCCGGCACGCCCCTCGCAGCGAGCCGGGCGCGAGCGTCCGAGGGGCTGTCCCGCCCTCTCATGGCACCGTAGAGCGCACGACGGGGGAAGCGGGTCCCCGAAAGGCTGGCCCTGCCGTGGAACGGGCTGGAGAAGGCCCCAGGAGCGCCTGCCGGGCGCCGATGGCACGCTCCCCGCCGAACCGGCCCCGGAAACGACCCGGCCGCGTCACCCGACGGGTGACGCGGCCGTTGGTCGGCGGCGCGGGTCACTGCTCGGGCTGGTCCTCCTGGCCAACGCCGATGATGCCCACGATCCGCTCAAGGTCGTCCACCGTGGCGAACTCGATGGTGATCTTGCCCTTGCTCCTGCCGATGTCCACCTTCACCCGGGTGTCGAACCGGTCCGAGAGCCGGTCCGCCAGGTCCGACAACGCCGGTGCGTGCGGCTTCGGCCGCCGCTTCGCCGCCGGGGCCTTGGCGGGGCCGTCGGCCAGCGCGAGAGCCACCAGCTCCTCGGTGGCGCGTACCGAGATGCCCTCGGCCACGATCCGCTTGGCGAGCTGCTCCTGCGCCTCGGCGTCGTCCAGGCTGAGCAACGCCCGGGCATGGCCGGCGGAGAGCACTCCGGCGGCAACCCGGCGCTGCACCTGGGCCGGCAGGTTCATCAGGCGGATGGTGTTGGAGATCTGTGGCCGGCTGCGGCCGATCCGCCGGGCCAGTTCCTCGTGGGTGGCACCGAACTCCTCCAGCAGCTGCTGATAGGCGGCCGCCTCTTCCAACGGGTTGAGGTTCGCCCGGTGGATGTTCTCCAGCAGCGCGTCGCGGAGCATCGCGTCGTCCCTGGTGTCCCGGACGATCGCGGGGATGGACTCCCGGCCCACCGCCTGGGCCGCCCGCCAGCGCCGCTCGCCCATGACGAGTTCGTACTTCTCGCCGTCGAGCTGGCGCACGACGATCGGCTGGAGGAAGCCGACCTCCTGGATCGAGGTCTTCAGTTCCTCCAGCGCCTCCTCGTCGAAGACCTGCCGGGGCTGCTTCGGGTTGGGCACGATGGAGTCGACCGGAATCTCGGCGAACCGCGCGCCCGGCACCGGGCTCAGCTGTGGCTCAGGCTCCGCTGCCGGGGCCGGCGCCCCGATGGCGGCAGCCGCGCCGGCCACCGGCACGGCCGGGGCGGTCGTCGCCGCACCGCTCTCGGACTCGGCGGTCGCCGGGGCACTGCCCGGCACGGGCCCGGTGGGGATGAGGGCACCGAGCCCCCGGCCCAGACCGCCGCGAGGACGGTTCTTCATGCGACGCCTCCCAGCGACTTCCTCGCACTACGCATTCCGGCTCACCGGCTCCTTGACGCCCCGCTCGGCGATCTCCTGGGCGGCCTCGAAGTAGCTCGTCGCCCCCCGCGAACCGGGATCGTAGGTCATGACCGACTGGCCGTAGCTCGGCGCCTCAGAGACCCGCACGTTCCGGGGGATGACCGCCTGGAGCACCTTGTCGCCGAAGTGGTTCCGGACGTCCTGCTCCACGGCGTCGGCCAGCCGGGTTCGCCGGTCGTACATGGTGAGCAGGATGGTGGAGACCTCGAGCCGCGGGTTGAGGTGCTGCCGAACCAGGTTGATGTTGTTGATCAGCTGGTTGAGACCCTCCAGCGCGTAGTACTCGCACTGGATCGGGATCAGCACCTCCTGCGCGGCGACGAGCGCGTTGACGGTCAACAGACCGAGCGACGGCGGGCAGTCGATGAAGACGTAGTCGAAGTGCCCCGGGTAGGCGGTGATCGCACGCGCCAGCCGGGACTCACGGGCGACCACCGAGACCAGCTCGATCTCCGCGCCGGCCAGGTCGATGGTGGCCGGGACGCACCACAGGTTCGGGATGCCCTCGACCGCCTGCGCCACGTCCTCCAGCGGCACGCTGTCGATCAGGCAGTCGTACACGTCCGGGACGCCGGTGTGGTGCGGGACGTTCAACCCGGTGGAGGCGTTGCCCTGCGGGTCGAGGTCGACCACCAGGACCCGGTTGCCGTGCAGGGCGAGCGCCACCGCCAGGTTCACCGTGGTCGTGGTCTTACCCACGCCGCCCTTCTGGTTGGCGACGCACATCACCCGGGTCCGGTCGGGGCGAGGCATGGTGACCTCGCCGCTGGGATTCAGGATCTGCACGGCGCGCATAGCCTCCATAGCCAACGGTGGGTCATCCTCTTCGCGCGTCGGGGTTTCACGTGAAACGTACGTGGTGCCGGCGGCTTCTGCCTCGTAGCCGGTGGCCGGTGGCGTGTCGGACGGAACCACCACCCCGGTGACCACGTCCGCGGCCGCCTGGGGGCTGGACTGGTGCGGCACTCCAGACACCGGAGGCTGCGGTTCGTAGCGACCGGGGACGGCCGCGTTGCCGCGCACCGGTGCCGGCCGCGCGGCGGGCGCGTTCGCCGGCCCGTCCGTCGGGTCGTGCGGCTCGCGTGACAGCGGGACGTTCGCCGGCACGGAGGAGGTCGGCCGGCCGGGCACGTCCCGGCGCGCGGCCGGATCACCCTCCGGCGGGCGGGTGGACGGGCCAAGGGAGTCACCCCTCACCGGCCAACCCTGGTAGTCGGTTTCACGTGAAACGGGATCGGCCGCCGAGGGTCGTCCTGCTGGCCCGGTCACCCGTGGGTCGTCGTACCTGCCGTCGTCATGCACCTGTCATCCCTGCCCGCTCCGGATGGTCGGTCCGCACCCGTCAAATCAGGCCCTCGCGCTCGCGGCGCGGCGTCACGGCCCGGCGGGAACGGTCGGGTTCGGGTGCCGCCCGGCACCGCCGTTCCACACTATCGACGCGCGGTCAGCCTACGGCGGACGGGCGTAGCCGGTCCACGTCGGGTTCCGATCGATCCGCTCTCCCGCACCCGGGACAACGACCCGATCGGCCTCCGGAAAGCCTTACCGGGTCAGCGATCGCGGTCGCGGCCGCCGCGGCGGCGTCCGCCTCGTGAGCGCTTCGGTCCCTTCTTCCGGGCCGGGCCGATCACCCGCTCCCGCACCACCTCGACCACCGTAGCCGGCGGGTCGATCACACCCACCCCGCAGCGGTGCAGTTCCGGCTCGCCGCCGCCGAGCCGGGCCACGGCCGCGCCGTGTTCGGCGATCTCCTCGGCCGCCGAGGCGCCCTTGAGCGCGACCAGCCGGCCGCCGGCCACCGCCAGCGGCAGGCACCAGGCGGCGAGCCGATCGAGCGCGGCCACCGCACGGGCGGTCACGATGTCGGCGCTGAGCGGCGGCGTGTCGCGCGTACCGGCGGCCGCCTCCTCCGCCCGGCCACGGAACACCCGGACGGCCCGGGTCAGTCCGAGCTGCTCCACCGCCTCGACCAAAAAGGCGGTACGCCGGGCCAACGGCTCGACCAGCGTGACGGTGAGGTCGGGCCGGGCGATCGCCAGCACCAGGCCGGGCAGTCCGGCACCGGAACCGACGTCGATGACGCTCGCGCCCTCGGGGATCCGCTCGGCCATCGCCGCACAGTTGAGCAGGTGTCGCTCCCAGATCCGCGGCGTCTCGCGGGGGCCGATCAGCCCCCGGACGACACCCTCCGTCGCCAGCAGTTCGGCGTACCCGGCAGCCAGGTCGAGCCGGTCGCCGAAGAGGGTACGCGCGGCTCCCGCCAGTTCCGGCGGCAAAGTGACGTCGGACGGGGCGGGCGGCTCACCCGGCCCGGGATCACCGTCGTCCATGATGGACGGTGCGGCCGTGGGGGCGGGGGTGGTCGGTTCGGCGAATACCGGATCGACGGCGCCCACCGGGGCGACCGGCGTCGCGGCCGGAGTGACCGGCTGACCGGAGAAAGCCGGGTCGGCCGGGGTCGACGGCGGGCTGGAGACCGATTGGTCCGCCATGGGGGCGGAGTCCTCGGCGGAGAAGACCGGGTCGACGGTGGGGTCCGGCTGCACAGGCGACGGCCCGGGCGGCGTACCGCCCGGGCCGGAGCCGGCACCCGCCGTCGTCCCGTCGTGGGTCACCCCGTCAGTCCGCCGGCCGGACGACGATACGGCGGTTCGGCTCGACGCCCTCGGACTCGCTCTCCACACCGCTCATCGCGTTCACCACGTCGTGCACGCACTTGCGCTCGAACGCGGACATCGGCTCCAGGCGCACCGGCTCGCCGTACTCCTTGACCTTCTCCACGGCGTTGCGGGCGACGGCGGCGAGTTCCTTGCGCCGGGCGGCACGGTAGCCCCCGACGTCGAGCAGCAGGCGGCTCGGGGAACCGGTCTGCCGGAACACCGCCAGCCGGGCCAGCTCCTGCAGCGCCTCCAGGGTGGCGCCGCGCTGACCGATCAGGCTCTGCAGGCGGCCGCCGACCACCTCGACGACCGGACGGCCGCCGGAGACCAGCTCGTCGATGTCGCCGTCGTAGTCGAGGATGTCGAGCAGGCCCTCGACGTAGTCGGCCGCGATCTCGCTCTGCCGGAACAGGTCGCTCTCGGCCGGGGCCTTCTTCTCGGCCCGGGTCTCCTCGGCCTCGTCCGTTGCGGCCGGCACGCTCTCCTCGTCCAGGGAGGAGTCGGCGCTGGGGATGCTGGTGTCGGTCACGGTGTCATCTCCGTACTCGCTCGGCCGGACCGTCGGGTCCGCTGGTCTCCCGAGGCCGGCGGGAGGTTTCGCCGGTGCCCTCGGGCACGTCTGTACGGGCCAGTTTCGCCCGTGACCGCGCTCCGCGCGGCGGTTCCGGCCCGGCGCCGGCCGTACGGCGGCAGCTCGGGGGCCGGATCGGGCCGCCACCGGGAACCCGGCGGCGGCCCGGTTGCTCAGCCCTGCCGCTTGGCGGGGCGACCCTTCTTCGGGTTGACCGGCTTGGCGCCGGGCTTCGGGCCGGCCACCTTCGGGGCGGCCGCCGGGGCCTTCGCCGCCGGCTGGGCGGTCTTGCGGCCGAGCAACCCGCTGCTCTTGGCGACCGGCTGGCCGTTCCGCGCCGCGGTACCGGTCTTCTGGGGCACCAGCGGCGGGAACTTGCGCAGCACCCACTGCTGCTGGCCGAGCGTGAAGAGGTTGTTGGTGACCCAGTAGATGATCACACCGATCGGGAAGATCGAGCCGGAGACCAGCAGCGAGACCGGGATGCCGTAGAGCATCAGCCGCTGGACCATGCGCTGCTGCGGGTCCTCCGCCCAACCGGTCTTCAGGATCATCTGCCGGCTGGTCAGGTACGTGGTGGCGATCATGATGAGGACCAGGACGCCGGCGACGATCTTCACGGTGTTCGTGTTCGCCCCCAGCCGGGCCAGCTCGTCGGCCGTGGAGCCGAACCGCCCGGAGATCGGGGCGGTGAAGAGCTTGGCGTTCGAGGCGCTGTTGAACTGGTCGACCGTCCAGCCGTACAGGGTCTTCTGGGTGTTGCCCGGGTTGAGCCGCTTGAGCGTGTGGAACAGGCCGAGGAAGACCGGGATCTGGAGGAACATCGGAAGGCAGCCCATCAGCGGGTTGGCCTTTTCCTTCCGGTAGAGCTCCATCATCTCCTTCTGGAGCGTCTCCCGGTCACCCTTGTGCTTCTCCTGCAGCTCCTTGACCTTGGGCTGGAGCGCCTGCATCGCCCGCTGCGACTTGATCTGCTTGACGAAGACCGGGAAGAGGATCACCCGGACCGTGACCACCAGGAAGATGATGGCGAGGATCCAGGACCAGTTCGTACCGATCACGGCCTCGACCGGAACTCCGATGGCGTCCCAGGCCGAGTGCCAGGTCAGCAGGATCCACGAGATCGCGTAGTAGATCCAGTCGAGACTAAACACTCAGGCTCCAGTCACGTCGGCACGGCGGCGGTCGCCCGGCTCCGGCACCGGGTCGTGTCCACCTGGGTGGAAGGGGTGGCAGCGCGACAGCCGCCGGACCGTCAGCCAGCCTCCCCGCAGCGCACCGTGCCGGGACACCGCCTCGACGGCGTAGGCACTGCACGACGGGTAGAACCGGCAGCGGGCCGGCAGTGCCGGACTTATCCACCGACGGTACGCGATGATGGGCGCCAGCAGCATGCGGGCACCGGTTGTAGTCGGCCGCGACGCGGCGGTCCCACCGTTCACCGGGACCGCCGACCCCGGGGAGACCGCGCGGCGGCGAGGGCGGCGTCCAGGTCGGCCCCGAGCCGGGCGTACGACGCCTCGGCGGCCGGCGGCAGGGCGCGCACCACGAGGGTGCTCCCGCCGGGCAGGTCGGCGAGGCGCTCGCGGGCCAGATGGCGGAGGCGGCGGCGGACCTTGTTACGGACCACGGCGTTGCCGACCGCCTTGGACACGACGAAGCCGGCGCGGCTCGGCGCGGGGGTCTCCGCACCGCTGTTCCGCGCCGGCTCCGGCGAGGTTGTCGCGGGATGTCCCGTCTGCTCGGGGAGGGTCAGGTGGACCACGACGGCGCCACGTCCGACGCGTCGGCCACCCCGGACCGCTGCGGCGAAGTCGCTACTGCGCCGCAGTCGTTGCGCGGCGGCCAGCACGACTGCCCACGTCCCCGGACCGGACCGGTCGGCCTCAGGCCGACAGGCGGGTGCGGCCCTTGGCGCGACGGGTCGAGATGATGGCGCGGCCGGCACGGGTGCGCATGCGCAGCCGGAAGCCGTGGGTCTTCGCGCGCCGGCGGTTGTTCGGCTGGTAGGTGCGCTTGCTCACGTCAGGCTCTCCGTTGTCGTACGCCCCGCGCGGGGGATCGCCCGGGGTCGTGTGGTGGTCCAGGCCACCTCCGCGGTGGCCTCCGATCGGTGCTGCCCGACGACGCGGGTCCTCGGCGATGCGGGGAAGCGACCGCGGACAGCAAGCACCCATCACCCTAGCAGAGGGCGAGAGAGCAGCCGCTCCAGCCTACGCAGGGGGGCAATGACCGTCAAACATCACACCGCGGGCGCCGATCGGCCCCGGAGCACGACCGAAGGGGCGGTTTTCACTGATGTTGACAAGGCTGCCCCGGTGTCGACGGTTGATGGCGCGGGGTCCGCGCTGTTAGCGTGCCCGATTGCGGTCAGCGTCGGGGGTTCGGGACGACGGCTCCAGGTCGCCGCGCGGCGTCAGCCGCGCCGAGCTGGAGTGTCGGTTGTCGCTGACAGGCAAGACCGGACAAGGTAGTGAATCGTTCGGCACGTTGAACCCGCTTCAACGCCTCCGGGAACCAGGGGGGCAGGTCCGACCCGCGTCCGGTGGGCGGCCACAATCGGTCGGTACACACAGGCTGTGGATAACTTGTGGATGACGACCGGTCAGCCGTCCGGGCGGGCGTGAGCAGAGGCGAGGGGGGTGGCACGACGGTGACCGGAGCGACCGACCTTGCCGCGGTATGGACGGCGACGACCGACGAGCTCGCCGACGAGATCATCTCCGCGCAGCAGCGGGCGTACCTCCGACTCACCCGGCTCCGGGCGATCGTCGAGGACACCGCCCTGCTCTCCGTACCGGACGCCTTCACCCGCGACGTGATCGAGTCGCGGCTCCGTCCGGCGATCACCGAGGCCCTGAGCCGGCTGCTCGGCCGGCCCATCCAGGTGGCCGTGACCGTACGGGTCGCCGAGGACCCGGCGGGCCGCCCCGCCGGCACCGTCTACCGGAGCGCGCCCGAGCCGCCCGCCCAGCCCGACGGCCCCCAGGACCTGCTGGCCGGCTTCGACCAGACCGGCCCGGCACCCGGCTTCCCCGAGCTGGAGTTCCCGACCCGGCCGGAGGCGCCCGGGTACGCCGAGCCGCGTCCGGAGCCGCCCGTCGAGGAGCCCGCCCCCCGGCAGCGCACCGCCGACGGCGGCCGCCCGCAGCTCATCCCGGCCAGCCGGGACGGCCAGGACGACCTGTTCAGCGCCGCCTTCGCCGAGCCGCTGCGGGCCGCCCCCGAGCGCCGCCCGTTCGACGAGCCGGCGCGGCTCGACGGGTCCGCCCCCGACGGCCGCGGCTACGAGCCACCGCGCTACCGCGAGAGCGCCGGCCCGGCGGACGCCCCCCCGCTGCGCGGCCTGCCCCGCGACGGCGGCACCGACTCCGGCCCCGGGCGTGGTGGCGCGGATCACCGCTCCGGCGCGTCGGCCGACCGGCGCCTGCCCGGTGGAGCGGAGACCGGCGGCAACCGGCTCAACCCGAAGTACATGTTCGAGACGTTCGTCATCGGCTCCTCGAACCGCTTCGCGCACGCGGCGAGCGTCGCGGTGGCCGAGTCGCCGGCCAAGGCCTACAACCCGCTCTTCATCTACGGCAGCTCCGGGCTGGGCAAGACCCACCTGCTGCACGCCATCGGGCACTACGCCACGACGCTGGGGAACGCCCGCTCGGTCCGGTACGTCTCGACCGAGGAGTTCACCAACGACTTCATCAACTCCCTGCGGGACGACAAGACCAGCGCCTTCCAGCGCCGCTACCGGGACGTCGACATCCTCCTGATCGACGACATCCAGTTCCTGGAGAACCGGGAGCGGACCCAGGAGGAGTTCTTCCACACCTTCAACACGCTGCACAACGCCAACAAGCAGATCGTGATCACCTCCGACCGCTCGCCGAAGCAGCTGGCGACGCTGGAGGACCGACTGCGGACCCGGTTCGAGTGGGGCCTGCTCGCCGACATCCAGCCGCCGGACCTGGAGACCCGGATCGCGATCCTGCAGAAGAAGGCGGCCCAGGAGCGGCTGTTCGCCCCGCCGGACGTGCTGGAGTTCATCGCCTCCCGGGTGTCGAACTCGATCCGGGAGCTGGAGGGCGCGCTGATCCGGGTCACCGCGTTCGCCAGCCTGACCCGTTCGTCGGTGGAGCTGTCGCTGGCCGAGGAGGTGCTGCGGGACTTCATCCCGGACGGCGCCGGCCCGGAGATCACCGCCGACCAGATCATGGTCTCCACCGCCGACTACTTCGGAGTGAGCCTGGAGGACCTGCGCGGGCACTCCCGGTCCCGGGTCCTGGTCAACGCCCGCCAGGTGGCCATGTACCTGTGCCGGGAGTTGACCGACCTGTCGCTGCCCCGGATCGGGCAGGCGTTCGGCGGCCGGGACCACACCACGGTGATGCACGCCGACCGGAAGATCCGCCAGCAGATGGCCGAGCGCCGCTCGCTCTACAACCAGATCGCCGAGCTGACCAACCGGATCAAGCAGACCACCTGAGCCAACGTTTTCAGCTCCGTACCCGTCGACGCGGGCCCGGCCGGACCACCGGCCGGGCTTTTTCGTGCCTGGGGACGGGCGGAGCTTGACCCTCGACCCGGTGGAGGGCCCACGATCGGGGTCGTGTTCATCCACACCACGACCCGGTTGTCCACATCCCCTGTGTCACAGGCGGTGGAAAACCACGCTCGGTCCGGACCCGGTTACCCACAGACTGTGGACAACTCCTGGGGACGACGCTGTGGACGCCTGGGGACGACGGGCCGGTTGTCCACCGACGACGGTCGGCCTGTGGGTTGCCTGTTGAAGGTTCTGGGGACGACGCGGCTCGACGCCGGCCGGCCCGTCCACAACGCTGGGGAGAAACCCGGTGGATTAGCGGTGGACAACCGGTGGACAACCGTGGACAACCTGGGGTCAGCGCCCGGCTGTGGACCGGAACACGGGTTTTACCCCCGGTTCTCCACAGCCAAACCACCGGTGGATAACCTGTCTGACCTGCGCCGACGCCGGTTCTCCACAGTTTGCACAGGTGCGATGAAGACGATGAGTTATCTCTTCTAAACAACAAAAACCAATCATCACCGTTGGACTTCCTGTGGATCGGGCCGGAGCACTCCCGTCGACCGTCGCTCCGGCACCTGGATCCATGGGGTCGGGCGCACAGCCGATGCCCGCGCGCCCTAAGGTGCGATGGGTACCCGCACGGTCGGGCGGGACGGGTGGCAGCGGTCGGCATGAGAGAGTTGTCGCTGACGTCGACGCGGAGGCATTGATGAAGTTCCGAGTGGAGCGCGACGCGCTCGCCGAGGCGGTCGCCTGGACCGCCAAGAGCCTGCCCAACCGACCCTCCGTACCGGTGCTGGCCGGTGTGATGCTCCGGGTCACCGACAGCAACCTGCAGGTCTCCGGCTTCGACTACGAGGTCTCCAGCCAGGTCACGGTCGAGGTCCAGGGAGACGCCGACGGTGCCGCCCTCGTCTCCGGCCGCCTGCTCGCCGAGATCACCAAGGCGCTCCCGGCCAAGCCGGTGGACATCGCCGCCGTCGGCGCCCACCTGGAGCTGGTCTGCGGCAGCGCCCGCTTCACCCTGCCGACCATGCCGGTGGAGGACTACCCGGCCCTGCCGGAGATGCCGGAGAGCGCCGGCACGGTCGACGCCGCCGCGTTCGCCGCCGCCGTGGCCCAGGTGGCCGTCGCGGCCGGCCGGGACGAGACGCTGCCGATGATGACCGGCGTACGGATCGAGCTCTCCGGCAGCACCCTGGCAATGCTCGCCACCGACCGCTACCGACTCGCCCTGCGCGAGATGGAGTGGAACCCGGACGACCCGGAGATCAGCCTCAACGCGCTGGTGCCCGCCCGGACGCTGCACGACACCGCCAAGGCCCTCGGCCCGCTCGGCGGCCAGGTGACCATGGCGCTCTCCCAGGGCGGCGCCGGCGAGGGCATGATCGGCTTCTCCGGCGGCACCCGGCGGACCACGAGCCGACTGCTGGACGGGGCCAACTACCCGCCGGTCCGCTCGCTCTTCCCGGCCAACCACAATGCCGAGGCCCGGGTCCCGGTCAGCACCCTGATCGAGGTCGTCAAGCGCGTCGCCCTCGTCGCCGAGCGCACCACCCCGGTGCTGCTGAGCTTCAGCGCGGACGGGCTGGTCGTCGAGGCCGGCGGCACCGAGGAGGCCCGGGCCAGCGAGGCCATGGAGGCCACCTTCAGCGGCGACCCGCTGACCATCGGCTTCAACCCGCAGTACCTGATCGACGGCCTCGCCAACCTGGGTGCCCAGTACGCGCAGCTGGCGTTCGTCGACGCCTTCAAGCCCGCGGTGATTTCCCCCGCCGGCGAGGATGGCGAGGTCATCCCGGGGTACCGGTACCTCATCATGCCGATTCGCGTGTCCCGCTGATCGCGGCCAGCAAGACCCAGACGTACGGAGGTAGCAGCAGATGCAGCTCGGCCTGGTAGGACTCGGCCGGATGGGCGGCAACATGCGTGAGCGGTTGCGCGCCGCCGGGCACGAGGTGGTCGGCTACGACCGCAACGCGGAGCTGAGCGACGTCGCGAGCCTCGCGGAGCTGGCCGAGAAGCTGGAGTCGCCCCGCGCGGTCTGGGTGATGGTGCCGGCCGGGGTCACCGACGCCACGATCGACGAGCTCGCCGGCGTGCTCGGCGAGGGCGACATCATCATCGACGGTGGCAACTCCCGGTTCAGCGACGACGCCCCGCGCGCCGAGCGGCTGAACGAGCAGGGCATCGGATACGTCGACGTGGGCGTGTCGGGCGGCGTCTGGGGCCGACAGAACGGCTACGCGCTGATGGTCGGCGGCGCCCGGGAGCACGTCGAGCGGCTCATGCCGGTCTTCGACGCGCTCAAGCCCGAGGGTGAGTTCGGCTTCGTGCACGCCGGCCCGGTCGGCGCCGGCCACTACGCCAAGATGGTGCACAACGGCATCGAGTACGGCCTGATGCACGCCTACGCCGAGGGCTACGAGCTGCTCGCCAAGTCCGAGCTGGTGACCAACGTGCCGGGCGTCTTCAAGTCCTGGCGCGAGGGCACCGTGGTCCGGTCCTGGCTGCTCGACCTGCTCGACCGTGCGCTGGACGAGGATCCGGACCTGTCCGAGCTGAGCGGCTACACCGAGGACACCGGCGAGGGCCGGTGGACCGTCGACGAGGCGGTCCGGCTCGCCGTGCCGCTGAACGTGATCACCGCCTCCCTCTTCGCCCGGTTCGCGTCGCGCCAGGACGACTCGCCGGCGATGAAGGCCGTCGCCGCGCTGCGCCAGCAGTTCGGCGGGCACGCCGTCCACAAGCGCTGACCGGTATCCACAGCCTGTGTACGTCCGCCGGCTCGAACTGGTCGACTTCCGCTCGTACGAGCGGGTCGGCGTCGACCTGGAGCCCGGCCCCAACGTGCTGACCGGCGCGAACGGCGTCGGCAAGACCAACCTCGTCGAGGCGCTGGGCTATGTGGCGACCCTGGACTCGCACCGGGTCGCCACGGACGCCCCGCTGGTCCGGATGGGCGCCTCCTCGGCGGTGATCCGCTGTGCGGTGGTGCACGAGGGCCGGGAACTCCTCGTCGAGCTGGAGATCGTCCCCGGCAAGGCCAACCGGGCCCGGCTGGGCCGCTCGCCGGCCCGCCGCGCCCGGGACGTGCTGGGCGCGCTGCGGCTGGTGCTCTTCGCCCCGGAGGACCTCGAGCTGGTCCGCGGTGACCCGGCCGAGCGCCGCCGCTACCTCGACGACCTGCTGGTCACCCGCCAGCCCCGCTACGCCGGCGTGCGCGCCGACTACGACCGGGTGGTCAAGCAACGCAACGCCCTGCTGCGTACGGCGTACCTGGCCCGCAAGACGGGCGGCAACCGGGGCGGGGACCTGTCCACCCTCGCGGTCTGGGACACCCACCTGGCGCGCCACGGGGCGGAACTGCTCGCCGGCCGGCTGGAGCTGGTCGCCGCGCTCGCCCCGCACGTGGCCAAGGCGTACGACGCGGTGGCGGCGGGCCGCGGCGCGGCGGGCATCGCGTACCGGCCGTCGGTGGAGCTGCCCGAGCCGACCACCGACCGGGCGGTGCTGGCCGACGCGTTGACCGCCGCGCTGGCCGAGCAGCGGTCGGCGGAGATCGAACGCGGCACCACCCTGGTCGGCCCGCACCGTGACGACCTCGCGCTCACCCTCGGCCCGCTCCCCGCCAAGGGGTACGCCAGCCACGGCGAGTCCTGGTCGTACGCGCTCGCGCTGCGGTTGGCCGGGTACGACCTGCTGCGCGCCGACGGGATAGAGCCGGTGCTGGTGCTCGACGACGTCTTCGCCGAGCTGGACGCCGGCCGCCGGGAACGCCTGGCCGAGCTGGTCGGCGGGGCCGCCCAGCTCCTGGTGACCTGCGCGGTCGACGACGACGTGCCGGCCGCCCTGCGCGGCGCCCGGTACGCGGTGGGCGAGGGGACGGTACGCCGTGTCGGATGACGAGTTCCAGCTCCCGCCCGCCCGGCTGGGGCCGGGACGCGGTGCGCGTACCCCCGAGGGGTCGGAGGTGGCCGACGGCGCGGCGCGCAGGGCCCGGGGCGACCGCGCCGCGGGCACCTCCGACCGGCCTCGGGGTGACGCCGCGACGGCCGGTCGGGGACGCCGGCGGGCCTCGGACGAGGCCGGCGATCCGGATGGCGC
>NZ_RJLN01000052.1 GCF_003725545.1 Micromonospora solifontis | reverse complement strand
TAGTTGCCCCCTGCGACAACCACTGTCCACAAAGCAGGCAATGACGATCGGAGCGCCCTCACCAGCCAAGGCCCTTGCCATTTACAGGCAGGCGGCGGGCTCCCAGGCGTACGCGGCCAGCGGCGCATCGATCGGCGCGGCGGTGAGCCGGTCGGCGAAGGTGGGGATGGTGTACGTCCCGACGCCGAGCACCACGTCCAGCGCGTGCCGGGGCTGCCACCCGGCGACGAGGAAGGCGTCGAAGTCGGCGTCCGGGACGGCGCCCCGGTGCTCGACCACGGCGAGGGTGAACCGGCGCAGCGCCTCCAGCCGCGCGTCGGGCAACTCCGCGCCGGCCCGCAGGACGTCGACCAGTCCTCGGCCCCGACCGGGTAGCGGCGGTCGAGGACGACCTGCGTACCGTCGCCCAGCCGAACTTCTTCCGCCTCGACGTCCCCGGCTGGTTCGGCACCTGACCCGTCAGGATCGTCCGCGCCTCGACGACCTGCCTCGCCGCGCCCGGCTACGACTCGATGGTGGCAGCTCAGCGACCCGACACGCCGGAGCGACGACAGCTGAGCTGCCACCGATCACGGATTGGGTGGGAAGCGATGAACGGGGATCAGTTGACGCCGGCGTACGAGTGCAGGCCGGTGAAGAAGAAGTTGACCCCGAACAGGTTCATCAGCATGGTCAGGAAGCCCAGGATCGAGATCCAGGTGGCCACGTTGCGCTTGATGCTCGGGGTGGCCCGGGCGTGCAGGTAGCCGGCGTAGACCACCCAGGAGATGAACGCCCAGGTCTCCTTCGGGTCCCAGCCCCAGGCCCGACCCCAGGCGGCCTCGGCCCAGATCGCCCCGGCGATCACCGCGAAGGTGAAGATCGGGAAGGCGAAGGCGTGCAGCATGAAGGTCAGCCGCTCCAGGCCGGCCGCCGCCGGCAGCCGGCGGGCCAGGGTGTACGGGAAGCTCCGCTTGCCCTGCTCCCAACCGGAGCGCATCAGGTACGACGCGGCCGGCACCACGCCCAGCAGGAAGATGCCGGAGGCGAAGATGATCGTCGACACGTGGATGACGAACCAGTACGACTTCAGCGCCGGCATCAGCGGCGTGACCTGCACATAGAGCTTCAGCTCGGCGAACGCCAGCAGCAGCACCATGACCAGGGTCAGGAACAGCCCGAGCCGGCGCAGCTGCGGCTGCCTCCAGAGCACCGCGAGCCAGGCGGCGACCCCGATGAAGGTGACCGTCAGCACGAACTCGTACATGTTGCCCCAGGGCATCCGCTCGGCGGCGATGCCCCGGGTGACCACCGCGCCGAGGTGCAGCGCGGCGGCGACCACGGTCACCCACGCGGCGATCCGCCCGGCCAGCGCGGCCCGGGCACCCGAGCGGCCGGGCCGGGTCTCCACCGGTACGGCCACCGGCTCCCCGGCGGTCCCGCCGGCGCCGCCGACGCCCGCGCCGACCAACTCCCGGGCCGGGGCGGCGGCCTTGGTGGACACCGCGCGGGCGTTGCCGAGCGCGTACTCGACGGCGTGGCTGATCATGGCGACCAGGTACGCCAGGATCGCGTACGTGACCAGCTGGTCGGAGAGTGCGGACATCACTCGTCTCCTTCTCGCGCCCGCCGGACGTCCCGCCCGTCGTCGCTCACCGCGGCGACGAGCTGCGCGAACTCGTCGGCGAACCCCGGATGCTCGGTGCGCGGCAGCCCACCGGCCTCCACCAAACTACTACCGCTCGTCGGAGATCCGCCCTCGGGGGGCGAAACCCGGAACCAGACCCGCCGCCGCCGGGCGAAGAGCGAGCCCATCAGGCCGAGCAGCAGCGTCCCGCTGGCGACCAGCAGCAGCGTCTGCCCGGGGGCGTACCGGACCGAGATGGTGATGTACGGCTGGGTGCCGACGAACTCCAGCGTGCTGCCGTCGTCCAGGGTCCACTTCTCGCCGAGGCCCAGCTTCTTGTCGCCGATCTGCTTCAGCTTGCCGTTGTCGATCTGCCGCTGGTCGAGCTTGTAGACCGACCCCGGGATGCCGGCGTCCAGCCCGAGGTTGCCCCGGTACGCGACCAGCACCACCGCCGGGTTGCGCTCCTCGGGGAACCGGGAGGAGACGAAGGGCGGGCTGTCCGGGGCGGTGGGCAGGTAGAGCCCGTCGAAGGCGACCTGCTGGTCGGCGGCGCGCCGGCCGGTCTTCGGGTCGACGTTCGCGTCCGGGAAGGCGGCGACGCCCTCCTCCGTCGCGTTCGGGTCGCCGGTCCGCAGGAAGGGCGCCGTACTGGTCTGGGTGCGGCCGTACCGGTCGGTGTACTTCAGGATCGGCGCGTACCCGTTGCCGAGCAGGTAGACGTTGGCCGGGCCGAGCCGCAGCGGCGAGTTGACCGAGAAGCCGGCGGTCCGGGTCGGCGCGTCGGCCAGGTGGTCCACGGTCACCGTGGCCCAGTAGTGCGACGCCTGGCCGGAGGGCAGGTACTCCGCCTCGAACTTCTCCAGCGTGAGGCAGAACGGCGGCAGGTCGGCGCTGTCCACCCGAGGGCCGAGGGTCGCCTCGGCGTACTGCTGGCGGGTGTTGCAGAAGGCATTCTCGTCACCCGACACCAGGATCCGGTTGCCGTGCCAGCCGTACCAGGAGCCGACCGCGACGCCGAGCAGGACGGCGACCAGCGAGACGTGGAAGAGCAGGTTGCCGGTCTCCTTGAGGTAGCCCTTCTCGGCGGAGACCTCGTCGCCGCGGACCACCACCCGCCAGCGGCGACGGCGCAGCACCGCCGCGATCGCCTCGGCGTCGGCGGCGGCCGGCGCCTCCAGCACCGCGTGCTGTGGCAGCCGGTCGAGCCGCTTCGGCGCGGCCGGCGGCCGCATCCGCAGCGCCCGGACGTGGTCGCGGGCCCGGGGCAGGATGCAGCCGACCAGCGAGGTGAAGAGCAGCAGGTAGATCGCGGAGAACCAGACCGAGCCGAAGACCTCGAACATGCCGAGCTGGTCGAGCCGCGGCGCGAGGTCCGGGTGGTCGACGAACCACTGGTTGACCTTCTCCGGGTTGATCCCGCGCTGCGGCAGCACCGAACCGGGAATGGCGGCGACCGCGAGCAGGAAGAGCAGGATCAAGGCCGTACGCATGCTGGTGAGCTGCCGCCAGGAGTTGCGCAGCAGGGCCAGCACCGGGTTGACCCGTCGCCGGGGCGCCTCGGCCGGCGGGCTGGCCGGCCGGTCGTCCACGGTCGTCATCAGATGCTCACCTCGCCCACGCCCACATGCGTCTGCAACCAGATCACGAAGTCCTGCCAGCCGCCGGTGACCAGCGCCAGGCCGATCAGGATCAGCAGCGCGCCGCCGATCCGGGTCACCCAGCGGCTGTTGCGCCGTACGGCGCGGAAGACCCCGAGCAGGCGGTGGAAGCCCAGCCCGAAGACGACGAACGGTACCCCCAGCCCGAGGCAGTACGCCACGGCGAGCAGCACCGCGCGGTCGGTCCGCCCGTCGACGGTGGCCATGCCGAGCACCGCGCCGAGGGTCGGGCCGGTGCACGGCATCCAGCTGAGCGCGAAGACCGCGCCGAGCACGGGGGCGCCGAGCAGGCCGGCGGCGGGCAGCCGGTGGATCCGGAACTCCCGCTGCATCCCGGGAACCACCCCGAGGTAGCCGAGCCCGAGCAGCACGACCAGCGCGCCGATGACGACCTCCAGCGTGCGCTCGTGCTGGAACAAGAGCTTGCCGACGCCGGAGAAGAGGATCGCGGTGGCGGTGAACACCACGGTGAAGCCGGCGATGAACAGCATCGTGCCGGCCAGCACCCGCCCCTTCACCGCGACCGCGCCGCGCGCCTGCGGGAGCGCCGCGACGGCCACGCCCCCGCCGCTGGAGGCGTTAGCAGGGGGCCCCTCCTCTACCTGAGGCGTTAACAGGGGGCCCTTCCTTTCCAGGTCGGCGCCGGCGAGCCCGGTGACGTACGAGAGGTAGCCGGGCATCAGCGGCAGCACGCACGGGGAGAGGAAGCTGACCAGCCCGGCGAGCGCCGCGGCGCCGACCGCGAGCAGCAGCGGACCGGACTCGGCGAGCTGGCGGAAGGTTTCGCCCATCAGCGGGACGCCGGCTCTTCGGCCGCGATCTTCTCGACGATCGGGCGCAGCTCCTCCCGGGTCACCGCGGCCCGGATCACCGTGGCGGTCCGGCCTTCGCGGTCGAGCACGACCGTGGCGGGGATGGTGTTCGGCGGGATGTCCAGGGCCAGCGCCAGCCGGCTCGCCGGGTCGAAGAGGCTCGGGTAGGTGATCCGCCCCTCCTCGAAGGCGAGCGCCTTGTCCTTGCTGTCCTGCACGTTGATGCCGAGGAAGGTCACCCCGGACGCCTTGGTCGCCTGGTAGGTGGCCTCCAGGTCGTCCGCCTCGGCGCGGCAGGGGGCGCACCAGGAACCCCAGAAGTTGACCACCACGACCTTGCCCCGGTCCTGGGCGACGTCGTACCGCCCACCGGTGAGCAGGTCACCGGCGAGCGCCGGGGCCTTCGACCGCTGGTCGGGAGCGCACTGGATGATGCCGTTCTTGTCCGAGCAGCGGCTCTCCTGGCTCCCGGAGGTGCAACCGGCCAGCGCCGTACCGGCGGTGACGGCGGTGAGCAGGGCGGCGACGAGCCTCCGGGTGAGCATCAGGCCCCCTTGGCCGTCCGGGCGGTCGGTGAGATCGCGATCAGGTGGGCGGCCGGCTCGGAGTATCCGATGCCGGCGATCTTGGCGCCGTCGAAGTGGAACGAGGTGAGGCTGGCCAGGCCGCACTGCCGCCGGCGCGGGTCGTGCCAGAGCCGCTTGCGCTCCACGTAGCGGCGCAGGGTCCAGATCGGGAGCTGGTGCGAGACGAGCACCGCTTCGCGCCCCTCGGCGGCCACCCGGGCGGCGTGCAGCGCCGCGAACATCCGTTCGGCGATGGCCCGGTACGCCTCACCCCAGGACGGGGTGACCGGGTCGCGCAGCACCCACCAGTTGCGCGGGTCGCGGAACGAGCCGTCGCCCGGCGAGACCTTCTTGCCCTCGAACCAGTTGGCGCTCTCGATCAGCCGTTCGTCCACGCCGACCGGGAGCCCGAACTGGGCGGCGATCGGCTCGGCGGTCTGCTGGGCGCGTTCCAGCGGGCTGGCCACCACATGCACCACGGTCCGCTCGGCGAGCGCCTGGGCGGCGGCCTTGGCCATCTGGACGCCCAGCTCGGAGAGGCGGAAACCGGGCAGCCGGCCGTAGAGGATGCCGTCCGGGTTGTACACCTCGCCGTGCCGCAGCACGTGGACCACCGTCTCGCTCATCAGGTCTACCCCCCGTGTCCCGCCGCTGCCGCTGCCCTCGCCGCGACCGGGAGGGCGGCGGCGATCTGCTCCAGGGCGGCGTCGTCGATCGCCGCCGAGACGAACCACGACTCGAACGCGCTCGGCGGCAGGTAGACGCCGGCGGCGAGCATCGCGTGGAAGAACGCCTTGAACGCGGGCACCTGCTGGGTGCGGGCGCTGTCGTAGTCGACCACCTCGGCGTCGGTGAAGAAGATCGAGAACATGTTGCCCGCGTACGACAGCCGGTGCGGCACCCCGGCGGCGGCCAGCTCGTCGGCGGCGAGCTTGCCCACGACGGCGGCCGTCTCGTCGAGCCGGCGGTAGAGGGCGTCGTCGGCCAGCCGCAGCGTGGCCAGGCCGGCGGCGCAGGCGAGGGGGTTACCGGAGAGGGTGCCGGCCTGGTAGACCGGGCCGGCCGGGGCCAGCTTCGCCATGATCTCCGCCCGGCCGCCGAACGCCGCGGCGGGCAGGCCACCCCCCATGACCTTCCCGTACGTCCACAGGTCGGCGTCGGAGGCGTCGAGGCCGTGCCAGCCGGCGCGGGAGACCCGGAACCCGGTCATCACCTCGTCGACGATGAGCAGCGCGCCGTGCGCGTGGGCGATCCGGGCGAGCTGCTGGTTGAACCCGTCGCGCGGGGCGATCACGCCCATGTTGCCGGCGGCCGCCTCGGTGATGACGGCGGCGATGTGCGGGCCCTCGGCGGCGAAGACCTCCTCCACCGCGCGGAGGTCGTTGTACGGCAGCACGATGGTGTCGCCGGCGGCCGCGCCGGTCACACCCGGCGAGTCGGGCAGGCCGAAGGTGGCCACCCCGGAGCCGGCGGCGGCGAGCAGCGCGTCCGAGTGGCCGTGGTAGCAGCCGGAGAACTTGACGATCTTGGCGCGGCCGGTGAAGCCGCGGGCCAGCCGGATCGCCGACATGGTCGCTTCGGTGCCCGAGTTGACCAGGCGCACCTGCTCGACCGGGGTACGCGCGACGATCTCCTCGGCCAGGTCGACCTCGCCGGGGGTCGGGGTGCCGAAGCTGGTGCCGAGGGCGGCGGCGGCGCGCAGCGCCTCGACCACCTCGGGGTGGGCGTGCCCGAGGATCAGCGGACCCCAGGAGCAGACCAGGTCGACGTAGCGGCGACCGTCGGCGTCGAAGAGCCAGGGACCCTCCCCCCGGACCATGAAGCGCGGGGTGCCGCCGACGGCGCGGAACGCGCGCACGGGGGAGTTCACCCCGCCGGGCACGAGGGCCTTGGCGCGGTCGAACAGGGCCTCGGAGGCCGGTGCGTCGGCCGGGTAGCGGCCGGATCCGGCGGAAAAGGTATCGGTCACGATGCCGCCATTGTGTCAGCGCCGGACGGCTGGTCGGCAGCCACCCCGCATCGCGGGTTACCCGGCTCACGCCCCGCGGGAGCGGCCCATGATCGCCGGGCGGCCCCCGGCTCGACAGGCCGGGTGGTCGAGATCGCGATAGGCTGACGCGGTGGATCGTGCCGAACTGTCCATCACGGTGCACCGGACGGGCGACGAAGCAGTGCTTCGCCTTGCCGGTGAGATCGACATGCTCACGGCCGCCCAGCTCTCGACAGTCGTCAATGAGGTGCTGGCCGATCCGCCACCGCGTATCGTGCTCGACCTGGCCGGGGTGACCTTCTGCGACTCCCAGGGTCTCGGCACCCTGGTGGTGCTCAGCCGCAAGGCCAGCCACGCCCAGAGCCTGCTGGTGCTGAGCAACGTCGGCGACTTCCTCCTCCGCGTCCTGGACATCACCGGCCTCCGGTCGGCCCTGATGATCCGCAACGAAACCGCCCCCTGACCCCACCCCACCCCACCCCACCCCCACCCACCCGCCTCGTTGATCATGAAGTTAGCGGCGGAGTGGATCTCTTTCACTGCCGCCAACTTCATGATCGACCGAGCAGAGCGGGTCAGACCGTGGGGATGTCGCGGCGGTGGAAGGTGGTTAGGCCGATCGCGGTAAGGGCTAGGGCCAGGGCGGTTTGGAGCCAGAGCGGGGTCGGGCTCCAGCTGTCCCGCAGGACCTGCGGGGTGTGCGTGAACGGGGAGAGGTCCAGCAGCCACTGGTCGAGCTCGAGCACCGCGCCGAGCTGGCCGAGCAGCACGCAGACCGACAGCAGCGCCCAGGCCACCGGCGCGAGGCGCGGGGCCAGCCCGTAGAGCAGCACCGCCACGCCGGCCAGCACCCAGGCCGCCGGCAGTTGGGCCAGCCCGGCACCGGCCATCCGGGGCAGCTCGCGGGCCAGGTCGTGGGTGCTGATCCCGTACGTGAGGCCCGTCGCCAGGCCGGTCACCACGAGCACCACCGCCGGACCGAGCAGCGCGAACACCACGTGTGACAGCAACCAGGCGGAGCGTCGGGTCTCGGTGGCGAGCAGCGGCTCGGCCCGCCCGGCGGCCTCCTCCGCGCGCATCCGCAGCGCGGCCTGGATGCCGTAGCCGGCCGCCGCCCACCCGGCCAGGCCGAGGGTGGCCCCCAGGTACGCGTCGGACAGGCCGGCGGCCCCGCCGATCTTGGCCATGATCTGCTCCAGCTGCGGGTTCCCCGCCACCGAACGGCCGGCGGCCTTCGCGGCACCGCCCAGGATCAGCCCGAGCAGCCCGAAGCCGACCGACCACCAGAGGATCTGCCCCCGGTGCAGTCGCCAGGCCAGGCCGAACGGTCCGGCGAGGGCCGAACCGGCGGTGGGCCGCCCGAGCCGGGGCGGCAGCAGCCCGGCGCCCAGGTCGCGACGCACCGACAGCGGGTACGCGGCCGCGGCGAACAGCGCCGCCACCAGCACCGGCAGCGCCAGCACCCACCAGCGCTCCCCCTCGTACGCGCGGATCCGCGGCGCCCAGCCGAGCGGGGAGAGCCAGCTCGGCCAGTCGTGCGTGGCGGTGTCGCCGACCATCCGGAGCGCGAAGGCGGCCCCGAGCACGGCGATCCCGGTCCCCCGCGCCCCGCCCGCGGTCTCGGTGAGCTGGGCGGCCAGCCCGCCGACCGTGGCGAACACGATGCCGGTCAGCGCGGTGGCGAGGCCGTACGCGTACGAGCCGGCGGCGGGCAGCCCGGCGGCGACCAGCCCGGCGGCGCTGAGCAGGCCGAGCAGCACGTCGGCCGCGTACGTCACGAGCAGCGCGGCGGTCAGTCCGGCATGCCGGCCCAGCACCGAGCCGCCGAGCAGTTCCCGGCGACCGGCCTCCTCCTCGGTGCGGGTGTGCCGGACCACCGTGAGCAGGCTGGCCAGCGCGACGATCACCAGCAGGAAGCCGGCGCGCTGGGCGGTCAGCGCGCCCACGCTGTCGCCGTAGAGCGGGCCGAGCAGCGCGACGATCGACGGGTTGCGGCCGGTGCCGGTGGCGTACGCCGCCCGCTCCGCCTCGGTGGGGAAGAACTCGAAGAAGCTCTTCGCGTAGGTCATCGGCAGCACGGCCAGGACCAGCACCCAGAGCGGGAGCAGGAAGCGGTCCCGGCGCAGGATCAGCCGGACCAGGTGACGGGTGCCGGTGAGCGTGCTCATGCGGACACCTCGGCCGGGGCCGTCTCGTAGTGCCGCAGGAACAGCTCCTCCAGCGTGGGCGGCTTGCTGACCAGGCTGCGTACGCCCAGCTCGGTGAGGCGGCGCAGGGCGGTGTCCAGCGCGGCGCCGTCCACGTCGAAGCGCACCCGGTTCCCGTCGACCCGCAGGTCGTGCACGCCGGGCAGGTCGGCCAGCCCGTCCAGCGGGGCGGCCAGCTCGGCGTCGATCGAGGTGCGGTGCAGGTGGCGCAGCTCGCCGAGGGTGCCGGACTCCACGGCCCGGCCGTTGCGGATGATCGTCACCCGGTCGCAGAGCGCCTCCACCTCGGCCAGGATGTGGCTGGACAGCAGCACGGTGCGACCGTCCTGCTTGGCCCGGTGCACCCAGTGCTGGAAGACCTCCTCCATCAGCGGGTCGAGCCCGGAGGTCGGCTCGTCGAGGATCAGCAGCTCGACGTCGGAGGCGAGCGCGGCGACCAGGCCGACCTTCTGCCGGTTGCCCTTGGAGTAGGTTCGGCCCTTCTTGCGCGGATCCAGTTCGAAGGACTCCAGTAGCTCGGCGCGGCGCTTCGGGTCGAGCCCGCCGCGCATCCGGCCGAGCAGGTCGATCACCTCGCCGCCGCTCAGGGTGGGCCAGAGGGTGACGTCGCCGGGGACGTACGCCAGCCGGCGGTGCAGGGCGACGGCGTCCCGCCAGGGGTCACCGCCGAGCAGTCGGACGGCCCCCGCGTCCGCCCGCAACAGGCCGAGCAGCACCCGGATGGTGGTGGACTTGCCCGAGCCGTTCGGGCCGAGGAACCCGTGCACCTCGCCGGCACGCACGGCCAGGTCGAGTCCGTCCAGCGCGCGAGTCCGGCCGAAGGTCTTCACCAGGCCGGACACCTCAATGGGAGTTTCCATACTTCGGAAGCTACGCTCGTTTCATAAACTTGTGAAGACAGTGAGATCTGAGAGACGATCAGGTGTGATGAGCGAGACGACGACGGGCAACGAGCCGCACCGCCGGGACGAGGAAGAGGTCCACCTCTTCGTCGAACGGATGGCGATGGCGTTCGCCGACGTCGGCTTCCCCCGGATGGCCGGCCGGGTGCTGTTCACCGTGATGAGCGCGGACCAGCCGCTCACCGCCGCCGAGATCGGCGAGCGGCTCGGGGTCAGCGCCGCCGCCGTCTCCGGCGCGGTCCGCTACCTGACCCAGTTCGGCATGCTGGTCCGGGAGCCGGTCAAGGGGTCCCGGCGGGACCACTACCGGATGCCGGACAACCCCTGGTACGAGGCCACCATCACCAAGACCGGCCTCTACAAGAACTTCATCGACATCGCCAACGGCGGGGTCGACGCGCTGCTCGGGCGGACGACCCCGGCCGGCGAGCGGGTGGCCGAGATGCGGGACTTCTTCCTCTTCGTACAGGAGGAGATCGACGCCCTCGGCGAGCGGTGGCGGGCCCGACGAGCCGCGACCGGGCACGGCCGGCCGGCCGACGCCTGACGGTCAGGGCGTGTTGCCCCAGCGCGCCTGCTCCAGGATGTCCACCGCGCGGTCCCGGGCCTCCGGGCTGTCGTCCCCGCGCAGCAGGCCGGTCGCCTCGTCCACCGCGTCGGTGAGCAGCCGCCACTGGGTGTCCCGCTCCCGCACCAGGTCGGACTGGGCGGCCAGCTGCCGGGTCTTCACCCACAGCTCCACGAAGACCGACACCTTGGCCCGCAGCACCCACGGGTCGAACGGCTTGGTCAGGTAGTCCACCGCCCCGACCGCGTAGCCGCGCAGGGCCAGCTGGGCGTCCTTGTCCGCCGCGGTGAGGAAGATGATCGGTACGTGGCGGGTCCGCTCCCGCCGCTTGATGTGGGTGGCGGTCTCGAAGCCGTCCATGTCCGGCATCTGGGCGTCCAGCAGGATCACCGCGAAGTCGTCGACCAGGAGCTGCTTCAGCGCCGCCTCGCCGCTCTCCACCGCGACCGACTGCACCGGAAGCCCCTGGAGGATCGCCTCCAGGGCCATCAGGTTCTCCCGCCGGTCGTCGACCAGCAGCGCCTTGGCCGTCTGGGTCACGAAGTCTCCTCGCCTCGGCTCCGGCTGACCCAGGACGCCATCAGCTCGATCAGCTCGTCCAGGTCCACCGGCTTGGTGATGTAGTCGCTGCCGCCGGCCGCGATCGCCGACTCCCGGTCACCGGGCATCGCCTTCGCGGTCAGGAAGACGATCGGCAGGTCCGCGAAGCGGTGGTTGCGCCGGATCTGCCGGGTCGTCTCGTATCCGTCCTGGTCCGGCATCATCGCGTCCATCAGCACGATGTCCACCTCCGGATGCTCGGCCAACTGGCGGACACCGTCCGCCCCGTTGTCCGAGTACAACACGGTCATCCCGTGAAGTTCCAACGCGGAGGTCAGGGCGAAGACGTTCCGGACGTCGTCGTCGACGATCAGGACCGTCACACCCTCCAGCCGCCGGGTCGCCGGCGTCTCCGCCGGCTGGGGCAGCTCCATCGGCATCAGCAGGGACGACGGCAGGCCCGCACGCTGCGGCGACGGGGGCGCTGGCGCGACCACCGCGTCCGGCGCCAGCACGTCCGGTACGAAGAGGGTGAAGGTCGACCCCTGCCCGGGCGCCGACGAGACGGTGATCGTGCCGCCGAGCAGGCGGGCCAGGTCCCGGCTGATCGACAGGCCCAGCCCGGTGCCCCCGTACCGCCGGCTGGTGGTGCCGTCGGCCTGCTGGAACGCCTCGAAGATCAGCGAGAGCTTGTCGTCCGAGACGCCGATGCCGGTGTCGATCACGGTGAACGCGACCACGTGCCGGGCGTTGGTCAGCGCCGGCACGTCGAAGACCGCGTTCTCGGCGGCCGGGGCGATCCGCAGTGTCACCGCGCCGTGGTCGGTGAACTTGACCGCGTTGGAGAGCAGGTTGCGCAGGATCTGCTGCAGCCGCTGGGCGTCGGTGACCAGCGCCGCCGGCAGGTCCTTGCTGATCCGCACCTGGAAGTCGAGGCCCTTCTCCTCGGCCTGCGGGGCGAACGCCTGCTCCACGTAGCCGCGGATCTCGGCGAACCGGACCTCGGTCGGCTCCACGTCCATCCGGCCCGCCTCGATCTTGGAGAGGTCGAGGATGTCGTCGATCAGCGAGAGCAGGTCGGAGCCGGCGCTGTGGATCGTCCGGGCGAACTCGATCTGCTTCGGGGTCAGGTTCTGCTCCGGGTTCTCGGCCAGCAGCCGGGCCAGCAGCAGCAGCGAGTTCAACGGCGTACGCAGCTCGTGGCTCATGTTCGCCAGGAACTCCGACTTGTACGCCGACGCGCGGGTGAGCTGCTGCGCCTTCTCCTCCAGGCCGAGCCGGGCCAGCTCGATCTCCCGGTTCTGCGTCTCGATGTTCGTCTTCTGCTCCGACAGCAGCCGGGCCTTGTCCTCCAGCTCGGCGTTGGTGCGCTGAAGTTCCGCCGACTGCTCCTGGAGTTCGTGCGCCAGCCGCTGCGACTGGGCCAGCAGCTCCTCCGTACGCCGGTTGGCCTGAATGGTGTTGACCGCGACGCCGATGGTCAGGACCAGCCGCTCCAGGAACGCCAGGTGCAGCTCGGAGAAGGTGGTCACCCCGGCGAACTCGATCACCCCGAGCAGCTCGCCCTCGAAGAGCACCGGCAGCACCACCAGGTCGGCGGGGGGTGTCTCGGCCAGCCCGGAGCGCAGCACCAGGCGACCGTCGGGCTGGGTGTTGACCCGGATGGTCCGCCGGGAGAGCGCCGCCTGCCCGACCAGGCCCTCGCCCGGACCGAACGTCACGTCGTGCCCGCGGGCCACGTACCCGTAGGAGGCGGTGAGCCGCAGCCGCACGCTCCCCTCGGAGCTGTCCACCAGGAAGAACGCGCCGAGCTGCGCGTCGACCAGCGGCGTCACCTCCATCATGATCATGCGGCAGACCTCGCCGAGGTCCCGCTGGCCCTGGAGCAGGCCGCCGATCCGGGCCAGGTTGGAGTCCAGCCAGCCCTGCTCGGCGTTCTTCTTGGTCGTCTCCCGGAGGGTGACGATCATCTGGTTGATGTTGTCCTTCAGCTCGGCGACCTCGCCCTGCGCCTTGACCGCGATCCGCTGGGTCAGGTCGCCCCGGGTCACCGAGGTGGAGACCTGCGCGATGGCCCGCAGCTGGGTGGTGAGGGTCGAGGCGAGCTGGTTGACGTTCTCGGTGAGGTCCCGCCAGGTGCCGGAGACCCCCTTCACCTGCGCCTGGCCGCCGAGCTTGCCCTCGGTACCCACCTCACGGGCCACCCGGGTCACCTCGTCGGCGAACGAGGAAAGCTGGTCCACCATCGTGTTCACGGTGTTCTTCAGCTCCAGGATCTCGCCCTGCGCGTCCACCGTGATCTTCTGCGACAGGTCGCCCTTGGCCACGGCGGTGGTCACGGAGGCGATGTTCCGCACCTGGCCGGTGAGGTTCGACGCCATCGAGTTCACGTTGTCGGTGAGGTCCCGCCAGGTGCCGGAGACCCCCTTCACCTGCGCCTGGCCGCCGAGCTTGCCCTCGGTACCCACCTCACGGGCCACCCGGGTCACCTCGTCGGCGAACGAGGAGAGCTGGTCCACCATCGTGTTCACGGTGTTCTTCAGCTCCAGGATCTCGCCCTGCGCGTCCACCGTGATCTTCTGGCTCAGGTCGCCCTTCGCCACCGCCGTGGAGACCTGGGCGATGTTCCGCACCTGACTGGTCAGGTTCGACGCCATCGAGTTCACGTTGTCGGTCAGATCGCGCCAGGTGCCCGCGACACCGCGTACCTGGGCCTGGCCGCCCAGCTTGCCCTCGGTGCCCACCTCACGGGCCACCCGGGTCACCTCGTCGGCGAACGACGAAAGCTGATCCACCATCGTGTTGACAGTTGACTTCAGCTCCAGGATCTCGCCCCGGGCGTCCACAGTGATCTTCTGGCTCAGGTCGCCCTTCGCCACCGCCGTGGTGACCGAGGCGATGTTCCGCACCTGGGACGTCAGGTTCGACGCCATCGAGTTCACGTTGTCGGTCAGGTCCCGCCAGGTGCCGGACACCCCCTTCACCTGCGCCTGACCACCGAGCTTGCCCTCGGTACCCACCTCACGGGCCACCCGGGTCACCTCGTCGGCGAACGAGGAGAGCTGATCCACCATCGTGTTCACGGTGTTCTTCAGCTCCAGGATCTCGCCCTGCGCGTCCACCGTGATCTTCTGGCTCAGGTCGCCCTTCGCGACCGCGGTGGAGACCTGCGAGATGTTGCGGACCTGGCTGGTCAGGTTGCCGGCGAGCTGGTTCACGTTCTCGGTCAGGTCACGCCAGGTGCCGGACACCCCGCGCACCTGGGCCTGACCGCCGAGCTTGCCCTCGATGCCCACCTCACGGGCCACCCGGGTCACCTCGTCCGCGAACGAGGAGAGCTGATCCACCATCGTGTTCACGGTGTCCTTCAGCTCCAGGATCTCGCCCTGGGCCGCCACGGTGATCTTCTGGGAGAGATCGCCCCGCGCCACCGCCGTGGAGACCTGGGCGATGTTGCGGACCTGGCTGGTCAGGTTCGACGCCATCGAGTTGACGCTGTCGGTCAGGTCCTTCCAGGTGCCCGCGACGTTCGGCACGTCGGCCTGGCCGCCGAGCTTGCCCTCGGTGCCCACCTCACGGGCCACCCGGGTCACCTGCTCGGCGAAGAGCCGCAGGGTGTCGGTGAGCGAGTTCATCGTGTCGGCCAGCTCGGCCACCTCGCCCCGCGCCCCGACGGTGATCTTCTGCGACAGGTCGCCCTTGGCCACCGCCGTCGCCACCTGGGAGATCGACCGCACCTGGCCGGTGAGGTTCGACGCCATGGTGTTCACCGAGTCGGTGAGGTCCTTCCAGGTGCCGGCCGCCCCGCGTACGTCGGCCTGGCCGCCCAGCTTGCCCTCGGTGCCCACCTCACGGGCCACCCGGGTCACCTCGTCGGCGAACGAGGAGAGCTGGTCGACCATGGTGTTGACGGTGCGGCCGATGCGCAGGTACTCACCGCGCAGCGGGCGGCCGTCGATCTCCAGCGCCATGTGCTGGGAGAGGTCGCCGTCGGCCACCGCCACGATGACCCGGGCGATCTCCGTGGTGGGTCGCCCCAGATCGTCGATCAGCGAGTTGACCGCCCGCTGGCCCTCCGCCCACGAACCGTCCAGGCCCTCGTCGTCGAGGCGCTCGGTGAGCCGGCCGTCCCGGCCGACGATCCGGCTGATCCGACGCAGGTCCAGGTGCTGCCGCTCCTGGAGCGACGCCACATCGTTGAAGGCGTCGGCCACCTCGCCGGCCAGGCCGGCCCGCCGGGGCAGCCGGACCCGGAGGTCGCCGCGACGTACCCGTCGCAGTGCCTCCACCAGCTCGCCGAGGAGCAGCTCGTGGTCGTCCGCGGCTACCGACTGTTTCGCCGTGGTCATCATTCCTCGCTCAGCTCGGGGCCCACCGGCTCGTGCCGACACGCGGCCATCCCATCATTCTGCCCGCCTCACGTCGAGGCGACGACCTGCCTGAGCACGCCACGCCGCGGTCCCGCCCCGCCCGGCGCGATCGGTGGACCGCTTGGCACCCGGGGTGGCGGCGGTGGAGGATACGGAGGTGTCAGCGGAGGAGGAGCCGGCGATGAACGCCGGCTCGGACGAGCACGTCCGCCGGGTCCGGCTCCCCGCCGACCGGCGTACGCCCGCCGCCGCCCGCGCCCTGGTCCGGTCCGTGCTCGCCGAAGCCGGGCTGTCCGGCCTGGCCAACGAGGCGCTGCTGCTCACCACCGAACTCACCACCAACGCCGTCGAACACGCGCGCACCGAACTGGACATCGAGGTCGAAGCGGACGATACGGGACTGACCGTGACGGTCACCGACTTCGCCTCCGGACCGGTCGAGGAGCTGGTGGTCGGCGTGCGCAACGACGCCTCGGACCTCACCGAGGTGGCCGAGCGCGGGCGGGGCCTGCTGCTGGTCGACCACTTCGCCTCCCGGTGGGGCACCACGTACCTGCCCACCGGGAAGGGGGTCTGGTTCCGGCTCGACCGGTCCGACCGGCCCCGGTCCGCCGGGCCGGCCGCGGTCGATCGCCGTCCGCCGGCCGCCGGCGTGGACGCCACCGGGGAGAGCGCCCCGAGCGCCGCCGCGATGAGCGAGCTGATGCAGACCAACCCCGATCCGTACGCGGACGACCCGCTGCCGGAGTTCGCCGCCGAGCTGCTGATGCGGCTCGCCGAGATGGTGGGCGCGGCCGGCGGCGTGATCCGGCTGGACCGGGGCGACGGGCAGGGCGCCCAGGTGCTCGCCCGGTACGGCCGGCACCCTCGGGAGGGCAGCGACCTGCTCCGGGTGCCGCTCGCCGTGCACCGCCCGTACGCGGGCGAGCTGGAGCTGGACGCCGCCCCCTCGGCGTACGCCCGGCCGCTGGCCGTACTGGCCGCCGAGCGGCTCTCGCTGCACCTGGAGAACGACCGGCTGCGCCGGGCGGACATCCGCCGCTCGGCCTGGCTGACCTTCCTCGCCGAGGCGAGTGAGCTGCTCGCGCAGTCCCTCGACGTCGAGCTGACCATGGCGCTCGTCCCGCAGCTGGTGGTGCCCCGGCTCGGCCAATGGTGCGCGGTGCACACCACCGACGAGTGGGGCCGGCTCCGGCTGGCCGCGGCCAGCCACGCGGACGAGGCGATGCTGCCGCAGCTGCACCGGGTGCTCCGGGAGACCGGGCCGGACTCGATCCAGGCCCGGCTGCGGGAGGCGTCGCGGAGCGCGGCGCAGGTGCCGCTGAGCGGGCCGATGGAGGGCTTCGCCGTGCCGCTGATCGCGCGCGGGCAGCGGCTCGGCACCCTCGCCGTCGGCCGCCACCAGCGGCACCGACACGACCCGGACGAGGTCTCGGTGCTGGAGGACGTGGCCCGCCGGGCCGCGCTGGCCATCGAGAACGCCCGGATCCACGCCGAGCGGCGCCGGGTGGCCCAGACCCTGCAGAAGTCGCTGCTGCCGCCGGTGCTCCCGGTGGTCGAGGGCATCGGCTTCGCCGCCGAGTACGTGCCCACCGGGGACGACGCCGAGGTCGGCGGCGACTTCTACGACGTGGTGCCGCTCCCGGACGGCCGCTGGCTGGTGGTCATCGGGGACGTCTCCGGCAAGGGCGTGCAGGCGGCGGCGGTCACCGGCCTGGTGCGGGACGTGATCCGGGTGCTCGTCGGCGACGGCAAGCCGCTGCCGGAGGTGCTGGTCCGGCTGAACGAGACGCTGGTCGAACGGGGTGGCGGCCGGTACTGCACGCTCGCGCTGGCGGCGGTCGGGCCGGGCGAGGAAGGGCAGCTCGACATCTCGCTGCACCTGGCCGGGCACGACCGGCCCGTACTGTTGCGGGGCGGGGGCGGGGCCCGCTTCGTCGGCACCGGCGGTACGGCGCTCGGCCTGCTCGACTCGATCGCCACGCCCACGGCGGACATCCCGCTCGGGCCGGGCGACGCGCTGATCTTCTACACCGACGGGGTCACCGAGCGGCGACGCGGCCGGGAACTCTTCGGCACCGACCGGCTGCGCGAGTCGGCGGCCCCGCTCGCCGGCTATTCCGCGGACGTGGTGGCGGCCCGCCTGCGCGCCACCGCGATCGGCTTCTCGGTCGAGCCCCCACGCGACGACATAGCCATCCTGGTCCTCCGCAACGAATCCCTCTAACCCCACCCCGGCCCACCCCCCGGCCCTCACCCCGACCCTCCGTCGATCATGAGGTTAGCGGTGCAGAATATCCGGTTCGTCACCGCTAACCTCATGATCAACCGGGCCTCGGGCGGGTGGGGGTGGGGCAGGGTGGGGTGGGGGTTAGAGGCCGCCGGGGAGGCGGCCGGGGGCTAGGCGGTGGCTCGGGTCGAGGTGGGCCTTGACGGCGCGGAGGCGGGACAGGGTGGGCAGCTCGCCCCACAGGTCCACCGCCCGGCGGATCGCACCGGGCGCGGAGACCACCACGCACCGGCCCTGCCGGGCCAGCAGGACGCCACGAACGGCGGACAGGATCGAGGCCACCCGCTCCGGCGGCAGCGTGCCGGGCAGCGCGGCGTGCACCGTGCCGACCCCGGCGGAACCCCGGACCGGCACCGGCCCGCCGGCCGCGTCGCGCAGCGCGTAGACGGCCGCGTGCAGGTCGTTGATGGGCACCTCGATCCGCAGCGCGGTGTCCCCGGGGGCGAACGGGTAGCGCCCCCACCACTCCGGCGCGGCGTGGCTGACCACCGCCTCGTCGCCGAGCACCTCGACCAGCCGGTCCGCCCGCTCCGCCACCTGCGCCGGGCCGCCCTCGAGGAGCACCACCAGGCTGCCCGCCGCCGCCGGCCGGGTCGACCGCCCGGTCAGCGCCGGATGGTCGGGTCGCCCGACGACGGAGGGGTGGAACGGGCTCACCCGGCGGCGCGGCAGCGGCACCGGCACCGGCAGGTCCAGCTCGACGGCCGCCGGGTCCAGCCCGGCGCCGAGCACCGCGCGGACCAGGTCGTGCACCTCGAGCGGAGTCCAGACCGGGCGGGACACCCAGACCCGGCTGGCCGGCACCGCCTGCACCCGCAGGGTGGCCGAGACCAGCACCCCGAGGCCGCCCTGCGAGCCGCAGAGCAGCCGCGCCAGGTCCAGCCCCGGCAGCTCGCCGCGGCCGAAGAGGGCCGCCGCGCCCGGATGTGCGACGCCGCTCCGGGCCGGTGCCGCCCTGCCGAGCGGCGCGGTGCCGGCCTCGCCCAGGCTGACCAGCTCACCCTCGGCGTCCAGGTAGCGCACCCCGACGAGCTGGGCGCACGGGGTCCCGTGCCGGTGCCGGAGCGGGCCCGCCTCGTCGGCGGCGAGCACCCCGCCCAGGGTCGCCCCCGGGGAGGGCGCGTCGACGGGCAGCCGGCGGCCGGTGCGCTCCAGGGCCGCCTGCACCGCCCGCAGCGGGGTGCCGGCCCCCACCTCGGCCAGCGCCGAGCCCTGCGCCTCGTGCCAGACCCCGGCGAGCCGGCCCGTGTCGAGCATGATGTCGACCTGCTCCGGCGCGGCACCCCAGTCGATCTTGGTGCCGGCGCCGCGTGGCACCACGGTCAGGCCGTGCGCGGCGGCCAGCCGCAGCACCTCGGCGGCGGCGCGCGGCCCACCCGGCACCGCCACCCAGCGGGCCGTCCGCCCGGCCACCTCGTCCGCCGCGCCGGCGAAGCGGGCGAACGGCGGGCCGCAGATCTCCGCCAGTCGTCGGGTTATCTCAAGGGCTCCGGGTCGATCGGTGGAACTCGCTGCAGCCGCCATGGCGGTTATCGTACACATGTTCGAAAGGGCGGGGTGCCGGATTGCCGACGCCGCCTCCTCCGGGGGCGGCGGAGGCGGCGTCGCCCGGCGGGTCAGCCCGCGGCGCGGGCCCGCCAGACCGGGCTGTCGTGGTAGTGGTTGTCGAATTCCACGGAGCTGGCGGCGATCTCGGCGGGGTCGGCCTGGCCCCGGTAGACCCGCTCCAGCAGCCGGTAGTAGTCGAAGCGGGCGAGACCCGGCGTGAAGGTCACCAGGATGTCGGCCTCCGCGCCCGGAGCCGGCGCGAAGGCGTGCGGCAGACGCGGCGGTACGACCAGCAGATCCCCCCGGTGCAGGGTGAGGATCCGCTCCCCGGCGAGCACCTGGAGGACCCCGTCGAGGACGAAGAAGCTCTCGGTGGCGCGGGTGTGGTGGTGCGGCGGCGCCCCGGGCGAGCCCACCCGCAGGTGGGACCGGTTGACGGTGAGGGCGCCGCCGGTGCGGTCGGCATCGGCGAGCAGGGTGATGAGGCTGGTGGGGCCGTCCTGGAGCACCTCCGCCTCGGCGGCGGTGACGAGGACGGGCGACTGGGGCGTGGTGGCGTGCATCGTTCCTCCTGATGGATCGGCTCCGGCGAGTGCCGGGAGCTGTAACTGGATAAAAGATGTCCAGAATTGAGGTCGGAAAAAGGCCTTCCCCGGGCATCCGCGGCCGGTCAGCCGAGAAGTGCGGCGAACCGTTCCCGGGTGTTCCGCGGCGTGTCCGGGTAACGCGTCTCGACCTCGGCCCTGATGTCGGCCAGGCTGCGGCCGGCGAGCTCCCGGCGCCAGGCGAGCTCGGCGTGCCGCATCGCCCCGGCGATGACGCAGGCGTGCCGGTAGTCGACGTCCGGCCGACCGCCGGGCCCCTCCCGCAGGATCTGGTCGCAGGGAAACGCCTCGCCCGACCCCTCGATCGCCGTGACGACGTCGAGCAGGCTGATCGCCTCCGGCCGGCGGGCCAATCGGAAACCGCCGCGGGGCCCCGGCGTGGACGACAGGATGCCGGCCCGCACCAGGGCCTGCAGGTGCTTGTTGAGGTACGCGGGCGGCAGCGCGTAGAACTTCGCCAGCGCCGCGGTGGGAACGGCCTGCCCGGACTCCACATAGGTGAGGTTGAGGCAGGTGTGCAGCGCCCACTCGACACCTTGGCTCATCCGCATATTCTGGATAATACACATCCAGATTAGGTGACGCCAGCACTTCGTACCGGCGTCCGGAATCCGCGCCCGCCGGGCCGGTAACGTGACGCCGTGACCACCGAGACCCCCGGGCCGTCGCCCGTACCCGTCGCCCGGCGCGTGCCCAGCGAGCGCACCCACCACGGCGACACGGTCGTCGACGAGTACGCCTGGCTCGCCGCCAAGGACGACCCGGCGACGATCGCCTACCTGACCGCGGAGAACGCGTACACCACGGCGCGCACCGCGCACCTGGAGCAACTGCGCGCGACCCTGTTCGAGGAGACCCGCCGGCGTACCCAGGAAACCGACCTGTCGGTGCCCACCCGCAAGGACGGCTACTGGTACTACACCCGCACGGTGGAGGGGCAGCAGTACGGCGTGCACTGCCGGCGGGCCGTCCACGACGGCGAGACCGCACCCCCGGTCAGCGCCGACGGCGCCCCGCTCGACGGAGAGGAGGTGCTGCTCGACGGCAACCAGCTCGCCGAGGGGCACGACTTCTTCGCGCTCGGCGCGTTCGACGTCAGCCCGGACGGGCGCTGGCTGGCCTACTCCACCGACTTCTCCGGCGACGAGCGGTTCACCCTGCGGATCAAGGACCTGTCCACCGGCGAGGTGCTGCCCGACGAGATCCCGGACACCTTCTACGGCACCGCCTGGTCGAGCGACGCCTCCACGCTCTTCTACGTCACGGTGGACGACGCGTGGCGGCCGAACCGGGTCTGGCGGCACGCCGTGGGCACCCCGTCGAGCGAGGACGTGGTGGTCCACCAGGAGGACGACGAGCGGTTCTGGGTGGGCGTCGAGCTGACCCGCTCGGAGCGGTTCGTGGTCATCGACAGCCACAGCAAGATCACCAGCGAGGTGCGGGTGATCCCGGCCGCCAACCCCACCGGCGAGCCGGCCATCGTCGCCCCCCGCCGGCAGGGCGTCGAGTACGCGGTCGAGCACCACGGACACCGGTTCCTGATCCTGCACAACGACGGCGCGGAGGACTTCGCGCTGGCGTACACCTCGGCCGACGCGCCCGGCGACTGGACCCCGTTGATCCCGCACACCCCGGGCACCCGGCTGGAGGCCGTCGACGCGTTCGAGAACCACCTGGTCGTCTCGCTGCGCAGCAACGGGCTGACCGGCCTGCGGGTGCTGCCGATCGGCGGCGGCGATGCGTACGACATCGACTTCCCCGAGCCGCTCTACAGCGTCGGGCTGGACGCCAACCCGGAGTACCACACCAGCGAGGTGCGGCTGCGCTACACCTCGCTGGTCACCCCGGACTCGGTGTACGACTACGACCTGGTCACCCGGCAGCTGGTGCTGCGCCGGCGCAAGCCGGTCCGGCCGGGACCGGACGGGCGGGCGTACGACCCGGCCGACTACGAGCAGCACCGGGACTGGGCGCTCGCCGACGACGGCACCCGGGTGCCCATCTCGCTGGTCTGCCGGAAGGACACCCCGCGCGACGGCTCCGCCCCCTGCGTCATCTACGGCTACGGCTCGTACGAGGCGAGCATGGACCCGTGGTTCTCCATCGCCCGGCTCAGCCTGCTCGACCGGGGCGTCATCTTCGCCGTCGCGCACATCCGCGGCGGAGGTGAGCTGGGCCGGCGCTGGTACGACGAGGGCAAGCTGCTGGCCAAGAAGAACACCTTCACCGACTTCGTGGCCTGCGCCCGGCACCTGGTCAAGGCCGGCTGGACGGCGAGCGACCGGCTGGTCGCAAGGGGCGCCTCGGCCGGCGGCCTGCTGATGGGCGCGGTGGCCAACCTCGCCCCGGACGCCTTCGCCGGGATCGTCGCGCAGGTGCCCTTCGTGGACGCGCTCACCTCGATCCTCGACCCGTCCCTGCCGCTCACCGTCACCGAGTGGGAGGAGTGGGGCAACCCCCTCGACGACCCCGAGGTGTACGCGTACATGAAGTCGTACACCCCGTACGAGAATGTGGCCGCGGTCGACTACCCGGCCATCCTGGCGGTGACCAGCCTCAACGACACCCGGGTGCTCTACCACGAGCCGGCCAAGTGGATCGCCCGGCTGCGGGCGGTCGCGCCGCAGGGCGACTACCTGCTCAAGACCGAGATGGGCGCCGGGCACGGCGGCCCCAGCGGCCGGTACGACGCGTGGCGCGAGGAGGCGTTCATCAACGCCTGGATCCTGGACCGCCTCGGCCGCGCCTGAGGTGCAAGGAAGGGGCCCCTGTTAACGCCTCGCGTATAACAGGGGCCCCCTCCTAACCGCCGGAGGCGAGCGCCGACGCCAACACCGCCGGGTCGACGTTGCCGCCGGTCACCACCGCGACGGTCCGGCCCGGCGGCAGCTCGTCGCGGTGGAACAGGCGGGCCGCCAGCGCCACCGCGCCGCTCGGCTCGACCACCAGCCGGGCCTCCCGCACCAGCCGGGTCAGCGCCGCGGCGATCTCCTCCTCGCTGACCGTGACGATCCGGTCCAGCCGTTCCCGCAGGTGGGCGAAGGTCAGTGCGGACAGGTTGGTGCGCAGCCCGTCCGCGCTGGTGCGGTAGGTCCGGTCGACGTCCCAGACCACCACCTCCCCGGCGGCGAGGGAGTCCCGCGCGTCGGCGGCCAGCTCCGGCTCGACCCCGATCACGGCCGCCGACGGGCGCAGCGCCCGCACCGCCGTGGCCACCCCGGACGAGAGCCCGCCGCCACCGACCGGCACCAGTACGACGTCCACCTCGGGCAGGTCGGCGACGATCTCCAGCCCGATGGTGCCCTGCCCGGCGATGATCCGCGGGTGGTCGAAGGGCGGCACCAGCGCGGCCCCGGTGGCGGCCACGATCCGCTCCGCCTCGACCAGCCGGTGGGCCGGCGGCACCAGCCGTACCTCCGCGCCCAGCGCCCGGATCCGATCCACCTTCACCCGTGGCGCGCCCTCGGGGACGACCACCGTGCACGGCACGCCGAACGCCCGGGCCGCGTACGCGAGGGCCTGCCCGTGATTGCCCGAGGAGTGGGTCACCACGCCCCGGGACCGGGCGGCCGGGTCGAGCCGGGCCACCGCGTGCGTCGCCCCGCGCAGCTTGAACGACCCCACCGGTTGCAGGTTCTCCGGCTTGAGCCACAGCTCGTCGTCCCAGAGCGTCGGCAGCAGCGGGGTACGCACCGCCGTCCCGGCGATGTCGTCGGCGGCGATCCGGACGTCGGCGATCGAGACCAGCTCCATCGCCCCATCCTGCCCGGCCCGCACCCACCTCGCCGCCTCGGACGCAGGCGGGCCGGGCCAAGGGCGGGCCGGGCGGCAGGCGCACCCGGCCGCCGGGCAGGGTCGTGGGGCGGGGCCACCGGGCGGGGCCGCCGCGGGCGGGGCGGCTGCGGGGGCGGGGCCGCGGCCGGAGGACCGCGCCCTGGTCACGCTCGATCGTGGAAACAGTCCGCTCGCCGTACAGGTGGCCACCACATCCACGATCGAGCGCGATATCGCCGGGGCGGCCCTAGACTCCGGCGGATGAGCGAGGACGACCGGGCGGACGCGGCCGGGGCGGACGGAGCGGACGCGGACGCGGCCGGGGCGGAGGCTCGACCGGGGTCCGAGACCGGAGCGGGGGCGGCGCGGCGTGGGCCGACCTGGGTGATCCTCGGGGTGGTCGCCGCCGCCCTGGTCGTCTGCTGCTGCTCGGCCGTCCTCGGTCTCGGCCTGTCCTGGTCCGCTGGCCTCTTCGACGGCCGCTGACCCCTGGTCCGGAGCCGCGACATGCGGCAACTCGGGTCTCTCCCGACCCGGCAAGCCCCGGCATGCGGCAACCCCGGGCCTACCCAGCCCGGCAAACCCCGGCACGTGGCAACCCGGCCCGGCAAACCCCGACGTGCGGCAAGCCGGCCCGGCAAACCCCGACGTGCGGCAAGCCAGCCCGGCAAACCCCGACGTGCGGCAAGCCGGCCCGGCAAACCCCGGCACGCGGCAACCCGCCGCGCGGACCGGGCGATGGCGCGGGGTCAGCGCACGGGGCCGGCGCCGACCAGGGCGGCGGCCTCACCGGTGCGGGCCATCCGCTGCCAGCGCAGCCGGTTGCCGACCACCGCGGTGACCACCGACTGCACCACCACCAGGTACATCATCTGCCGGTAGACGAGCTGCTGGAACGGTAGCGCCCACAGCGGGCCGTACCGTTCCCGGTCGAGCCGCAGCGCGTACGCGGCGGTGAAGCCCTGCAGCAGGAGCAGCCCCACCCAGGCCAGCACGAGCGACGACCACGGCAGGAAGAGCAGCCCGTAGACGGCGAAGACGTCGACGGCGGGCGCGGCCAGCGGCAGCACGAGCTGGAACACGGTCAGGTACGGCAGGCCCCGCCGGCCCAGCTTCCCGCCCGCCCCCGGCTCGCCCAGCGCGTGCCGGTGCTTCCACATCGCCTGCATCGTGCCGTAGCACCAGCGGTACCGCTGCCGCCAGAGCTGGCGCAGCGACGACGGCGCCTCGGTCCACGCGATGGCGCCCTCCTCGTACACCACCCGCCAGCCGGCCCGGAGCACCTTCATGGTCAGGTCGGTGTCCTCGGCGAGGGTGTCGGCGGGTACGCCCCCGACGGCAAACAGCACCTCGCGGCGGAACGCGCCGATCGCGCCGGGGATGGTCGGCATGCATTCGAGCACGTCGTACATCCGGCGGTCGAGGTTGAAGCCGATCACGTACTCCAGGTGCTGCCACCTGCCCAGCAGGCCGCGCCGGTTGGCCACCTTGGTGTTGCCGCTGATCGCGCCGACGGTCGGGTCGGCGAAGCCCTGAACCAGCCGGTACACGGTGTCCGGCTGGAAGACGGTGTCCCCGTCGACGAGCACCAGCAGGCCGGCGCGGGCGGCGCGGATGCCGGTGTTCAGCGCCGCCGGCTTGCCGGCGTTGGCCTGCCGGATGACGCGTACCCCGCGTAGGCCCATCCGCTCGACGATGTCGGCGGTGCCGTCGCTGGAACCGTCGTCGACCACGATCACCTCCAGCGCCGGGTAGGCGCTGGCGACCAGGGAGCGCACGGTCGCCGCGATGTTGGCGGCCTCGTTGTACGCCGGCACGATCACCGAGACCGGCGCGGTCACCTCGGGCCGGCGGCGCCGGGGCCGGCGGACCCGGCGGACGTGCAGCTGGGCGCAGCACACCTGCACCAGGAGGCGCGCCACGCCGAGCACCAGGGCCACGCCGAGCAGCAGGTTCATCGCTGAACCCAGCCAGCCGGCGCCGGTCTGCGCCCAGCGCAGCACCGTCCCGCTCAACCGGGCGCCGTCGCCGGCCGGGAGCATCGAGGCGGGTGCCGCGATCCCCTCCGACACGGTGGTGAAGCGGTATCCGTCGCGGCCGAGCCGGGACAGCAGCTGCTCCAGCGCGGCCACGGTCTGGCTGCGGTCCCCGCCGCCGTCGTGCATGAGCACCACCGCGCCGGCGCCGCCCTGCGGGGTGGCCGCCCGGACGATGGCCGGTACGCCGGGACGCTCCCAGTCCCTGGCGTCGCGGTCGGCGAGCACCGCCACGTGGCCGCTGCCGGCGGCGGCGCGCAGCGCCCGGTACTGCGGTCCGGTCAGCGAGGCGGTGGTCGACGAGTACGGGAGCCGGAGCAGGGTCACCTGGCGGCCGGTCACCCCGGCGATCGCGTTGCGGGTCCAGGACAGCTCGGCGGTGGCCCGCCAGGCCGGCACGGAGCCCAGGTCGGCGTGGGTGAAGGTGTGCGAGCCGATCTCGTGCCCCTCGGCGAGGATCCGCCGGACCAGTTCGGGGTGCGCGTCGACCCGGGAGCCGACCACGAAGAAGGTGGCGTGTGCGTGGTGCCGGCGGAGCACGTCGAGGATCTGCGGGGTCCAGCGCGGGTCCGGTCCGTCGTCGAAGGTCAGCGCCACGGTGCGGGACGGCAGCCGCCGGGCGACGGGCGTCGGGCCGTCCAGCCGCAGCACCGGGCCGCCGCCGGTGATCTGCTCGGGCACCCCGGACTGGGCGTTCGCCGCCGACGGGCCGGAGCCGCCGCCGACGTTGGTGGCGAGACCGTTCAGGCTCAATGCTCCGAGCAGCACGAGCAGGCCCAGCACGAGGAGAATCCAGTGGGCCCGGGGATCGGGGCGGGCGACGTGTCGCGCCATGATCAGGGCTTGCCCGGGGTCCTGCTCGGCTTGGCGGAGCTGCGGTGCTCGTCGCCCTGGCCCGGCACGCTGGCGGACGGCTGCGGGGCGGGCGCCGTGCTGGCCCGGGTGGCGGCCGGACGGGTGGCGGTCGGCGCGGACGACGGCCGGGAGGACGTCGTGGCGGTCGCCGGGTCGGGCCGCCGGCTCGGGCTGGTCGCCGGCCGGGGGTTGCCGGGTGCGTCGACCCCGGCCTCGATCGGCGGGTGGACCTTGGTCTCCGACCAGCCGGGGATCGGCACTGCGGAGTCGAAGAAGAGCCCGGCCAGGATCAGGCCGAGACTGGTGAGCAGCCCGAGGCCCATCGCCGTGCCGGCGATCACGGTGAGCCGACGCCGCCGGCCGGTCCGGTCGACGAACACCGGCGGCGCCACGCCGCGCTGCTTCTGCATGCTGACCTCCCGGCCCAACAGCGCCGGGCCCGGCCGCCGCGTCACATCAGGTGGTCCGCAGCTCCTCGACCGTCGCACCGGCCCGCAGGAAGAGCAGGCCGACGCCGACCGTCAGCAGCACCGCGGCCAGGCCGCCGGCCGCGAACCAGGCGAGGTGCTCCCACGGTACGTCCGGCGGCACGGTCACCTTGGGCACCCACTCGGTCCGGGTGTGCTGCGCCCGGGTCAGCGGGTCGCCGCAGAGCTGCCGTCCGGCGTCGCAGATCTCCTCCGGGTAGCCCCCGCCGCTCGGCGCCGGGTACACGCCCCGGACGAGCAGGTAGCCGACGGCCAGCGCGAGGCCGATGGCGGGCACCGCCGGAGCGAGCGACTGCCAGAGCAGGGAGCGGCCGATCGTGGCCCGCGGCACCCCCGTCGCCACCAGCGCCGCGTACGCCCGCCGCCGGGCGGTGATCCCCTCCACCACGGCGACCAGCAGACCGCCGGCCGCGATCGCCATCGCCACCGCGACCGTCAGGTCGACCAGGTCCATCGCTCGCAGGTAGAAAGCGTCGGAAGCACCCATCCCGCCGCCGATCCGGCGATGCAGCTCGATCGTGGCCAGGAAGTCGGCGCGGATCCCGGCCGCGCCCGCGCCGAAGATGAGCGCCGCCAGCAGCGCCGCGAACGTCCGGCTGCCCGCCCACGGGTCGGCGGTGAGCCGGCGCGCGGCGAGCAGCGCGGCCGGCCGGCGGGCGTACCGGTGCAGGAGTCGGCCGGTGGTGTGCGAGATCCAGCCGGTGCCGGCGACCACGCCCACCATGGCGGCCAGGCTGCCGACGATCAGCAGCGCCGGCAGCAGCCAGAGCGGCGGTTCTGCGTGTCGGCGCTCGTACCAGAGCCCCACCGGCCGGAAGGCGGCGAACATGGCCAGCCCGACGAGGATCAGCAGGCCGGGCCACGGCCAGGGCGCCCGGGCCCGCGCCCGGCGGACCACGCCGAACGGGGTGGTGGTCACCCGGCGCAGCAGCAGGGCGCTGACCAGAGCGGCGGCCAGCGGCAACCCGATCACCACCGCCGCGACCGCCGCCGGGGCCGGCTGGACGTCGGTCGGCAGCGCCAGTCGACCGTCCGGGCCGGGCCGGTGCAGCAACCGGCGGCCGATCAGGTGCACGGCGAGGCCGGCGAGGGTGCCGAGCAGGCTGGCCAACCCGGTCTCCAGGGCGGCGATCCGGGTGACCTCGCCGGGCGTGGCCCCGGCCAGCCGCAGCGCGGCGAGCCGCCGGTCCCGGGCGGGCGCTCCCAGCCGGGCGCACTGGCCGGCCAGCCCGAGCACCGGGACCATGAGCATCAGCAGCGCGAACGCGACACCGGGGCGTAGGCCCGGCTCCCGCAGCAGGGCGTTGGTGTACTGGACGGACTCGGCCCGGGCGTCCCCGGGCGGCTTGACCACCGCCAGCACGGTCAGCGCGGCCAGCCCGGAGAGGGTGGCGAGGGTGGCGCTCAGCGCGGTCAGAGCCACCCGGGCGCCGTCCGTACGGGTGCCGGCCAGGGCGAGCCGGAGCAGGGCGGCCGGCCTCACCGGTGACCGCCGGGCAGCGACGCGTCGAGGCCGAGGCCCGAGTGGTCGACGACCCCGTCGCGCAGCATCACCTCGCGGTCGGCGTACCCGGCGACCCGCGGTTCGTGGGTGACCAGCACGACGGTGGTGTGCTGGTCCCGGGCGAGCCGGACCAGGTGGGTGAGCACCTGCTCGCCGGCGAGGGTGTCCAGCGCGCCGGTCGGCTCGTCGGCGAAGAGCACCCGGGGCTCGGTGACCAGGGCCCGGGCGGTGGCGCACCGCTGCTGCTGCCCGCCGGACATCTCACCCGGCCGGACGTCGGCCACCTCGGCCACGCCCAGCCGCTCCAGCCAGGTGAGCGCCGCCGTCCGCGCCTCTCGCCGCCCCGTGCCGGCGAGGAGCAGCGGCAGAGCGACGTTCTCCGCCGCGGTCAGCTCGGCGACCAGCTGGCCGAACTGGAAGAGCACGCCGAACTCGGTACGCCGCAGCCGGGACCGGGCGGCCTCCGACCACCCGTCGATCCGTTCGCCCCGCCAGGTGACCTGCCCGGCGTCGGGGCGCAGGATGCCGGCGAGGCAGTGCAGCAGGGTGGACCTGCCGCAGCCACTGGGTCCGGTGACGGCGACGATCTCGCCCTCCGCCACGTCGAGTGTCACGCCGCGCAGGGCGGGCGTCCGCCCGTACGCCCGGACCACGCCGCGCGCCTGCAGATACGTCACGAGTGCACCTCCCGGTGCCAGTCGGCGACCCGGTCCAGGGTGGTGTGCAGCCACCGCAGGTCGGCGTCGAGATGAGCGATGGCGAAGTCGGCCGCGAGCACGTCGTCGAGGCTGGCCGTGGGGGCGGTCTTCACCGCGGTCAGCTCCCGCAGCCGCGCGGTGTGCGCCCGGCGTTGGGCGATGAGGTAGTCACGGGCCCGGTCGACGTCGGCGACCAGCAGCGCGACCACCACCTTGGCGAACAGGGTGCTCGCCACGTACGGCATGGGCGGCTCGACGGTGGCGAGCCACCGGTCGAGCGCGTGGGGTCCCTCGCCGGTGAGCGCGTACGCCGTGCGGTCGGGCCCGCCGTCCCGCTCCTGCCCGGCCGGCGCCACGAGGCCGTCCCGGTGGAGCCGGGCGAGGGTGGCGTAGACCTGCCCGAACGCGAGCGGGCGGGCCCGGGGCAGCCGCTCGTCGTGGGCGCGCTTCAACTCGTACCCGTGGCGTGGGCCGGTCGCGAGCAGCCCGAGCAGGACGTGCGAGGTGGACACCCGGGTCACTATTCACTCAGCGAATAGCAGTGTCAAGAGCGGCCCGCGCGGCGCGGTGCCGCGCGGGCCGGGGTTGGTTCAGGGGGTCCAGCCGGGGTCCCGGCCGGTCCGGCCGAGCAGGTGGTCCAGCGGGGTGGCGTCCGACGTGGTGGGGACGGGCGCACCGAAGGCACCCATCTGCTGGCCGGTCTCGCCCATCCGGTCCATGAACCCGTGCCCCGCCGCCAGCACCGCCGGGTCGACCTCCAGCCGCTGCCCGGTGGCCCGGGCCAGGTCCCAGCCGTGCACGGTCAGGTCGATCAGGGCCATGTCGCCGACCGTCTCCTGCGGCAGGCCCATCCCCGGCGAGACCCCCTCCAGCGCCGCCGGATCCGACCACGCCTCGACCAGGCGTACGGTCTCCGCCGCGAAGCGGTCCCGCCAGCCCTCGGTCAGGTGGTCGGTCTTGGCCGACCAGTCCACCTCCCGCCGCCCGGCCAACGCCTGGAAGTTGACCACCACGTCGTAGACGTGGTTGAGCAGGTCGCGCACCGAGTAGTCGGGGCACGGGGTGGGCAGGTCGAGCTGGTCGTCGGAGATGCCGCGGACCACCGCCACCGTCCGGGGCGCGGCGACGGCCAGCAGCTCACTAGTCTTCGTGGTCATAGGGCCAGCGTATGAGGGCGGTCTTGAAGAAATGCGACACGAACCACGGCGGGACAGCCGGGGCATCCTCGACCCCGACCGGCTGCTGCGGCAGGTCCGTTTCCGGCGCCGGCTGCCCGACCCGGCGCTGCGCCCGTACGTCGAGCACTACTGGCTGATCGACTGGGCGCTGGACGAACCCTTCGACCAGCGGGTGGTGCCGCACCCGGCGGTCAACGTGGTGTTCCAGGCGCAGCGCGGCGAACCGGAGAGCGCCGAGATCGCGGGTGTCGGTCTGGAGTTGTTCACCGTCACCCTGCACGGCGTCGGCCGGGTCACCGGGGTGCAGTTCCGGCCCGGCGGCTTCCGCCCGTTCTGGCGCCGGTCGGTGGCCGAGCTGACCGGCCGGCGCCGCCCGCTGCCCGCCGGGCCCTTCGGCGCCGGGCCGTTCGCCGCCGGGCCGGTCTGCCCGGGCACCGACGACGACCGGTGCCGCCGGCTGGACGACCTGCTCACCGCCGGGCGGCCCGAGCCGGACCCGCTCGCCGCCGAGGCGACCGCGCTGGTCGAGGAGATCCGGGCCGACCGGAGCATCCTGCGGGTGGACGACTTCGCCCGCCGGCACGGCGTCTCCACCCGGCGGCTCCAGCGCCTCTTCACCGACCACGTGGGGGTCGGCCCCAAGTGGGTGATCCGGCGGTACCGGCTCCAGGAGGCGATCGAACAGGCCGCCGCCGGGCCGCTCGACTGGTCGCGGGTCGCCGCCGATCTCGGGTACGCCGACCAGGCCCACCTGGTCCGCGAGTTCACCGCGGTCGCCGGGGTCTCGCCCGCCGCGTACGCCCGCTCGCTGGCCAGCTCCGGCGGACGGTGACGCGACGGCGCGGCCGGAGGCCTCCCGGCGGCTCAGCGGCGGCGGACGGCGACCACCGCGACGTCGTCGTGGATCTGGGGCGGGGCCAACTCGACCAGCAGCCGCTGGCAGAACGTGTCCAGGTCGTCGTCCACCCGGCGGGTGACCACGCTCAGCGCGGCCAGCCCGTCGTCGATGGTGGTGTCTCGCCGCTCGATCAACCCGTCGGTGTAGAGGACCAGCGTGGCCCCGGCCGGCAGCACGAACTCCAGGTCCGGCGGCCGGGGGGCGCGCACCCCGAGCAGCGGCGCCGAGTGCTGCACGAACTCCACCCGCCCGTCCCGGCTGATCACGGGCGGCAGGTGACCCGCGCTGGCCAACCGGACCAGCCCGCTGCCGGGATGCAGCAACAGCAGGCAGAGGGTGGCCTGCTCGTTGGGGAGCAGGGTGCGCATCAGCTCGTTGACCCGGTCCAGGATCACCCCGGGCTGGTGCCCCTCCACCGCGTACGCCCGCACCGCGTGCCGCAGCTCGGCCATCACGGTGGCGGCGTGCAGCGAGTGGCCGGCCACGTCGCCGACCGCCACGAGCAGGTGCCCGTCGAGCATCACCAGCTCGTAGAAGTCGCCGCCCACCTCGGTCTGGGCGCTGGCCGGCTCGTACCGGACGGCCAGGTCCAGGCCGGCGACCTCGGGCAGCCGGCGGGGCAGCAGGCTGCGCTGGAGGGTGACCGCGATGCGGTGCTCCTCGTCGAAGGAGCGCTGCGCCTCCACCGCCGAGGCGACCGCCTGCGAGAGCTGCACCAGGACCGGCGTACGCACGGTCTGGGTGGCGGTCGGCACCACCACGTAGAGCGGGGCGCGATCCTCCCGCAACCGGGCGGCGGCGACGGTGACCGTGTCACCCGCCGGCCACTCGACCAGACCCCAGTTGCCGGGTTCGTCGACCCGGACCGTGGAGCCGATCGGCACCCCGGTGTCGTCCACCGACCACGTCACCACCTCCGGCACGGCGTCCGGCCCGACGCACACCCCGGCCAGGCAGTCCCCGTCGAAGGTCTCCGCGACCACCGCCGCCGGGCTCTTGAAGATCCGTGCGGCGCCGGACGCCGCGGCCTCCAGCAGCTCGACGAAGTTCGCCGCGGCGTGCATCTGCACGGTGGCGTCGGCCAGCGCGGTCAACCGCTCGGCGAGCAGTTCCGCCCGCCGCCGGGCCTGGTAGTAGCGGAGCACCGCGTGCGCGGTGGCGACCAGTTCCTCCGGCTCGATCGGCTCGGCCAGGTACGCGTCCGCGCCCCGGGTCAGCCCCTGCGCCCGGTCCCCGACGTCGATCGCGTGCGCGGAGACGTGGACGACCGGCGTCACCGGGTGGGCTTCCTTGATCCGCTCGCAGACCTCGAAGCCGCTCATGTCGGGCAGCCGGACGTCGAGCACGACCAGGTCGATGTGGTCGTGCTCGACCATGGCCAGTGCCTCGGTGCCGTTCTCCGCCTCGACGGTCCGGAACCCGGCCCGGGTCAGCCAGCTCACCAGGAGATACCGCTTGGTACGACTGTCATCGACCACCAGTACGGTCGCCGCGCCGCCCTCCACGGTCAGGCTCCGTCCAGCGGCAGGAGGACCGTGAAGGTGCTGCCCCGACCGGGTTCGCTGGTCAGCTCCAGCGTCCCGCCGAGCAGCGCCACCAGTCGCCGCGCGTACGGCAGGCCGAGCCCGGTGCCGCCGACCCGGGTCGTCCCGGGCACCTGGTAGAACTCCTCGAAGATCCGCTCCTGCAGCTCCGGCGGGATGCCGACGCCGGTGTCGGAAACCGACAGCGACCAGCGGTCGTCCCGGCGTTCGGCACGCAGCCGGACCTCGCCCCGCTCGGTGAACTTCAGGGCGTTGTGCAGCAGGTTGCGCAGCACCTGCGCGAGCAGCACCTCGTCGGAACGCAGCGTCGCCGGGGCGGGTGGCTCCTCCACCACCAGCTCGACCCCCGGCCGGGCGGCCAACGCCCGCAGGGTGCCCCGGAGCTGCCCGAAGAGGCCGCGCAGGTCCACCTCGGTCCGGTTCACCTCGATCCGGCCGGACTCGGCCTTGGCCAGATCGAGCAGCTCGTTGACCAGGTCGAGCAGGTCGGACGCGGAGGACCGGATCAGCCCGACCTGCCGGGCCTGCTCGGCGGTGAGCGGATCGGAGGCGGAATCGGCGAGCAGCCGGCCCAGCCCGATGATCGCGGTGACCGGGGCGCGCAGCTCGTGGCTGACGTTGGCCAGGAACCGGCTCTTCGACTCGCTGGCCGCCCGGAGCTGGGCGGACTTCTCGTCCAGCTCGGCGTAGAGGGCCACCACGCCGCGGTTGGTCTCCTCCAGCTCCTCGGTGAGCTGGTTGTAGAGCGCCATCACGCCCCGATTGGTCTCCTGGAGCTCCGAGTTGAGCACCTCCAGCTCGTCGCGCTGGCTGCGCACCTCGTCCAGGGCGGCGATGAGCTGGGCGTTCTGGGCAGCCAGCTCGTCCAGGGCGGTGCCGGGAGCGCTGCTCGCCAGCTCCGCGCGCAGCTCGGCGAGGCGCTCGGGCGGCAGCGCCTGCCCGTTCGCCGGGATACGTCGGGACATCCTCACGACCGTATCGCTCCCGTCCGGCACGACGCCCAGCATGTCCACCAGGCGCGCCACCGCACCGGACTGCGGCTCGTACCGGCCACCGGGCAGCGGGCGGACCGGCGCCAGGTCCACCCGGAGAACGGACCGGCCGGACGGCGGGTCGGTGACGAGCACGAACGTGACGTCTGCGCCGTCGACCGCGCGCAGCAGGTCCCGGGCCACCTCGCTGAGCGCGGTGGCGACGCGTACCTGGTCCTGGTGCTCCAGCCCGACCGCGGCGGCCACCTCACGCCCGCGCTGCCGGACCAGGAAGATGTCCTGCTCCACCCGGAGCGCCAACTGAAGCAGCCGCTCCCCGGTCATGACACCCCCCGGGCGACCAGGACGCAGGCGTCGTCCCGGCGGGTCCCGGCGTCCCGGAGCAGGACCGCCGCGGCCACCAGGGGGCTCCGCCCGGCCAGGCCGGGATAGTTGTCGAGGTCCCACCGGTCGACCACGCCGTCGCTGTGCATGACCAGCGTCGCACCGGGCGGGAACGGGTAGTCGTACTCGCGTACCGCGGGACGCTGGTGGCCGGCGATGCCGGGCAGGGAGACCAGGCCCCGCCGCCGCTCACCCGCCACCACGACCATGGCTGCGATGTTGCCCAGCCCCGCGTACCGGAGCAACCCCGCGGCCGCGTCCAGTTCGGCCACCGCCAGCGCGGCACCCCGGGTGTGCGAGATGGCGCGGTGCAGGTGCTGCACGACGCCCGCCGGCGGCCCGACCGGGGCGTCCCGGAACGCGGAGACCGCGGCCCCGGTGGCCGCCGCCGCCAGCGGCCCGTGGCCGAGGCCGTCGCAGACCAGCACCTGGTGCCGGCCGTCGACCACCCGGACCGCGTACCCGTCGCCGCTGACCTGCTCCCCGGTGATCGGCCGGGCCAGCCCGCCGGCCCAGTCCGGCCCGACGGGCGGCCCGTCCCACACCTGGACGGCCAGCACGGTGCCCCGTCCCGGCAGCGAGTAGCCGTCGAACCAGCTCGCCTGCCGGACGATCGCGCCGAGGCCGATGCCCAGGGTCCCGGTGGTGGAGTGCCCGTCGACGGAGGACAGGGCGAGGTCGGCCATGCCGGGGCCGGAGTCGATCACCACCAGTTCCACCCCGGCCCGGCCGCCGCGGCGTACCGGCCGGAGCAGGAGCGCACCCTCCTGGGCGTGCTTGACCAGATTGCTGGTCAGCTCGGCGGTGACGATGGCCAGGTCGGCGACCCGCTCGGGGCGGAGTCCGAGCTGCTGGCCGAGGCGCTCGGCGGCCCGGCGTACGCCGCTCGCCCCGCCCCCGTTCTCCATCCGGAACCAGAGGCCGTGGTCGGGGACCACGTCCCCGCTCATCGGGACCACTTGGTGACGGTGACCCGGGTGCCCTCGCCCACGCCGGTCCGGATGTCGAAGTCGTCGACCAGCCGGCGGGCGCCGCTCAGCCCGAGGCCGAGGCCGCCACCGGTGGTGTAGCCGTCGGTGAGGGCCAGGTCGAGATCGGGGATGCCGGGGCCCTGGTCGGTGAAGACGATCCGGATCCCGCGCCGGAGGCCGTCGTCGATCGTGGTCACCTCGGCGGCGCCGCCCCCGCCGTAGATCAGCGTGTTGCGGGCCAGCTCGCTGGCCGCGGTGACCAGCTTGGTCTGGTCGACCAGGGAGAGCTTGGCCGCGACCGCGGTGGTACGCACCAGCTGCCGCACCCGGACGACGTCCTCGTCGCTGCGGATCGCCTGGGTCGCCGGCATCCCCAGGTCGATGCCGGCGGTCATGACGTGGCCGTCGTCTCGGCGTCCTCGTCGCCGTCGGCCTCGTGCCACTCGTCGGCCCGGGCCGCCGCGATCAGCTCCATGCCGCGTTCCACGTTCAGCGCGGTACGGATGCCGTTGAGCGACAGGCCCAGCTCGACCAGGGTGATCGCGACGGCGGGACGCATGCCGACCACCACCGTCTCCGCGTCCAGCACCTTGGAGATGGACGCGATGGCGGAGAGCATCCGGCCGACGAACGAGTCGACGATGTCCAGCGCCGTGATGTCGATGATCACACCGTGGCTGCCGGTGGCGACGATCCGCTCGGCCAGGTCCTCCTGGAGCTGGACGGCCGTCTGGTCGGACATGTCCACCTGGATGGAGACCAGCAGGATGTCGCCGATCTTGAGGATCGGCACCCGCTCCATCAGGCCTCCCGACGAGCGCGGCGGGAGGTGGTCTCGACGCCGGTCAGCCGGAGCACGTGGCGCAGCGCGTCGGCCAGGCTCGCCTTGGTGGCGATGTCGCCGAACTCGATGCCCAGCGCCACGATGGTCTGCGCGATCTGCGGCCGGATGCCGGAGATGATGCAGTCGGCGCCCATCAGCCGGGCGGCCACCACGGTCTTGAGGATGTGCTGCGCGACCTGGGTGTCCACCGCCGGCACGCCGGTGATGTCGATGATCGCGTACGGCGAGCCGGTGTCGACCAGGGTCTGCAGCAGCCGCTCCATCACCACCTGGGCCCGCGCCGAGTCGAGGGTGCCGACCAGCGGGACGGCGACCACGCCCTCCCAGAGCTTCACCACCGGGGTGGAGAGCTCGAGGAGCTGCTCCGCCTGGTCGGCGATCAGGCTCTCCCGGGTGCGGACGTAGCTCTCGAAGGTGAACAGGCCCATCTGGTCGATCAGCGCGGAGAGCGCCAGGAAGTCGCGGAGGGTCGCCGCGTCCCGGTCCTGCTCGATCAGCTCGAGCAGGGCGTCCTTGATGGCGAAGACGCTGATCGCGGTCTCGGTGGCGCTGAAGCCCTGGCGGGCCCGCCCCCGGGACAGCTCGGAGAGCACCGCGCGCAGCTCGCCGCCGTGCTCGTCGGCGAGGTCGGTCAGCCCGCCGGCCAGCGCGTCGATCATGCTACGGTGCAGCTCGCGCACCTGCCGGGCGAGCTCCGCTTGACTGAGCCGACCGCGCAACGACGCCACGACGAGCCCCGTCCAGCGCTCGGTCAGCCGCTCGGCGTGCTCGGTCAGCAGTCGGCTGAGCCGGCTCCTCGATTCGGCGTCCAACGCCATGTTGACCTCCCTGAACTCTGGACTGGCGGACTCTATCACCGGAGGTCGGCGCGTTACTTGCCGCGCAGCAACGGCATGATCGGCCCCACCGGTGTCCGCTCCCGTTCTGCGTACCACCCGCTTCGTGGGATAACGTTCCCATCGAACACAGGAGGTCGGCGAATGTCCCTGACGGTGCACACGGAACAGCGCGGCGACGTGGTCGTCGTGTCGGTCGCGGGCGAGCTGGACATGGCGACGGCACCGCAGCTGCAGGACCAGATCACTGATCTGCTGGACAAGGGGCGCAACCGCCTCGTCTTCGACCTGGCGGACGTGTCGTTCTGCGACTCGACCGGGCTGTCGGTGTTCGTACGCGCCAAGAACAGCTGCGACGAGGCCGGTGGGGTGGTCCGGCTGGCCGCCCCGCAGCGCGGTGTCCTGCGCATCCTCGAGGTCAGCGGGCTGGTCGAGGTGCTGCACACGTACCCGACGGTGGAGCAGGCGGTCGCTGGCGACCCCACGCCGGCCTCCTCCTGACCGTCGCCCCTCAGCGCTCGTCCTCGATGTGGCGGGGACGGGCGATCACCATGCCCGCGGCCGTCTGCACGGCGAGCGCCCCCAGCAGGAAGCCGAGCGGAGCGGTCCAGCCCCCGGTCGCCTCGTAGAGGATGCCGACCAGCAGCGGCCCCAGCGCCGCGATGACGTACCCGGTGCTCTGCGCGAAGGCGGAGAGCGCGACCGTGCCCTCGGCGGTCCGGGCCCGCAGCCCGATCGCGGTCAGGATCAGCGGGAACGCGCCCTGGCCGACGGCCAGCAACAGCACCCAGAAGGGCGCCGGGCCGTGCGGCGCGACCGCCAGGCCGAGGTACGCGGCCGTGGAGAAGGCGGTCAGCGCGAGCACGAGCGGCCGCAGGGTGCGCAGCCGGCCGGCCAGGGTCGGCATCACCAGCGCCACCGGCACGCCCAGCGCGGTGACCCCGGCGAGCAGCAGGCCGGCCGCCTCGGCCGAGTAGCCGGCGTCCCGGAAGAGCTGGGCCAGCCACCCCATGATCGCGTACCCGCTGAGTGACTGCGCCCCGAAGTAGACCGCCATGGCCCAGCCGAGCCGGGTGCGGGCGGGGCGCA
>NZ_RJLN01000051.1 GCF_003725545.1 Micromonospora solifontis | reverse complement strand
GTACGGCAGCCGCCGTTTGAGATGTCGCTGCTGCGGGGGGGGCTGGACGCGAGGCGGCCACCGCGTGATCGTCTGTACGTTGTGGACATAACTTCAGATCTTGCGGTGGCCGCGTGCCACAGCGTAGCCGTTGCTCGGTGGGAGCGTGTGCTGGCCGGGGTGCTGGGGTGCTTCGCGGCCAGGTTCGGGCGGGTGGAGCCGCGCCGTGCGGCGGCGGCGTTCGTGACCGGGCTGCTGGCCGATCTTGAGGTGAAGACGTGCTGGCAGTTGGCGGAGCAGGCCGGTCACGCCCGGCCGGACGCGATGCAAAGGTTGTTGTACCGGGCGGTGTGGGACGCCGACGCCGTCCGCGACGACCTCCGGCAGCTGATCGCCGACCGGTTCGGTGGCCCGGACGCGGTCCTGGCCGTCGACGAGACCGGTGACCTGAAGAAGGGCACCCACACGGTGGGGGTGCAGCGGCAGTACACCGGCACCGCCGGGCGGATTGAAAACAGTCAGGTCGGGGTGTTCCTGGGCTACGCCGGCGCGGGCGGGCACACCCTGATCGACCGACGGGTGTATCTGCCGGCGTCGTGGACCGATGACCGGGACCGCTGCGCAGCCGCCGGCGTGCCCGACGAGATCGAATTCGCCACCAAGTCGCAGCTGGCCGCCGACATGATCACTGCGGCCCTCGACGCCGGCGTTCCGGCGGGATGGGTCACCGCGGACGAGGCCTACGGCAACAGCGCCGCGTTCCGCGCTCGCCTGCGCGAACACGGGCTCGGCTACGTCCTCGCCGTGTCCTGCAGCCATCTGATCCCGCTCGACGGCGGCAAGGTCAAGGTTCGCGCCGACCAGGTAGCCGCCGAACTGCCGGCATCGGCCTGGCAGCGTCGCTCAGCCGGCGCCGGGTCCAAAGGCCCCCGCTTCTACGACTGGGCCTGGCTCGACGATGTCACCACCGACGCCGACCCCGACGACGGCGGCCACCACAGCCTCCTGATCCGCCGCAACACCACCACCGGTGAACTGGCCTTCTACCGCTGCTGGACCCTACGCCCATCCACACTCGCCCAGCTCGTCCGCGTCGCGGGCATCCGCTGGACCATTGAGGAAAGCTTCCAGGCCGCCAAAGGCCAGGTCGGCTTGGACCAACACCAGGTCCGCCGCTGGGACTCCTGGCACCGGTTCACCACCCTCGCCCTGGCCGCCCTCGCCGTCCTCGCGATCTGCGCCGCCGACGCCGCCCACCACGAGCCAGCCGACACCAGCCTGATCAAGCTGACGGTCAACGAAGTCCGCCGCCTCATCAACGCCTGCATCATCCGCCCCATCAGCGACCCCAACCATCGTTTGCACTGGTCAGGCTGGCGACGCCGGCATCAAGCCCAAGCCCGAAAATCCCACTACACACGCCGCCTCAACCTTGAACTTCAGCCATGATCACGAAAGGCGGCTGCCGTACTAGCCAGCCGGACGAGCGCGGTCACTGTCGTGCCGACGGCGGCAACGGCGGCCGTTGCCGCCGCCTCCCCGCCGACCAGCGCGATCACCACCAGCGCAACGAGGCCGACCACGCCGACGGCCAGCGTGCGGTTGACGACCGCCGCTGACGGCGGCAGGCCTCTGGCCGTCTCCATCCTGCACATGGCTTCTCCCCGAGTCGCTCTGTCCTGCCATCAGGACAACAGGCGAAGCCCCCGGACGGCTCGTATCGGTGCGCCGGATGAAAGAAGTTTGCGTGATACGAGATTCACGGCGAACACTCAACGGTGAGGGTCGGCGGGGAGGCTGCCATGGGCGTCGATCGCCGGTGGTCCGAATTGCCGGAGGCCAAGCAGGCGGCTGCGGTCGGCGACTTCGGCACGCTGCTGCGCGTCGCCCGGACCGCGGCGCGGCTCACGCTCTCCGAGGCCGGCCTGCGATGCGGTTACTCGGCGGCGACGTTGTCCCGGATCGAACGGGGTCGGCAGCGGCTGACCGACGTCACTGTGCTGCGACGACTTGCCGCGGTTTTCGACATCCCGCCGGAACTCTTCGGTCTTGCCGACATCGACGGCCCGGCGTTCCACCGAACCGGCACGCCAATCGATAGGGTGCCCGGTGAAGCACTACGGCGCGAAGGTGGAGACGATCCGGTGCGACGGCGTGAGGTACTCGGCGGGCTTGCCGGCCTGGTCGGCTCCGCGCTCACCGGAAACCCGCCGGCCCTGGCCGCGCCACCTCCCAGCGTCGTCACCAGCCTGGAAGACGTGCTCCTGGGTGGCGGTGCCACGCCGGCCGGGCCGGTCGACCCGATTCGGCTCCGCACCGCGCTCACCGCCGCCTGGTCCGACTTCCGCGCCTGCCGCTACGCCAAGCTGTCGGCCCGGCTACCGCAGTTGGTGACGGCGGCGTCGGCCGGCCACACGGCGGCGGCCGACGACGAACGCGCAACCGCAGCGACCACCCTGACCCAGGCCTATCACCTGACCATCCAGGTGCTGGTCAAGCTGCACGAGGACGCGATGGCGTGGTCGGCGATGGACCGCGCCACGCAGGCGGCCCGCGACGCCGACGATCCGCTGCTGTCCGCCGAGACGGCGCGGGTGTCGGCGATCGTGCTGCGGCGCACCCACCACGGGGAGCGCGCACAACGAACCCTGATCCGCGCGGCGCAGGATCTCGACGAAGCGACCGGGCTGAGATCAGCCGGGCAGGTTGCGACGTACGGACGGCTACTGGCGACGGCGGCGTACACGGCGGCGATCGGAGATCGCCGGGATACCGCCTGGGACCTCCTCGGCGAGGCCGCCGAGGCGGGGCGCCGCAGCGGCGCCGGTGACGGGTTCGCGGGTGTCGACGTGGCGCTCTACCGCATCAGTGTCGCCCGCGTGCTGGGTGACTTCGGAGCGGCGGTGCAGTACGCCCGCGCTCTGCGCCCCGACCAGTTGGGCAGCGTGGAGCGGCGCGCCCGCTACTGGGAGGACTACGCGCTCGCGCTGCACGGCCGCGGCGCGTACGCGGAGTCGTTCCGAGCGCTGCAGTCCGCCGAGCAGATCGCGCCGCAGGAGGTCCGGTACCGACCGTGGGCGCAACAGCTCAGCGTCGCTCTGCTCGACGCCGACCGCCGCCGGGCACTGCCTGGGCTGCGCAGCTTCGCCGCTCACCTCGGCACGCCCACATAGGGCCGCTGCGGCAGGTCCAGGGACAACGGAACCGGGCATCGGATTACGACCTTCAGCGGCTGCCGGAGAGCGAGATGTCCAAGTACGACGCACTGCGCGACCACCTCCGCCGGCGCAGCGGGGACGTGACCTACCGGCTCGACGACCTTGCCGATCTCATACCCGGAGGATTGCCGCCCTCCGCATACCGCCACGCCGCCTGGTGAGCCAACGGTGACCGGTCACACCTGCACAGCCAATCGTGGGGAGACGCGGGATGCACCGCACATCCCGATCTCGCCCGCGGAGTGGTCCGCTTCGTACCCGCACCGCGCAAGCCCCACTGACCGGGGGGCCGCCCGCGAAGAGTCCCGATCAGATGCGCGGCTGGGCATCCTCGATCCGCTCCGCTCGCAGGTACGACAGGACGTCGCCTGGTCGGTGCGATCCAGTGCCGCGCGAAGGCGGCGCACGCCATCTTCCGAGCGCAAGGCGTCCCTGCGGCGAGCAACTCGATGATCCCCGCCCAGGCGAGGGAGACCGGATAGAAGGCGCGGTCCTCACGCAGGGCCGGGAGTCGGCTCAGCTGATCGAGCCTGGTCGCGGCTTCGTCAGCATCAGTCGGGATCATGGCATCAGACAGGCCGGGCCCCGAACACCTCGCTCCACATCGCTTCCGAGTCTTCGCCGGACAGCAGGAGAACGCTGTTCTCCGCGCAGATATCCCGCCACACCGGGTCCACGACGGCAGAAACCACCAGCATGGCGGTCACCGGGACCTGGTGGCTGGCCAACCGATTCCGGTATTCAAGCACCTGCCCCAGGCCGAGCCGGAGCTGCTCCAGGTCATTGCCGCCGACCAGGCTCTTCACCTCGGCGATGAACTGCCGCCCCTCGGCGTCCCGCCACGCCAGATCCACCGGCACGCCGTGCAGGCCGGCTCCGCCTCGCAGGCCGATCGAGGCGAGGTGGTCGATCACCGATCGGCACAACCGATCGTGCTCGTTGACCCCAGCGCGGTACGTCTCCGCGTCGAAGGATCGCTGCGCCGGCAGGTCGCCGGATACCGTCGCCGCACGGTATGGGCGATCGAAGCCCAGGGCGCCGGCTGCCCTGCCGGCGGCATCGGCCTCGGCGCCGGTCAGGGACTCGGCCGCCTGCCACGCCCGCCCCACCACCTCCGGTCGGTAACGGCCCTCGAATGAGAACGGCCCAGCGGCCACCCAACAGCTCAGCAGCCGCAGTCCGGCGATCACCGGCGGCTGCCGCAGCAGCCAGAGCGCGGTGTCCAGGTCGGGGCAGCGGACGAGAAGCTTCTCCTCGGCGAGGGTCTTCGTGCCATCTTCCAACATCTCGATGCCGCGCCGCCCCCACTCCTCCGGGTCAACGATCCCGGCATCTATGGCGAGGCCGATCGGCGCCGCGTGCAAGCGCAGCCACACCGCCTCACCGGACTCGTACAGCCCGAGAATCTCCAGCACTCCGACCGTCAGCCGCAGCACCGGCGCGCTGTCGTCCAGCCGGGACAGGATCCAGTACCTTCCGGCGGTGCTGGCCGCCTCCGGCACCACGGTGCGAGCCGCCCAACCGGCCAGGGCCCAGGAACGGCGGCCGGTCTCGTCCAGCCCCGCCGACCAGTCACCATCGATGTCAACCGGTAACGGATCGACCGGTGCCGCGGCGGGCTCGGCAAAAACCCACGCGGCAACGTCCGCAGGATCGAGGAGCTGCCAGAGCCGGGACCGGCGGGACGCCAGCATCTCGGCCACCTCGTCAACATCGGCAGCGTTCCACCAGCTCTTGGCGGCTGGTATCTCCGTTGATTCGATCACCGTTCCACCTCTCGAAGTCGTTCGGTCAGCGTGCCCGCCGGTGCCGGCGCACGTACGTGAAGCCGTCGCGAAGTGGCTGGTCGACGACCTCGGCGGCGCGAATCGCTTCGCGGTGCGCCTCGATCTGCTCGGCGGAGGCGTGCGCGCCGGCCGGCAGTCGCCGTACGAAACCGTCCACCCAGTGGTCACGGCGCGGCGGTCGCGGCTCCTGCCGGTGGTCCGGGTGCGGCGCGATGCTCACCACTCTTGGGACGTAGCGCAGGAGGTCGACTCGGGACTCACCGGCTCGCGGCGGATAGCTGGGCAACCCGTTCCGGTCCAGGCTTCCTCGTAGCCGCCCGATTCGCCGGTCACGAATCAGGTCCTCTACAGCGGGATGGATGCGACCGACGCGGCTTTGCGGCAAGCCCAGCTCACGGCAGTTACGCACCAGCGCCTTCTCCGCCAGGATGGCGCTCCCGTCGGGGCTGAGGTGCCCGAGCTTACGCAGCGTCCGCATGACCCATCCCGTGTCTGAGAGGTCGGGCACCCGGGCCTCCTGCTCGGCGCCGGGCGCGGTTTCGCGGACGACCACCCGGATGTCGTAACGGTGCCGGTAGGTCAGTTCGTCGACCCGCTCGGGGCGAGGCAGCAGCTCGGTGCGCGCCAGAATCGCATCGCCACCGGGACGCCAGCCGAAGGTGACCAGGGTCCCCGGTAGCAGTCCCGGTGGCCATACCACGCCGTGCAGTTCACACTTGCCGCCGACATGCCGGACCAACACGTCGCTCTCAGCACGCTCGTCCCGCTCGGCATGCCTCGGATGGTGGACCGCAAGCCGGAGGCGGCTGCCAGCGGTGGGCGGTGTCCTCATACCCGCGGGAAGGGTGCACCAGCCTCCGCTGATCTGCGCCAGCCCTACCGCCGCCTTCCACCGGAATTCCCCGGCTTCCGAGCCCGCGGGACTCCACTGCGCGGCCTCCGCGGGCCGTGGCGGCTGAGCCCGCGACTCCGCCATCTCGCGCAGTTCGTCGGAGATCTCATCCGCCAGTGACTTCACCGCCTGCGCGCCACCGGCTTCAGGCCCGGCTTCAAGAACGACCGCTGCCAGGCGCTTCGCCGCCGTAGCACCCCGATGTGGTCCGGGGCAGCGGTCAGCATCAACGAACGTCTTGCCTGATCTAGCGACCAGTGCAGCGAGCAGGTCACGTGTGCGTTGGGACACCGGAAACCCCAGGGCATCGGGTACGAGCCCGACATGGACCACGTACCTCACAACGGAGGCCGCCCGCTCGTCACGGCAGACGATGTGTACGTTCGACAGCTCGCCACCCAGGTCCAGAACACCGCGACAGGCCGCTTGGAGCCAGGCGTCATGCTCGTTGATCGCCTGATCGGCTCCGGTGCCCAGTTCCCCGTACTCCGTCACCCAGGCGAACGCGAACCGCCCCTCGCCGCGGTACGCGAGGTCCACCGTGCCGACGATGCGCGCCATGTCGGTCGACACCTGCTTGAGCAGGTCAGGACAGATGAAGGCGCCCCGCTCGTGCCCGCACGGCGCCAACTCGGCAGAAGGCGCTCCTTCGACAACGCCCGGCCTCGGCGCGAGGGGCGCTGTCCCGGGCAGTTCCACTGCCGCCAGCCGGAACCGCACCGCTTCGGCGATCGACGACACACAGTCGGCCTGGCGGTCGCAGTCACGCCGCTGCGGGCAACCCCTCCGGTGCTCCTCGATCGCTCGGTCGACGTGTGTTGCCAGGTCGGAATCGTTCTTCCGGACCGCCCGAGCCGCCTCGGCGAGGCAGTCGGCGCGAAGCTTCGATAGCCCCCGTGCCCGATGGATTCGGGTGGCCTGAACTCGCAGGTCCTGCACCATCAGTTGGGCCTCTAAGCAGCGGGCACTCGCCCGCGCATGTGCCTCGCCGGCCCGTCGCAGACCTGTGGCGACGTCCTTGCCGCGCCCGCCCGGCGGGTCGGCCCGAATCGACCGGTACGCGCGCTCGGTCTCCGCCACGATGTCGTCCGCGCAGGCTGCCCACTGTTCCGCCACGGCCGGGTGGGCCAGCGATTCGTCGTGCTGCCACCGATTGACGTCGGCCACAGCTTCACGGGTGAAGTCCGCCTGGCTCAGTTTTCGCAGGCGTTTCACCTCGGCGGGCAGTTCCGGCGTGACCTCCTTCTCATGCCGGCGCAGCCACGTCCACACGTCCGTGGTCGGCGTCTCGAGGTCGACGAGACGTAGCCGCCGACGGCGGAGCACCTGGTCGAGCGCCGCGTCAAAGGTGCTGCCGACAACCTCGCGAACTACCTGCGTCGCCAACGGCTCAGGCCGCGGGTCAGCGGAGGCGGGCTCGCTCCGGACATGCCGACGAGCACGGAAGCGCTCGGACGCTTCCACGCGCCGGAGCGCCAACTCATCGCGGGTGCGGCTCGGCTCCTCGGCGGCCCGGCCGCCGGCCAGTTCGGCGATCCGGACCTCGATCTCGAGCAGTCCTTCCGCGTACCTGATGGCGGCGATGGAGGCAGCCTCACCGGCACGTCGGCGGTGGAGCTCCTGTTCGGATGGAGACAGCTGTTTTCCTTCTGCCTGGGAGCGGTGCAGCGCGGCGAGCCACACCATGTCCCGCGGCAACGGACTGGCCGGCCGGTGCGTCTCAGGCCGGGCTCTCTCTGAACTTCTGGCGGCCTTCGCCAGCGGGGCCACGCTCTTGCCGGATCCCACCGGCCCGCCGTAACAACGACCGCAGAGCAGATGGGACCAGTCACCGCCGAGTGTGACCACCGAGGTGGACATATTGGTCCGCTGGCACCTCGAGCAGCGGAAGGTCAGCGGCTTGTTGAGGGTGTACCGCTGCAGTTCCCCCAGCGTGGGATGCACTTTCCTAATCTGGTACCCGGCGGGAGGCCGTGACGCCATGCTGCCTTCCTCGACAACGAGACTTCTCACGTACGGGTGTCCTGACCCGCTCTCAAAAGCCGGGCGGGTCAGGGGCCAGGAGCCGGTGGTTCAGTTGTCACGCCGCTGCAATTGAGGGTTTCAGTCCTTCTCGTCGCGTTCCTCGTCGTCCCCGCGCCGACGAAGCGCTCGCTCGGCGAACCGGCTGGAGAGCTTGCCCGTCGCCCACTTGGCTCGGCCGAGGGTCTCGTCGCCGAGGCGCCGGGCGGCACCGACGCCGTCTGCTCCCGCCTCGAGCGCCTTGTCCCTCGCCTCCTTGGCCGCATCCGTCCATCGTCTCGCCTCCGATGACTGGCCAGCGCCCTCGATCCCGAGCCGCCCGTGGAACTCGACGATCGCGACCGAGACATGGTTGCTCGACTTCACCACAGCCGGGGAGTCCATCGGATTCAGCAGCACCTTGGCGTTGGCTCTGCCCGCGGCCGCCTCCATGCGGGCCAGCAGGCGCTCGGTGCACCGGGAGATGAGTTCCAGCCGGTTCTGCCGGGCAGCCCGCAGCCCGAGACGATGCCCGTCCAACTCGCTCGGCGACGCGTCCAGCACCCGGTCCAGTTCGAGCACGGCGATCGCGTCCTGCAGTTGGAAGCAGCGAGCCAGGACAGCAAGCCACTCCTGGCCCTTCGTTTCTGCTTCCTTGGCCGCCTTGGCGAGATCACCGATCGTGGTCTTGCGCTCCAGCTTCTCCGCGAGCGCGTCGAGTTGACGCAACGCGTACGCCTGGGTTTCTGCGATCGTCGCCGGCGCGCCCTGCACCTTTGACCACGTGACCTCGTCGACCCGGCCCCTCGCGTCTCGGATGGTCATGGCCTCCTCGAGGACGAAGCCCACGCCGATCATGCGGGCCAACACGGCGTCCTTCTGGGCGCGGAGCACATCGTCGACCTTCTCGTCGATCTTGGCGAGATAGTCGGTGATCTCCTTCATGCTCTGTTGCATCGCAAGCTGCGCCATGACCCCCGCGGCACCGCTCAGCAGCGCCGGGTTCGCTCCGTGCACCTTCGAGATTTGGAGCCATTTCTGGATCGAGCCCGGATTCCCCACCATCGCGTGACTGACACCTGGGGTCTTGGTCGGCATCAGACCGAACTTGTCGACGAGCTGCGCTGACTCCTTGGTCAGCTGCACCCAGCGACCCGAGTTGGCGGCAATCTCGGAACCCGCCTGCGCCGCGGTGGACCCGGCCTTGAGGACAGATCCGAGCCGAGGCAGGCCGAGGTCTGTCGACGGCAGTCCCTCGGAGACGAGGAAGCGTTCGACGGCCGTCGGATCTCCGATGACCGCCAGTCCATCGCCGTCACTGATCAGCTGAATCTCGTTACCCATTGTCGGCTCCTGAGGTGCGGAAGGGGTGGACACCGGCGACCTTCGCTCGATCACTGCTTGGCTCTGCGGCCACGGACGGCCTTCGGCGGGCGCCAGGAGGTGAGGGCGTCGTCGGTGAGGTGGAGGCGGTTGGTGGTTTCGGCGAGGAAGCCGGCGTAGATGTCCGCCGGCGAGGCGCCCCATTCGGGGTCGAACTCGCCGTGCCACTGGCGTACCCGGGGAAGGATCTCGCGCAGACCCGCGACCAGCGGCAGCAGCCGGTCGGCGGCCCAGCCGTCCTCCTGCTCGCGGGCGACGATCAGGGTGGCCAGGGCCTGGGCCTGCTCGCGGTGGTCCCAGCCGGCCCAGCCGACCAGCAGCGACGGGTCACCGTCACGGCTGGCACCCGGGTACGACACGAACCGCTCCTTGGGCACGTCGAGCTTGCCCCGGTGCTTCCCGTAGCTGGTCTTGAGGAAGTCCGCCGAGGTGTACTTCGGCGGCACCGGGATCTGCTTGCGGAACTCCCGCTTCGCCGCCTCGTCGGGCAGCGCGTCCTCCTGCCGTTGGAGGTCCCACACCTGCTCCCAGTCGGCGCGCTTGGTCAAGCCGGAGTCCTTGTAGCGCAGCGCGGCCAGGTGCGGCACGCGCTCGTCGGCGACCAGGTCGGCGATCACCTTGCCGAGATCCTGACCGGGCGCGTAGATGCCGGCGACCGTGAGCACATCGTCGTCGCGGCGCAGCTCGTCGGCGAGCTGGGCGGTGGTCAGCGGGCGCGGCTGCTCCAACCCGTCGACATGGTGGTACCACAGCTCGCGCGCCTCACACCGGTCCAGCAGCCAATCGCGCAGCGCCTTCGCCTGCATCGCGTCCCAGCCCTCGGTCGCCCACCGCCGCTTGCACTCCGGCCGCTCGATCAACCCGATGTTGCGGTTGCCCTCGATGACCGCGATCCGCCGCTCCACGACCGCCCGGTACTCGTCCGACCAGTGCGCCGGCAGCTCTTCCAGGTTCTTGACCTGCTTCTGCAGGTCGGACAAGAGCAGCTTCCGGTCGATCACGCGAAGACTCTAGCCGTCCCGCCGACGGGACGGGGGTACCCGTAAGTCCCGTTCTAGCCGACAGGTCGCTACCTACGGCTCCCGCATCCAGGTCTTTGGATCGGTGACGAAGACGCCCTTGCCCTGCTGGCGTCGGATCACCCGGAGCGCTTCAAGACGGACGTACGCCAGCTGCACGGTCCCATAGCTGACCCCGTAGTCCGCGCGGGTCTGTGCGACCGACGGCAGTCGGTCGCCTGGCTTCAGCTTCCCCGACTTGACGTCGGCCATCACGTCGGCGGCGATGCGGAGGTATTCGGCTGATTCGGGCATGTCACTCCTCGCGTGGCAACCCGAATTCGATCACAACTCGAATGGCTAAACAACGTGCTTTGGCTCCCCTGTGTTCCCTAGTTATGTTGGAGTGGAGCCGGTCCTCGCGTGGCACCGAGTTCGGCTCATCCCCCTGGTCGGGGCGGGTGCGCGTGCCCGTCCCGACCCACCGGACTGCTCCGCTGTCGTACCGCTGATCTCAAGCTGCGGCGGCGGAGCGGGCGGGTCGTCCGCGGCCGGCATGCGGACGGCCCGCCCTTCCAAATCCACCGCATCGACCCTCCGCGCTCCCGCCTGCCCTGGAAAGGATCGTCGTGGCCCAGGTGTATCGATCCGGCCAGCTGAACGGGACCGGCCTGCCGGCCCGGTTGACCGCGCACGAGGCGCGGACCCGCACGTTCGACCGGCGCCGCCGGGGCGCCGACCCCGATCAGGTACGCGAGTTCCAGACCCAGGTCGCCGACGAGCTGACCGACCTGCACCGGCGGCTACGGCAGCTCACCGAGGAGAACGAGCGACTCAAGCGGGCGCTGCGCGACTGGCAGACCATGCACGCCCGCGGGTGCCGGCCGCCGAACGAGGGCCCCTGGTAGCGGTGCGCCCGCAACCGGGTGACCTGCTGCGGGTCGACGGCCGCGCCTCGGTGCAGTTCGCCGGCGACCGCGCCCTGACCTTCCGGGTCGTGTCGGTCGGTCCCAAGCTGACGTACACCGGCTGGATCTGGCTGACCGGCTACGTCATCGACCGGCGCGGCCAGGCGGTCGACCGGCGCGAGCTCTTCGTGCAGGTGGCGGGCCTGCGTCGTGCGCCGCAGCCGACGACGCCGCACCAGGTCAGTCGGCGCGGTGCAACTGGTGGGCCGCCCGCAGAGTCGGCACGACCGTCCCGGTCAGGTACGGCGCCGAGGTGAGCCGCCCCCAGTGGTCGGTGAGCCGCATAGCGGACGGATGGGTGAAGCCGGCGACCAGGGTGTCCACGCCGGCGATCCGGGCCCGGTCGAGGTGCGACCCGAGCCGCTGCCGGTTGGTCATCACCGTGGTGAGCGTCCGGTAAACCTCGACGCCCTGCACGATGCACAACGTCGGCTGCAGGATCCTGATGGTCGCCGACAGATGCGGCAGGCAGTTGCGGCTCATCGTCGGGTTCCCCAACGACTTCGCGCTGCCCGCCACCGTGGCGGAGCAGAGGCGCAGGTTCGCCATGGCGTACGCGTCGAACAGGTGCACGGACCGGAACTGGCCGGGCAGCCGGAGCAGCTCGCCGTCCCGGTCCGGGCCCGGCTCCCGGCCCAGGGCGAGCCGCAGCGCGCTGGCGACGCCCCGCATGTGGGGGTTGCGGGCCGGGAAGGCGAGTGCCGCGGAGGCGAGCACCTCGGCGCGCCGCTCGTCGAGGCCCACGTTCTCGCGTGAGCGGCCGGTCTCCATGGCGATGACCAGGATGCGCAGCGGCCGGCCGTCGAGGCGCAGGTCGTAGTGGTGGCCGACGTGGGAGAGCTGACCGGCGGCGAAGGCGGCGCTCGGCCGTGCTGCCCCGGCCCGGTCACGGAGGGCGCTACGCCGGCACCGGTCCAGATTCCGGCAGACACAGGCACCCGACTCGGCGAGAACGTTCGTGGTCAGGTACCGGCGCAGCGCGTCGATCCGCCGTCCGGTCTCGGCCGGATCGCTGCCCAACAACGGCCCGCCTTCCTGCTCGGCTGCTCGGTGACGTCCGGGCACGCGTTCAATCCTGGGTACAGGCGAACAGGGTCCAGGCGTCGGCTTCCGTCGGAGCGAACTGCCGGGCCGGGAGGTAGGAGACCAGGTGGCGGTAGCCGGCGGTGGCGTTGTCGACACACACCGCCAGCGAGCCGTCGAGCAGGTCCCGGGCCGGTTGTGCCCGGGGTGCGGTGACCTCGTCAAGCAGTCCGCTCCACAAATCGATCATGAACACCACGTGACAGGCGCTCTGGTCGGTCTTGACGACGCAGTAGTAGCGACCGGCGTCCGCCTGCCGGTTCCTGATGTTCGCCCACGTCATCGCCCCGGGAATGTCCGGTACGTCCACCCCGGGGGCGCAGACCATCTGGAAGAACCAGCGGGCCGGGTCCGCCTGGCTCACCACGGCGTAGACCAGCACCAGCCCACCGTCGTGAAAGACCACGAAGCCCTGCACGTCAGGCGTCATCTCGAGAAAGTCGGGGACCCACACCCGACCGTACTGCCGCTCGGCGAGGGACCTCACGAACTCGATGGTCCGGCCAGCGGCACGACGAGCATCCGCGCCCATGCGATCAACCCTTTCCTGCGCCCGAGGCTGCGGACATCTCGACGTCGCCGACGGGTACCGCGAGCCACCGGAACTGGCCGTTACGTCCAGGAAGTTGTGTGAAATCCTGCCAGCCGAGCAGGTAGTCGCCGGTCAGGTCGCGCTGATTCGGCAGGAAGTGCCGGCCGTCGGTCCCCCACCGGAGGGTGCCGGTGAGCCGCCGGCCCTCGTGGACCCGGAACTCGCGGTCCCGGGTCGGTCGATCGCCGAGCGGGGGATTCCACAGTCCCCGGTCGTTGGTGAGCAGGACAGCGAACCCATTCGTCCGCGCCGGACCGGAGCGGCAGAACCGCTCCAGCCGGGCGATGTCGAAGACGAAGTTGCGACGAGCCAGGTCAGCGGCGGCGTGGCTGCGCAGGCGGAACTCCTCACCAGTCCCGGGATCGACGCCGTCCCACCGCGCGGTGAAGTACTTGAACTCGATCGCCGTCCGGCCGCGCGGGCCGTCGCAGAGCAGGTCCAGGTACTCGTTCTGTTCCTGCCGCACCTCCAGCCGGACCCTGATACCCCCTCCAGCCGGTGCACCGCCCAGGCGAAGGCGTGTTGAAAGTCCGCCTCCGAATGGAACACGGACCGCTCGGCACGCAGCTCCGTCATCACCGTCTCGACCCGCAACGCTCCGGCGATCCGCATCGGCGCTCCTGTCCGGTCAGCGGTGGTTGTGGTGGCCGGCGCCCGGCTTGCCGCCGACTCCCCGGCAGGTCGGGCAGGTCTCGTCGACGTAGTACGCCTTGCCACGGTCCATCCGGGTGCGCTTCACCACCCCGGTCCCCTTGCACGGGATGCACTTGAAGCAGTTGTCGCAGTTCGGCTCGTAGGTGGGCATCGTTCCTCCTCAGATGACCGGTCGGGGTAGCGGGATGTACGGGGCCAGTTCGGCGCTCACCCAGTGCGGCGGTGCCTGCAACGCCAGGCCGACGGCGAGAAAGATGCCGTAGAGCGAGTCGGCCCGTTTCCACGCGCCCCGCGACCGGGTCGGGTCCTCGTCGCTGAATCGGGCATCGATCACCGCCACATATCCCCCGGCGCCGTCGTGCTGGACATAGATGGTGTTGGCGTCCCGGTCCGCGGTCATCGTGGCGACGTGGCGCACCTCGCCGGGTGCCAGTTCGCGCAGCCCCGACCGCTCGGGAGGCGGCGGCGGGATGGTGGGCAGCCAGGCTTCCACCGTGCCGCCGGTGTCGACCCACCGGCTCCACTCGTAGGGGCGCACCCGCAGCGGCGGGATGCCGTTCTGCCGCAGGAAGCGGATGGCACCGTCGAGCACCGCCGTGGCGGCCTCGCCCTCGAAGGCGAGACCCAGTAGTTCCGCGATCGCCCGGCTCGCTCCGTACGCGGGCCAGCCGCCGAGCGGGGTCACCTCGCGGGCGAGGGCGGCGGCCAGGCCGGCCGGGTCGGACTGGCTGAGTGGCAGCAGCGTCGACAGCATGCCCCAGGCCTGCTCCGGCCCGATACCGCTGCTCTCCCCGTACCACTCGTATCGCGCAAACTCCGCCAGCCTGGCCGCCGTGCCGGGTGGAAGCTGCACGGACCGCGCCGGTTGACTGTTCGTCATCGATCGGACCTCCTCAGCCGCCCGCCACCTGTCGGCGGCGCCGCTCCTCCGCCCTGTGATTGAAGACCACCCGCGGCTCCGGGCGGCCGCGGGCGAGCCAGATGACCAGGGTCACTGGCCAGAACATCACGGCCACCACGTGCGGGACGAACCAGTCCAGCCCGAATCCGTCACTGCCGAAGATCTTGATTCGTCCCTGGCCCACGCCGGCCCGGTGGCGCAGCACGGCCATCGCGACAACAAAACCGACGAAATAGACAACCGCAATTGTGCATTCCATATCGGTCTCCACAGCAATGAGGCGAATGGCACCACCGGCATGGCAACTGACCGTCACACGTTCCCGCGTCAGGAGTTGCCACAAGAGCTCACATCGGCGATGGAGCCTCACCGTAGGGAGCACGACCGAGAGGAATCAAGACGTCACCCGGCGACCTCGGTCCGATATGGACGATGCGGTCCCGTGGACAGGACCGGATCGTGGAGCCGGCCACCAGAATCGGCACCGAATGCGGCCGACCAGATGAGGGTGTACACCGTCCGCACGGTCGAAAGCCGACGAGCGGCCAGGGAAGCCGCCACCTCCGCCACCGGAACAGGCTCTCCGGGTGCGGTCACGATCCGGTCCGCCGGGTGTGCCTGAGGCGCCACCGGCAGCCGATCCTCGACCCGACTCACCGCCCGCGCGGCTGCCGCGCCACGCCGGGCCGCCTTGTTAGCGTGGATCGACGATCCACCGTCAGCCCAGCGGCGGCGGGCCGGCACACCCCTCACCCGGCCGTCCCCCCGGGTCGCGCGACGCACCGCCGGCGACCTTGGACGGGACGGCTGCTCCGACGAGGGGGTGCGATGACCGGGACGCCCGACGACGGCATCCGAGCCAGCGGGACGGGCGGGACCGGCCGACCGGCCGGTTCCGGCAGTCCCCCGACCGACCCGCCGCCAGGCGTCCCTCCCGGCGACAGCGGGCGTCGGCGCTGGCGGGAGCGGGCGGCGCGGCTCCGGGACCGGGCGCGCGAGCGCACGCGCGGGTGGTGGCCGAAGGTCCGGCCGATCCTGGCCCAGTTCCGCTGGTCGGACGAGCCGCAGCCGGCCGTGACGATCGTCGACCGGCGGGTTCTCCCGGCCGTACTGGTGCCGGCCCAGGGCCAGGTGTACGGCTTCGTGGTGCGGACCACCTTCACCTGGACCTCCGACTCCGTGGGGCCGGAGCTGTTCGGCTGGTACGTCGACTACTTCCAGGCGCAGGCCAGCCAGCGCCTGCACCGCATCGCCACCCGGTGTGCCCGGGAGAGCCCGCCGCACCGCCCCCGGGAGGCGGAGATCGCCCTGCACGCGGCGTTCACCGGTGACGACGCGCTGCCGTGGACGTACGTGCGGGGCGAGGTCGTGTTCACCTGCGAGCCGGACGTGTCGGTGCGCCTCGACGAGCGGGTCCGCCGGCTGTTGCAGCCGTACTGGGACCAGCGCATCGCGCTGGAGTGCGAGCGCGACCTGGACCGGCGGCGCGCCGAGTACGCCGAGGAACGGCAGGCGCGGGAGGCGGCGGAGTCCACGGAGGCGGACGCTCCCCCGTCGGCCGGCATGCCGGAGGCTCTCCGGGAGGATCATCCACCGCACCAGCGGGCGGGCGAGGCACCGCCCCGGGCCGCCGAGCAGCGCCGGCGGCGGTTCCCGCCGGATTCGCCGGTGGAGCAGTTCACCCCGCTCGAACCGCTGCTGCCGCCGCCCCCTCCGCGTCCTCCCCACCCGACCCCCGGGCGGCCCCCGACACCGACGCGGCCCGGCGACCGGACGCCCCCGCGCCCAGGCGAGCGGATGCCCACCCAGCCCGGCGACCGGACGCCGAGGCAGCCGGGCGAGCGAGCGCCGGCCCAGCCGGGCGAGACATCCTCGGGCGGCCCGGAGCATCCCGAGCCGCCCGACGGGTGATCCGGCGGGTCAGCAGTTGTTGGTGCTGGTCTGGTTGCGCTTGAGGTAGTCCGACCAGGTGACGCCCTGGACGACCGCGACGACGACACTGCCGTCGTGGATCTGCTCGTAGTGCAGGTGAGGGCTGAGGTCGTACTTGGCGGAGGAGGCGCCGACCTTCCCGATGACGGTACCCAGCTTCACGGTGTCGCCCTTGGCCACCAGGCGTTCGCTGAGGTGGGCGTAGCGGGTGCGCCAGCCGTCGCCGTGCCCGATGACGATGGTGTTGCCGTAGCCGGTGGTGGTCGAGTAGTACGACTCCAGCACCGTGCCACCGGCGCTGGCGAGCACCCGCCGGCCGTAGTCGTCGGGGTTGCCGTTCGCGTCGTAGTGGTTCCAGTCGATCGAGTGGGCCGGGCTGTGCCCGTTCCAGTTGTTGCCCTGCCAGGTCTGCCCGCACAGGAACGGCATCTTGAAGGCCGGGCGGGCGGCCTGCGCGGGCTGCGCCCCGAGCAGCGTGCTCGCGGCGACGACCGCCGCGGTGAGCAGCGCCAGGAAGCGCCACCGCGCCCCGCTGAGCGATACGGACATCGACTCCCCCTCCACATTGGCAACGATGTTGCTCGATGCTATGGCGGTGGCGGGCAACGGTAAATAGCTACGAGCATGAATACCTGCTCGAAGCTTTCCTACCGGCGGGTGGACCGGGGCGAGGCGGGCGGGCGCGGGTCAGGCCTGGGGCACCTGCTCCGGGTGGGCCCGCCGGCTTCGCAGGAACGCGCCCAGGCCGGACCCGTCCTCGGTGGCCAGGAACGCGCCACGGGCGTTGAGCAGCGCCTCGTCGGCGTGCGCCAGGCAGCCCCACACCGTGTCGCCCCAGGAGTCGGCGAGCTTCACCTCGGCGGGCTCCGGGCACGGCTCGCCGCGCGGGCCGCCGATCTGGCAGCGGGCCGGCGCGCCGCCGGACCGGCGGACCACCTTGGCGGCCTCGCGGATCAGCGAGAACCGGGCCTCCTTGCCGGACTCCGGGTCGCGGCGCTGGTCGGGCACGGCCCGGCGCTGCCCGAAGACGACCGCGTTGCCGTCGGGGTCGGTGGTGCGGCACTCGCCGCCGGGGGCGTGCGCGGGGTGGCCGGCGGGCTCGACGGAGTAGCCGGCGGCGGTCAGTCGCGCCATGGTGGCGGCGAGGTCGTCGACGTAGAGGTAGATGAGCAGTGGCAGTTCGACGGTGACCAGGCGGGGTTTCACCTCCGCCAGGAGCAGGGTCAGCTCCCCGCACTGCAGGTAGGACCAGCGGGACGCGCCGTCGCCGCCGGTGCGTACCTCGGCGTAGCCGAAGGTCGCGTAGAACCGGCGGGCGGTGTCGGTGTCCGACACGTACAGCACCGGCACCTGGGCCTGGACTCCGTCATGCACCGCGACACTCTAACCACGATGGAGCTGCAACTCACGTCTTGGAGATCGGGTGTTTTTCGGCTACCCGCCGCCGGCGCGGCCGGACCGGGTCCGGCCGCGCCGACCCCCGTCAGCGTCGCGGGTGGGCCAGGAAGAAGTCCCAGCTCAGCCCGCTGGCGTCCGGGCCGGACGGGTCGCCGTAGAGGCTGCAGCCGCAGCCGCCCGGGTAGACGTGTCCGGCCCCGTCGATCAGGTACTCCTCGATCAGCACGGTCCCGTCCGGGCCCCGGTGGACCGAGTGGGTGTAGGTGCGGCCACCGGGGACCTGGCCGCGTTCGACCAGGGTCGGGGTGGCGGTGACGTCGCCGTCGTCGAGCCCGTCGAGGGCGAGGTCGTCCGTCTGGGCCCACTGCCCGACGATCCGGTCGGCGGTGGCCGGGGCCACCACGAGGTCGGCGGTGCCCTGGAAGACCAGCACCGGCACCGGCCGGGCCCGGCTGCCCATCTCCCGCCAGGCGTCCAGCCCGGCCTGGTCGGGTGAGCGGAGCCGGAGCACGTCGCACTCGTACTCGCAGCCGGCGACGCTGGCCGCGGCCGCGTACCGGTCGGGGTAGGTCACCGCCATGATCATCGACATGACCCCGCCCGCCGAGACCCCGGTGACGTACACCCGGTCCGGGTCGACGGTCCAGCGCGAGCGGACCAGGTCGGTGATGCCGGCGATGATCGACGGCTCGCCCCAGCCCCGGTGCTGGTTGATCGACAGCGGCCAGTTCCAGCACTGGGCCGGGTTGGCCAGCGTCGACTGGTCGGGGAAGACGACCAGGAAGCCGCGTTGCTCGGCCCGGGCGCTGAGCCCGGTGAGCAGGTCGAAGCCGACGTCGTTCTCGGTGCAGCCGTGCAGCGCCACCAGCAGCGGCATCGGCGTGCCGGGCCGGTAGGTCGACGGCACGTAGCCGTGGTAGTCGCGGGTGCCGGCGAGGTTGGCGTAGGTGCCGTAGAACCAGGTGCCGCTCGCCGCCCGGGCGGGGGCGGCGGGCGCGCCGAGCAGGGCGAGCAGGACGGCGAGCGCGGCGGTGGCGAGGCGGCGCAGGCGCCGCGCGGGGACGGGTTGGGGCATGACCGGTGCTCCTCGGTGGGTGGGTGGTGGTGGCTACCGATCGATCGGTTGGAAAAGTGATGCTGGTCACTATGCGCTCGCCGCACTAGGCTGTCAACCAATCGTTTGGTTGGGCACGTTGGAGGAGCGCCGGTGACGCAGACCTCGTGGGATCCCCGCCGGCTCACCGCCGTCGCCGTCGAGCTACCCGAGGGGGTCACCCCGCCGGGCACCCGGGGCCGGATCCTGCGCGCGGCACTGAGGCTCTTCGCCGAGTACGGCTTCCACGGCGCCTCGATCCGCGACATCGCCCGCGAGGTCGGCATCAACTCGGCCACCCTCTACGCCCACTACCCGGCCAAGGAGCACGTGCTGGCCGAGCTGATCCGGCTCGGCCACGAGGAGCTGCGCCGCCGCATGGTCGAGGCGGCCGGGGCGGCCGGCGACGACCCGGCGGAACAGCTCGCCGCCCTGGTCCGGGCCCAGGTCCTGGTGCACACCGACTATCCGCTGCTCGCCCTGGTCGCCAACCACGAGCTGCACGCCCTCTCCCCGGAAAGCGCCGCGCCCGCCCTCGCGCTGCGCGAGGAGGCGCGGCAGCTCCTGCTGGCCGTGCTGGAGCGGGGGGCGACGGCCGGCGCGTTCGACGTCGCCGACGTGCCGCTGACCGGCATCGCCATCGGCAGCCTCGGCATGCGGGTGGCCAACTGGTTCGGCCCCGACCAGCCGTACACCCGCGAGCAGGTCGCCGACGCCTTCGTCGGCTTCGCCCTGCGCCTGGTCGGCAGTCCGCTCCCCCGCGGCTGACCGGCACTCCCCCTACCAGGAAAGGTTGACCCCCATGGAACAGGTGAAGGTCGAGGTGCCCGACGGCACCCTCACCGCCCTCCGGTTCGGCGCCGGCCCGAAGATCGCGATCGCCGCGCACGGCATCACCGCCTCCGCGATGGCGTACCTCGCGGTGGCCCGGCGGATGCCGGCGGACTGGAGCCTGATCGCGCTCGACCTGCGCGGGCGGGGCGGCAGCGCCGAGCTGCCCGGCCCGTACGGGATGACCCGGCACGCCGAGGACATCTGCGCGGCCGCCACCCAGTTCGGCCAGGGCCGCCCGGTCGCCCTGGTCGGGCAGTCCATGGGGGCGTACGCGGCCCTGCGCGCCGCCACCCGCAGGCCGGAGCTGTTCACCCGGCTGGTGCTGGTGGACGGCGGCCTGCCGCTGCCGACGGTCCCCGGTGCGGACCCGGACGCGGTGCTCGCCGCCACCCTCGGCCCGGCCATCGCCCGGCTCAGCGACACCTTCCCCTCGGTCGAGGCGTACGTCGACTTCTTCCGGGCACACCCGGCCCTGGCCGCCGAGTGGACCGACGACATGACCGAGTACGTGCGCTACGACGCCACCGGGCCGGACGGCGCGATCCGTTCCCGGGTCAACCCGGAGGCGGTCCGGGCCGACGGCCGGGACCTGCTGGTCGAGGCCGACTCCTTCGCGGCCGACCTGCGCGGGCTGGCCGTACCCACGGTGCTGCTGCACGCCCCGCGTGGCATGTTCGGCCAGGAACCGGGGCTGCTGCCCGAACCGCTCGTCGCGCACTGGCGGGACCGGGCCCCGCACCTGGTCACCGAACTGGTCGACGCCAACCACTACACGATCCTGATGACCGACGGCCCGGCCGCCACCATCGCGCGGCGGCTGACCGCCGAGGAAGGGAGCCGGGGATGAACCTCGCCTCGATTCTGCTCGCGGCGGTCTCCCGAGACCCGCACCGGCCGGCGCTGAAGCTGGGCGACCGGACGGTCAGCTACGCCGAACTCGACGACGCCTCGGCCCGGTGCGCCGGCTACCTGCGCAAGCACGGGGTGGCGCCCGGCGACCGGGTGGCCCTGATGCTGCCGAACGTGCCCGAGTTCGCCGTGCTCTACTACGGCATCCTGCGCGCCGGCGCGGTGGTCGTCCCGATGAACCCGCTGCTCAAGCCGCGCGAGGTGGACTACTACCTGGAGGACTCCGGCGCCAAGGGCATCCTCGCCTGGCACACCACCGAGCAGGCCGCGGTCGACCGGGCCGACGGGCTGAGCGTCGCGGTGACCCCCGACGGGCTCACCGACCTGCTGGCCGCGTACGAGCCGGTCACCGGGTTGGTGGAGCGGGACGGCGACGAGACCGCGGTGATCCTCTACACCTCCGGCACCACCGGGCAGCCGAAGGGAGCCGAACTCACCCACGACAACCTGTGCCGCAACGTCGAGGTCAGCAACGCCACCCTGCTCGGGCTGGGCGGTGGGGACGTGATGTTCGGGGCGCTGCCGCTGTTCCACTCGTTCGGCCAGACCATCGCCCTGAACTGCGCGGTCGCCGCCGGTGCGACGCTCACCCTGCTGCCCCGGTTCGACGCCGCCCAGGCGTTGGAGATCCTGGTCCGCGACCGGGCCACCGTGTTCGCCGGGGTGCCGACCATGTACGCGGCGCTGCTCGCTGCGGCCGGCGACGACCAGCCGGACCTGTCCGCCCTGCGCACCTGCGTCTCCGGCGGGGCCGCGCTGCCGGTGGAACTGCTGCGCCGCTTCGAGGAGAAGTTCGGCTGCGTGATCCTGGAGGGCTACGGCCTCTCCGAGACCTCCCCGGTCGCCTCGTTCAACCACCCGGACCGGCCGCGCAAGCCGGGCAGCATCGGCACCCCGATCGACGGGGTGGAGATGGACGTGCGGACCGCCGACGGCGCGCCGGCCGCGACCGACGAGGTCGGGGAGATCGTCATCCGCGGCCACAACGTCATGAAGGGCTACTGGCGGCGGCCGGAGGCGACCGCCGAGGCGATCGTCGACGGCTGGTTCCGCACCGGTGACCTGGGTGCCCGGGACGCCGACGGCTACTACCGGATCGTCGACCGGACCAAGGACCTGGTGATCCGGGGCGGCTTCAACGTCTATCCCCGCGAGGTCGAGGAGGTGCTCTACGAGCACCCGGCCGTCGCCGAGGCGGCGGTGCTGGGCATGCCGTACCCGACGCTCGGCGAGGAGGTGGTGGCCGTGGTGGCGCTGCGCCCCGGGGCCGACGCCGACCCGGCGGAGCTGCGGGAGTACGTCAAGGGGCAGCTCGCGGCCTACAAGTACCCGCGCCAGGTGTGGATCGTGCCGGCCCTGCCGAAGGGGCCCACCGGCAAGATCCTCAAGCGGTCCATCACCGTCCCGCCACCCGCCGCCGGCTGACCCGGCCCGGCCGGTACGCGCCGCTCAGGCGGCGAGCGCCGCGTACCGGCCGGCGCGGTCGAGCAGGCTCTGGTGGGTGCCGGACTCGACGATCCGGCCGTGGTCCAGCACGGCGATCCGGTCGGCGTGGCGGACGGTGGAGAGCCGGTGGGCGATGGTCACCACGGTGCGGCCCCGGGCCAGCTCGTCGAAGGCCCGCTGCACCGCGCGTTCGGTCGCGGTGTCCAGCGCGCTGGTCGCCTCGTCCAGCACCAGGATCCGCGGGTCGCGCAGCAGCGTGCGGGCGATGGCGAGGCGCTGCTTCTCGCCGCCGGAGAACCGGTGGCCGCGGGAGCCGACCGTCGTGTCGTACCCGTCGGGCAGCGCGACGATCAGGTCGTGGATCTGCGCGGCGCGCGCCGCGGCCTCGATCTCGGCGTCGGTGGCGTCCGGCTTCGCGTACCGGAGGTTGTCCCGCACGGTGGCGTGCAGCAGGTAGGTCTCCTGGCCGACCACGCCCACGACGGCGGCCAGGTCGGCCAGGCGGACGTCGCGCAGGTCGACGCCGTCGATGGTGAGCCGGCCGGCGTCGGGGTCGTGCAGCCGGCTGATCAGGGCCGCCAGGGTGCTCTTGCCGGAGCCGGTCTCGCCGACCAGGGCCAGGCCGGTGCCGGCCGGGACGTCCAGGTTGACCCCGGCCACCGCGGCGGTGTCGCTGCCCGGGTAGCTGAAGGTGACACCCTCGAAGCGCAGGTGGCCGCGGACGCGGGCGGGGTCGAGGGCCACCGGCCGGGGCGGGTCGGCCACCTCCACGGGCAGGTCGAGGTATTCGAAGATCCGGGCGAACAGGGCCAGCGACGCGGTCAGCGAGACGCCCACGTTGAGCAGGCCCATCAGCGGGCGGAAGAGGCTGCCCTGCAGGGCGGTGAAGGCGACCAGGGTGCCGATGGTGAGGGTGCCGGCGGTGCCGGGCAGGCCGGCGCCGAGGTAGATGACGGCGGGGATGGCCGCGAAGATGACCGTCATCGAGGCCATCCGCCAGCGGCCGGCCAGCTCGGAGCGGAGTTCCAGGTCGACCAGGCGGGCCGAGGAGGCGGTGAACCGGTCGACCAGGGCGGCGCCGGCGCCGAGGGTCTTGGCGAGCTGCACGCCGCTGATCGACAGGCCCTCCTCGACGGTGACGTTGAGGTCGGCGAGTTCCCGCTGGCGCTGGGCGGTGATCTCCCGGCGCAGCCGGGCGACCCGGCGGGTCAGCCAGATGGCCGGCGGCAGCACGAGCACCGACACGAGGGAGAGCCGCCAGCTCAGCGCCACCATGGCGATCGCGGTGGCGACCACCGTGGTGAGGTTGGCGGCGATCGAGGTGGCGGTGGAGGTCACCACGGTCTGCATGCCGCCGATGTCGTTGGTGATCCGCGACTGCACCTCGCCGGTGCGGGTGCGGACGAAGAAGCCGATCGACTGGCGTTGCAGGTGGGTGAAGACGTCGGTGCGCAGCCGGTGCATCACCTGCTGGCCCACCCGGGTGGAGATCCAGGTCTGGATCACGCCGAGCACGGCGGTGACCGCGGCCACCGCCACCATGCCCGCGACCAGCCAGGCCAGCAGGGTCAGGTCGCGCTCCGGCAGGGCCCGGTCGATCACGGTACGCAGCAGGAACGGCGACGCCATGGCGAGCACGGACGACGCCACGATGATCGCCACCACCAGGGTGAGGGGACCGCGGTGGGCGGCGAAGAGGCCGCCGATGCGGCGCAGCGGGACCGCACGGGCCTGGGCCTTCTCGGCGGCGGTGACGCTGCGGGGGCCGCCGCCGCGGCCGTCTCGGAATCCGTCCAAGGGGCGCTCTCTCTCGTCGGGGGATGTACTGAGGTAACCTCATCATGAGGTAGCAACAGTACGAGCTGCTACCGTATTCCGGGTGAGCGACAGCGACGAGGAGAGCCTGGCCGAGACCTTCTGGGCGGTGGCCCGGCGGCTGCGCCACCAGGCCCGGCGCACCCTCGAACCCTGGGAGATCAACCCAGGGCACGCCCGCGCGCTCGCCGTGCTGCTACGGCACGGCCCGCTGCGGCTCAGCGCACTCGCCGACCACCTGCACATCGCGCCCCGCTCGGCCACCGAGGTGGTCGACGGCATCGAGGAGCGCGGACTCGTGGCGCGCCAGCCCGATCCGGCGGACCGACGGGCGACGCTGGTCGCGCTCACCGAGGAGGGCACCCGGGTCGGCGCGGCGATCCGCGCCGCTCGGGCCGCCGAGGCGGAGCAGTTCTTCGGCGAACTCAGCGACGGCGACCGCGCCGACCTGGCCCGCATCCTGCGTACCCTGCGCGACTGACTCCGGCCGGACGCGGCGCACCGGCCCCTCGCCACCCCCACCGGCACGGCCAGGTCCGCGTATTCGCGGCCTCGCCGGTCAGAGGGCCGCGTCGAGCGCCAACTCGCCGGGGGTGTCGAGGCGCACCGTCGTCGTACGGCCGGCGGCGCTCACCTCGTACGAGCCGAGAAACCCCCGGAACCGGACGCGGCCCTGCGCGTCCGCGACCAGAGCGGTGGGTGGCAGCCACCACTCGCCCTTGATCAGCCCGTGCAGGGCCTCGTACGAAGGCTTGCGGCTGCCGTCGACGCGCAGGAAGCCGCCCGGCGCGCCCAGCCAGCCGCTGTCGCTGATGCCCCAGTAGGTGATGGCCTGTACGGACGGGTGGGACAGGAGGGTGCGGTAGTGCCGGACGATCTCGTCGGCCTGGCGCTGCTCGCCCTCGGGAGTCGTCGGCCAGTCCGGGATCTGGTAGTCGTTCAGGTCGACGATCTCCGGCGGCATCAGGTGACCGGACACGATCGTGGTCTCGGTGAAGTGGATCGGCAGTCCGTAGCGGGCGAACCTGTCCAAGATCGCCAGCGTCTTCTCCTCGCCCCAGTAGCCCTGGTGCATGTGGCTCTGCAGGCCGAGCGCGTCGATCCGCACGCCGGCCTCCAGCACCCCCTCGATCAGGCACTCATAGGCCGCCGACATGTCGAAGTCGTTGAGCAGCAGCGTGGCGTGCGGGTTCGCGGCCCGGGCGGCGTCGAACGCCATCCGGACCATCGGGATGCGGCCCAGGTCGCGGCAGAGGCGGGTGATGCCGTTGTCGTCCCGGTCGAAGATCGGCATGATCACGACCTCGTTGATCACGTCCCACGCGTCGATCACCCCGGCGAAGTCGGTGACCTCGCGGGTGATCCGGTCCCGCTGCACCTGGGCGATCTCGTCGGTGGGCAGGTCGCGAAGCCAGTCGGCGGTCACCGTGTGCCAGGCCAGGGGGTGGCCCTTGACCGGACAGCCGCGTTCCGCGAACCAGCGGGCCGTGGCCAGCAGGCGCGCGGTGTCCGGCCTGCCGCGCTCCGGCTCGAAGCGGCCCCAGTAGAACGGCAGGGTGGCGAAGTTGAACAGCTCGAACCACTCCCGCGCGACACGTCGGTCCAGCTCCGTGCCGGCGCCGTTCGCGAGGTCGATGAACTCGAAGCCGATGCAGCCGAACAGGAAGTCGTGGTCGCGCTGCGCGACGGTCACCTCCTGGCCGGCCAGCGGCCGGCCGTCGCGCGTCACGGTCACGGTCGCCTCGGCGGTGCGGTGCTCCATCTGTCCTCCCCGATGCTCCGCGCCCAGGTACGCGGGCCTCCGGAGCACAGGCTAGGCACTCCGGGCCCGGCCGCCATCCACCGGGGCACCCGCCGGCCACCGGTCCCCGGGGCCTTCCGCTGGGCGGAAAGCAGGGGCGGCGCCGACCCGACGGATCGGGCAGGCTACGGGACGAGCGGCGGGCGAGCGAGGAGGCACGGATGCGTACGCAGGTCGGCATCGTCGGGGCGGGACCGGCGGGACTCATGCTCGCGCACCTGCTGCACCTGGCCGGGATCGAATCGGTGGTGCTCGAGTGCCGCAGCCGGGCGTACGTGGAGCAGCGGGTCCGGGCCGGGGTGCTCGAACAGGGCTCGGTCGACCTGCTGCGGCGCACCGGGCTCGGCGACCGGCTCGACCGGGAGGGGATGCGGCACGAGGGCATCGAGTTGCGCTTCGACGGGGAGTCGCACCGGGTCCCGATGACCGAGCTGACCGGGCGGGCCATCACCGTGGACGATGACGCCGGCCGCGCCGGTCCGCATCAGGTGCAGCGCGGTCTTGTAGTCGGTGCACGGCGGAGGAGCTGCACTGCGACTTCGTGGCCGGCTGCGACGGCTTCCACGGGGTGAGCCGGGGCGCGGTGCCCGACGGCGTGCTGACCACGTACGAGCGGACGTACCCGTTCGCCTGGCTGGGCATCCTCGCCGCCGCTGCACCGGCCGTGGAGGAGCTCATCTACGCCAACCACGAGCGCGGCTTCGCCCTCTACAGCCTGCGCTCGCCGGAGATCTCCCGGCTCTACCTGCAGGTGGCCCCCGACGAGGACATCAACGCCTGGCCGGACGAGCGGATCTGGGCGGAGTTGCGGGCCCGGCTGGAGACCGTGCCGGGCTGGTCGCTCAACGAGGGGCCGATCCTGGAGAAGGGCATCACGCCGATGCGCAGCTTCGTGGTCGAGCCGATGCAGTGGAGGCGGCTGTACCTGGCGGGGGACGCCGTTCACATCGTCCCGCCGACCGGCGCCAAGGGGATGAACCTGGCGCTCGCCGACGTCGCCCTGCTCGGCGACGCCTTCGCCGCCTGGTACGGCGAGGGGCGTACCGACCTGCTGGAGAACTACTCCGGTACCGCGCTGCGTCGGGTCTGGCGGGCGCAGCACTTCTCCTGGTGGATGGCCTCCATGCTGCACCGGCTGGACGGGCAGGACGCGTACGAGGCGAAGCTGCAGACCTCGACGCTGCGCTACGTGGCGACGTCCCGCGCGTACGCGACCAGCCTGGCCGAGAACTACGTCGGCCTGCCCGAGGTGTGACAGCCGCCCGTCGGCCAGGAGCCGGCGCCAGCGCTCCCCGGTGCGGTTGCGCGGCCACCGTCAACCGCACCGGACCGCCCGATCACCCGGCGGCCGGGGCCGGCGCGGGCACGGTCAGCACCCGACCGGTGCGCGGCCCACCGGCCAGCGCCGCCAGGCTCCACTCCGTCGCGACCAGGAACAGGGTTCGGGTGTCCGGACCGCCGAGGGCGCAGGCGAAGCAGCCGCGGTCCAGGTCGATCCGGTCGAGCACCCGGCCGCCCTCGGCGACCCGGACCGCGCACCGGTTCGGCACGTCGCCGTACCAGACGGCACCGTCGGCGTCGAGGCAGATGCCGTCCGGCGCGGAGTCCGGCACGGTCGCCCAGACCCGCCGACCGGTGAGCGAGCCGTCGGCGGCGACGTCGTAGCCGGTGAGCCGGGACGCGTACGACTCGGCGACGATCAGCGTGCGCCCGTCCGGGGTGAGCGCCATCCCGTTGGGGAAGGCGACGTCGTCGGCGACGATCCGGGCCGCCCCGTCCGGCTTGACCAGGGCGATGGCGCCGGGCGCGTACTCCCCGCCGGGGAAGTCGAAGCCGATCGTGTTCACGTACGCGTTGCCCCGGGCGTCGGTGACCACCTCGTTCCAGGGGTGCGGCACCAGCCCGGCCAGGTCGGCGTACGGGTCCAGGGTGCCGTCGGGCTCCTGGCGCAGCAACCGGCCGGCACGCCCGGCGACCACCAGCAGCCGCCCGTCGGGCAGCCAGTCGAGGCAGGTCGGCAGCCCGTCCACCCGGGCCGCCACCTCGGTCCGGCCGGCGTCGTCGACGGCCAGCACCTCCCCCGCGCCCCAGTCGGCGAGCCAGAGCCGTCCGTCGTGCCAGCGGGGCGACTCCCCGAACGCCAGTCCGTCCAGCAGGATGCGGGGTTCGCTCATTCGACACTCCTCAGCAGGTCCCGGGCGCGGGACAGATGGGCCCGCTCGGCCGCGTTCCCGGTGTGGTCGATCGCCGCCTGGTACGCGCGGGCGGCCTCGGCGGGCCGGTCGAGCCGGCGCAGCAGGTCGGCGCGGACGGCGTGGAAGACGTGGTAGCGGGCCAGGTCGAGCCGGTCCACCTCGGCCAGCGCGGCCGCCGGGCCGTGCACCTCGGCCAGCGCGACGGCCCGGTTCAGCGCCACCACCGGGCCGGGGGCGCAGGCGGTGAGCTGGTCGTACAGGGCGAGGATCTGAGTCCAGTCGGTGTCGGCGGCGGTGGCCGCATCGCTGTGCACCGCGCCGATCGCGGCCTGGATCTGGTACGGGCCGGGCCGGTTCCGTCGCAGGCAGCGGCGGACCAGCGCCTGCCCCTCGGCGATCAGCGCCCGGTCCCAGCAGGCCCGGTCCTGCTCGGCGAGCGGCACCAGGGCGCCGTCGGGCGCCACCCGGGCGGGGCGGCGCGCCTCGGTGAGCAGCATCAGCGCGAGCAGGCCGAGCACCTCAGGCTCGTCCGGCATCAACCGGGCGAGCAGCCGGCCCAGCCGGATCGCCTCGGCGCACAGCTCGTCGCGGACCGGCCGCTCCCCCGAGCCGGCCGTGTGCCCCGCGGTGAAGATCAGGTAGAGCACGGCGAGCACGGCCTGCAGCCGGTCGGGCAGGTCCGCGTCGCGCGGCACCCGGTACGGGATCCGGGCGTCGCGGATCTTGGCCTTGGCGCGGACCAGGCGCTGCGCCATGGTCGGCTCGGGTACCAGGAAGGCCCGGGCGATCTCGGCGGTGCTCAGGCCGCCGAGCAGCCGCAGGGTCAGCGCCACCCGGGCGGCGGTGCCCAGCGCCGGGTGGCAGCAGGTGAAGATCAGGCGGAGCCGGTCGTCGCGCACAGGGCCCTCCTCGGCTGGCGGGTCGGGGGCGTACAGGAGGGCTGCCTGCGCGTGCCGGTCGGCCCGGGAGGCGTCGCGGCGCAGCCGGTCGATGGCCCGGTTCCGCGCGGTCGTGATGATCCACCCGGCGGGGCTGGGCGGCGGACCGTCGACGGCCCACCGGTCCACGGCCGTGGCGAACGCCTCCTGCACCGCCTCCTCGGCCAGGTCGATGTCGCCGAGCAGGCGGACCAGGACGGCGACCGCCCGGCCGTACTCCGCCCGGAAGGCCCGTTCGACGTGCGACGGTCCCGTCATGCCTCGCCCTGGAACGGGCGCACCTCGACGGGCAGGGTGGTGGCCAGGGCGTACCGGCGGGCCCACTCGAGGGCGGCGTCGAGGTCGGGCGCGGTGATGACGGTGATGCCGCCCAGGTACTCCTTCCCCTCCACGTATGGCCCGTCGGTGACCAGCACCTCGTCGCCCTTCGGGCGCAGCACGGTCGCGGTCTCCGGCGCGTGCAGGCCGTTGCCGAAGACCCAGTTGCCGGACTCCTTCAGCTCCCGGCCGATCGCGTCGACCTCCCGCATCACCCCGGCCAGGAACTCCGGGTCCGGCAGCTCCGCGCCGGCCGGCTGGTACATGCTGATCAGGTACTGCTTCACGTGGTCCTCCTCGTCCGGCGGGCCGGCGTCGTGCCGTCCCCTCCACCCTCCACACGATCGGGCGGGGCCGGTATCGACATGCCGGGCGGCGAACTTTCCCGGACCCCGCCCACCGATCCGAAGATAGAGAAAATCTTCCATACATCTATTGCAAAAAATCTCCGCAGTGTGACGTAATACTGACAGTTCCTTTCGTCAGGCTCCCGCCGCCGCACGCGGCAACCCCCAGGGAGGAAACATGCACCGTCCCCTGCGATCGGCGCTGCGCACCGCCGCCGCCGCCCTGTTCGCCACGGTCACCCTGACCGCCTCGGTCACCCTCGGCGCCACGCCCGCCAGCGCCGCCCCGAGCGGCCTGCCCGGCATGGACGTCTCCAGCTACCAGGGCAACGTGAACTGGTCCGCCGCCTGGAACAACGGCGCCCGGTTCGCCTACGTCAAGGCCACCGAGGGCACCTACTACACCAACCCGTACTTCGCCCAGCAGTACAACGGCTCCTACAACGTCGGCATGATCCGCGGGTCGTACCACTTCGCCCGGCCGGACACCACGAGCGGCGCCACCCAGGCCAACTACTTCGTGGACCACGGGGGCGGCTGGTCCAAGGACGGCAAGACCCTGCCGGGCGCGCTCGACATCGAGTACAACCCGTACGGCTCCACCTGCTACGGCCTGAGCCAGGCCTCGATGCGCAGCTGGATCGCCTCGTTCGTCAACCAGTACTACGCGCGGACCGGCAGGTGGGCCACCATCTACACCACCACCGACTGGTGGAGCACCTGCACCGGCAACACCTCGCAGTTCGCCTCGAACAACCCGCTCTGGATCGCGCGCTACTCCAGCAGCGTCGGCACCCTGCCGGCCGGCTGGGGGACGTACTCCTTCTGGCAGTGGGCCTCCTCCGGCACCTTCCCGGGTGACCAGGACGTCTGGAACGGCAGCCTGGACCGGCTCAAGGTGCTGGCCTGCAACGGACCCTGCTGACCCGCCCGCCGGTGGTGGGCCGGCCGTCCCGGCCCGGCGTTGCTGACCCCACGCCGCGACCCGGAGCAGCCGCCCGCCACCGGCGGTGTCCGTCCGTACCCGAGAAGGAGGCCCCGATGTCCGCCCACCTGCCCCGGCGGGCCGTGCTGCGCGGCGCGGTCCTGCTCGGCGCCGCCGCCGGCGCCACCGCACTGAGCCAGTTCGGCGGCGACCGGGACGCCCGGGCCGTCGCCGGCGCGGTCGACCAGCCGACCATCGCCAACTGCGCCACCTGGGGCGCCCGCCCGCCGTCGTCGGCGGTCAGCGTCGTGCAGAGCCGCCCCAACAAGATCATCATTCATCACACGGCGTTCCCGAACACCACCGACTACAGCCTGGCGCAGGCCTACCGGAACTCCCGGGACATCCAGGACCTGCACATGGACACCAACGGCTGGCTCGACTCCGGACAGCACTTCACCAACAGCCGCGGCGGCTACCTCACCGAGGGCCGGCACGGCAGCCTGTACGCCCTGCTGCACGGGCAGACCATGGTGCAGGGCGCGCACTGCGTCGGGCAGAACAGCCAGGCCATCGGCATCGAGAACGACGGCATCTATCTCGACGTGCAGCCGCCGCAGGCGCTCTGGGACAGCCTGATCTGGTTCTGCGCGTTCACCTGCCAGCAGTACGGCATACCGGCCAGCGAGATCTACGGACACAAGGACTTCAACAACACCCAGTGCCCCGGGCTGCTGCACGACCGGCTGCCGGAGCTGCGCAGCGCCGTCGCCGCCCGGCTCGGCGGCTGACCCGCCCCGATCCGGCCCGGCGCGGCGGCGCCGAGAACCTGGATGTGGTGGCCTCGTCGCCGGCACGATGCCACTACCTCCAGGATCGAGCGCGCCGAGGCGACCAGAACGCGACCAGAACCGGGGAATGGCCGGAAACCGGCGCGGTGGGTGCCGGAGGTGTCGCAGCCTGGGATCGTGGCGGAGCGGCGGACGGCGGGCGGCGACGCCGACCCGCGCGCGCCGCTGGCCGAGCTGTACGCCGCGCTCGACTCCGGCCCGGACGGCCTGGCCACCGCCGAGGCCCGAAGCCGGCTGACCGGGTACGGGCGGAACGAGCTGCGCCGGCAGCGGCGGCGCGGCTGGTGGCGGGAGTTGGGCCGGCAGGTGGTGCACCCGCTCGCGCTGCTGCTCTGGGTGGCCGCCGCGCTGGCCTGGGTCGCCGGCACGCCCCTGCTGGCCGGGGCGATCCTGGTGGTGATCGCGCTGAACGCGCTCTTCGCCTCGGTCCAGGAACGCCAGGCCGAGCGGGCCGTCGAGGCGCTCACCCGCTACCTGCCCCGCCAGGCCCGGGTCCGCCGGGACGGCCGCTGGCAGGAGATCCCGGCCGCCGAACTGGTGCCCGGCGACATCCTGGCGGTCTGCGAGGGCGACCGGATCTCCGCCGACGCGCGGCTGGTAGACGGGTCGGTGGAGGTCGACCTGTCCGCGCTGACCGGCGAGTCGCAGCCGGTCTACCGCTCGGCCGACGCGCCCTCGGCGGCGGGCGGCCCGACCGAGGCGGCGAACCTGGTGTTCAGCGGCACCAACTGCCTCGGCGGAGAGGCCCGGGCACTGGTGCACGCCACCGGCATGGGCACCGAGCTGGGCCGGATCGCCGCCCTCTCGCAGCGGGTCGGCCGCGAGGAGAGCCCGCTGGAGAAGCAGGTACGCCGGGTGGCCTGGCTGATCGCCGCGGTGGCGGTCGGCGCCGGGCTGGTGTTCTTCCCGATCGGGGTCCTCGCCGCCGGCATGCCGATCGGGGACGCCTTCGCGTTCGCCATCGGCCTGCTGGTCGCCAACGTGCCGGAGGGGCTGCTGCCCACCATCACCCTCGCCCTGGCCGTCGGCGTCCGCGGCCTGGCCCGGGTCGGTGCGGTGGTGAAGCGGCTCAGCGCGGTGGAGACCCTCGGCTCCACCGACGTGATCTGCACCGACAAGACCGGGACGCTGACCGAGAACCGGATGCGGGTGGTCGCCGTCCGGGCCGCCGACACGCTGCGCGACCCCGCGCCCGGGCCCGGCGAGCGGCCGGACCCGGCGCTGTGCGCGCTCGCCGTCGCGGTGGCGGCGTGCAACAACGCCGATCCGGACGCGGGCGACCCGACCGAGGTGGCCCCGCTGCGCCTCGCCGCCGACCTCGGCGTCACCGACGCTGGCCACCCGGGGCGGCGGACCCAGTATCCGTTCGACCCGAAGCTGCGGCTGATGTCCACGGTCGACGAGCGGGACGGCCGGCTGTCGCTGCACACCAAGGGCGCGCCCGAGGAGGTGCTGGCCCGCTGCACCCGGGTGCTGGCTCCGGACGGCGGGGACCGGCCGCTGGACGAGGCGTACCGGACGGAGCTGGCGGCGGCGGTGACCGCGCAGGCCGAGCAGGGCCGGCGGGTGCTGGGGGTGGCCCGGCGCCCGCTGGACGGGGTGCCCGAGCGGCGCGCGGAGGCCGAGCGGGACCTCACCTTCCTCGGCTTCGTCGCGATGGTCGACCCGCCCCGCCCGGAGGTGCCCGAGGCGGTGGCCCGCTGCCACACCGCGGGCATCCGGATCATCATGGTCACCGGCGACCACGGGCGCACCGCGGCGGCGATCGCCCGGCAGGTCGGCATCGTGCGCGGCGAGCCGACCGTGGTGACCGGCGACCAGCTCGACGCGATGAGCCCGGACCGGCTGCGCCACCTGCTGGGCGAGCGGCGGGAGGTGGTCTTCGCGCGGGTGTCGCCCGAGGCGAAGCTGCACATCGCCGAGGCACTGCGGGCCAACCACGAGGTGGTCGCGATGACCGGCGACGGGGTGAACGACGCGCCGGCGCTGCGGCGGGCGGACATCGGGGTGGCGATGGGCCGGACCGGCACCGACGTGACCCGGGAGGCCGCCACCATGGTGCTCACCGACGACAACTTCGCCACCATCGTGGCGGCGGTCGCCGCGGGTCGCCGGGTCTACGACAACGTCCGGAAGTTCATCCTCTACATCTTCGCCCACGCCACCCCGGAGGTGGTGCCGTTCCTGATCTTCGCGCTCTCCGCCGGGGCGGTGCCGCTGCCGCTGACCGTGTTGCAGATCCTCGCCATCGACCTGGGCACCGAGACGCTGCCGGCGCTCGCGCTGGGCCGCGAGCCGGCCGAGCCGGGGCTGATGGACCGGCCGCCGCGGCGACGCAGCGACAAGGTGGTGAACGCTCCGATGCTGGCCCGCGCCTGGGGGTTTCTCGGGCTGATCTCGGCAGCGCTGGTGATGGCCGGCTTCTTCGCCGTGCTGCTGCGCGCCGGCTGGCGCCCCGGCGCGCCCACCGGCCCCGGTACGCCGCTGCACGACGCCTACCGCGAGGCGACCACCATGACCTTCCTCGGCATCGTCTCCTGCCAGGTCGGCACGGCGTTCGCGGCGCGCACCGAGCACGCCTCGCTGCGCTCGGTCGGCGTGTTCAGCAACCGGCTGCTGCTCTGGGGCATCGCCTTCGAGATCGCCTTCGCCGCGCTGATCGTGGGCGTGCCGCCGGCACAGGACGTCTTCGGCACCCGGCCGCCCGAGCCGGTCATGCTCGCGCTGCTGCTGGCCTTCCCGCCGATCGTCTGGGGCGCCGACGAGTTGCGCCGCGCCGCGCGCCGCCATTACAAGCACTCGCTTATATAAGTGCTACGTGATAGAAAGGCCCGGTGCACGCCTTCGACGTCCTCGGGGACCCCGTCCGCCGCCGGATCCTGGAGCTGCTGGCCGAGGGCGAGCAGACCGCCGGCACGCTGGGCGTAACCGTCCAGCGGGAGTTCGGCATCAGCCAACCGGCCGTGTCGCAACACCTCAAGGTGCTGCGCGAGCACGGTTTCACCACCGTGCGACCCGAGGGCACCCGCCGCCTCTACGCCGTCGACCCGGGCCCGCTGCGGCAGGTCGACGAATGGCTGGCCGGCTTCCGCCGGTTCTGGACGCCGCCGCTGGAGGCGCTCGCCACCGAGCTGGCCCGGGGCCGGCGGGAACGGCGGCTGCGCGACGGCAACCCCGACGAGAGGACCACATCATGATCGACGTGACCGGACAGATCAGCGCCGTCGAGCGCCGGCTCGGCAGCCGTACGCTGCCCGCCGGCCAGGCCCGCGTGCTGACCATCAGCCAGACGTACGACGCGCCGGTCGCGGACGTCTGGGACGCCTGCACCAGCGCCGAACGGATCCCCCGCTGGTTCCTGCCCGTCTCCGGGGAGCTGAAGCTCGGCGGGCGCTACCAACTGGAGGGCAACGCGGGCGGCACCGTCGAGCGCTGCGACCCGCCGCACAGCTTCGCCGCCACCTGGGAGCTCGGCGGCGAGGTGAGCTGGATCGAGGTCCGGCTCACCGACGCCGGCGCGGGGCGCACCCGGTTCGAGCTGGAGCACGTCGCGCACGTCGACGACCAGCGCTGGGCCGAGTACGGCCCCGGCGCGGTCGGCATCGGCTGGGACCTGGCGCTGGTCGGTCTCGCCTCCCACTTCGCCACGGACGGCACCGGCATCGACCCGGCCTCGGGCGCCGCCTGGGTCGGCTCGGCCGAGGGCCGCCGCTTCATGACGGAGAGCAGCGCGCGCTGGACCGAGGCGAGCGTCGCCGCCGGCACCCCGGCCGACCAGGCCCGCGCCGCGGGCGACCGGGTCACCGCCTTCTACACCGGCGCGCCCACGCCCTGACCGGGCACCGTCGCGCCGCCGGTCGCCCGTGACCGGCGGCGGCGGGCGTCCGGCGCAGTGTCGCACCCGTCCGGCAGACTGTCGATCATGCCGATCCGATCCGTCGTCGCGCTCGTCGCGGCCGTCAACGCCGGACAGCCGGTGAAGTACCTGCACTTCTGGGGGCACCGCCCGCAGCGCGACGGCAGCGTCGGGGCCGGCTGCCTGAGCCAGTGGTGGCCGGCGCCCTTCACGGTGGAGGGCCGCACCTACCCCACCGCCGAGCACTGGATGATGTGGCACAAGGCGACCCTCTTCGGCGACGTGGAGATCGCCGGGCGCGTCCTCGCCGCCGGGCACCCGGACCGCGCCAAGGCCCTCGGCCGGCAGGTACGCGGCTTCGACGAGGCGACCTGGGCGGCCCGCCGGTACGACATCGTGGTCGCCGGCAGCGTGGCCAAGTTCGGCCAGCACGAGGAGCTGACGCGGTTCCTGCTCGGCACCGGCGACCGGGTGCTGGTGGAGGCGAGCCCGCTGGACCGGATCTGGGGCATCGGCCTGGCCGCCGACGACCCCCGGGCGAGCGACCCGGGACGGTGGCAGGGCGAGAACCTGCTCGGCTTCGCCCTGATGGCGGCCCGCGCTGAACTCCGCCGGGCCGGCTAGGGTCGTCCGGTGCATGACGACCTGGGATACAACTGCGGCACGTGCGGCGCGCGACACGAGGAGGCGCCGCTCTCCTACCGCACCCACGCACCGGTCTACTGGTCCGACGAGCTGGCCATGGACGGCGACAGCGAACTGACCCCCGACCTCTGCGTCATCCGCGGCGAGCACTTCTTCGTCCAGGGCAACCTGGACATTCCCCTGCGCGACGCCGAGGGTCACTTCTCCTGGGGCGTGTGGGTGTCGCTGAGCGGGGCGAACTTCGCCCGCATGCTGGCGCGGTGGGACACCCCGGGTCGGGAGGCGGAGACACCCTACTTCGGCTGGCTCTCCACGGAGCTGCCGGTGTACGAGCCGACCACGGTGAACCTCAAGACGCACGTGCACACGCAGCCGGTGGGCCTCCGGCCGCACATCGAGGTCGAGCCGACCGACCACCCCCTCGCGGTGGCGCAGCGGACCGGCATGACCATGACGGAGGTCCGGCGGATCGCGGAGCGCCTGCTGCACCCGGAGCCACTCCCCGGCTCGACCGGGTGACCGGCGCGGTGCGCCGGTCAAGCGGGTAACGTGCAGCGGCGTGACCAGCGCACCGTACTCGCACTGCTCGTTCTGTGGCGCCGCCTACCCGGCGGACGCCGGCTGGCCCCGGGTCTGCACGGGCTGCGGCGAGACGGTGTGGCGCAACCCGCTGCCCGTCGCGGTGGCGGTGCTGCCGGTCCGGACGCCGGCCGGCCTCGGCGTGGTGGTGGTCCGCCGGGACATCGAGCCGGCCCGGGGCGAGCTGGCGCTGCCCGGCGGCTTCGTCGAGTACGGCGAGGAGTGGTCCGAGGCGCTGGTCCGGGAGTTGCGCGAGGAGACCGGCCTGCTGGCCGACGCCGACGAGGCGCGGCTGTTCGCGGTGCACGGCGCGCCGGCCGGCGGCACCATGATGGTCTTCGGGGTGCTGCCGGAACGGCCGCTGGGCGACCTGCCGCCCTCCGCGCCGACCGAGGAGGCCACCGAGTGGCTGGTCCTCACCGAGCCGGTCGAGCTGGCCTTCTCCACGCACACCCGGGTGCTGGCCGACTTCCTCGCCGCCCAGCGCGCGGGCTGAGCCGCGCCGTCCGACCGGGTCAGCGGCGCAGGTAGGCGGGCGGGACGGTGTCGGTGAGCCACACGCCGTTGTCGCTGCGGTAGAAGACGAAGCCGTCCGCGGCCATCGCGGCGGCCGCCACGGTCAGCACCACCACCGTGCCGGCCCGGCGGGCGCCGACCCGCCGGGCCGTCGCCACGTCCGGCGACAGGTGTACGTGGTGCCGGCGACCCCGGCGCAGCCCTTCGGCGCGGATCGCCGGCAGCGCGCTGTCGCTGGTGCCGTGGAAGAGCAGCTCGGGCGGGTCGGCCGGGGCCAGGCCGAGGTCGACGGAGACGGAGTGCCCCTGGCTGGCCCGGATCCGGTCGACGCCGTCGGCGCCCCGCGTTACCGCGAAGCGCCGCTTGTCGTTCCCGGCGACCACCGCGTCGAGGTCGGCGCGGCTGAGCCCGAGCGCCGCGAGCAGGTCGGTGACCGGCACCCAGCCGGCCCGGTCGAGGGTCAGGCCGAACCGGTCCGGCCGGTGCCGCAGCGCCAGGGACATCCGCTTGCTCACCCGGACCAGGTCACGATGATCCACGCGGCCAGTGTGACCGACCGGCGGGCCGGCGGCGACGGGATATCAGCGAACGGCCGCCGAGCCGCGGCTGACCATCAGGGCGGAGGCGTCCACCACCTCGAAGTCCCTGCCCCGCAGCCCGCCGAGGGCGTGCAGGGCGTCGTTGTCCCAGCGTGGGTCCGGCGCGCCGGACAGGTACCAGGCCGAACCGTGGTCGGCGACGATCACGCCGTACCGCCGCATCGCCTCGGCGACGATCCGGGCCTGCCGCGGCACGCGGGACAGGTCCACCGACCGCTTGAGTCGCAGCCGCTGGCCCAGCTGCGGCAGCGCCGGGTCGGTGGCGGAGGAGGCGGAGTGGGTGGCCGGCCAGGTCCAGCCGCTGCGGGTACGCGGCACGGTCACCCGGATGGCGTGGTCGATCCGGCCGGCGGCCACCTCGTCGTAGCGGACCAGCCCGGCGAGGATGGGGAGCCCGGCGGCGTCGGCGGAGGTCCACCCGGCCGGGCGCAGCCGGTTGGACCGGAGGTCGAAGACCGCGCCCGAGCCGGCCCGCCATCCGCCGCCGGCCGCCGGGTGCGCGTCGAACAGTTCGTACGCCCGGCAGGCCGTCCTGTCCCAGACGATCACGTGCCGGTCGCCGGTGCCGCCGGGTCCACCCTCGACCGCCGCGTCCGGCGGGACCGGGTACGGGCCGGGATCGCTCTCGTCGGCGTACCCGAAGGTCACCGGGACCCGCCGCTGCCCGGCGGGGACGACGGTGACCGGGATGCCGATCGGCGCCCCCTCCCACCGGCCGGAGCCGAAGTCGGCGTGCACGGCGGCGTCGGCGCCGATCGCGGCGGTCATCGCCGCGGACCGCGGATGCACCGGCAGCCGGGAGACGTCGGCGTGCCAGACGTTGTCCGCCGGGAACACGGTGCACGGCCGGGCCGACGGGCTCGGCCGGGCGCCGAGTCCGGTACGGGCGGCCGGCAC
>NZ_RJLN01000050.1 GCF_003725545.1 Micromonospora solifontis | reverse complement strand
GCGGGCTCGGCCGGCAGGCCGAGGGCGGCCTCGGAGCCGAGCCGCTTGCGGAGCGTGTGGAGCGCCCGGGAGGTCTGGCTCTTCACCGTGCCCGGGGAGATCTCCAGCAGGGCGGCGGTCTGCGCCTCGGACATGTCCTCGTAGAAGCGGAGCACCAGCACGGCCCGCTGCCGGGCCGGAAGCGCCTGGAGGTGCCGCCAGAGGGCGTCCCGGTCGAGCTGCTGCTCGATCTCGTCCAGCCCGGCCCGCTCGGGCAGCACCTCGGTCGGCCGCTCACCGTGCCAGCGCCGCCGCCACCAGCTGGTCGAGGTGTTGACCAGGACCCGGCGGGCGTACGGCTCGATGGCCTCGATCCCGCCGAGCCGCTTCCACGCCAGGTAGGTCTTGGTCAGTGCGGTCTGGAGCAGGTCCTCGGCGGTCGCCCAGTCCCCGGCCAGCAGGTACGCGGTGCGCAGGAGCGCGCCGGAGCGGGCCGCCACGAACTCGCGGAACTCCTCCTCCAGCGGGTCCCTGCTCGCCACCGCTCACCTCCGCACCCCGTCCTGCCTGGCAGGGTGCCATGCCCGGACGGGTCGGGTCGACGGCAAATGGTGCGCAATCCCTCCGATGTTCGGACGGAAAGTTTCACGCCCCGTCGTCGGCCTTGGCCTCGTCGGCCTCCTTGCCCAACCGCGCCTCGACCGCCTGCGGCTCGTACATCTCCTCCACGACGCGCAGGTAGAGCTCGTTCGGGTTGGGCAGGTTCTTGATCTCGCGGAGCGCCTGCTCCTGGCCGGCGGACTCCAGCACGAAGGTGCCGTAGTTGAGCGCCCGGCCGGTCGGGGTCTGTTCGTACTTCATGTCGGTGACCCGGACCAGGGGCATCATCGCCACCCGCCGGGTGATGATCCCGTTGACCACCATCACCCGCTTGTTGGTGAGGATGAAGCGGTCGTACCACCAGTCGGCGACCCGCCAGGCGACCCAGCCCATCACGGCGAACCAGAGCAGCACCGCGACGGTGGTCAGCGCCCCGACGTCCCGCCCGGCGAGGAAGCCGGACAGGTAGCCGAGGACGAAGGTCGCGGCGATGCCCACGAGGATCGGGGTGGAGAGGTGGATCCAGTGCCGCTTCCACTCGCCCCGGTAACGCTCGGTGGGGAAGAGGTAACGGGCCACCAGCGAGCTGGGCTCGTCCTCCAGCGGCAGCACCCGGCGGGGCGCCATGCCCTGGGCGTCGACCCGCAGCCCGGCCAGCTCGTCCTCGGAGATCTGCGGCGGCTGGTAGCCGGCCTCCGGGTCACGGATCCAGGCGCGCCCCGAGCGCCCCTCGCCGGCGTAGCCGGGCCCGTCGCCGAAGGCGGCGTCGTCCGAAAGCGAGGGACCGTCGCCCAGGCCGGGACCGGCCCCGTAGCCGGGGCCGTCGTCGGGGCCGACCCGGGGGATGGGCTCGGTGTCCCGGCGCGACCAGTCCGGGTCGTCGGGGTCGAAGGGCGGACCGGAGGGGCTTCCCATCGGCGGCTAGGCGACCAGGCTCGTGAAGAAGTCGCCGAAGCCCTGAGCGATGTCCATGATGCCGCCACCGAGAGACTTGAACACGTCGGCGGCGGAGTTCGGCCGGTAGGCAACGAAGAAGATCAAGAATGCGATGCCGGCCCAGGTGAGGACCTTCTTGACCATAGCGGGCCATCCTCTCGCGCGGCGCCGGGTCCGTTTACCGCAGCGGCACCCAGAGTATCAGCATGGTGTCGTACAGTGAATATCTGCGTCCGTCCCTGATCCGCCGGTGCCGGCCGGTCAGGCCTGCCCGTGCAGGTACGGAGACGGTGCGCCGTACACGAGTTCGGGCGGTGTCCACTCGATGAGGTCGTGCAGCACGACTTCTTCCGCGAGGAGGTGACCCGCACTCGCCGGCCAGGCTATCGCATGCAGCCACATTCCCCGAGCCTCGCCGGCGTACGCACTTCGATCTGTCGGCGAATTCACGAGCCACAGTGGAGTCGGGTGACCGCCCACCCTGATCTTCGCGTGCGGCACCCGCTCCGGATGACCAGGCCCGGGGTCGGTGAGCGCCTCCTCGACCTGCGGTCCGGGATCGGGGCCGGGCAGTCCCGCGAAGCGGGAACCCAGCCCGACGCCCGGCTCCTCGGCGACGAAGAGCAGGTCGGCCGGTCCGCCGTCGAGCGGCGCCGGACCGGCGCAGGCGACCGCGGTGGCGCGGACCCCGCCCCGGTCGTCCCCGGCCCAGGCCACCCCGGTCAGGGTCCACCCGGTGGGCAACGGCCACGGGCACCAGAGCGGTACGCCCGCCGGGCCGCCGGTGGCGGCCACCCGGTCCACCACGCTCGCCACGATCTCGGCGCTGATGTGCTCCGGCACGTGCAGCGGCGGCACCGGGCCGCAGCGCAGGCACCGGGACTCGCCGTGCATCAGGTCCGGCTCCCGGACCGGACCCGCGCACCTGGGACAACTCACCGCGACACTCACGTCCCCACCGTCACCCGGCGCCACCCGGCCGTCAAGCGGAGCGGCCGGATCGGTGCCGTTCAGTCCGGCGGCGGACCCGCGTACGCGCGGATCCAGGCATGCATGGCGATGCCGCTGGCCACTCCGGCGTTGATGGAGCGGGTGGAGCCGTACTGGGCGATCGAGAAGAGCTGGTCGCAGGCGGCCCGGGCGGCCTCGGACAGGCCGGGCCCCTCCTGGCCGAAGAGGAGCGCGCACCGGCGGGGCAGGGTGCTGGTCTCCAGCGGCTTCGACCCGGGCAGGTTGTCGATGCCGACCACCGGCAGCCCCTGTTCCGCCGCCCAGGCGACGAACTCCTCGATGGTGGCATGGTGCCGGACGTGCTGGTAGCGGTCGGTGACCATGGCCCCGCGCCGGTTCCAGCGCCGCCGCCCGACGATGTGCACCCCGGCGGCGAGGAAGGCGTTGGCGTTGCGGACCACCGTGCCGATGTTGAAGTCGTGCTGCCAGTTCTCGATGGCCACGTGGAAGTCGTGCCGGCGCCGGTCCAGGTCCGCCACCACGGCCTCGCGCCGCCAGTAGCGGTACCGGTCCACCACGTTGCGCCGGTCGCCCTGGGCGAGCAGCTCCGGGTCGTACCGCGGGTCGTCCGGCGGGTCGCCGGGCCAGGGCCCCACCCCCACGTCGAGCTGGTCGTCGGTCACGGTCTCCAGAGGGTACGGCCCGGCCGGCCCCCGGGTCAGCGCAGGTCCAGCGCGCCGCCGAGCCGGTCGAGGAACCGCCGGTCGGCGGGGCTCGACCCGGCCTCGCCGGCCCGGCAGACCCGGGCCGCGACCGACTCCACCCACTGCCGGTACGCCGCCGAGTCGGCCGGGTCGGCGCGGCGGCGCAGCACCCGTACCGCCGCCCGGCACGCGGCGAGCAGGTCGACGACGTCGGTGAGGCGCTCGTCGCGGGTGGCGGCGCCGTCGTGCCGGGCGTAGATCGCGGAGACCACGGCGCGGACCAGGTCGCTGTCGAACCCCCGGCCGGCCGCCACCGCGTCGAGGCCGGCGAGCCCGGCGGCGACGCCGCGCGGCGGGCGGCCGGAACCCGGCGAGGCGGCGGCGACGAGGACCCGACCCGGCAGGTCGGTCAGCAGGTCCCACTCCGCCGGGGAGTATGCGGCGGTGGTCAAGGGTGCGGCGCGGCGGCCGGCGGAGGGCGGCTCTCCGGGTACGGAGCGCCTCATACCACCGCTCCGCTCCGCTCCGCGGCGCCGCGAGGCGCCGAAGCGCTGAGCCTGATGATTCGCTCGCTGCGCTCGCTCATCGGGGGACCTCCGGCGTCAGCATATGCCCCGGAAGGCGAAAAGGACCCCTACCCCGGGGAACGCCGGGGGGCGGCGTCCTTCTCGATACGCCAGTGGGTCAGCGCGGCTCGGGGAAGCTCGGCCGCTCCGGGTCCACGCCGTCGGGCACGGCGGCCGCCGCGTACTCCTTCTTGGGGACCATGACCTTGCGCCGGAAGACGCAGACCAGGGTCCCGTCCTGGTTGTAGCCACGGGTCTCCACGGCGACCACGCCGCGGTCCGGCTTCGAGGACGACTCCCGCTTGTCCAGCACCGTCGTCTCGCCGTAGATGGTGTCGCCGTGGAAGGTCGGGGCGACGTGCCGCAGCGACTCGATCTCGAGGTTGGCGATCGCCTTGCCGCTGACGTCGGGCACCGACATGCCGAGCAGCAGCGAGTAGATGTAGTTGCCGACCACCACGTTGCGCTTGAACTGGCTCGCCGACTCGGCGTAGTGGGCGTCCATGTGGAGCGGGTGGTGGTTCATGGTGAGCAGGCAGAAGAGGTGGTCGTCGTACTCGGTGACCGTCTTGCCCGGCCAGTGCCGGTAGACCGCGCCGACCTCGAACTCCTCGTAGTAGCGGCCGAACTGCATCCTTGTCCCCTTCGACGGGCGGCGATGGAGTTCGGCACAGCATGCCTTACCGCTTGTTAAGGCGACGACGGGGGCGCTGCTGGCGCGGAAATGTCACACGGGCCGACCCGGGGGGAGACGCAATGAGCGGCGGGGCCCTCCCCGGCACCCGCCGCCCACGCTCTGATGGGGAAGATTCTGCCTTACGGCAGCGCGAACCCGACAGAGACGGACGTCACATTTATCTTTTTGTTACATTACGCTCGGTAACTTTCGACCATGTGCCAAGCGATCTCTGCAGGTCGAATAGCCGCTTGTCAAGCGTCAAATTACCGATCCGTAGCGCTCGATCGCCGCGATCTCCCTGGAAACGCTCCCATCACGGCACGTCACGCATGTGCATGACGCATTTGCGTTCCGCAGTGCCTCGCGGACCGATTACCCTCGATACGTCCGACCGTGACCGTGGGGCTGCACAGCGTTTCGTCGCCGGTGTCCCGGGAATTCCTGGACATCCACCCTGGTTCGACGGGACGTAGAGGCAATCCGCGCTGATCGGAGAGTGCAATGGCAACGGTTGAGCTGACCACCGCCAACTTTGACGAGGTGACCGAGAAGGACGGGATCGTCCTGTTGGACTTCTGGGCCGACTGGTGCGGCCCGTGCAAGCGGTTCGGCCCGGTCTACGAGCGCTCGTCCGAGAAGCACCCGGGCATCACCTTCGGCAAGGTCGACACCGAGGCCCAGCAGGAGCTGGCCGTCAAGTTCAACATCAGTTCGATCCCGACGATCATGGCGATCAAGGACGGCGTGATCGTGTTCGCGCAGCCGGGCGCCCTGCCCGAGTCGGCGCTCGAGAACCTGATCGAGCAGGTGGAGAAGCTGGACATGGACGAGGTCCGCAAGCAGATGGCCGAGCAGGGCCACCAGCACTGAGCCACGCCGTACGCGCCGACGGCCGGGTCCCCGAACGGGGCCCGGCCATCGCCGTTTCCGGGGGTCCGCCGGTGGCGACACGGTCAGCAAGCCATGGACGACGGATGGACACCGCGAGGGGGCTTGGTCCCGTATCGTCCACACCCGATGGAGACCCTGACCACCCGCGGCCGCGCGATCCGGCTGGGTGCCACCGTGCTCGGGTTGGCGCTGCTCCTCGCCGGCACCGTCCGGGGCACCGATGACGACTTCCCGTTCGGCCCGTTCCGGATGTACTCCACCTCGGACCCGCCGGACGCGCCCGCGCCGGACACCCGGGTCGAAGGGGTGGACGGGACCGGGGCGGTGGTCCCGCTGGGCCAGGACGCCACCGGCATCCGCCGGGCCGAGATCGAGGGCCAGCAGTCCCGGTACGTCGCCGACCCCGCCCGGCTGCGGCAGGTCGCCGACGCGTACGCCGAGCGGCACCCGACCGCGCCCGCGCTGGTCGAGGTCCGCATCGTGATCCGCTGGTACGACATCCAGGGCGGTCGACCGACCGGCCGGTGGACCGACCGTACCGTCGTGGCCTGGCAGGCCACCCGGTGACCGGCTGGCTGACCGAGGCGGTGCCACGCGGACGGGTGGCCGCCTTCCGTACCCTCGTCTATCTCTTCGTCGCCGCGGACCTGGTGGTCTTCACCCCCTGGGTGCGCAGCCGGGTGGACGTGCCGGGCGAGCTCTACCAGCCGCTGCTGATCGGCCGGCTCCTCCCGCTGCCCACCCCCACCCCGGCGGTGGTCGGGGTGATCTTCTGGGTGCTGCTGGTCGTCGCCCTGCTCGCGGCGACCGGGCGGGCACCCCGGCTGCTCGGCTGGACGGTCTTCGCCCTCTACTTCGAGTGGATGATCGTCGCGATGAGCTACGGCAAGGTCGACCACGACCGGTTCGGGCTCCTCGTCGCGCTGGCCGTGCTGCCCACCGCCGGACGGGCCCGGCACGGCGATCCCACCCGCACGGAGGCCGGTGGCTGGGCGCTGCGGGTCACCCAGATCGCGGTGGTCTGCACGTACTTCCTGGCGGCGTGGGCCAAGTTCCGGTTCGGCGGGTTCGACTGGGCGACCGGCTCGGTGCTGGCCCGGGCGATCATCCGGCGCGGCACCGACCTGGCCGACCTGATCGCCCAAGTGCCGCACCTGCTGATCGTCGCCCAGTTCGGCATCCTCGCCTTCGAGCTGCTCAGCCCGCTGGTCTTCGTGGTGCCCGAGCGCTGGCGACCCGCCGCGGTGGGCTTTTTCTACTCGTTCCACCTGGTGACCATCGCGACGATCACGATCTCGTTCGCGCCACACCTGGTGGCGATGACCAGCTTCCTGCCGCTGGAGAAGGTCCGCCCGGTGCTCCGGGCCCGCCAGTTCCTCGCCCGCCGGTCCCGGCCCGACGGCGACCCCACCCCGACCGCGCCGGCCACCTCGCTCACCGTCCCCGACCCGGCCGTCGACCCCGCCCCCAGCGCCTAACCCCCATCCACCGTCCCGCCCTCCCGCTTCGGAGGTCCGCGCAGATTCACGGAAAGAGTGGCCATTCCGCCGTGGATGGCCACTCTTTCCGTGAATCAGGGGCCTGTGGTGCGGGCGCGCGACGCGGGCGCGCGGGTCAGGAGCCGGGGGTGGGGAGGCCGGTGGAGCCGTAGAGGCGCTCGCGGGCCTCCTGGGGCAGTGCGCAGGCGGCGGTGCCGCCGGGCATCCGGTGCCGGTTGCGGGCCACCCAGCGGTACGCCGGCCACGCCGCCGCCCGCACGGGCGGGAAGCGCAGGCCGGCGCCCGCCACCCGCCACAGCGGCGCGCTGGCCCCCAGCAGCCGGGCGATGGCGTCCGGGCCGGCGGCGCGGGAACCGTCGGCGCCCACCCACTGCACCGCCTCCTCGCACTCGGCCTCCGTCAGCCCGAGCGCCGCCAGGTCGGCGAACTGCCAGGGCACCACCCGGGCACCGGTGGGAATCCGGCGCTCGATGAACTGCGCGCAGCGGGTGCAGAACGCGCAGTCGCCGTCGTAGACGAAGGTCGACGTCTCCATGCCCCCATCCTGCACCCGGTGGGCGCGCTCCGGCGCCCGGTGTCCGGCGCGTCACTTGCACATCCTTCGTACACATGTTCGAATGAGGGTCATGCGCTGGGACAACCTCTCCGCTCCCCCGGACGAGGGGACTCCCGACGGGGGAGCGCCAGCGGCTCCACCCCTGCCGCTGGCGCTCCCCGGCGCGATCACCCGCACCTTCGACACCCCCGGCTTCGCCGGCATGACCTTCTACGAGGTGCAGGCGAAGTCGATCATCAACCGGGTGCCCGGCCAGTCCCGCGTCCCGTTCGAGTGGACGATCAACCCGTACCGCGGCTGCAGCCATGCGTGTGTCTATTGCCTCGCCGGTGACACGCCGGTGCTGATGGCGGACGGCCGCACGAGGCCGATCAGCGAGCTGACCCCGGGCGACCGGATCTACGGCACCGAGCGCAGCGGCGCCTACCGCCGGTACGTGGTGACCACCGTCCGCGACGTCTGGTCGACGGTGAAGCGGGCGTACCGGGTCACCCTGGCGGACGGCACCACCCTGGTCGCCAGTGGGGATCACCGGTTCCTGACCGAGCGCGGCTGGAAGTACGTCACCGGCGCGATGAGCGGCACCGGGAAGCGGCCGTACCTGACCACCCGGAACCGGTTGATCGGGACGGGCCGGTTCGCCACCGCGCCCAAGGAGTCGGCCGACTACCGCCGGGGCTACCTCTGCGGCGTGGTCCGCGGCGACGCGCAGCTCGGCAGCCGGTTCCGGCTGACCCTGGCCGACCAGGAGGCGGTCGACCGCACGCAGCGGTTCCTCGCCGAGGCCGGCGTCGAGATTGGGCGGTCCGCCGCCCCGACCGGCGGGAGGCGGCGGGCGACCACCAGCCCGGGTACGGCCCGGCAGCGGGACGTCGCGGCGATCGCCGAGCTGGTCCGCTGGCCGGACGAGCCGACGGACGACTGGCGGCTGGGCTTCCTCGCCGGCATCTTCGACGCCGGAGGGAGTTGCCGCCGGAGCATCTTCCGGATCAGCGGCGGCAGCGACGAGATCCTCGACCGGACGGCCGACGCCCTGCGCCACTTCGGCTTCTCCTGCGTCGTCGAGGCTCCCGGCCGGCCCAACCGGGTCGGCCAGGTCCGGCTGACCGGCGGCCTGCCCGAGCGGCTGCGGTTCTTCCACCTGACCGACCCGGCGGTCACCCGCAAGCGGTCCATCGAGGGGACCGCGCTGAAGTGCCCGGCCCGGCTCGGCGTGGTCAGGATCGAGGACCTCGGCCTGGAGCTGCCGCTGTGGGACATCACCACCGGCACCGGCGACTTCATCGCCAACGGCGTGGTCAGCCACAACTGCTTCGCCCGCAACACGCACACCTACCTCGACCTCGACGCCGGGGCGGACTTCGACCGCAAGGTGATCGTCAAGGTCAACGCGGGCGAGCTGGTCCGCCGCGAGCTGGCCGCCCCGCGCTGGCGCGGCGCGCACGTCGCGATGGGCACCAACGTGGACTGCTACCAGCGGGCGGAGGGCCGCTACCGGCTCATGCCGCCGATCATCGAGGCGCTGCGCGACTTCGCCAACCCGTTCTCGATCCTGACCAAGGGCACGCTGCTCCTGCGCGACCTGCCGCTGCTACGCCAGGCGGCCGAGGTGACCCGGGTCGGGCTGTCGTACTCAGTGGGCTTCGTCGACGAGGCGCTGTGGCGGGCGGTCGAGCCGGGCACGCCGAGCCCGCGTCGCCGGCTGGACGCGGTACGCCAGCTCACCGACGCCGGCTTCGAGGTGGGCGTGCTGATGGCGCCGGTCCTGCCCGGGCTCAGCGACGACGACGAGTCGATCGAGGCGACCGTGGCGGCGATCGCCTCGGCCGGGGCCAGCAGCGTCACTCCCCTGCCGCTGCACCTGCGCCCCGGCGCCCGCGAGTGGTACGCGCACTGGCTGGCCCGCGACTTCCCGCAACTGGTCCCCCGCTACCGGCAGCTCTACCGGTCCGGCGCGTACGTCCCGCAGGCGTACCAGCGGGAGGTGACCGCGCGGGTGCGGATGGCGGCCCGCCGGCACGGGCTGCACCGGGGCGAGGTCGGTGACAACCGGCGGCAGCCGGCCGCACCGCCCCCGCCGCCGGCCGAGCAACTCTCGCTGCTGTAGGGAGGCGCGCTGCTGTCCCGCACGCCGAAGGGCGGAGGCGGGGTTAGGCTCGGCAGATGCGTTCCGCCCAGCAGATCCTCGCCGACTCCGCCGTGATCGCCGTCGTGGGCGCCTCCCGCGATCCCGGCAAGGCCGCGCACCGGGTGCCGCTGGAGATGCAGCGCCACGGCTGGCGGATCATCCCGGTGAACCCGACGGTGGACGAGCTGTTCGGCGAGAAGGCGTACCCGTCGCTGACCGACATCCCGCACCCGGTGGACCTCGTGGACGTGTTCCGCCCGGCTCGGGACGCGGTGGAGGTGGTCCGGCAGGCGGTGGCGGTCGGTGCGCCGGCGGTGTGGTTGCAGCTCGGGATCGTCTCCGCCGAGGCGCGGCGGATCGCCGAGGAGGCGGGCGTCGACTACGTCGAGGACCGCTGCCTGATCATCGAGCGGGCGGCCGGCGGGCTCACCCGGCGCGGCTGAGCCCCGCCCGGCTTCCGGGTCGACGACCAGGCACGGCGGGGGCACCACCCCGGCTGTCCCGGCGCGGCGGCGGACCGTGGGCCGCCGGTGCCCTGCCTGACCAGCGAGCGGCCGACACTCAACCGGCGGGTTGCGCCGGCCCGCAGATCAGGTCGAGCTGGGCGTCCAGGGCGGCGAGCGCGGTCTCCGCCGGGTAGTGCCCGCCGAGCAGGTAGATGCCGAGTCCTTCCAGGACGGCGAGCAGGCCCACAGCGGCCCGGTCCGGGTCGACCCGGTGGTCAGCCGGCCGGCCGGTCTGGGCGGCGCGGATCTGGTCGGCGAGGAAGCCCAGCAGGGCGGCCGTCTCCCGGTGCAGCCCCGCGGCGACGTCGGGCCGCACCGCCGTGTAGGCCAGGAAGGCGAGCGCGACCCGGCCGTCGGCCCGGCGCGCCTCGTCGAGCGGCAGCAGCTCGACGAGCATGGTGCGCAGCAGCGTACGCGGGGCGGGGTGGTCGCCGAGCGCGGCGACCGCTCGGGTGACCCGGGCCTCGCCGTGCTCCCGCACGACGGCGAGGGCGAAGGTCATCATCTCGTCCTTGGTGCCGAAGTAGTGCTGCACCATCCCGGCGGACACTCCCGCCTCGGTCGCCACGTGCCGCAGGCTGACCGCCTCCAACCCGCGTTCGGCCGCCACCCGCATCAGGGCGTCGGCGATCAGCTTGCGGCGCTCGCCGTGGTCGACCCGCTTCGGCATGCCCCCATGCTTTCACAATGCGACTGCATTGACACCCGAGCGGCCCGCAGGATACGTTGCGACTGCATTGTAAAAACCGGAGCAGCGGGGGTGACCTGTGCGGAAGCGGAGTCCGGTCGAATTGCTACGGAGCGCGGTCCGGTACGAGATCGGCATGTGGCGCAGCCTCTACCGCTGGCTCCTGCGGCGGCCACCGACCACCGAGCCCGGGGGCGAGGTCTTCAGCTACGTCGGCGTGGTGCGGCCGATCCTGATCGCCTTCATCGTCCTGTCGGCGGTCGAGATTCCGATCTTCGACCTGATCCTCCGGCACACCCTGCCGTGGCCGTCGGTGCGGCAGGTCGTGCTGGCGCTCGGCATCTGGGGTCTGCTGTGGATGATCGGGCTCTTCGCCAGCCTGCGGGTCCACCCGCACGTCGCCGGCGCGGCCGGGCTGCGCGTCCGCAGCGGCTTCAACGTCGACTTCCTCGTGCCCTGGGCCGCCATCGCCACGGCCGGCGCCCGCTACCGGTCGCTGCCGTCCAGCCGATCCGTCCAGGTCGAGCACGACGAGTCCGGGGCGATCCTGCACGTCGGCGCCGCCAAGCAGACCAGCGTCGACCTGGTGTTGCGGGAGCCGCTCAAGGTGGGGCTCCGGCAGGGCGTCAGCGAGCCGGTGCGGGAAATCAGGATCTACGCCGACGACCCGTCGGCCCTGGTCGCCCGGGTCCGCCGCCACCTGCCCACACCGGCTCATTAGGAAGGGGCCCCGCGCCACCGAATGCGTTGACCCGGGACCCCTTCCTCACACCTCAGAGCTTGTACTCCTTGAGGAGGCCGCGGGAGATGATGGTCTTCTGGATCTCCGAGGTGCCCTCGCCGATCAGGAGGAACGGGGCCTCGCGCATCAGGCGCTCGATCTCGTACTCCTTGGAGTAGCCGTACCCGCCGTGGATGCGGAAGGCCTCCTGGACCACCTCGGCGCAGTACTCGGAGGCGAGCAGCTTGGCCATGCCGGCCTCGACGTCGTTGCGCTGGCCGGCGTCCTTCAGCCGGGCCGCGTTGACCATGAGGGCGTGCGCCGCCTCGATCTTCGTACCCATCTCGGCGAGCTTGAACGCGACGGCCTGGTGCTTGGCGAGCGGCTGGCCGAAGGTGCGGCGCTGCTGGGCGTACGCGACGGCCAGCTCGAACGCCCGGATCGAGATGCCGCAGGCGCGGGCCGCCACGTTGACCCGGCCGACCTCGATGCCGTCCATCATCTGGTAGAAGCCGCGGCCGACCTTCTCCTCGCCGCCGAGCACGGCGGAGGCCGGGACGGTGACGCCGTCGAGCACCATCTCGGTGGTCTCGACGCCCTTGTAGCCCATCTTGTCGATCTTGCCGGGGATGGTCAGGCCGGGCGCGGTCTCGCCGAAGCCGGGCTCCTTCTCCAGCAGGAAGGTGCTCATGTTGCCGTAGACCGAGTCGGCGCCGGTGTCGGTCTTGACCAGGGTGGCCACCACCGAGGAGTACGCCCCGTTGGTCAGCCACATCTTCTGGCCGTTGAGCACGTAGCTGTCGCCCGCACGGACGGCCCTGGACCCGATCGCCGCGACGTCCGAACCGCAACCCGGTTCTGACATGGAGAAGGCGCCGCGCACCTCGCCGGTGGCCATCCGGGGCAGCAGCCGGGCCTTCTGCTCGGCGGAGCCGTGCTGGGAGATCAGGTACGCCACGATGAAGTGGGTGTTCACGATGCCGGAGATCGACATCCAGCCCCGGGACAGCTCCTCGACCACCAGGGCGTAGGTCAGCAGGGACTCGCCCAGGCCGCCGTACTCCTCGTCGATGGTGAGGCCGAACAGCCCCATCTCGCGCATCCCGTCGAGGATGTCGGTGGGGTATTCGTCGGCGTGCTCCAGCCGCTGGGCGTGCGGGATGATCTCCTTGTCGGCGAACTCCCGGACGGTTTCCAGGATCGACCGCTGCACGTCGGTCAGGCCAGGCGTCTGGGCGAGTCGGGCCATCTCAGCCTCCGGGGGAATCGGCGCATTACTCGTGGGTAACTGAACGCTCGGTCAGTATCGACCCCGCGCCCGGCGAGGCCAAGGTGACCAGTCCACACAACCGCTGTGAAAAGGTTCACCGCTGCGGGTAGCGTCCGCAAGAGAGAGCGCCGTTGACCTGCGACGGAGGGCGAACGTGAGCCAACCACCCGGCGAGCCGGAGCAGCCACCGTCGCCGTACGAACCGCCGTCCTACGGCCAGCCGTACGGGGGCCAGTCGCAGCACCCGCAGTGGGGTCAGCAGCCGCCGCCGTACCCGCCGCAGCCCCCGTACGGTCAGTACGGGCCGCCCGGCGAGCCACCGCGACCGCGCGGGACCAACGTGCTGGCCGTCCTCTCCCTGGTCTTCGCCTTCGTCTTCGCCCCCGCCGGGATCGTCCTCGGTCACCTCGCCAAGCGGCAGATCCGGCAGACCGGCGAGGAGGGCGACCAGCTCGCCACCTGGGGCCTGATCCTCAGCTACGTGTTCACCGTCCTCGGGCTGCTCGCCTGCTGCGGCTGGATCGGCCTGGCCTGGTGGGCGAACTCCGACAACGGCAACTACCGCTGACCGTCAGCGGAACTCGGCCTCGCGCACGCTGTTGCCCCCGTCGACCACCAGCATCTGCCCGGTGATGTACGACGCGGCCGGCGAGCAGAGGAAGGCGATCGCCGCGGCCACCTCGTCCGGCGTGCCGGGACGACCGACCGGAGTGCCCAGGCCCTGCTTGATCTCGGCGGCGGTCGACGCGGCGGTGTAGATGGTGCCCGGCGCGACCGCGTTCACCGTCACACCGTCGGCGATCATCTCCATGGCCAGCGCCCGGGTCAGCCCCACCACACCCGCCTTCGCCGCCGCGTACGCGGCCTCGGTGGGCAGCGCGTTGACGGCGCCGGCGGTGGCCGCGAGGTTGACGATCCGACCCCAGCCCCGCTCGGCCATCCCGCCGATGAACGCGCGGCTGCACAGGAACGCCGTGCTCAGGTTGCGGTCGATCTCGCCACGCCACTCGTCGAAGCTGAGCTGGGCCACCGGCCGCAGCACCTCCGGGCTGGCCCGGCTCGCCAGCCCCGCGTTGTTGACCAGCACCTCCACGTCGCCCAACTGCTCGGCCACCGCGTCGGCGAGCGCGCCCACCTCGGACTCGTCGGTGAGGTCGGCGACGAAGCCGGTCATCCCCAGCTCCTCGGCGCGCTCGTGGATCCGCCGGGTGGTGGAGACAATCGCCACCCGGGCGCCCAGGTCGGCGAGGCGGCGCGCGGTGGCGTACCCGATGCCGTCCGGGCTGCCGGCGCCGGTGACCAGCGCCACCCGGCCGTCCAGCCGCATGGTCACCGGCTCGGCCAGCGGGGCCGGCTGGTCCTGGTCGGCGGACCCGGCCGGAAGGCCGCCCCGGCTGCGGCGCACCGTCCCCGGCCGGCTCACGTCCCGTCGCGACCGACCGCCGCGCGCGTCAAGTGCCATGCCGCGATCCTGCCCGTTGTGGACGTTGCGGGCAACGCGGCACCCGGAACGGCGGTCCGCCGGTTTGCGCGGCGCTGGCTACCCTGACGGCACCCGAAGAGCTACGGAGATGAGCAGATGAGCTATCCCCCGCCGTCCGGTGGCTGGCAGGACCCCTCCGCGCCCGGCCCGCAGTCGAGCCCGCCGGCCGACCCGACGCTGCCGATGGGCGGCAACCCGATCCCCACCCAGCCGACCTCGGCGGACCCGTACGCGCCCGCCGGTCCGTACGCCGGGATGCCGGCGGCCGACCCGTACGCCGCGCCGGCCTACCCGGCCGCGGGCGACCCGTACGCGGCGGGCGGCTACCCACCGCCGGCCTACCCGGCGTACGGCGCGCCGACGACCAAGACCAACGGGATGGCCATCGCCGCCCTGGCCCTGGCGTTGATCGGCATCACGTCGTGCATCACCGCCCCGATCGGCGCGATCCTCGGCCACGTGGCGCTGAAGCAGATCCGGGAACGCGGCGAGTCCGGTGAGGGCATGGCGAAGGCCGGCATCATCATCGGGTGGATCCTCACCGCGCTGATGATCCTGTTCATCGTGGCGGTCGTCATCGCCGCGATCGCCGACAGCAGCAACAGCTACTGACGCGCACGGGCCGCCCCGGACGACCGGGGCGGCCCGTGCCGCTCAATGCCGGAGGCTCACTCGGACGGCGGGGTGAAGGACGAGGTACGGCTCATCCCCGCCGCCCGGCCCTTGGCCGCGATCACCAGCGCCATCTTGCGGGACGCCTCGTCGATCATCTCGTCGCCGAGCATCACCGCGCCGAGCTTCCCGCCCGCCTCCGAGGTGTAGTAGTCGTACGCGTCGAGGATCAGCTCGGCGTGGTCGTAGTCGGCCTGGGCCGGGGAGTAGACCTCGTTGGCCGCGTCGATCTGGCCCGGGTGCAGCACCCACTTGCCGTCGAAGCCCAGCGCCGCCGAGCGCTTGGCCACCTCGCGGAACGCGTCCACGTCCCGGATCTGCAGGAACGGGCCGTCGATGGCCTGCTTGTCGTGCATCCGGGCGGCCATCAGGATCCGCATCAGGATGTAGTGGTAGGGGTCGCCCGGGTAGTCCGGGATCAGCGCGCCGACCACCAGCGACTTCATGTTGATCGAGGCCATGAAGTCGGCCGGGCCGAAGATGATCGTCTCGACCCGGGGGGAGGCCGCCGCGATGGCGTCCACGTTGACCAGGCCGGCGGCGTTCTCGATCTGCGCCTCGATGCCGATCCGGCCGACCTCCAGGCCGAGGGTCTTCTCGATCTGGGTGAGCAGCAGGTCCAGCCAGTGCACCTGCTCGGCGTTCTGCACCTTGGGCAGCATGATGCAGTCCAGGTTGGCCCCGGCACCCTCGACGACCTCGATCACGTCTCGGTACGTCCACGGCGTGGTCAGGTCGTTGACCCGGACCACCCGGGTCTTGCCGGTCCAGTCGCCCTCGTTCAGCGCGGCGACGATGTTCTTCCGGGCGTCCGGCTTGGCCAGCGGGGCGACGGCGTCCTCCAGGTCGAGGAAGACCTGGTCGGCGGGGAGGCCCTGAGCCTTGCCGAGCATCTTGACGCTGGAACCGGGTACCGCGAGGCAGGACCGGCGGGGGCGACCGACAGCGGCCATGGATGCGCTCCTTCCAGCGTCCGGCGGGCGCCGACGCCATGAATTCGAGAAATCGAGAACTTAACGATCCCAAAGGGCGTTGTGACGCCACGGTAACCTCGTGCCGTGACCGGGGTGAATGGACCTGTGGAAGATCTCACTGAGCGTCGGATCGTGGTGGTGACCGGGGCCAGCTCGGGCATCGGGCTGGCCGCCGCGGTGGACCTGGCCACCCGTGGCGACCAGGTGGTCCTGGTCGGGCGGGACCCGGCGCGGCTGCAGGCCGCCGGGGACCGGGTCCGCGACGCCGGCGGCGAGCGCCCGGAACTCTTCCGGGCCGACTTCGCGGTGCTGGACGACGTCCGCCGGCTGGCCGAGAAGCTGCGCGCCGCGTACGACCGGATCGACGTGCTCGCCAACAACGCCGGCGCGATCGTGCTCCAGCCGGTCACCACCGTCGACGGCTTCGAGCTGAGCATCCAGGCCAACCATCTCGCCCCGTTCCTGCTCAGCAACCTGCTGCGGGACCAGATCGGCCGGATGGTGGTGACCGCCTCCGGCGCCCACCGCAGCGGCGCCCTGGACCCGGACGACCTGAACGCCACCCTGCGCGACTTCCGGCCGTACCGGGCGTACGGCACCAGCAAGCAGGCCAACATCCTGTTCACCGCCGAGGCGGCCCGGCGCTGGCCGGACGTGCCGGCGTACGCGTTCCACCCCGGGGTGGTGCGCACCCGGTTCGGGGCGGACAGCCCGCTGGTCTCGCTCGGCATGCGACTGCTGCCCTTCCGTAGCCCGGAGAAGGGCGCGGAGACGCTCACCTGGCTGGCCAACCAGGACCCGTCCCGGCTGATCTCCGGCGGCTACTACTACGACCGGCGGCCCCGCCGGCCCCTGGCCAAGGCCCGGGACCCGCAGCTCGCCGCCCGGCTCTGGACCGCCAGCGCGCAGGCCGTGGGCATCGAGGCCTGAGCAGTTTCCGGTACCCCGCACAGAGCGCTCCGTTGGGATACTCCAGCGCATGACGGATCACCACGACCCCGGCCCGGACGGAATCCTGCTGGTCGCGCTGGTCGACCTGAGCGCCGACCCCGAGGAGGGCCGGCGGTACGAGGACGCCGTGCTCGCCCTGCTCGGACGGCACGGCGGGCGGTTGGAGCGGCGGCTGCGTACCGGAAACGGACGGACCGAGGTGCACGTGATCCGGTTCGGCGGGCGGGCCGGCTACGAGGCGTTCCTGGCCGAACCGGAGCGGGCCGCGCTCCGCGCCGGGCTGGGTGACGCCGCCCCCACCACCCAGGTGCTCGAGGTCCGCGACGTCTGACCGGCTCGTACTCCTCACTTCAGCACGCGGGGACGGGAAGAACAAGACTTGATCTTGGTGCTCCGGCCACCCAGGGTCGAGGCATGAACTTCGATCCCCTGACCACCGCCCGCCGGGCGCTCTGGATCGGCGGCGCGCAGTGGGCCGGCAAGACCACCCTCGCCGTCACCCTGGCGCTGCGGTACGGGCTCACCGCGTACCTGTACGACCGGCACGACGCCCGGGGGCACGACGACCGGCGGGTCGCGGACCGGGTCCGCCGGGGCGAGCCGCCCGGCGGGCCCGACGCGGAGGCCACCTGGGTGGCGACCGACCCGGACCGCATGGCGGCCGAGACGCTGGCCGGGTTCCCGCGCCGGTTCGAGTGGGTGCTGGACGACCTCAGCGCGCTGGTCACCGCCCGGCGGGTGATCGTCGAGGGGTGGGGGCTGCGGCCGGAACTGGTCGCCCCGCTCGTCGGGTCGACGCGGCAGATGGTGGTGCTCGTGCCGACGCCGGAGTTCCGCGCGTACCAGATGGGACGGCTGGCCCGGGCGACCGCCCGGCACCCCGGGGTGAGCGATCCGCAACGGGCCTGGCGCAACCGGATCGCGCGCGACGAGTTGGTCGCGGCCGACGCCGTGGCGCACGCCCGCGAGCTGGGAATCCGGGTGATCGAGGTGGACGGGAGCCGGGACGCCGAGGCCGTCGCCGGGCTGGTGGCCGAGCACTTCGCGGCGTATCTCTGACGCTCAGCCGGACACGTGCACCGGGATGCTGGTGACCACCACCCCGGGCAGGGCCCGCAGCGCGGCCCGGAGCCGCTGCTCGGCCCGGCTGTGCAGCAGCCGGTGCCGGCGGCGGCGCAGCACCACCTCGGGCACGATGACGGTCAGCGTCAGGTCCGGCCGCGCGGCGTGCAGCGCCTCCAGGTAGTGCGCCAGCGGCCCGATCACCGACCGGTACGGCGACACCACCGTCTCCAGCCGCAGGTGGTCACCCCAGGCGCACCACTGTTCCCGGAACCGGTCCGCCTCGGCCTCCTCGGGCGCGATGTGCACGGCCAGCGTCGGCTGGCCCAGCGACGCCGCGTACGCCAGGGCGCGCAGCGAGGCGCGGTTCAGCCGGGCCACCGGCACCACGACCAGGTGGCGTACCTCCTGGGGCAGTTCCTCGCCCTCGGCGGACCCGGCGGGGGCGGGCGGCGCGGCGGCCGGCGTGCGTCCGGCGGCCGGGGGCGGATGCAGCGCCAGCGCGCGGTGCAGCGTGGCGTAGTGCCGGTGGATCCGGCGGAAGAGCAGCACCAGCAGCGGCACCGCGACCACCACCACCCAGGCGCCCTCGGCGAACTTGGCCACCGCGGCGGTCAGCAGCACCAGCCCGGAGAGGGTGGCGCCGACCGCGTTGAGCACCAGCCGACGGCGCCAGCCCGGCCCCCGGTGCCGCCGCCAGTGCACCACCATGCCGCTCTGCGACAGCGTGAAGGCGAGGAACACGCCGACCGCGTAGAGCGGGATCAGCGCCTCGGTGCGCCCGCCGAACACGAGGAAGATGACGGTCGCCGCCCCGGCCAGCGCGACCAGGCCGTCGCTGAACGCCAGCCGGTCCCCCATGTGCAGGAAGCGGCGGGGCGCGTGGCCGTCCCGGGCCATGAAGAAGAGCAACCGGGGGAAGTCGTTGAACGCGGTGTTCGCCGCCAGCAGCAGGATCAGCGCGGTGGTGGCCTGAAGGAGCGCGTACCAGGGGCCGGTCGGAAAGGTGACCCGGCCGAGCTGGGACAGGATCGTCTCGCCCGGGCGGGGCACCAGACCGTCCAGGTGGATCAGCGCGACCAGGCCGGCGAAGAGCGCCACCAGCATGGCGACCATCCAGCCCAGCGTGGTGCGGGCGTTGCGCCACTCGGTGGGGCGGAACGCCGGCACCGCGTTGGACACCGCCTCGATGCCGGTCATCGACACCGCGCCGGAGGAGAACGCCCGCAGCACCAGCAGCAGGCCGAGCCCCTCGGCGGCCGGCACCGCCGGCGGCGGCACCGCCGCGAAGCCCCGGCCCGCCGCCCGCGCGTAGCCCACCACCAGCACCGCGAGGATCGCCGCCACGAAGGCGTACGTGGGCAGCACGAAGATGTTGCCGGCGGTCCGCACTCCGCGCAGGTTCCCGGCGAGCAGCACGGCGATCACCAGCACGCCGAACGGGACGGTGGCCGGCGCGAGGCCGGGCAGCGCCGAGGTGACGGCGTGCACGCCGGCCGCCACCGACACCGACACGGTCAGCACGTAGTCGAGCATCAGCCCGGCCGCCGCGGCCAGCCCCGCGGTCCGGCCCAGGTTGTCCCCGGCCACGAGGTACGAGCCGGCGCCGTGCGGGTACGCCGGGATGGTCTGCCGGTACGACAGCCCCACCGCGACCATCAGTACCACCAGCAGGGCGGCCAGCGGCAGGGCGAGACCGAGCGCCGAACTGCCGGCCAGCACCAGCACGGTCAGCATCGCCTCCGGCCCGTACGCCACCGAGCTGAGCAGGTCGGAGGAGAGGATCGGCAGGGCGACCAGCTTGCGCATCCGCTCGTACAGGACGGCGGCGCTGGACAGCGGCGGGCCGACCAGCGCGCGGCGGAGCCGGGTGACCATCCGGCCGGCCCGGCTGCCGGGCAGGCGGGCCGGCGCGGTCGCGACCAGTTCGTCCGGCTGCTCGACGGTGAACATCTCGATCGGCGCCAGCCGGCCGAACCGGGTCGGCGCCGGACGACGCCGGTTCCGGCCCAGCGTCGGGTCGATCGGCAGGTCGTCGGGGCGGCGGGGGGCGTGCCAGCGCTCCCCGATCCGCCCGAGGGCGGCCCGCTCCTCGGGGCCGAGCGGCGGGAACTCGGCCGAGGGCGTGACGACGGTGCCGCGCTCGGCCGCGTCGTCACCCCGCTGGTTCGCCTCCGCCCCCACCCTCCGCACTCTCACCGATGGCGGCGGCCCGGGGCCGTACTTTGCGGAAAAGCGGGTCAGTCGCCCAGCGGCGCCGGGTCGGCGGGCACGGCCACCGGCTCGGTGCGGCGGCCGGCGCGGGCGCCACCCAGGATGACCACCGCGACGCCGGCCAGCAGCAGGGCCAGCCCGGGCAGGGCGAGGGTACGGGGCAGTTGACCGAGCCAGCCCCAGGCGATCAGGGCCGCCCCGGGCGCCTCCAGCAGGATCAGCACGCTGACCGTCGTGGCGGAGACGCGGTGCAGGGCGTAGTTGAACATCGAGTGGCCGAGCAGCTGGGCGCCGGCCACCAGGCCGAGGATCGCCAGCCAGGTGCCCGGGTCGTAGCCGTGCAGGTCGACCCCGCCGAACAGGCAGACCACCAGCAGGACCGCCGCACAGACCCCGTAGCAGATGGTGGTGTAGGTGGTGGTGCTGATGGTGGCCCTGGCCCGCTCGCCGAAGGCGGTGTAGACGGCCGCGAACATGCCGCCGGCCACGGCGAGCAGGTCACCGGCGAAGGCCCGGCTGGAGACGCTGAAGTCGGCGCCGGTGGCCAGGGCCGCCCCGACCACGGCGAGCGCGATACCGGCCCAGACCGCCAACGGCAGCCGCCGGCCCTGCCAGCGGGCGATCAACCCCTGCCAGACCGGCTGGGTGGCGACCAGCGCGGTGGCCGCGGCGACCGTGGTGAGCCGCACGCTCGGCATCCAGGTGGCGAAGTGCGCGGCCAGCGCCAGCCCGGACAGCACGCAGTACAGCCCCTCCCGCCGGCCCGCGCCCACGGTCAGCGCACGGAACTCCGCCCGGCGGCGGGCCAGCGAGTACGGACCGAGCACGGCGATCGAGAGCGTGTTGCGCCAGAAGGCGATGGCGAGGGCCGGCGCGGCGGCGAAGGCGACGAGCGGGGCCGACGAGGAGACGGCGGCGACGGCCAGCGCGAGCGCGCCTACGGTCGGCGGGTCGAGTGGCCGGTGCGGGGTGGACGACACGGAGAGCAATCCTCACACGCCGAGGGGGACAGCACGGAACGTCAGCTGCCGGTTACGATCATGCGCGTCCCGGCGACCCTCCCCTCGACGTCCGGAGGCACTCCCCCATGCCCAGGTTCCAGGCGGTCCTGTTCGACTTCTTCGGCACGCTGACCCGCTGCGTCCAGCGGGGCTCCGCCCACCGCGCCACCGCCGAGCTGCTCGGCTGCCCGCCCGAGACGCTGACCGCGGTGCTCGACCGCACCTACTACCAACGCGCCAGCGGCCGGCTGGGCAACGCCGAGGCGACCCTGCGGTGGGTCTGTGAGCAGGCCGGGGTGCACCCCTCCGACGGGGCGGTACGCTCCGCCGTCGCCTCCCGTCACCGGGCCGTCCGCGCCGACACCCGGCTGCGCGATGAGGCGGTGCCGGTGCTGGCCGCGCTGCGCCAGCGGGGCGTACGCACCGGGCTGATCAGCGACTGCACGCACGAGCTGCCGGCGTTCCTGCCCCAGCTCGCGGTCGCGCCGCTGCTCGACGTCCGGGTCTTCTCGGTGCAGGTGGGACGCTGCAAGCCGGACCCGGCGCTCTACCTGGCCGCCTGCCGGCGCCTCGACCTCGCCCCCGCTGACTGCCTCTACGTCGGCGACGGCGGCAGCCAGGAGCTGACCGGCGCGGAACGGGCCGGCATGACGGCGGTCCGGCTGGCCGCGCCGGACCTGACGGACCACATGGTGTTCAACGCGGACCGGTCCTGGCATGGCCCGCTGCTGGCTTCACTGGCCGGGGTGCTCGATCTGGTCGACCCGGTCGCCGCACCGCTCGCCGTCGGGTGATCCGGCCCCGGTCAGCGGCGGCGGACCTTGTGCAGGCGGAAGGGCTTGCGGGTGACTCGCACCACCGGAGCCTCCCGGGGCGGCTCGGCCAGTGACTCCGCCGGCAGGTCGGTGCCGGCGACCGGCCCGCCCGCCGGGTCCAGCCGGTTCACCGCGCAACCCTCCGCGACCCAGCGGGCCACCAGGTCGGCTGCGGTGCCGGAAGCGTTCAGCCGCTTCGCCGCGACCAGCGGCGCGGCCGTCTCCCATTCCTCGGTGCCCGGCCGCAGCCGGGCCACCCGGGCCGGCCAGCTGACGATCCGGCCGCCGTGGTCGCCGCGCAGGGTCACCTCCGCCGCCGCCGCCTCGGCCAGGCCCGGCGCGGACTGCTCACCGGGGCCGCTGACCACCAGGAGCGCGCCGTCGAGCGGCAGGCACCACAGCCCGTACGCCGGTCCGCCGCCGACGCTCACCCAGCAGACGGCCGCCTTCTTCACCGCCTCGTCGACGAGGGGTGTCGTAACCGGGCTGTCCGACTCGTCCGTCACACCGGCATCCTCCCGCATCCCGGCCGAGCCGGGTGGACCAGATTCTCCGCCGCACGCTACCGCGCGGACGGCTGCCCGCAGGCGCGGCTCGTGTCCCCGGACGCCGGGGCCGGCGTTTCCCGCGGCCGGGATTCACAGCTCCGCACGGCCCTGCGGTCGCCTTCCCCTCATGGTCATGCGCCTCCGCCCACGCGACGGCGCCGCCCCCGCCAAGGGAGGCAGTGCCGAGAGAGCGACATGTCGCTGAGACATGAACATGTCTGAGAGACATATCGCTCTCAAGATGTCGCCCAGCCGGCGACGTGACGTTCGGTAGCGGAGAAGGGACGCGGCTCAGCCCACGAAGGGCGGGACGACGATCTCGCCGCGCGCCACCGGCATCACCTGGCCGGTGACCGTCGCGCCCACCGCCACCCCGCCGGCGGCGGTCACCGTGCAGGCCAGCGAGGAGGGACGGTGGATCTCGACCCCCTGACGGATCGCGTACTCGGAGCGGCCCTCGCCGGGCAGCAGCCCGCTGGCGACCAGCCACACGCCCAGGCCGAGGGCGGCCGAGCCGGTGGCCGGGTCCTCCGGCACGCCGAGCCCCGGCACGAAGACCCGGGCGTGCGCGGTTTGCGTGCCGGCGTCCCAGGAGAAGACGCTGACATGCTCCACTCCGTACCGCTCCGCCGCCGCCGCGTTCATCCTGGCCCGGGCCACCGCGTCCGGCCCGACCGGGAGGTAGGGGAACTCCAGCCCGCAACCGGCGACCCGGGGCGCCGGCCCGGCGTGATCGGCGGCGGTCAGGCCGACCATCTCCAGCAACGGCTCCGGGTCCAGCTCGGGGCCGAGCGTGGGCGTGCCGCCGGTGAGGGTCGCGCCGGCGGCGGTGACCTCGATCGGCAGCACCCCGGCGCCGCACTCCTGGGTGACCCGGCCCACCTCGAACATCCCGCGTCGACCGGCCGTCACGGCGGCCCCCACACTGGGGTGCCCGGCGAACGGCAGCTCCGCGGCCGGGGTGAAGATCCGCGCCCGGTACGTCGCGCCGACCTGGGTCGGCGGCAGCACGAAGACCGTTTCGGAGAGGTTGAACTCCAGCGCGAGCGCCTGCATCTGCTCGGTGGCCAGCCCTTCGGCGCCGAACACCACCGCCAGCGGGTTGCCGGCGAAGGGGCGATCGGTGAAGACGTCCACGATCTCGTAGGCCAAGGTCGACATGTTGATAAACACTAGGCCCTTAGGCTGGTGCCCGTGAGCACGCCGAACCGGGTCTACATCGCTCGACTCGCCGGAGTCGCCGTCTTCGACCCGAACGGCGACCAGGTGGGCCGGGTCCGGGACGCGGTCGCCCGGATGCGGCCGACCCAGCGCCCGCCAGAAGTGGTGGGCCTGGTCGCCGAGATGCCGATGCGGCGGCGCATCTTCCTGTCGATCAACCGGATCACCTCCATCGACTCGGACGCCGTGGTGCTCGGCAGCGGGACCCTCAACCTGCGCCGCTTCGAGAAACGCCCCAACGAGGTGCTGGTGCTCCAGGAGCTGCTGGACCGGCGGGTCCAGCTGGACACCGGGCAGCCCGGTTCGGTGGTCGACGTGGCGATGGAGTGCAGCCGCGGCGGCGAGTGGGCGCTGACCCGGGTCGCCGTCCGCGAGCAGACCAGCCGGCTCACCCGCCGCGGCCACCTCCACCAGGTCGACTGGGACCGGGTACGCGGCCTCGGCAGCCTCGGCGACGCCCGGGGCACGGCCAACCTGCTCGCCGTACTCGAGGACATGCGCCCGGCCGACCTGGCCAACGCGCTCCAGGACCTGCCCGACGCCCGGCGCAACGAGGTCGCCGCGGCCCTGGACGACGAGCGCCTCGCCGACGTGCTTAGCGAGTTGCCCGAACACGACCAGGTGGAGATCCTGGCCGCGCTGGACCGGGAGCGCGCCGCCGACGTACTGGAGGAGATGGATCCGGACGACGCCGCCGACCTGCTCAACGAGCTGCCCCCGCCCGAGCAGGACGTGTTGCTCGACCTGATGGAGCCGGACGAGGCCAACCCGGTACGCCAGCTCCTCCGCTACGCCTCCGGCACCGCCGGCAGCGTGATGACCTCCGAGCCGGTGATCCTGCCGCCGGACGCCACGGTGGCCGAGGCCCTCGCCCGGATCCGCGAGCCGCAGCTCTCCCCGGCGGTGGCCGCGCAGGTCTTCGTGACGCGTGCCCCGCTCACCACGCCGACCGGCCGCTACCTCGGCATGGTCCACTTCCAGCGGCTGCTCCGCGAGCCGCCGGCCGACCTGCTCGGCGGGATCGTGGTCAACGACATCGACCCGCTCCGGCCGACCACCCCGCTGCCCGAGATCACCCGCCGGATGGCCACCTACGACCTGGTGGCCATGCCCGTGGTGGACCGGAACAACCGATTGGTCGGCGCGGTGACCGTGGACGACGTGCTGGACCACTCGCTGCCGCGGGACTGGCGGGACCGGGACGCGGTGCCGACCGCGGCCGCCGCCGGCGAGGAGTCTGTGGACGGCACCCATGACTGACCAGCGACGAGCCGAGCGGCTCGACCAGCCACGCGCGCCCCGCGGCCTCCGGCTGCCGCGGATCGACCAGGAGACCTTCGGCCGGGTGGCCGAGGGCATCGCCCGGGGCATGGGTACGGCGAACTTCCTCGTCTACATGACCCTGGTCCTCACCGCCTGGTTCCTGTGGAACACGCTCGCCCCGGCGAACCTGCGCTTCGACCCGTACACCTTCACCTTCCTGACCCTGGTGCTCTCCCTCCAGGCGTCGTACGCGGCCCCGCTGATCCTGCTCGCGCAGAACCGGCAGGCCGACCGGGACCGGGTGGCGCTGGAGGAGGACCGGCGACGGGCCACCATGCAGAAGGCCGACACGGAGTACCTGGCCCGGGAGATCGCCGCGCTGCGCATCGCGATGGGCGAGGTGGCCACCCGGGACTTCCTCCGCTCGGAGCTGGCCCGGCTGGCCGAGGAGCTGGACGAGGCGGCGGAACGCCGACGGAAGCTGGAGCGCAAGCAGCAGGAGCGGGAGGCCCGGCGGCGGGCCGGCGGCGAGCCGCTGGACGAGCCCCGCGACGACCTCGACGGCGACTACGCCCACGACGGCCGCCTGGAGGGCTGACCAGGAGCCCGGCCACCCCTCCGTTCCGGCCATCGATTCGCTCACACCGGCCCCCGCCAGCGGCGGTCGCCGATGACCACCGACGTAGCATTGCGGGCATGTCAGCACCCGTCAGCACCGTCTCCGACGCGATCCAGGCCGCCCTGGCCACCGTCAACGACCCGGAGATCCGCCGGCCGATCACCGAGCTCGGCATGGTCCGTTCCGCCGAGATCGGCGAGGACGGCGTGGTCCGCGTCGAGCTGCTGCTCACCGTGGCCGGCTGCCCGCTGAAGGACAAGCTGCGTACCGACATCACCGCCGCCGTGGGCGCGGTCCCCGGGGTCACCGGCGTCGAGATCGAGTTCGGCGTGATGAGCCCGGAGCAGCGGCAGGAGCTGCAGGCGAAGCTGCGCGGCGGCGGGGCCACGGCCGAGCCGGTCATCCCGTTCGCCCAGCCCGGCTCCCGCACCCGGGTGTACGCGGTCGCCAGTGGCAAGGGCGGCGTCGGCAAGTCCAGCGTCACCGTCAACCTGGCCGCCGCGCTGGCCGCCCGCGGCCTCTCGGTCGGTGTGGTCGACGCGGACATCTACGGCCACTCGGTGCCCCGGATGCTCGGTGCGGAGGGCGCCCCGACCCGGGTCGAGGACATGATCATGCCGCCGCAGTCGCACGGCGTGAAGGTCATCTCGATCGGCATGTTCACCCCGGGCAACGCCGCCGTCGTGTGGCGCGGCCCGATGCTGCACCGGGCCCTGCAGCAGTTCCTCGCCGACGTCTATTGGGGTGACCTGGACGTCCTCCTGCTGGACCTGCCCCCGGGCACCGGTGACATCGCGATCTCGGTGGCCCAGCTGCTGCCGAACGCGGAGATCCTGGTCGTCACCACCCCGCAGGCGGCCGCCGCGGAGGTGGCCGAGCGGGCCGGCGCGATCGCGCTGCAGACCCACCAGCGGGTGGTCGGCGTGATCGAGAACATGTCCTGGCTGGAGCTGCCGGACGGCTCCCGGATGGAGGTCTTCGGCACGGGCGGCGGCGAGGCGGTCGCCGAGTCGCTGACCCGGACCATCGGCGCGCAGGTGCCGGTGCTGGGGCAGATCCCGCTGGACACCCGGGTCCGCGAGGGCGGCGACGCCGGCGCCCCGATCGTGCTGGCCCAGCCGGACGCTCCCGCCGCCAAGGCGCTGGTCCAGGTCGCCGACCGGCTCGCCGTCCGCCGCGAGTCCCTCCTCGGCAAGCCGTTGGGCCTCAAGCCCGCCGGCCGCTGACCGCCAGCCGCCTCCACGATCCGCCCAGATGCACGGAAAGAGTGGCCTTCCGGCTCCGGAAGGCCACTCTTTCTCCGTTTCCGGGCCCTCGTTCAGCGGCCGGAGCGCGTCCGTCAGGTGGCGTCGTCGTAGCTCGGGCGGGGGGCCGGGGCGGGGGTGATGCCCGTCGCGGTGGTCGGGCCCTTGCCGTTGGTCCGCAGGTCGGCCGCCTTGGCGACCTCTTTCAGGTCCTCGTGCATGCCGGAGACGTCCTGGCGGATGTTGTCGTACATGCTCTGCAGCGGCTTCCGGATGGCCTGCTCGTCCTCCTCGCTGAGCAGGTGCTTCCGGATGAACGCCTTCGGGTGCAGATCCTCCAGCTGGATGTCGGTGCCCAGCTCGCGGCTCAGGTCGCCGGTGGCGTTACGGGCCATGGCGCGCAGGTTGCGGACCATCCGCAGGCCGTCGCTGATGACGGCGGGCAACCGGTCACCGAAGATCAGCAACGCCAGGAGCAGCAGCGCAGCGATCTCCCACCAGTTCAGGTTGTCGAGCACCCCGACCTCCTCGTGCGAGTCACGCCCAGACTACGCACGTCACGGGGTGCTCGGGGAGGGGGTGACGGGAGGTCACTTGGCGTCTGCGGCGAGCGTCACGGAGGCGCTCTGCCGGGCCGACCCCCGCCGGTACTCGACTGTCACCACTGAGCCGGGTGCGTACTTCCGGACCAGGGCGACCAGGTCGGTGGGTTCGGTCATCGGATGCCCGTTCAGCCGCAGCACGACGTCACCGGCCTTGAGGCCGGCCGCGGCCGCCGGACCGGCGGGTTCCACCGAATTGAGGCGTACGCCGGCACCGCTGGCCGCGCCGGTGCCGCCGACCTGGGCGCCGATCACCGTACGCCGGGCCTTGCCGGTGCCGATGATGTCCTGGGTGACGCGTTTGGCCTGGTTGATGGGGATGGCGAAGGCGAGCCCGATGTTGCCGGCCTCCTGCCCGTCGGCGACCAGTGACTTGATCGTCGAGTTCACCCCGACCACCCGCCCGGCGGCGTCGACCAGCGGGCCGCCCGAGTTGCCATGGTTGACCGCCGCGTCGGTCTGGATCGCCGCGTAGTAGCGCGTCGGGCCGCCCGGCTCCCCGGCCTGCATGGTCCGGTCCAGGGCGCTGACGATGCCGGCGGTGACCGTGTTCGCCAGGGAGAGCGGCGAGCCGACGGCGAGCACCGGGTCGCCCACCGCGAGGGCGTCCGAGTCGCCGAACTCCACCGGCTTCAACCCGGTCTTCGCCACCTTGATCACCGCGATGTCCGACTCCGGGTCCTGCCCCACCACCGTGCCGGGCGCGGTGCTGCCGTCGTTGAAGATCACCGTGGCCTTGCCGGGGCCGCCCGAGACCACGTGGTCGTTGGTGACGATGTGCCCGTCGGCGCTCACCACGAAGCCGGAACCCTCGCTGGTGCCGCCGAGGCTGTAGACCCGGACGGTCACCACGCTGGGCAGCACCTTCTCGGCGACGCCGGCCAGCGACTCGGGCTTGCGCTGGGCGAGCGCCGGCGCCTGGCCCGACGACGCGCCGAGGGTGGGGGTCTGGCCGCCGCCGCGGAGGAAGGCGTACGTCAGGGCGCTGCCGAGCGAGCCGGCCAGCAGGGCGGTGATCAGCGAGATCAGCACCACCTGCCGGATCCCCGGCCGGCCCGGGGCGTCCGGGTCGACGACCGGCTCGGGCTCGTCGGCGCCCACGACCGGGGCCGCCGGGACCACCACCGCGGCCGGGGCGTACGGGTCCCGCCAGGGGTCGGCCAGCGCGTCGGACCACCAGGGCGAGCCGCCACCACCGGCGCCGTGCGGCGGGTCGCCGGGCGCCGGCTGTCCCGCCGGTGCCGGACCCCCGCCGGGCCGGCGCCAGTCCCAGCCGTCGGTCACGTCGGTGCCTCCCACTCCGTCCCGCGTGTCCCGCGCCGGCCCCCTGCGGAGCCGGTCGACCCTGACACGCGGGACACCGTCCAGGATTGCACGGATGCCACGGGTGGAGTCAGGTGTTGCCGGTCGTGATCGTTCCGAGCCGACTCGCGGCTGCGCGCTTCCGGGGCCGCCTCTAGGCTCATAGCGCCAACCGACCCCTCGCACCACTCCCGCCGCCCGGAGGTGTCCCATCGCCACGGTCGCCAACTCCGGCAACTCGATGGCCCACGCGCTCCAGTTCGCCGAGTCGTACGCCGCCGAGGACCTCGTCCTGCGCACGGCCCGCAGCCTCGCCCGCGAGGTGGGCGTGGACGCCGTCACCCCGGGGGCGGGGGCCGCGCTGCGGCTGCTCGCCGCCGCCGGCAACGCCCGGGCGGTGGTGGAGATCGGCACCGGCACCGGGGTCAGCGGCGTGTGGCTGCTGCGCGGCATGCGGCCCGACGGCGTGCTCACCACCATCGACGTGGAGGTCGAGCACCAGCGCATCGCCCGGCGGATCTTCCTGGAGGCCGGCTTCCCGTCGGGGCGTACCCGGATCATCACCGGCCGGGCCCTCGACGTGCTGCCGCGGCTCGCGGACGGCGCCTACGACCTGGTCTTCGTCGATGCCGAGGCGACCGGCTTCAGTGCCTGCGTGGACGCCGCGCTCCGGCTGCTGCGCCCGGGCGGGGTGCTCGCCCTCAACGGCGCGCTGGCCGGCGGCCGGATCGGTGACCCGGCCGCCCGCGACGTGGAGACGGTCACCGTCCGGGAGACCGTCAAGGCGCTCCGGGAGTCGGAGCACTGGATCCCCGCGCTGCTGCCGGTCGGGCACGGCCTGCTCGCCGCCGTGAAGGGCTGACCCGGGCCGTCGCCGGGTTCAGCCCAGCGTGGCCAGCCAGCGCAGCAGCCCGCGTACGCCCCAGCCGGTGGCGCCCTTGGTCAGCTCCGCGTGCGCGTCCTCCGACCAGGAGGGGGCGGACATGTCCACGTGCACCCAGCGGTCGCGCAGCTCGCCGGTGAACTCGCGCAGGAAGAGCGCGGCCACCACCGAGCCGGCGCCCCGGTCCGGGGAGCTGTGCAGGTCGGCGAGGTCGCTGCCGAGGTACTCGACGTAGTCGGCGGGCAAGGGCATCCGCCAGGCCCGCTCCCCGGCCGCCTCGATCGCCGCCAGCAGGTCGGCGGCGAGCCGGTCGTTCTCGCTGTAGAGGGCGCCGTGCCGCTTGCCGAGCGCCACCGCGTTGGCACCGGTCAGGGTGGCCAGGTCGACCAGCAGGTCGGGCTCGAGCTCGCGCACCGCGTACGCCATCGCGTCGGCGAGCACCAGCCGGCCCTCGGCGTCCGAGTTGGTGGTCTCGCTGGTCAGGCCGCCGTAGTGGCGGACGACGTCGCCGGGACGGAACGCCGAGCCGCTGACCATGTTCTCGGCGAGCGGGGCGAGGGTGGTGACCCGGACGGGCAGCCGCAGCGCGGCGGCGCCCAGGGTCGCGGCGATCACCGCCGCCGCACCGGCCATGTCCTTGCGCATCAGCTTCATCGCCGGCACCGGCTTGATCGAGATGCCGCCGGTGTCGAAGGTGATGCCCTTGCCGACGAGCACCACGTGGGTACGCGCGTCCGCCGGCCGCCAGTCCAGTTCGACCAGGCGCGGTCCGCTGGCCGAGCCGCCCCCGACGGCGAGGATGCCGCCGAAGCCCTCAGCCGCCAGTTCCTCGGGGCCGCGTACCCGCAGGTGCAGGTCGGCGTGGCCGGCGGCCGCGGCCTCGACCTGCGCGGCGAACCAGGCCGGGTTCTTCACCGACGAGGGGGTGTTGGTCAGGTCGCGGGCCAGCCGGGTCATCGCCGCGGTGGTCCGCGCCGCCTCCAGGGTGGAGGCGAGCGCCGCCGGGTCGGCCACCACCAGGTCCACCTCGGCCAGCGCGGGCGCGCCGCCGGCCTCGGTGAGCCGGAACCGGTACGAGCCGAGCAGCAGCCCCTCGGTCAGGCCGCGCAGCGCCGCCGTGGCCTCGGCCGGCAGCATCACCGTGATGTGCGTCTCATCCCGGGCCGCCCGGGCCAGCGCCGCTCCCGCGGCCCGCCAGCCCTGCTCGTCGCCGGCGCCGACGCCGAGGAGCACCAGCCGCGCGGGGGTGCCGCCGGGCCGTAGGTGCTCCCGCACCTCGCCCGCCTCCCCGGTCAGCCTCGCGGCGGGGACCAGCGCGATCGCCTCGGCGCGGACCTCGTCGGCCGGCGGCCGGGCGGTGGGGACCAGCGCGGCCGGCGTGTCCGGCCCTTCACGACGAATGGGCAGGACGAGGGTGTCGAGCCGCGCGGGCTCGCTCACCAGACGGATGGCCAGCACGCTGGACCGCACCTCCGAAAAGTTCTCAAGTTAGGACAATCCGCCAGAGACCAGGGCGGCGAAGACCCTGAGCCACCGGCGGAACCGGTGGCTCAGGGTCGGGACCAGCCGTTCGCGCGACACGCGCCGCGCGGACCGCCCTCGATCAGCCGGCGGCCGCCTTCAGCGCGTCACCCAGCGCGGTGGCCTCGTCGGGAGTCATCTCGACGACGAGCCGGCCACCACCCTCCAGCGGGACCCGCATGACGATGCCCCGGCCCTCCTTGGTGACCTCCAGCGGACCGTCGCCCGTCCGCGGCTTCATCGCCGCCATGTTGTCTCCCCTCAGACCTACACCAGGGTTGGTGGGTTGCCCCACAGCCACTTCGCCATGACCACCCGCAACCACCACGGGGGCCTCGACCCACGATTTTCCCTGATGAACACCGCTGGACCCAAACCGAAGCAGCATTGATGTAACAGCATCTAGCTTATCTTGGGTAGGCCTGTCACAATGTGCGGTCATGCAGGCACGGTCGGCACTCTTCGACCTGTACGGCGACCACCTCCGGGCGAGGGGTGGGCGCGCACCGGTCGCCGCCCTGGTCAAGCTGTTGGCGCCGCTCGGGATCGCCCCTCCGGCGGTACGCACCGCGGTCTCCCGGATGGTCCGTCAAGGCTGGCTCGAACCCCTCCGGCTCACCTCCGGACCCGGATATTCGATCACACCGAAGGCGGCCCGCCGACTCGACGAGGCAGCCGCCCGGATCTACCGCACCGGCCGGCACAGCTGGGACGGCCGGTTCGACCTCCTGGTGCTGGAGGCCCCGGCCTCCCGCCGGGACCGGCAGCGGCTCGCCGCCAACCTGACCTTCCTCGGCTACGGCACGCTCGACGACTGCACCTGGGTGGCGACCCGCCCGGGTGAGGACGTGGACGTGCTGCTCGCCGAGGCGGGCGTGCGCTACGAGCGGTTCACCGCCTCCCATGCCGCCGGGACACCCGGCGCGATGGGCGTGGTCCGCCGCGCCTGGGACCTGGCCGAGATCGGCCGGGCGTACGAGCGGTTCGTCACCGAGCAGAAGCCGCTGCTCTCCGGCGTCACGGTGCGCAGCAGCGACGAGGAGGCGTACGCGGCCCGGTTCGCACTGGTGCACGCGTGGCGTACCTTCCTCTTCCGGGACCCGCAACTGCCCCCGGCGCTGCTCCCCGAGCGCTGGCCGGGCAGCAGCGCGGCCAGCTTCTTCGACCGGCACGCCGCCCGGCTCCGGCCGGCCGCCGACCGGTACGTCGAGCAGTGCCTCGACGCCAGCAACCGCCTCGCCCGACAGAAGGGTCGTTAGAAACGTGACCGAGCCGCTGCTCGTCGACCGCACCGACGCCGTCGTCACCCTGACGCTGAACCGCCCGACGGCGATGAACTCGCTCGACGTGCCGCTCAAGGAGGCGCTCCGGGACACCCTGGCCGAGCTGGAGACCGACCGGTCCTGCCGGGCGATCGTGCTGGCCGGCGCGGGCGGCTCGTTCTGCGCCGGGCAGGACCTGCGGGAGCACGTGCAGACCCTCGAGACCGCCGGCGCGGACCCGCTCGCGACCGTACGGGCGCACTACAACCCGATCGCCGCCCGGCTGGCCAACCTGCCCAAGCCGGTGGTCGCCGCCGTCCGGGGCATGGCCGCCGGGGCCGGCGCCTCGCTGTCGTTCCTCGCCGACTTCCGGATCGGCGGCCCGAAGACCCGGTTCCTGATGGCCTTCGCCGGGGTCGGGCTCGCCGCCGACACCGGCGCCTCCTGGACGCTGCCCCGGCTGGTCGGCCACGCCAAGGCCGTCGAGCTGCTGATGCTCGCCGAGCCCGTCGGGGCCGAGGAGGCCCACCGGCTGGGCCTGCTCACCCGGCTGGTGGACGACGACGAGCAGGTGCTGCCGGCCGCGCAGGAACTGGCCGCCCGGCTCGCCGCCGGCCCGACCGTCGCGTACGGGGCGATCAAGCGCCAGCTCTCCATCGCCGACGCCGGCACCCTGGCCGACGCCCTGGCCGCCGAGGCGCAGGCCCAGGCGATCTGCGGCGCCACCGCCGACCACCGGGCCGCCACGATGGCCTTCGTCAACAAGCAGAAGCCCGTCTTCGAGGGCCACTGACCGACCCCACCCAAGATCCGCGCTGATGCACGGAAAGAGTGGCCATCCGCGGCGGAATGACCACTCTTTCCGGGCAAGAGTGGCTTCCCGGGCGCGGGGCGACCGGCGACCGGCGAGCCGCGACCCGGCGAGGGTCAGCGGGCGACGTAGCCGCCGTCGACGGGGATGGTGTGGCCGGTGATCCAGGCGGCGTCGTCGGAGGCGAGGAAGAGCACCACGCCGGCCACGTCGTCGGGGGTCGGGATGCCGGGCTTCGGGTTGAACGACTCCATCTGCCGGCGCATCTGCGCCGGATCCGGCGCGCTGTCGATGAAGTGCTCCACCAGCGGGGTCATCACCACGGTCGGGGCCACCGCGTTGACCCGGACACCGCGCGCCGCGTACTCGATCGCCGCGGACCGGGTCAGGCCGACGATCCCGGCCTTGGTGAAGGTGTACGGCGAGATGTTCTCCTGGGCGGCCAGTCCCGTGGTGGACGAGGTGTTGACGACCGCGCCGCCACCACCGTGCAGCAGCGCCGGGATGCCGTAGCGGAGGACGAAGAAGACCCCGTCGCCGTTGACCCGGCGGACCTGCTCCCAGTTCTCCACGTCCATCTCGTGCAGCGGCTGCTGCCGGCCGTCGATGCCGGCGTTGTTGAAGATGACGTCGATCCGGCCGTACCGCTGCATCGCGTCGGCGACCGCCTGCTCCACCGAGGCCGCCGCGCCGGTGTCCACGGTCACCGGGTACCCGTCCGGGAGGCTCGCGGCGACCCGCTCGGCGCCCTCGGCGTTGATGTCGGCGACCACCACCCGCGCGCCCTCGGCCGCGAACCGCCGGGCCGCCGCCTCACCCAGCCCGGACGCCCCACCGGTGATGAACACGACCTTGTCCTGGAAGCGCATCCAACCCCCTCGTGCGCGGCCGGCACCGGCCCCTCCCGGCACGGTAACCGGGCCGAAAGGGGTCAGTCGTCCTCTTCCGGATCCTGGTTCGCCGCCACGCCGAGCACGAACGCCTGCATGGCCAGCTCGTCCCCGTAGGGCGAGACGTAGGCCGGCAGCTCCCGCGGGCCCAACTCCTGCACGTACGACCAGAACAGCCGGACCGCCTCGGCCGGCGAGGCCGCCTCGATCGGCAGGTCGAGGCTGACCAGCCAGGGCCGGCGGACCGGCGGCGGGCCGAGCCGGTCGGCCAGCGCCTGCCAGACGGCCGGGTCGAGCCCGGTCAGCGGCCCGGCGAGGGCCAGCCCGGTGACCGGCACCGGCTCGTCCAGCACCCGACGGGTGTAGGTCACCACGAGCGCCCCCGGGCCCGCCTCGGACTGCGGGTCGTCCGGGTCCTCCCGGGTCTCGCCGGTGGCCAGGGCGACCCGACCGAGGGCCACCAGCCGGAGCGGCTCGTCGACCAGCACCGCGACCGGCTCACCGGGCCGGGGGCGGGCAGCCCCGTCCAGCCCGGTCAGCTCCAGCGTGTCGTGGTGGACCAGCCGCTCGGCCTCGTACCGCTCGGCAGGCAGCAACACCGCCCAGGCGCCGGGCATGGTGCCGTCGATCGTCCCGCTCGTCCGCAGCTCGGTGTCGGTCATGGTGCCCATCCCATCACGCCGGGACGGTGCCGGTGCCGACGCGTCGCCCGGACGCCGCGCGGGTCACGCCCCGGCCGGATCCCGGGTCACGTGGCAGCCCGCGAGATGGTCGTCCACCATGCCGGTGGCCTGCATGAGCGCGTACGCGGTGGTCGGGCCGACGAACCGGAAGCCCCGCTTCTTGAGGGCCTTGGCCAGCGCGGTGGACTCGGGGGTGAGCGCCGGCACCTCCGCGAACGACCGGGGCCGGGCGGCCCGGGGCGGCGGCGCGTACGACCAGAGCAGTGCGGAGAGGCCGTCGGGCAGCTCCAGGGCGGCCCGGGCGTTGGCGATGGCGGCCTCGACCTTGGCCCGGTTGCGCACGATGCCGGTGTCGGCCAGCAGCCGGGCCACGTCGGCCTCCCCGAAGCCGGCGACCTTCTCGATCCGGAACTCGTCGAAGGCGAGCCGGAACGCGGGCCGCTTGCGCAGGATGGTCAGCCAGGACAACCCGGACTGGAACGCCTCCAGGGTCAGCCGCTCGTAGAGCGCGTCGTCGCCGCGCAGCGGCCGGCCCCACTCCTCGTCGTGGTAGACGGCGTAGTCCGGGGTGCTCGCCCCCCAGGCGCAGCGGGGCAGCCCGTCGGGGCCGGTCACCAGGTCAGTCACGGCGTACACGGTAGGCCAGCCCACCGACAACCGGCCACGACCGGGGCTCAGGGCAGCCGGCCCTGCTCCACCAGCCGGGCGAACTTCCGCAACGCCTGGGTCAGGCTGAACTTGGAGCCGGGCCAGAGCACCGGCCAGGCAACCCGGCCGGCGGCGCCACCGGGCAGGTGGAACCACTCGTGCCAGACCACCTGGGTCCGGTCCCGCTCCATCGGGGTGCAGCGCAGCACGCCCGGACCGCGCAGCAGCCGGCCGCAGTGCACCACGCCGACCTCGTACGGGGCGTCCACCCGGACCACCCGCATCTCGTCCCGGAGCGCGGCCGGGCCGAGCGCGGTGACCGCCTCGACCAGGCTGCCCTCGCCGCCGTCCCCCTCGACCACCTTCACGGTGGTGAACGGGATCCAGTCGGACTGCCGCTCCCAGGCGGTCAGCGCCGCGAAGACCCGCTCCGCCGGGGCGTTGACCACCACCGTCGCGGTGACCTCGCCGGCACCGGGCTGGGCCGCCTCGGCGAGGTCGTCGGCGCCCTCGGGCCCGGTCACGCGGACTCCGACCGGACCACCGCACCTCGCGTCGGTTCCTCCTCGGCATCCGCCGCGGCGGCGGCCCCGTTTCCGCCCGGCCCGACGGCCGGATCCCCGGCCGCGTCGTCGGTGGGCGTGGCGGCCGCGTCCGCGTCGCCGGCCGGCGCGGCGGTCGGGTCGCTCGACGACTGCCCGGCGGGTTGGGCGTTCGGGTTGACCGGCGCGGCGACCGGGGCGACCGGAGCCTCCGCCCCGGCGGACGCGACCGGCTCCGGTCCGCTGCCCGTGGGCAGGGACGCCTCGTCCTCCACCGCCGCGGCCGCCGGCGCGCCGGCCAGCCCCAGCTCGATGGTCGCGGTGTCGGGGGTGGGGGCCTCGGCCGGGCTCGTCGCGGCGGCCTCCTCCCGGGCCCGGCGCAGCGCGTCGGCCTCCTCGGTGCGGCCCTCGCGGAGCGCGGCGACCTCGGCCTCGAGCACGCCGATCAGCTCGGACTTGTAGCCGATGTCGTACGCCGCCCGGCGCATGGCCTGGTCGACCTGGGCCATCCGGTAGCCGCGCAGCGCGGTGTCGAAGCGCACCTCGGCGACGTCCGACTCGTCCAGCGGCCGGCCGCCGGGCAGGGGCACCGCGCGCCCGTCCGGCTCGACCGGCACCAGGCCCGGATCCCGCCCGGAGACGAGCACCGTCACTCCGAACACCACCGCCGCGACGGTCAGCGCCACGACCAAGAGGAGCAGAACCTCACCCATGGGGAGATCGTGGCATGCGGGACGGCGCGGGGCGAGCCCTCCACCCGCTCCGATCATGAATCGAAACCGGGCGTACCGCCCGGGCCGGTCCGCGCGGGACGGGATAGCGTCGGGGGCGGCCGGCGCGGGACCGGAGATCAGGAGGGCGGGCATGGCGGCGGAGCTGCGGCTCGGTGGGCGGATCTTCTCCCCCGGCGAGCTGGTGGTGATGGCGATCGTCAACCGCACGCCGGATTCGTTCTTCGACCGGGGCGCCACCTTCGCCCAGGACAACGCGCTGCGCGCGGTGGAGCGGGCGGTCACCGAGGGCGCGGAGATCATCGACATCGGCGGGGTGAAGGCCGGGCCGGGCGACGAGGTCGACGTGGTCGAGGAGATCCGCCGGACGGTGGACACCATCGCCGCGGTCCGGAACGCCTTCCCGGACGTGATCATCTCGATCGACACCTGGCGGGCCGAGGTGGCGGTCGAGGCGGTGGCGGCCGGGGCCGACCTGCTCAACGACACCTGGTCGGGGGCGGATCCGGCGCTGGCCCGGGTCGCCGCCGAGACCGGCGCCGGGTTGGTCTGCTCGCACGCGGGCGGGCTCGCCCCGCGTACCCGGCCGCACCGGGCGGCATTCGACGACGTGGTGGCCGACGTGGTCGCGACGGTGACCGGCCTCGCCGACCGGGCGGTCGCCCTCGGCGTACGCCCGGACGGGATCCTGATCGACCCGGCGCACGACTTCGGCAAGAACACCCGCCACTCGCTGGAGATCACCCGGCGGTTGGCGGAACTCACCGACACCGGGTGGCCGCTGCTGGTCGCCCTGTCGAACAAGGACTTCATCGGCGAGACGCTGGACCTGCCGGTGCCGGACCGGCTGGAGGGGACGCTGGCGGCGACCGCCGTCTCGGCCTGGCTGGGCGCCCGGGTGTTCCGCGCCCATCAGGTACGCGAGACCCGCCGGGTGCTCGACATGGTGGCCTCGATCCGGGGCGACCGGCCGCCGACGCTGACCCGCCGCGGCCTCGCCTGAGTCAGGTCCAGCGGAGGATGTTCTTGCGCCAGGCGTAGAGGATGCCGAGTGCCACCACGGCGACGAAGACCGCCATCTCGACGACGGTTGTCGTCCCGAACCCGGGCCGGTCGAAGACCAGCGCCCAGGGGAAGAGGAAGACCGCCTCGACCGCGAAGAGCACGTACAGGTACGCGTAGACGTAGTAGCGGATCTGCATCTGCGCCCAGTCGCCGCCCACCGGGTCGAGACCGCATTCGTAGCTGGACCGTTTGCCCCAGGGGTCAGCCGGACGGCTAGGACGTAACACCCGATTGGCGGAGAACGCAGTAAAGAAGAAGAGGACGGCGGCGAGCATCAGGAGACCGAGCGTGGCGTACGAGCCGAGGTAACCGGTCACGGTCGGGAGCCTACCGCCCCCGCCGCCGGAGCGTCCCGGGCACGTTACGGATTTGTTTCCTGGCGGGACTAGTACCCGAGGGCAACTGTTGCCGAATAATGAAACCTCGCTGAGCGTCACGGAGGACAGATGGCCCGCCCCCGCGTACGCCCCGCCCGCCGGGTCGCGTCACGACGTACCGCCGCGCTGTTCGGGCCCGCGCTGGCGGCCGGCATCGTGGCCGCGGTCGCGGTCGCGCCCGGGTGGGCCGCGGCCGCACCCACGGTGACCGGCGTGGTCCGGGCGGCCACCGACCCCGCGACGGACCCCGCGACCGAACCCGACACCGAGCCGACCGACGCCACCCCGACGGTGGAGCCGACCGCGACGGAGCCGACCACCGCGCCGCCGACCGAGAGCGCACCCCCGGAGACCACGCCGCCGGCACCGCCGACCACCGTGCCCGCGCCGACGACCACCGCCCCCGGCAACCCGGTGCCGACCGCCACCGCACCGACCACCACCGCACCTCCACCGCCGCCGCCCGTGGCTCCGCCGGGCCGACCGGCCGGCGGCCGGCTCGGGGTACGGGTCGCCACCGGGGATGTCTCGCTCACCGCCGGATACTGGAACGCCGACAGCACGGTGACCACGTTGCGGGTGACCGTGACGAACACCGGCAGCACCGTCGAGCGGATCCGCCTCGGCTACACGCTGCCGGCCGGCCTGACCGACGCCGGCACCCCGGGCTGCCTCTCCTCCTCCGGCGGGTACCGCTGCGGTGAGTGGACCGCGCCGCCGGGCGCCCGGTTCAGCAGCACGATCCGGATCCGGGTGGCCGGTACGGCCTGGAAGTCCATGCCGTTGGGCGGATCGGTCCAGGTCACCGCCACCGCGCCGGGCGTCGCCGGCACGGCCGCCGACGACGAGGGCTTCGCCGTCCTCTTCCCGCCCGGCCCGCCGGTGCCCGGCATCTCGCTCCGCGCCGACGAGGTGGTCTTCGACATCAGCGGCGCGCCGAGCGTGCTGGCCGTACGGCTCGGCAACACCGGCAAGGTCGACGCCGCCGGGCGGGTCGACGTGGTCCTTCCCGACGGCGTTTCCGCCACCGACCCGCCGGCTGGCTGCGCCCTGCTGGCCCCGGACCGCGTCCGCTGCGAGCTCGGCACCGTGCGGGCCGGCCACAGCACCCCGCTGCGGCTACCGGTGGCCGCCACTCCGGAGGCCCAGCGGCTCGCCCCGCTGGCCGGCGCGGTCGTCGGCCGGCTGGACCCGCGCAGCGGTCGCGACCGGCAGGTGCAGATGAGCTTCCGGATCACCGCGGCCGCGGCGCTGGCCCCGCCGACCGGCACGCCCGTACCGACCGGCTCGCAGGGCGTCCTGACCGCCGCCGAGCAGCGGACCACCGGGCGCGCGGGCGGCTCGACCCAGCAGACGGCGACCGCCCTGATCGTGCTCTCGGCTCTGCTGGTGGTGCTCGCCCTGGCCCTGGCGACCACCTCGCTGCGCCGCCGGACGACCGGCTCTCCCACCCAGGAGTGATCGACGGCCGCCTTTCGCCGGGCGTGGGGTGATCTGGATTACGGGTCGCGGTACTAAACACCGCAGAGTCGGGCATACAGCGGCCCGATCAGGTCCCATACGTCGGACCTCCACCAAGGTGGCCCTAACGGTCCGACGTAGGCTCTGACGTGAGAAATGGAGCGGGCCGCTCCAGGGACGGACGGCCAGCGGCAGCAGCGCGTCAAGGAGGGCACGTGGCGGGGCAAGGCAGGGTCACCACACTGTTCGGCCGCCTCTGCGACGGCGCTGAGCGAAGCGAGGTGCGGGCGTGACCAAGCAGATCCGTCAACTCGACCGGGTGGTGATCCGGTTTGCGGGTGATTCGGGCGATGGGATGCAGCTC